>NZ_CABFPH010000009.1 GCF_902141845.1 Methylobacterium symbioticum | reverse complement strand
CCTGCCGCGCGGCTTTGCGCCGCGCGCTCACCCTTCCCTCTGTCGACGCGTGCCCGCCCGCGAGCCGAGGCCCGTCCGGAGTCCGTCCATGCCGTTTCCGCCTCGCGGCGCGCCCCCGGCGCTCGCCGCCCTCCTCCTGCCGCTCGTCCTCCCCGCCCCCGCCCTGGCGCAGGCCGCCGCCGCGGTCGAGCTCTCCGAACTCTCCGTCTCCGGCGCCGGCGGCGCGGTGCCCCGCGGCTCGGCCACGGTGCCGAGCGTCGCCGAGCAGCGCGCCGCCGTGAACGCGACCGTCGGCTCGGTCGCCTTCATCGACGCGGCGAGCATCCAGAACCGCTACGCCAACACCCTGCGCGACGTCCTCAAGGATACGCCCGGCGTCTTCGTGCAGAACCGCTACGGGCAGGAATTGCGGCTCTCGATCCGCGGCTCCGGCATCAGCCGCGGCTTCCACCTGCGCGGCCTCGAACTCCTGCAGGATGGCATCCCGGTGAACCTCGCCGATGGCAGCGGCGATTTCTACCAGATCGATCCGCTCTCCTTACGCTCGGTCGAGGTCTACAAGGGCGGCAACGCCCTCACCTTCGGCGCCACCACCCTCGGCGGCGCGGTCAATTTCGTGACGCCCACCGCCTATACCGCGCTCGCGCCCAACATCCTGCGCATCGACGGCGGCGCCTTCAACACGATCCGCGAGAGCTTCCAGGTCTCGCGCATCTCCGGGCCAGTCGATGTGCTGCTCAACGGCACGATCACGAACGCGGACAGCTACCGGGCCCACGAGACCCAGCGCACCCAGAACTTCAACGCCAATCTCGGCTACCAAATCGCGCCGGGCGTCGAGACCCGCTTCTACGCGGGCGTGTTCCTCACCGACCAGAAGCTGCCCGGCACGCTGAACCTCGCGGACGTCTTCAACAACCCGACCCGAGCGAACCCGACTGCGATCACCCAGAACCAGTCGCGGCAGGTCGAGGCCGAACGCATCGCCAACCGCACCTCCTTCGTGCTCGATGTCGGCAAGCTCGACATCGACAGCTGGGCGATCCACAAATCGCTCTACCACCCGATCTTCCAGGTGATCGACCAGGACGGCTGGACCTACGGCATCAGCCCGCACTGGGCCGGCACCTTCGAGATCGGGGGGTTTCGCAACGACACGATCCTGGGCCTGCGCGCCTTCGCCGGGCAGAACGCGGCGCGGCAATTCGTGAACATCGCCGGCAACCGCGGCACGCAGACGCTGAATGCGCTCCAGAGCGCAGCGAACTACGAGGCCTATGGCGAGAACCGGTTCTGGTTCCTGCGGGACGTGGCGCTGATGACCGGCGTCAAGCTGTTCTCCTCGAACCGCACCTACAGCAACAAGGGCGGCCTCGCCGCCAGCCCCAACGTGCAGTTCGCCAACACGACCTACGAGGGCGTGAACCCCAAGATCGGCCTGCTCTGGCAGCCGCGGCCCGAGATCCAGGTCTTCGGCGACATCACCCGCTCGCGCGACGTGCCGGACTTCTCCGACCTCGTGCAGACGAACACGCTCCGCACCACCTTCGTGCCGCTCCAGGCCCAGCGCGCCTGGACCTACGAGGCGGGCGCACGCGGGCGCGTCGACCGGCTCAGCTTCGACGTGACGCTCTACAGGGCCGAGATCCGCGACGAGTTGATCAACTTCAACACGGCGTCCGGCGCCGCGATCAACCTGCCGGCCGCGACCTTCAACGCGCCGCGCAGCCGGCACCAGGGCGTCGAGGCCGCCATCGGCCTCGACATCGCCCGCGACCTCTCCGGCATCGGCGACACCCTGAGCGTCACCCAGATCTGGACGCACAACGATTTCCGCTTCGTGCGCGACCCCGTCTACGGCTCGAACCGGATCGCCGGCATCCCGCAGGACGTGCTGCGCACCGTGGTGAGCTACGCCCATCCGAGCGGCTTCTACATCAGCCCCTCGGTGGACTGGGTGCCGCAGGGCGCCTTCGCCGACCACGCCAACACCCTGAAGGTGCCGGGCTACGCGCTCTTCAATCTGCAGACGGGGATCGACTTCGCCAACGGCGTCTCGCTCTTCGTGGATGCCCGCAACCTGACGGATGCGCGCTACGTCTCGGACATCTCGGTGCTCGCCAACGCGGCGGCCTCGGCCACGGCACCGGTGGCGTTCTATCCCGGGGTCGGACGGGCGGTGTTCGGCGGGGTGCGCGCCTCGTTCTGAGCCGGCGAGAGCGCTCTCAAGCCGACGTGGATGCCGGTTCGGCGTCAGAGAGCGCGTGACAACACAGGCTTGGAGCCGCGCCCCGTCGCAACGCGATCGAGCGCGGCTCTAGTGGCCGGAGGCCGCCTCGGCGCCGCGAACGCGCGGCCCGGCGGGCTCCTGCGCGGCCCCTCCGGACACGCGCAGGATGCCGGGCAGGTCGGCGCCCTGCGTGCCGAAGCGCGTCCAGGCGGCCCGGCAGCGGCTGTGGTCGGGATCGGCCCGAAAGTAGCGCTCCTGATCCGCCAGCAGGGTGTCGAACACGGCGGCGCGCACGCCGCGCGCATCGCCGACATAGAGCCCGTAGACCCGGTCCCAGAACGCCTCGTTGAGTTCCCACTCGCAGGTCGCTGCCGCCTTCATCAGCGCGAGCTTGCGCAGGCTCTGGCGCTCGACATGGGGCATGGACAGGTAGCCGTAGCGCGCCTTGATGGCGCGGCCGCCCGACGCGTAGCCGCTCTCGCTCGTCAGCGCCCAGCCGAGATAGGCGGCACCGGCAGCGAGCAGGAGGCCTGCGAGGCAGGCCGCTCTGAGGACGGTCATGCGCTTCCTCCCCACCGATCCCTCATCCCGTCGCAGGACCTTGGCCGTATCATGGACGGGCGGGCGGCCGGTGTCGCGTGTCCCGGAGCCACACACCGGCCAGCGCAGGCAACGGCCCGGACCGCGCCGTTCCGCACGGAGGCGCCCCCGAGACTGCCTCGTTCCGGGACGCCTGTGCCGCCGGGGTGCGTACAAATCGTCGCCCGATCTTGGCCGCAATCTTGCCACAGTGACAAAAGCGTGGCAGTGTCCGTCTCATATCGAGACACTGGGCTGCCAAGCGTGGAGGCGCGCTTCCATGGCCGTCGTTGCACTTCATGAGACCCGGACCGAGACCGACGGCGTAGAGGAGCGCCGCAGGCAGGCGATCGCGCATGCCCGGCAGCTCCGGGCGCTCGCCTGGGTGGCGCTCCGCGACGGCATGCCCCACGGGGCGCTGCGCGCGGCCACTGCCCGCACCGCGGCGCGGCGCATCCTGCAGCACGAGCGGCGGGCCGCGCTCCTGAACCGTGTCGTCGCGGATGCGATGAACGCCTTCGTGCAGGAACAGGCCGCCCTCGCGGGCTGAAGTCTTCGGAGGCGAATCCGATCGACTGCCACCCCTTGTCGTGGCGCGCTCGCTTGCGTCGAACCGGCATCCACGGCGATGGAGAGCGCTCTACCGGATCCGCAGGCCGATCCGCGGACGCCACACCCCGAGCACGACATTGGCGGTCGCCACAGCGAGCAGCACCCAGAGCGTGTTGCGCTCCGGGCCCAGCGACGCGGCGAGCGTCGCCGGATCGGCCTGGCCGGCGAGCGCGGCGGCGCTGCGCTTGGCCTCCTCCTGCATCGGGCCCTGGATCCCGACGAAGCCGCCCTCGAAGATCAGGATGCCGGTGGCGAGCTTGACCCAGGCCCAGCCGGCGCTGTGGAAGCCCCGATGCACGGCGATGGCGAGCAGGCCGGCGAGGAGCACGAGGGCGAGCGAGGGCAGGAAGATCCAGGTGGCGATAGCGCCCATCGCGCCCCGGATCAGGGCGTAGCCGGCGAGCGAGGACGGCGGCGGCGCGACGCTGAGCAGGACGAGCAGCGCCGCCATCGCGCCCATCAGGCCGATCGCCCCCATCGTATGGAGGAACTTCATGAGGCGTCGCACGGCGTCCATCCCCGACCGGCAGGGGCCAAGCCTATCGCGGACCGCCGGATCGCGGTAGCCGGATCGAACACGAGATCTCCCATGCGTGAACCGGAGGCGCCCGCATCCGTTCGCCTCAAGACCGATTTCGAGGACCCTGCCCGCGCATGACGGCCCCCATCGCCTTCGACAACAGCTATGCCCGCCTGCCGGCCCGCTTCCACGCGCGGCTCGCGCCGACGCCCGTCGAGCGGCCGCGGCTGATCCAGCTCAACCGTGCGCTCGCGCGTGATCTCGGGCTCGATGCCGATTGGCTCGCGAGCCCGGACGGCGTCGCCGCGCTCGCCGGCAACCGCCTGCCCGAGGGGGCCGAGCCGCTCGCCGCAGCCTATGCCGGGCACCAGTTCGGCAACTTCGTGCCGCAGCTCGGGGACGGGCGGGCGATCCTGCTCGGCGAGGTGATCGGCCGGGACGGGCGCCGCGACATCCAGCTCAAGGGCTCGGGGCCGACGCCCTTCTCCCGCCACGCGGACGGCCGGGCGGCGCTCGGGCCGGTCCTGCGCGAATACCTCGTCAGCGAGGCGATGGCGGCCCTCGGCATCCCGACCACCCGGGCGCTCGCCGCGGTCTCTACCGGCGAGCACGTCGCGCGCGAGACCTTTCTGCCCGGCGCCGTGCTGACCCGCGTGGCGTCGAGCCACATCCGCGTCGGCACCTTCCAGTTCTTCTCCGCCCGCGGCGATGTCGAGGGCCTGCGCACCCTCGCCGACCACGTCCTCGCCCGGCACGACCCGGAGGCGGCGCAGGCCGAGAACCCCTATAGCGCCCTCCTCGCGGGCGTCGTGGCGCGCCAGGCCGAGCTGGTGGCGCGCTGGCTGCTGGTCGGCTTCGTCCACGGCGTGATGAACACCGACAACATGTCGGTGGCCGGGGAGACGATCGATTACGGTCCCTGTGCCTTCCTCGACGTCTACGACCCGCGCACCGCCTTCAGCTCCATCGATCAGCACGGGCGCTACGCCTACGGCAACCAGCCGCGCATCGCCCTGTGGAACCTGGCCCGCCTCGCCGAGGCCCTGCTGCCGCTCCTCGCCGCGGACGAGGGCGAGGCGGTGGCCGAGGCGGAGCGCGTGCTGGAGGGCTTCGGGCCGCGCTTCGAGGCGGCCTATCACGGCGGGCTCGGCCGCAAGATCGGGCTCGCCGACCTGCGCGAGGACGACGCCGCGCTCGCAGGCGATCTCCTCAAGCGCATGGCCGAGAATCAGGCCGACTTCACCCTGACCTTCCGCAACCTCTGCGCCGCCGCCGCGCGGCCCGAGGCGGACGGGACGGTGCGCGACCTCTTCGTCGACCCGACCGCCTACGACGACTGGGCGGCGCGCTGGCGCCAGCGCCTCGGGCAGGAGCAGCGGGACGGGGCCGAGACGGCCCGCGCCATGCGGGCGGTCAATCCGGCCTTCATCCCGCGCAACCATCAGGTCGAGGCGATGATCGCGGCGGCCGTCGAGCGTGACGACTTCGCCCCGTTCGAGCGGATGCTGGCCGTCCTCGCGCATCCCTACGACGACCAGCCGGACGCCGCCGCCTATGCCGAGCCGCCGGCCGACCGGGGCGTCGGCTACCGGACCTTCTGCGGGACCTGAGCGCCGACGCCCTGGGATCGCCCCCAGACCCCGCCGGAAGGCCCGGTCCCTCCGGAGTTCCGGTCGTCCGGCAGCACAAGCCCGAACGCCTCCGCGAAGCCGCGCCGGCCGGCCGGGGTGACCGAGACCGCCCGGCTGCCCCGGACCCGGGCGATCCAGCCGAGATCCTCGCAGCGGCGGCAGAGGGCGGCACCGAGCGTTCCGGCAAGGTGCGGGCGCCGCTCGCTCCAGTCGAGGCAGGGCCGGCAGAACAGGCGCCGCGTGCGCGCGGGCGCCACGGGCAGGCCGAACGCCGCGAGCCACGCGCGGCCCGCCTCGGTCGCCTCGCCGGCCTCCTCGCCGAGCACGATCAGTCCGCGCGCCACCAGCGCGTCGGCAAGCCCGACCCCGAGCCGCCCGGCGAGATGGTCGTAACAGGTTCGGGCCTCGCGGAGAGCCGGGCTGATCCTCGGCGTCGCCCGGCTCGGCTCCGGCCAGGGCTCGGCTCCGGCCACGAGGATGCTCTCCAGCATACGCGCGACCTCCGGCGAGGCGAGGCGGAAGTAGCGGTGGCGCCCCTGGCGGGCGACCCCGAGCAGGCGCCCCTCCACCAGCCGGCCGAGATGCCCGCTCGCGGTCTGCGCCGTGATCCCGGCGGTGATGGCGAGTTCGGTGGCGGTGAGCGCCAGCCCGTCGAGGAGCGCGCCGAGCATGGCGGCGCGGGCGGGATCGCCGACCAGGGCGGCGGTTGCGGCAAGGCTCGCGGCGGTCGTCATGGGCGCAGATTACGCCCCCTCCTCCGCCCGATCACGCCCCGACGCTTCGGTCCCGGCCGAAGCCTCAGGGGGAGACATCCGGCGCGAAGCGTCGCCGAAGAGAGCCCATCGGCAGCCCCCTCGGCTGGACACGCACGACCCTGCCGCGCCCTAATGGACATCCCGAAAAACGATCACGCCACAATAGGATCGAGGGAGGATACCTGATGCTGCGACGCGCTCTGCGTCCGCTGGCGGCTGCCGCCATGCTGGCCCTCGTGGGACCGGCGCTGGCCGAGGAACCCCTGCGCTTCGAGGTCGACCCGGCCTGGCCCAAACGCCTGCCGAACGACTGGATCATGGGGCAGGCCGCGGGCGTCGCGGTGGATGCGCAGGACAATGTCTGGGTGGTGCAGCGCCCGCGCACCCTCACCGACGACGAGAAGGCCGCGAGCCTCGATCCGCCCCGCACGAAATGCTGCAAGCCGGCCCCGCCGGTTCTGGTCTTCGATCAGGCCGGGACCCTGATCAAGTCCTGGGGCGGCCCCGGCGAGGGCTATCAGTGGCCGCAGAACGAGCATGGCATCCACATCGACCACAAGGGCTTCGTCTGGCTCGCGGGCAATGGCGACACCGACGGACAGATCCTGAAGTTCACGCAGGACGGCCGCTTCGTGCTGCAGATCGGCAAGCAGGGCCCGCAGACCGACAGCCAGGACACGACCCGCCTCGGCAAGCCGGCCGGCATGATGGTCGACCCTGCGACGAACGAACTCTACGTGGCCGACGGCTACTACAACCACCGCATCATCGTATTCGACGCCGAGACCGGCGCGTTCAAGCGGATGTGGGGCGCCTACGGCAAGCCGCCGACCGACGAGAAGCTCGGCCCCTACGATCCGGCGGCGGCCCCCGCCACGCAGTTCCGCAACCCGGTCCACTGCGTGCAGATTGCCCGCGACGGCCTCGTCTACGTCTGCGACCGCACGAACAACCGCATCCAGGTGTTCAACAAGGATGGCAGCTTCGTGAAGGAGATGTTCGTCGAGAAGGGCACGCGCGCCAACGGCGCTGTCTGGGAGCTGGCCCTCTGGCCGGACGAGCGCCAGAGCTACCTGCTCAACGCGGACGGCGCCAACAACGAGGTGCGCACGCTGAGCCGCGACACCGGCGAGGTGCTCGGCCGCTTCGGCCGCAACGGCCGGCAGGCCGGCGACTTCCACTGGGTCCACAACCTCGCGGTCGATTCGAAGGGCAACGTCTTCACCACCGAGGTCGACACCGGCAAACGGGCGCAGAAATTCCTGTTCCGGGGTGACATGGTGCTGCGCAAGCGCGCCGCCCTGGAGGGGGACAAGCGATGATCGCCGCGTCCGATCCCGTCTTGGGCGCGGCCTGCCCGTGCTGCCTGCCGCGCCGCGGCTTCATGCGCGGCCTTGCCGGGCTCGGCGCCGCGGCGCTGGCCGCCGCGCCCGCCGCGGCAAGGGCCGAGCCCGCGCGCTACACCGGCCTCGTGATCGATTGCCACGGGCACTACACCACCGAGCCGCCCGCGATGCTCGCCTGGCGCAAGCGCCAGATCGACGCGATCAACGATCCCGCCCAGTCGCCCTCCCCCTCCGACCTCAGGGTCAGCGACGACGAGGTGCGGGCGAGCGTGAGCGGGCGCCAGCTCAAGCTCCAGTCCGAGCGCGGCATCTCGCTCGCCCTGTTCTCGCCGCGGGCCGGCGGCATGGGCCACCATATCGGCAACGCGCGCACCAGCCTCGACTGGTCGATCGTGTCGAACGACATGATCCACCGCGTGGCGAGCCTGATGCCGCAGAACTTCGTGGGCGTCTGCCAGCTGCCGCAGACGCCGGGCGTCTCGCCGAAGAACTGCACGGCCGAGCTGGAGCGCTGCGTGAAGGAGCTCGGCTTCGTCGGCTGCAACGTCAACCCGGACCCGTCGGGCGGCTTCTGGACCGATCCGCCGCTCTCCGACCGCTTCTGGTACCCGCTCTGGGAGAAGATGGTCGAGCTCGACGTGCCGGGCATGGTCCATGTCAGCGCCTCGGCCAACCGCAATTTCCACGCGACGGGGGCGCATTACATCAACGGCGACACCTCCGCCTTCATGCAGTTCGTCACCTCGGACCTGTTCAAGGACTTCCCGACGCTGCGCCTGATCATCCCCCATGGCGGCGGTGCGGTGCCCTATCATTGGGGCCGCTACCGAGGGCTGGCGCAGGACATGAAGCGCCCACCTCTGTCGGAGCTGATGCGCAACGTCTACTTCGACACCTGCGTCTACCATCAGCCCGGCATCGACCTGCTGCTCAAGGTCGTGCCGCGCGAGAACGTGCTGTTCGCCTCCGAGATGGTCGGGGCGGTGAACGGGATCGATCCCGAGACCGGCCACGCCTACGACGACACCAAGCGCTACGTCGAGGCCGCCGCGATCTCCGAGGCCGACCGAGCGAGGATCTACGCCGGCAACGCCCTCACAGTGTATCCGCGGCTCGCCGCCCGTCTCGAGGCAGCCGGGCTGAAGAACTGAAGGGCTCGAGGGGGAGCGCAGGCTCCCCCGGCCCCGTGACGAATCACGCCCGCCCGCGCAAAAAAGTCGTCCCGCCCCTGTCGGATCCCGTCGGCGATCCGTGTCCTCGCCCGGGGAAGGAGACCGCATGCTCTACGCCATCCTCTGCTACAAGGACGAAGACGTCGTCGCCGCCTGGACCGAGGCGGAGGATGCTGCCGTCATGGCCCGGCTCGGGACCGTGCACGAGCGGCTGGAGCGCCAGGGCAAGCTCGGGCCATCCTTACGCCTCCTGCCGACCACCGCCGCCACCACCCTGCGCAAGGGCGGCGAGCCGCCGCTCGTGATCGACGGCCCCTTCGCCGAGACCAAGGAGCAGCTGCTCGGCTTCTACGTGGTGGACGTCGCCGATCTCGACGAGGCGCTCGCCATCGCCCGCGACCTCGCCGCTGCCAATCCCGGCGGCGCCTACGAGCTGCGGCCGGTCCTGCTCTACAACCCAGATCCGCGGATGCCCGACCCGCGCAAGGCTGCGGGATGAGCGCGACCGATCCCGACAGCGCCTGGATCGCGGCGGCGCTCGCCGCGTCCCGCCCGCGGGTCATCGCGGCTCTGCTCCGCGCCTTCCGCGACCTCGACACGGCCGAGGAGGCCTATCACGAAGCGGTCCTGCGCGCCCTGCGGACCTGGCCACGCACCGGGCCGCCGCGGGACGCCGCCGCCTGGCTGATCCTGGTCGGCCGCAACGCCGCCCTCGACGGCAAGCGTCGCCGTGTCCGGGAGACGCCGCTGCCGCCCGAGGAGGCCCTGTCCGACCGCGACGACGCCGAGGCGGCGCTCGCCGAGCGGATGGATGCCTCCGCCTATCGCGACGACATCCTGCGGCTGCTCTTCATCTGCTGCCATCCGGAGCTTCCGGCAACGCAGCAGATCGCATTGGCCCTGCGCATCGTCTCCGGCCTGAGCGTCGCGCGCATCGCCCGCGCCTTCCTCGCCTCGGAGGCCGCGATGGAGCAGCGCATCACCCGCGCCAAGGGGCGAATCGCGCGCAGCGCGGTGCCCTACGAGGCGCCGGGGCCGGCCGAGCGCGCAGAGCGGCTCGGCACGGTCTCGGCCATGGTCTACCTCGTCTTCAACGCCGGCTATTCCGCAGGGACCGGCACGGAGCGGGCGGCGCTCTGCGAGGAGGCGATCCGCCTCGGGCGCCTGCTCCTGCGCCTGTTCGGCAGCGACCCGGAGGTGATGGGGCTGATGGCCCTGATGCTCCTCCAGCATGCCCGCACGCCGGCGCGATTCGACGCCGAGGGCGCCATCATCCTCCTCGACGACCAGGACCGCGGCCTCTGGCGCCGGCCGATGATTGCGGAGGGGCTCGCCCTCGTGGACAAGGCGATGCGCCACCGGGCGCCGGGCCCCTACCAGGTCCAGGCCGCGATTGCCGCCCTGCACGCTCGCGCGGCACGCCCGCAGGAAACCGACTGGGCGGGAATCGACGCGCTCTATGCGACGCTGGAGCGGTTGCAGCCCTCGCCGGTGGTGAGTCTCAACCGCGCGGTCGCGACCGCCAAGATCGGCGGCCCTGCGGCGGGGCTCGCCCGCGTCGAACCGCTGGCCAAGTCGCTCAACGGCTATTTCCACTTCCACGGCCTGCGCGGCGCCCTGCTCATGCAGCTTGGCCGGGACGGGGAGGCGCGCGCGGCGATGGGCCGGGCGATCGCGCTCGCCGGCACCGCGGCCGAGGCCGCCCATATCCGCATGCAGCTCGACCGGCTGAGCCGGGACGCCGAGCGACCCTGGAAAAAAAGATCCGCGCGGGTGTCGGGGGCCGCCCGGCCCGCGCGTCCTTGGGGTGAGGCCGCAAGGAAACCAGGGGATGCGGCCGAGGAGGAGAGGACCCGCATGAGCCAGAATCCCGAGACCGCGCCAGCCCCCGTGAAGGGCGGCCTCGTCGCCTACCTGACCGTGGACGGCGCCCTGAAGGCCGCCGAGTTCTACGCCCGCGCCTTCGGCGCCGAGACCGTCACGGCCATGCCCGCCGACGAGCAGGGCCGGACGATGCATGTCCACCTCCACGTGAACGGCTCGTCGCTGATGCTGAGCGACGCCTATCCGGAGCACGGCCACCCGTTCCGGGATCCCCAGGGCTTCAACCTGACGCTGATGGTGGACGAGATCGACGCCCGCTACGCCCGCGCCGTCGAGGCCGGGGCGACCGCGGTGATGCCGCCCACCGAGATGTTCTGGGGCGACCGCTACGGCCAGCTTCGCGACCCGTTCGGCGTCCTCTGGGCCATGAACCAGCAGAAGCGCTGACGCGCCCCCCAAACCCGACGAGGCCGACCATGACCGATCCGAGCGCGCGCGAACTCGTCCTGACGCGCATCATCCCCGCCTCCCCCGCCGCCCTCTACCGGGCCTGGACCGAGCCGGCGCTCCTGCAGCGCTGGTTCGCCCCGAAGCCCTGGTCGGTGGCCGAGGCCGAGACCGATCCGCGCCCCGGCGGCTCCAGCCGCATCGTCATGCGCGGGCCGGATGGCACCGAGTTCCCGAGCACGGGCGTCTATCTCGAAGTGGAGGAGAACGCGCGCCTCGTCTTCACCGACGCCTATACCCGCGCCTGGGAACCGTCGGCCAAGCCCTTCTTCACCGGGATCATCACCTTCGAGCCGGTGGAGGGTGGCACCCGCTACACGGCGCGGGCGCTGCACTGGACGGCGGAGGACCGCGCGGCGCACGAGGCCATGGGCTTCCACGAGGGCTGGGGCCGCTGCGCCGACCAGCTCGCGGACCTCGTCGCGACCCTCTGACGGGATCGGATCCCGGTCCCATCCTCGAACAGGACGGAACGACACATGCCGAAGGTCAGCACCTGCCTCTGGTTCGACCGGGACGCCGAGGCGGCGGTCCGCCTCTACGTCTCGCTCGTGCCGGATTCCAGGATCGATCACATCCAGCGCGCGCCGGGTCCCTGGCCGGGCGGCCAGACCGGCGACGCGATCCTGCTCGCCTTCACGCTGGGCGGGCAGAGCTACCAGGCGCTCAACGGCGGCATGGCGGCCGATTACGGGACGGCCGCCTCGATCTCGGTCACCTGCGCCGACCAGGCCGAGGTGGACCGTCTCTGGGACGCCCTCACCGCCGATGGCGGCCAGGAGATCGCCTGCGGCTGGCTGCGCGACCGCTGGGGCGTGCCCTGGCAGATCGTGCCCGAGGCCATGCTGCGCCTCCTCGCCGATCCCGATCCCGGGGTCTCGTCCCGGGCCTTCACGGCCATGCAGGGCATGGTGAAGCTCGACATCGCGGCCCTGGAGCGCGCGGCGGCCGGGCCGGGCTGACGGCGGCTCATCCGGTCCCGACATCAGGCCCGGATTGACGACCGGGCGTGGCGGATGCGGGTGGCCATTCGCGCGCCACCATGATCTCTGGCGCGGCGGTCCCCGCGGCGGAGAGACAGAGGCATGCAGTCCAACGAACCCGATCACGCGGCGCGGTCAGACCTCCCGGCCGATCCGAGGCGGGACGCGCTGCAGACGCCCTGCCTCCTCCTCGATGCGGCGAAGGTCCGGGCGAATGTGGACCGGATGCGCGCGCACCTGACCGGCCTCGGCGTTGCCTTCCGGCCGCATCTCAAGACCGCCAAATCCCTCGACGTGGCCCGCATCGCCATGACGGCGCCCGAAGGCCCCGCCATGGTCTCCACGTTGCGCGAGGCGGAGTATTTCGCCGAGGGCGGGGTGCGCGACATGATCTACGGGGTCGGCATCGCCCCGGCGAAGCTCGCCCGCGTCTCGGCCCTGCGGGCGCGCGGCATCGACCTCGCCGTCATCCTCGACAGCCCGGAACAGGCCGAGGCCGTGGCGGCGCAGGCCCGGACCACCGGCGATGCCTTGCCGGTCCTGATCGAGGTGGATGCCGACGGCCACCGCTCGGGCGTCGCGCCCGGCGACGCGGCGGCACTCGTGGCGCTCGGCCGGGGCCTGACGGAGGGGGGCGCCGCCCTGCGCGGCGTGCTGCTCCATGCGGGCGACAGCTACGCCCTCAGCGATCCCGAGGCGCTCGCGGCGGCCGCCGAGGCCGAGCGCCGCGCGGCGGTGACGGCGGCGGATACCTTACGGGGCGCAGGGCTGCCCTGCCCCGTGGTCAGCGTCGGCTCGACCCCGACGGCACGCTTCGCTCGCGACCTCACCGGCGTCACCGAGATGCGGGCCGGCGTCTTCATGTTCGGCGACCTGTACCAGGCCGGCACCGGCGCGGTGGCGGTGGAGGACATCGCCCTCTCGGTGCTCGCCACCGTGATCGGGCACCAGCGGGCGAAGGGCTGGATCATCGTCGATGCCGGCTGGATGGCGCTGTCGCGCGACCGCGGCACGGCCAAGCAGGCCGTGGACCAGGGCTACGGTCTGGTCTGCGACCTGTCGGGGCGGCCCTACCCGGATCTCATCGTCGCCGACGCCAACCAGGAGCACGGCATCGTGGCGCTCCGGCGCGGCGCCAAGGCCGCCCTGCCCGACCTGCCGGTCGGATCGCGGATCCGCATCCTGCCGAACCATGCCTGCGCCACCGGCGCGCAGCACGACCGCTACCACGTCCTCGACGAGGGCGGCCGCGTCTCCGCGATCTGGCCCCGGATCAACGGCTGGTAGCGCGGGATCCGCCGCCTACTCGGCGGCGGTCCGCGGCACGTCCGCGCCGGCCGCGGCGAATTGAGCGGCATGCAGGCGCCGGTAATAGCCGCCCGCCGCCAGCAGCGCCTCGTGCCGTCCCTCCTCGACGACGCCGTCCTGCGTCACCACCACGATGCGGTCGGCGTGCCGAACCGTGGCGAGGCGATGCGCGATGACCAGGGTGGTCCGGCCAATGGCGAGATCGGCGAGCGCCGCCTGGATCTCCCGCTCGGTCTCGGTGTCGAGCGCCGAGGTCGCCTCGTCGAGGATCAAGATCGGCGGGTTCTTCAGGAACACCCGCGCGATGGCGAGGCGCTGCTTCTGCCCGCCGGAGAGCTTCACGCCGCGCTCGCCGACCACGGTGTCGAGCCCGTCGGGCAGCCCCGCGATCAGGTCGCCGAGGCGGGCGCGCCGGGCCGCCTCCAGGATCTCGGCCTCGCTGGCGTCGAGCCGGCCATAGGCGATGTTCTCGCGGATCGTGCCGGCGAACAGGAACACGTCCTGCTGCACGATGCCGATCTGCCCGCGGAGGGATGCGAGCGTGTAGGCGCGGATGTCGCGCCCGTCGATCGTGATGCGTCCGGCCTCGACCTCGTAGAAGCGCGGGATCAGCGAGCAGAGCGTGGTCTTGCCGGCGCCCGAGGGGCCGACGAGCGCCACCGTCTCCCCCGCGCCGACCGCGAGGTTGAGCCCCGCGAGGACCGGCCGATCCGGGCTGTAGCCGAAGGAGACGTCCTCGAAGCGGATGTCGCCGCGCAAGGCCCCGGCCGCGACCGCGTCCGGCCGGTCGACGATGTCGGGCTCGGTGCCGAGCAGACCCATATAGCGCCGGAACCCGGCGATGCCCTTCGGATAGGTCTCGACCACCGCACCGATCTTCTCCAGCGGCCGGTAGAACACGCCGACCAGCAGCAGGAAGCCGACGAAGCCGCCCGCGGTGAGATCGCCGCGCACCACGAAGGCGGCGCCGCCCAGCAGCACCACGATCTGGACGAGGCGCATGCCGAGATAGTTGATCGACAGGCTCGCCGCCATGATGCGGTAGGCCTCGAGCTTGGTGGCGCGGTAGCGCTGGTTGTCGGCCGCGAAGAGCGCGCGCTCATGCGCCTCGTTGGCGAAGGCGCGCACCACGCGCACGCCGCCGACATTCTCCTCAATGCGGGCGTTGAAGGCGCCGACGCGGCCGTACTGGGCCTGCCAGTTGCGGGTCATGCGCCCGCCGTAGCGCAGCGTCACGAAGGCGATCACCGGCAGGATCGCCGCCGTCATCAGGGCGAGCGGCGAATGCACCCAGATCATCAGGCCGAAGGCGCCGAACAGCGTCATCACCGCGATGAACAGGTCCTCCGGCCCATGATGGGCGACCTCGCCGATCTCCTCGAGATCCTTCGTCACGCGGGCGACGAGGTGCCCGGTCTTCTGGCTGTCGTAGAAGCGGAAGGAGAGCTTCTGCAGGTGGTCGAAGGCCCGCGCCCGCATCGTGGTCTCGATGTTGATGCCGAGCACGTGGCCCCAATAGGTGACGACGACCATCAGGCCCGCATTGGCGACGTAGAGAGCCGCGAGGCCGGCCGCGGCCAGCACGATCAGCCCCCAATCCTGCTGGGGCAGGAGCCGGTCCACGAACGCCTTCACGGCCAGCGGAAAGCCGAGTTCGAGCAGGCCCGAGAGCACGGCGCAGCCGAAATCCACCAGGAACAGCGTCCGGTGCGGCCGGTAATAGGCGAGGAAGGCCTTCAGCATCGGGATTCGGGACAGCGACCGGTCGCGCATTCGAGGGGACAGAGCGCTCCGCAGGACGGAACGCCCGGCAGGCGTTGGCGCAGGCAGCAGGTGCGCCGCCGGCAGCCGGAGGGGCCGGCGCACAGGGCCCGGGCGAGCGGGCTGCCGGAGCCGTGCCCGCCGCGATCCGACCGGATCACGTCTTTCGGCCTTTGTCGTGACGCGCCGCCCGAGGCCGAACCGGCCTCCACGTCGGCGGAGAGCGCTTGAGGAGCGCTCTCTTGCGCCGAACCGGCCTCCACGTCGGCGGAGAGCGCTTTAGCGCAAGCCGGCCCCGGGCACCAACCGAGGCAGGCGCCGATCTCGGCGCAGGCCGGCGCATCCGTCTCCCCGAGCTCCCGCGCGACATGGTCGAAGATGACCGCGGCATTGCCCCACAGGACCCGGGGCGCAAGCCCGCAGCGGGCGTGGCAGAGATCCACGAAGGGATGCAGGTGCTCCGCGATCAATCCCGCGAGGCCCGGCGCCTGATCCGGCGCGTCGGGTTCCACGAGCAGGCGCAGGGGACGCCCCTGCGCATCGAGTTCGAGGCTCGTCGTGTCGAAGGCGAGCGGCAGGGGGCGCCCGAGCCGCACCAGCGCGGTCAGGGCCGGGGTGGCCAGGGCGGCGAAGTAGAACTGGCTCCAGTACGAGACCAGGGCGCGGCGATCGACCCCTGCGGAGACCGCACCGAGCCCCGCGCCGAAGGCCGACAGCGCGGCGTCGAACACGGCCGGGTCGCGCAGCGCGACAAGGGGCACCGAGGCCGGACCGCCGGGCCCGGCGGCGACCCCGTCGCGATAGGCCCGGAGCGAGTCGGGCACGCGCCGGGCGACATCCGCGATCATCGCGTACGCTCGCGGCCCGCGGGCGGCGTCCGCGCGACCGCCACGGCGAGCCAGGCGACGGAGGCGGCATAGACCGGCATCGCGGCGAGGAAATAGGCCGCCCAGCCGGCCCAGCCCGCAAGCGCCGGTGCGGCCACGCGCAGGGGCATCGCCGCGAAGAAGGCCGCGCCGAACAGGAGCGCGTAGTCCGTGGCGGGCCGTGGACCCTGCGCCCAGCGATAGATCATGTTGAACACCGGAACGCCGAGGAGGCCGCCGCACACGAAGTTGAGGATGGCGGCAGCGACGGCGGGGCCGGGCGCTGCGGCGGCGCAGGCGGCGGCCATGAGGCCACCCGAGGCGAGACATCCGAACCCGCCGACCAGGATCAGCCGCACGGTTCCGAAGCGCGCGGCGAGGCCGCCGGCCACCAGGGCCATCACGAGATTGACCCCCGGCAGGACGCTTCCGGTCAGGAAGCCGACCTGCTGCAACGAGACCCCGAGGTCGAGCAGAGCCAGGGTGTTCGGCCCGGCCAGCAGATAGGAGGCGGCGAAGTAGGCGCCGAGCACCAGGATGCGCGACACGAGGGCACGCAGGCGCGCGAACGAGCCGGACCACCGCTCGGGCGCGCCGCCGGCCCCACGCAGGCGCCGCTCCGGATAGGCCAGGATCGGCAGCAGGCAGAGCGCGTCGAGCCCGGCGCAGGCGAGGACCGCCAAGCGCCATCCGAGGACGTCGTAGGATCCGACCAGCACGCCGACGCCGAGAATGCCGCCGAGGGAGGCGCCGCAGAGCTTGGCCGAGGCGACGAAGGCCCGCCGCTCCGTCGGCACGGTCTCGACGACCAGGGCTTCGAGGGCGATGTCCATCGTCGCGACGCAGGCGCAGGCCGCGATCGCCAGAGCCAGGAGCACCGGCAGGGGCCAGTGCTCACCGAAGCTCAGGGTGGCGAGCAGCGCGACGGTCAGCCCCTGCGCCGCCGCGATCCAGCCGACCCGGTGCGGCAGGACCGGCAGGCGGACGCGGTCGAGCGCCGCCGCCCACAGGAAGGTGAGCCCGACCGGCAGGTTGATGAGCTGCAGCAGGCCGACCTCGGCGAGGTCCATGCCGCGTGCCCGCAGGATCAGCGGGGCGCCGCCGGCAAGGAAGCCGATCGTCGCGCCGAAGGTGACGTACAGGCAGAAGAACGGCGCCAGCGGGCGCAGGCCCGTCAGTGCGGCCCCGGCCCGCTCGCTCAGCCGGATGGTGGCGGATCCGCTCATCGCGATCGCGTTCCGGCGCACCAGCAGCGGACCGGAGGGCGGAAAGACCCGATGCGGCGGCAGTTTATAATCACACTAAACTATTGGTCCGCTTCATCTTTCCCGATTAGTCGAGCGGCCGGGGATGTTCAAGGCGGCGGACCTGCGGCGTCTCGCCGACCGTCCCGGCGCGCAGCGGCGAAGCCTCACGGCCAGCTGAACGCACAACCGGAAGAGGAGAGAAGCAAGTTCTTCAATTTAGAATAATTACACAACATAGTGCTTGGCAATTGCATGCAACGCGCTATCAACGCGATCACATCGCCGTGATGCGAATGTAGAACGTAAATAATCTGCCGGTCTTGTGCCGTGCCGAGGGCATCTTAAAATGATTCTATCTTGCGCAACACCGAAGGCGCATGTGCTGGGATGCCTTTTCCGCGGACCTTTGTGCCTGGCCCTTCTGTCGACGACCTGTAGCCTCAGCCTCATTGCCGCGACGCAGGCCCAGGACGCACCGGCGACGGCGATCGAGCTGTCCGAATTGAGCGTCACCGGCGAGGGACGCAGCCTCGGCGGGAGCCTGTACGGGCCGGGCGGCGCCTCGGGCGCGGTGCCGGGCTACGTGGCGAGCCGCAGCACCGTCGCCACCAAGACCGACACGCCGATCATCGAGACGCCGCAATCGATCTCGGTCGTCGGCCGCAAGCAGATCGAGGACCAGAACGCCCTCACCATCAACCAGGCCCTGCGCTATACGCCGAGCGTCACCACCGAGCAGCGCGGCGGCGCGGGCTCGACCCGGCTGGAGCAGTTCTACATCCGCGGCTTCCAGGCGCCGATCTTCCTCGACGGGATGGTGCTGCCCGGCAGCCGCGACGCCTTCCCCACCGTCGACCCCTACCGGGTCGAGCGCGTCGACATCATCAAGGGGCCGACCTCGGTGCTCTACGGGCAGGCGGGGGCCGGCGGCATCGTCAACCTCGTCTCGAAGGTGCCCCAGTTCGTGCGCCACGGCGAGATCTTCGTGCAGGGCGGCGATTTCAACACGGTGCGCGGCGGCGTCGATGTCGGCGGCCCGATCCCGGCCGAGGCCGGGCCGCTCGCCGACCAGTTTGCCTACCGCCTGATCGCCTCCGGCTGGAACGCCGACGGGCCGGCCGTGACGACGCGCGTGGAGCGCGCCTTCATCAATCCGAGCCTGACGTGGCGGCCGTCGGCCGACACGCAGCTCACCGTGATCGGCAACTACCAGCGCGATCCCTTCTCGGGCTTCTACGGCGGCTTCCCGGCGGTGGGCACGGTGTTCCCGCGCAATTTCGGCAACGGCATCGTCGGCCGCCTGCCGGTCGACTTCTACGACGGCGACCGCAACTTCGAGCGCTCGGACCGCACGCAGGCCTCGGTCAGCTACCTGTTCGACCACCGCTTCAACGAGAACCTGCGCTTCCACTCGGCCGGGCGCTGGCTGACCTCGCAGGGCGATTACCGCAGCGTCTACAGCGCCTTCAACACCGCCAACGGCCCCTTCACCAGCGGGCCGATCATCGCGCGCTCGCGCGGCGGCACGAATGTCGACATCGACGCCCTGACCTTCGACAACAACCTCGTGGCGACCTTCGACACCGGCATCTTCGGGCACACCGCCCTCGTCGGCGTCGATTACCGCTCCATCGAGACGCGGACCCTCTCGGGCCCCTTCCCGACGGCGCCCAGCCTGAACGCGCTGGCGCCCAACTACTTCACGAACATCCCGCAGGTGCCCTTCACGGCGGATGCGCGCATCACCGCCGAGCAGACCGGCATCTACTTCCAGGACCAGATCAAGTTCGACCGCCTGGTCCTGACGCTGGGCGGCCGCTACGACTGGGCGCGCCAGACCGGGCCGACCCGCAACCTCACCACCAATCTCGTCACCAACCAGGACGTGCCGGCCGAGGCCTTCACGGGCCGGGCCAGCCTGCTCTACCTGTTCGACAACGGGATCGCCCCTTACGTCGCCTACAGCGAGGCCTTCGAGCCGATCGTCAACGGCCGCATCTTCGATCCGGCCTTCGGCGCCGCCGGGCGCATCCCCGACCCGATCACCAGCAACCAGTACGAGGCCGGCATCAAGTACCAGCCGCCCGGCACCGACATCCTGCTCACCACCGCCTTCTTCGACATCCGGCGCTCGAACGCGACCAACACCGATCCGGCCAATCCCAGCTTCGTCCTGCAGACCGGCGAGGTCGGCGTGCAGGGCGTCGAGTTCGAGGCGCGGGCGAACGTCACCGAATCCCTCTCGCTGGTTGGTGGCTTCTCCTTCCTCGACATCCGCAACACCCGCGACATCGGCACGACCAGCAATGACTTGACCGGTCAGCAAGTGCCGCTTGTCGGCCGGCGGCCGGTGCTGGTGCCGGACACCACCGCCTCGCTGTTCGTGGATTACCGCTTCACGGACGGGGCGCTCGCCGGCCTCGGGCTCGGCGGCGGCGTGCGCTATCTCGGCCCCTCCTGGGGCGATCCGGCCAACACCTTCAAGGTGCCGCCGAGCGTCCTCGTCGATGCGGTGCTGAGCTACGACCTGAAATACCTCACCCCGACGCTGGCGGGCTTCCAAGTGCAGGTGAACGCGCAGAACCTTCTCGACGAGCGCTACGTGACGGGCTGCTTCAGCTATTCGGGCTGCTATTACGGCCTGCCGCGCACCGTCCTCGCCACCCTGCGCTACCGCTGGTAGGAGGCGTCCCATGCGCAACGGCTTCCGCCAGTCGATGGCATGGCTGCACGCCTGGTCGGGGCTCGTGGTCGGCTGGGTGCTGTTCGCGGTCTTCGTCACGGGGACCGCGAGCTATTACCGGCCGGAGATCTCGCGCTGGATGCAGCCCGAGCTGCGCCAGAGCAGGGATCTCGGACCCGAGGCCCTGGCGACGGCCGCGGACCGGGCGGTCGCCTATCTCCAGCGGCACGCGCCGGAGGCGCGGGCGTGGTTCATCACGCTGCCCAGCGCCGAGAAGCCGCTGACGGGGCTGTTCTGGCGGAACGGCCCCGGCCTGCCGCCGAACCAAGTCCTGCTCGATCCCGAGACCGGAAACCCGGCCGCCGTGCGCGAGACGCGCGGCGGCGATTTCCTCTACCGCTTCCATTTCGAGCTGCACATGGCCCCGCTCTGGGGCCGCTGGATCGTCGGCATCTGCGCCATGATCATGCTGGTGGCGCTGGTCTCCGGCGTGATCACGCACCGGCGCATCTTCGCCGACTTCTTCACCTTCCGCCGCCACGCCAAATCCGCGCAGCGCGGCTGGCTCGACGCGCACAACGTCTCGGGCGTGCTGGCGCTGCCCTTCCACCTGATGATCACCTATACCGGCCTCGTCACGCTGGCGCTGATGTATATGCCCTGGGGCGTGCAGACGGCCTACAAGGGCGACCAGCAGCGCTTCTTCGCCGAGACCGGGCAGGTCACCGCGTCGCGCCCGCCCGCCGGCCGGCCCGGCACCCTGGCCCCGGTCGGACCGATGGTGCGGCAGGCGATGGAGGCGGTGTCCGAGCCGCTGGAGCGGATCTCGGTCGTCAACCCGCGCGACGCGCACGCCTCGGTCGTCGCGGTGTTCGAGGAGCCGCACGGCCTCTCGCACGAGCACCCGCAGGTCGCCTTCGACGGGACGACCGGCGAGGTCCGCGAGATCCGCAAGGGCGGCCTCAAGCCGGCCTCGAAGACCTTCACGACGATGGTCGGCCTGCACGAGGCGCATTTCGCCGGCCCTGTCCTACGCCTCCTGTTCTTCCTCTGCGGCCTCGGCGGCTGCGCCATGGTCGCCACCGGCCTGCTGCTCTGGACGGTCGCGCGCCTTCCCAAGCCGGGCGTCCGGCCCCCCTGGATCCTGCGCCTCGTCGAAGGGCTCAACATCGCGACCATCGCCGGCCTGCCGATGGCGATCGCCGCCTATTTCCTGGCCAATCGCCTGCTGCCGGTGGGCCTGGCGGATCGCGCCGCTTGGGAGATCCGGGCCTTCTTCGCCGTCTGGCTCGCGGTCGCCCTGATCGCCCCGTTCCGGCCCCGGGTGCGGGCGTGGCCGGACATGCTGTCCGCGGCGGCCGCCCTCTACGCCGCCGTCTGCGTCGCGGACGGCCCACGGCTCCTCGGCGCCGCCCTGGACCCGGCCGGGCTTTCGTGGCCGCCGGGCCTTGCCTTCGACGGGGTGATGCTGGGCCTCGCCGCTCTCCTCCATGGCGCGGCCCGCAAGGCCGGCTCGGGCTCCAGAACCGCGGCCGATCGCGCCGGACCGGCCCGCGCCTCGCAATCGGCGGCCTGACCCCGCCTCCGCTTCAGGCCACGCGGCTCAGGAGCAGGGCGAGAACCGTCAGGGCGAGAGCCAGCGAGACGAGCTTCCAGAACAGCACCGGGTTGCGCTCGAGGAGCGCTGCTCGGCGTACGCCCGGAAGCGACGGATTCGGGTGGCGCAGGTCGTGGACGAAGGCGGAGAGCGCGTCGTAGCGCAGGGCCGGGTTGGGGTGCACCGCCTTGCGCAGGGCCGCGTCGAGATAGGGTGGCAGGCCCGGCCGCGCAGCGGCGACGGAGACGTAGTGCAGGCGCCGTCCCCGCGCCGCGCCGAGCGACCGCGCCGCCTCGGCACCGTAGGGCAGACGCCCGGTGAGCATCTGATAGGCGATGACGCCCACCGAGAAGATGTCCGAAGCCGGGCTCGCCGGGTCGCCCGCTAGGCATTCGGGCGCCGTGTACTGGAGCGTGCCGAGCATCGGCTCGGCCGCCGCGCCCTCCTCCGCGAGCCCCGCGACCCGCGTCGAGCCGAAATCGACGATGCGGACCGTCTCGGCCGCATCGATGAGGATGTTCTGCGGGCGCAGGTCCTGGTGCACCATCTCGCGCCGGTGCAGGGCCTGCACGCCGCGCGCGATCTGCTCGACGATGCGCCGCACCGCCTCGGGCTCCGGCAGGGGATTGTCCCGCATCCACTGGGCCAGGCTCTGGCCCTCGACATAGGCCATCACCGCGTAGAGGTGGCTGCGCCGCCGGGTCTGGGGCGGGGCCTTCAGGAGGTGCGGGCTGTCGACGCGCCGGGCGACCCATTCCTCCATCACCAGCCGGCGGAGCGCAGCGGGATCGGCGCGCAACTCCGTCGCGGGCACCTTGAGGGCGACCGGGTCTCCGGTCTCGGTGTCACGGGCAAGGTAGACGTGGCTGCGTGCGCTCGCATGGAGCGTGCGCAGGACGTGGTAGCCGTCGAACTCCGTCGGCGGGTCGAGCAGCGGGGCCGGAGGCAGATCCTCGACCCGATCCGCGAGCTCGGCCCGATCGCCAGCCGGGACGGCATCGATGCGCACGATCTGGACGGTGAGATTGTCGCCGCTGCCGTTCTCGTAGGCGCAGCGCACGATGTCGCGGGCAGCCTGGCCGAGATCGTCGCCGTTGCGGGCGATCGCCGCGACGATGGCCTCGGGCCGCACATGCTCGTGCACTCCGTCCGTGGTCAGGACGAAGACGTCGCCGCGCTCGATCGCGACCGTGCGGTGGTCGATCTCGACATGCGCTGCCGCCCCGAGCGCCCGGCCGAGATAGGTCTCGCCGGCCGCGACCACGACGCGGTGGTCCTCGGTGAGGTCTTCGAGCGAGCGCCCGGCGACGCGCGCGATGCGGGCGTCGCCCACATGGAAGATGTGGGCGGTGCGCGAGCGCAGGACGAGGGCGCTGAAGGTGGTGACGTAGCCCCTGTCCCGGCCGCCCTCGGGATCATGCAGGTGCCGGTTGCGCCGGGTCTCGGCGTGGAGCCAGGAATTGGTCGCGCCGATCACGCGGCGCGCCGACGTCTTCACCGACCATGTGTCGGGCGTGTCGTAGTAGTCGGTGAGGAAGCTCTTGACCGCCGTCTCGCTGGCCACGTGGCTGACGGGGCTGCTGCCGATCCCATCGGCGATGGCGATGGCGGCGCCCTTGAGCGCGAGGGCGGGGCGCCCGGGGATGAGGGCGCCGTGGAAATCCTGGTTGGCCGCCTTGCGGCCGGCTTCGCTGTGCTGGCCGAGGGTGAGCGTGAGGTCCGAGGGCATCGGCGGGTCCCGGCAGACCGGACCCCGGGCCTGTGCGGCGCGGGATCCGGCGGTCAAGCCGGGATCAGGCGGCGAGGCGACGCCCGGCCGCCACCACACTCCGCTTCGGGGCGGTGCGGACATGGGTGGTGTAGAGAGTGAGACCGGTGAAGGCGAGGCCGCCGACCAGGTTGCCCAGCACGGTCGGGATCTCGTTCCAGAAGAAGTAGTCGCCGATCGAGAACTGGCCGCCCATGAGCAGGCCGAAGGGGAACAGGAACATGTTCACCACGGAGTGCTCGAAGGTCATGTAGAAGAACACCATGATCGGCATCCACATGGCGATCACCTTGCCGCTGACCGTCGTCGAGATCATCGCGCCGACGACGCCGGTGGAGACCATCCAGTTGCACAGCATGCCGCGGATGAAGATCGTGAACCAGCCGCCCACGCCGTGCGCGGCGTAGCCGACGGTGCGGCGCTCGCCGATATGGGCGATGAATTCGCCGACCTTGTCGGCCGGGCCGGTGAAGCCGAAGGTGAAGACGAAGCCCATCATGAAGGCGACCGTCAGCGCGCCGAGGAAGTTGCCGAGGAAGACCAGACCCCAATTGCGCAGCACGCCGCCCCAGGTGACGCCCGGCCGGCCGTCGAGGAGGGCCAGCGGCGCCAGCACGAACACCCCGGTGAGCAGGTCGAAGCCCAGCAGGTAGAGCATGCAGAAGCCGACCGGGAACAGGGCCGCGCCGAGGATCGGGATGCCGGTCTGCTGCGTGATGGTGACGGCGAAGACCGCCGCGAGCGCCAGGATCGCGCCGGCCATGTAGGCGCGGATCACGGTGTCGCGGGTCGACATCAGGATCTTGGATTCTCCGGCATCCACCATCTTGGTGGCGAATTCTGCAGGCGCGAGATAGGCCATGTCGTCTCCTGTTCGGTTCGATGCGTCTGCAAGGCCAGCCGGCAGGGCCGGATGATCCCGCCCCCCGGCCGCGCTCCGTTGCGCGGCTTGCAGCAGGCGTGCCGGATGCGGGAATACCGGCCCGCACGCCTGTCGAATGCGGGGCTAGCAAGATCCGGACCTCTGCGGACACGGCCCGCGTCCAGGACGTCCTGAGCCGCCGAATGGTCTGCCGAGCGGGGCCGTGCTATTCCCGTTCTACGCGAGTGGCGTCCCGGCGCGGCCGGACAGCGCGCTTCGGGACGGAGCACAGGATGCACGCGGTCGTTGTGGACGCGGCACTCCCGACCTCGATCCGCGCCGAAGCCGGCCGGGCGTTGCGCCTGTCCGCGAGCCTCGTCTGCCGCGCCTCCGGCGCTGTCACGCCCGCGCTTCCGCCCTTCGCCGACCTGTTCCGCCCCCGGTCCCGGCACCGCTCGGCCAGAGCGCTCCTGAGCCGAAGGGGAGGCTCGCTCGGCGAAAGAGAACGCGCGAAATCAAGACCCTAGAGGCGACCTCGATGGCACCGCGATGGGAAACGGCTCTCGGGGAGTCCGATCCGACAAGAAGAAAACACAACACATAGAACCACAAAATGGGAGTGAAACGATGCTGCAAGAGGCGACGACCAAGCTCGGGGCCTGTCCGCACGACTGTCCCGATACCTGCTCGATGATCTATACGGTGACGGACGGACGTCTGACCGAGGTCCGTGGCAATCCCGACCACCCGATGACCCGCGGCGCGCTCTGCGCGAAGCTCAACGACTTCGACAAGCACCACTACAATCCCGACCGCCTGCTCTATCCGATGCGGCGCGCCGGCCCGAAGGGCAGCGGCCTGTTCGAGCGCATCAGCTGGACGGAGGCCCTCGACGAGATCCACCGGCGCTGGGGCGCCATCATCGAGACGCACGGGGCCGAGGCGATCCTGCCCTACAACTATCTCGGCAACGAGGGCACGGTGCAGGGGCTGACCGTCGGGGACGCCTTCTTCAACCGGCTCGGCGCCACGGTCGCCGAGAAGACCTTCTGCGGCTCTGGCTCGTGCACGGCCTGGCTGCTGACGGTCGGCCCGACCAACGGCACCGATCCTCTGAGCTTCGCGCAGTCAAACTATATCGTGATCTGGGGCTGCAACTCGGTCTCGACCAATCTCCATCACTGGCACATCGTGAAGGAGGCGCAGCGCAACGGCGCGAAGGTGGTTGTGATCGACCCCTATCGCTCGCGCACCGCGAAGGAGGCCGACTGGCACCTCGCTCCGAAGCCCGGCACCGACGGGGCGCTCGCGATGGCGCTGATCCAGGTCATCATCGCGGAAGGGCTGACCGACGACGACTACATCGCCCGTCACACGGTCGGCTTCGAACAGCTCAAGGAGCGTGCCGCCCCGTTCACCCCCGACTACGCGGCCGGGATCTGCGGCATCCCCGCCGAGGATATCCGCAGGCTGGCGCGCGAATACGCCACCACCCGCAACGCGGCGCTGCGGCCCGGCATCGCGGTCGAGCGCAGCGCGGGCGGCGCGCAGGCGCTCCGGGCGATCTTCTCGCTGCCGGCCCTCACCGGCTCGTGGAAGGATCCGGGCGGCGGCGTCTATCAGATGCCGCTCTGGGAATTCCCGGTCCACTGGGACCGGGTCTGCCGGCCGGACCTGATCCCGGAGGGCACGCGCGCGCTCAACGTGCTCAAGCTCGGCGCGATCCTGACCGGCGAGGCCGGCATCGAGCCCGGCATTCACGCGCTGATGGTCTACAACGCCAACCCGGTCTCGAACGCGACCGAGACGGCCAAGATCAAGCGCGGGCTCGCCCGCGAGGATCTGTTCACGGTGGTCAGCGAGCATTTCGTCACCGACACCGCCCGCTATGCCGACATCCTGCTGCCCGCCACCATGGCGGCCGAGCACGACGACATGATGTTCTCGTGGGGGCACTTCTTCTTCACGCTCAACCAAAAGGCGATCGAGCCGCCGGGCGAGACGGTCTCGAACGCCGAGCTGTTCCGGCGGCTCGCCAAGCGGTTCGGCTTCACCGAGCCGCAATTCGCGATGAGCGAGACCGAGCTGATGGAATGGTACCTCGACTGGGACAGCCCCAAGCTCGGCGGCATCACCATGGACCATTTCCGCGAGCACGGCTGGTATCGGCTCAACCTCGGGAATCCGGAGAGCCGCACGCCCCACGCGGAGGGCAACTTCCCGACGCCCTCGGGCAAGTGCGAGTTCTACTCGGAGACGGCCGCGACCACCGGCAACTTCGTGGCCCCGCCCTTCCGGCAGATGTACGAGCAGAAGCAGGGCGGCGAGGCGCTCGATCCGCTGCCAGGCTACGTGCCGGCCAACGAGCGGCCCGAGACCAACCCGGCCCAGGCCGAGCGCTACCCGCTCAACATCGTCTCGCCCAAGAGCCACGGCTTCCTGAACTCGCAATACGCGAACGAGGCGCACAAGATCGCCCGGCAGGGGGCCCAGGCGATCCTGATCAATCCGCAGGACGCGCAGTCGCGGGAGATCACGGAAGGCGCGCTCGTGCGGGTGTTCAACGCGCGCGGCGCCTTCCACGGGCAGGCCAAGGTCACGGAGGACGTGCCGCCCGGCCTCGTCGTCGCCTCGCTCGGCTACTGGCACGCGCTCAACCGCGACGGCGCCGTCAACGTGATCAGCGCCTCGACCTATGGCGGGATGGGACACTCGCCGACCTTCAGCGACAACCTCGTCGAGGTCGGGCTCGCACAGTAGGGCAGGCCCGGCGGCGGCGCGGAGGGCGCCGCCGCCCCTGCCCGGCTCGCATCGCGTCGGGCGGCGCGCTCGCACCGAACCGGTAGCCACCTCGGCGGTGCGCGTTCTAGAACGGCCGCGAGCCGGGAGGAGCGCAGAATGGCCCGCTTGAGCATCCGTATCGATCTCGGCCCCGACAACCGCCTGGGCCCGGGCAAAGTGCAGCTCCTCGAGATGATCGCCGAGCACGGCTCGATCTCGGCCGCGGGCCGGGCGCTGGGCATGTCCTATCGCCGGGCCTGGCTGCTGGTGGAGGCCCTGAATATCGGCTTCGGTCAGCCGCTCGTCGAAGCCCAGGTCGGCGGCAAGGCCGGCGGCGGCGCGCGGCTCTCGCCCTTCGGCACGGACGTGGTCGCCCATTACCGGGCGATCGAGCAGGCGGCCGAGACGGCGGCGGCCCCCTTCCTGGCGCGCCTGACGGCCGCCCCCGCGCCCGACATCCGCGCGAAGGGGCAGGCCTGAGCGCAGGCGCTCCCCCGCTTCGCACGCTGGGGCGGGTTCAAGGTCCGCAGCCCCGCCTCGGATCGGCACGGTTTTCTTATATTCTACTTATGAGAATTGCCATAAAAGCCCTCGTTTTCTTGCCGGCAGTCCAGACATCAGATTGGCATTTCATCCGATACTGATGATCGGGCCGCGCGATGGCCGCCGAACGCTTCCCGTTCGCGCAAGCCCCTGCTAGAGCGCCCTCCGCCGAAGGGACCACCGGTTCGGCGCACGTTTGTGCCTTGAGACGCATGCTGGACGAATCCGACACCGACGCGACGACGCGCATCCTGATCGTCGAGGACGACGGCGATATCCGTGGCGTGCTCGCCCGCGGCTTCACGGCGGAGGGCTTCTCCGTCGCCGAAGCCGGCGGGGTCGACGACGCGCTCAGGGCGGCGCAGGATCGCCAGCCGAACGCGATCCTGGTGGACATCCAGCTTCCGGACGGCTCGGGGCACGAGATCTGCCGCTCCCTGCGCGCGGGCGGCTATCCCGGTGCGATCCTCTTCCTGAGTGCCCGCGACGAGGTGCGCGACCGTGCCGAGGGCCTCGCCCTCGGGGCCGACGATTACATCGTGAAGCCCTTCGATTTCGATGAATTGCTGGCCCGCGTGCAGGCCCAGGTGATGCGCCGCGAGGCCGATGCCGCCCGCACGAGCGTCAGGGCGGGCCGTCTCACCCTCGATCTGACCACGCGGCAGGTCCAGATGGGCGAAGCCTCCGTCCGGCTGACGCCGCGCGAGGCGGATCTGCTGCTGCTGTTCATGGAGAACGCCAACCGGCCGGTGTCGCGCGCGCAGATCTTCAACAAGGTCTGGGCCAACCAGGGCGGCCAGTCCCTCAACGTGGTCGATGTCTATGTCGGATACCTTCGGGTGAAGCTCTCCGAGATCGAACAGCTCGGCGGCGGCGCGGTCGTGACCGTGCGCGGGCGCGGCTTCATGCTCGATCTGAACGCGCCGGGGCGACATGCGGGCCGGGCAGCCGCCGGACGGGTCGGCATCTGAGGGGAGCCGCGCGGGCCGCGGCCACGGAGCGGGCCGTCAGCCCGGCAGGGTCAGGCGCACCCGGAGGCCGCCGAGCGCGGCATCCTCGAGCACGAGGGATCCCCCGTACAGTTCGGCGAGCTCCAGGGCGATCGGCAACCCGAACCCGTGGCCGGGCTGGCTCTCGTCGAGGCGGCGACCCCGCTTCAGCACCGCCGCCCTGGCCTCCGCGTCCAGCCCCTGCCCGTCATCCTCGACCCAGACGACGACCTCCGCGCCGGCCCGCCGCGCCTCGATCCGCACGCGGCCGCGGCACCAGCGGCACGCATTCTCGATCAGGTTCCCCAGCATCTCGTCGAGGTCCTGAGGATCGCAGGCCACCCCCAGGCCGTCCGGCACCCGGCTGACGACGTCGACGCCCTTCTCGGCATGGATCCGCGCCAGCACCATCGCGAGGTCGGCCACATGCGCGGCGAGATCGACCCGCGCCCGGGCGGGACCTCCGACAGCCGCGGCGCGGGCGCGGCGCAGATGGTGCCGGATCCGTCGGTCCATGCTCGCGACCAGCGGCGCGAGCGCGCCGTCCCGGTCGGCACCGGTCTCCGCCAGCGCCATCGACAGCGTCGCGAGCGGCGTCTTCAACCCGTGCGCGAGGTTGGCGACGTGGCCGCGGGCATGGTCCAGGCTGGCCGCGTTCTGGTCGAGGAGAGCGTTGATCTCCGCGACCAGGGGGCGGACCTCCGCGGGCTGCCGCAGGGGCAGCCGCGCGATTCCGCCGGCCCGCACCGCGGCCAGCTGATCGCGCAGGCGGCGCAGGGGACGCAGGCCGAGATGGACCTGCAGGAGGACGCCGGCGAACAGGAACAGGCCGACCACGCCGAGGCAGAGGCCGAGCGTGCGCAGCGCCTCGAGGACCGGCCCGCGCAGGGCCGCGGCCGGGGCCGAGGCGACGAGGATCGTCGGCGGCCCGCCCGCCTCGCCGGGCCATGTCAGGATGCGCAGGATCAGGCTCTCGCCCCAGGGATCCGTGCCGTCGGCCGGGACGGGCCGATCCCCGTCCTGCCGCTTCTCCGGAATCTCGGGAAGGGACAGGATCCGACCGCCCAGCGAGGCGGAACCGAGCACCGTCTCGCCGCGCCGGATCTGCCAGTACCAGCCGGAGCGATGCCGCTCGAAGGGCGAGCCGTCGCGGCCACCGCCGAGCGGGAGACCTCCGGAGCCGGGCCCGTGCCGCGCCGCATCCGCCTTCGCCGAACGCGCATCCGGGTCGGGAGAGAGCGCCCCGGGATCCTGGCGCAGGTCGGCGACCAGGGACAGGATGCGGTCGTCGAGCCGGCCGTCGATCTGTCCGCGAACGAAGCGGTGCAGGACGAAGCCGATGGAGAGGCCGGCCGCCACCAGGGCCACGCCGAGGAACAGCCCGGCCGCCAGCAGGAGACGGCGCTGCAGCGAGCCCGGTCCGCCGAGCCAGGCGCGGCGTCGCGGTTTCGGGCGGAGCGCGTGGGGCGCGGGCACGTCCCTCACAGGCTGCCCTGCGGCATCAGCCGGTATCCGTGGCCGCGCACCGTCTCGATGGCGGCGGGCGCGATCTTCCGGCGCAGGCGCGTGATGATCACCTCGATCGAGTTCGAATCGACCTCGGCATCACCGTCATAGACGCGCTCGATGAGCTGGCTGCGCGGCACCACCGCCTCCTTGCGCAGGATGAGGCAGCACAGCACGCGCCATTCCAGCCCGGTGAGCCGCAACGGCAGGCCATGGTGCTCGACGGTGCCGAGCCCGGGATCGTAGGTGAGCGGCCCGCAGGCGATCCGGGGCGCCCCGCTGGCCTGGCTGCGGCGCACCAGGGCGCGCAGGCGCATCACGAGCTCCTCCACCCGGAACGGCTTGACGAGATAATCGTCGGCCCCGGCCTTGAAGCCCGCGACCTTGTCGCTCCAGCCGTCGCGCGCCGTGAGGATCAGCACCGGCATCGTGCGTCCGGCGGCGCGCCAGCCCTGCAGCACCGCGACGCCGTCCCGCTTGGGCAGGCCGAGATCGAGCACGACGGCATCGTAGGCCTCCGTCTCGCCGAGATGGCCGGCATCCAGGCCGTCGCGGGCCAGATCGAGGGCGAAGCCTTCCGCGCGCAACGCCTTGGCCAGTTCGGCGGCGAGCGCCGCGTCGTCCTCGACCAGCAGGATCTTCATGACCGTCCAAATCTTGAGGCCGCGGATCCGGGGGCCCCTCCATCGAAGCGGCGACCGGCTCGGCGGAGGAGAGCGCGTCGGAGCAAGCACGTAAGGCCTTTTCCTCGGACGTGGTTGCCGGTTCCGCCAAAAAATCAGGCGCTCTCAAGCGGATAGATCCGGCCTGGAGCGCAACGCGATCGGGAGCCGCTCTAGAATCCGCTGTTTAACCGAACCTGAACGAAGCGGTTCAGCATGGGTTTCGCCCGGCGTCCTAGACATTCGCCAACCCGAAAGGGCCAACGATCATCAGGACATCAGATCATCATGAGCGACAAGACGGTCATCGACGGCACGGCGCACGACGCGGCGGAGCGGGCTTCCAGCCCGGCACGCCCCCACCGGCCCCGCCGGGGTCTCGTGGTCGGCGCCATCGCGGCCCCCCTCGCCCTCGGCGCGGCCGGCCTCTCCCTCGCCCGCCCCGGACCGGACCTGTCTCCCACGCCGGTCGCACCGACCGCCATCTCGGCCCTCGCCCCGTCCGGCGCCATCGCGGCCAAGGGCGAGGTCACCGAGATCTTCGGCAACAAGTTCGTGATTCAGGACGCCACCGGCCGGGCCCTGGTCGAGACCGGCCGCGCGGGTGAGGACGGCGCACTCGTCACCAAGGGCGAGACCGTCACCGTCCAGGGCCGCTTCGAGAAGGGGTTCCTGCACGCCCGGATGATCACCCGCGCGGAGGGCAGTCCGATCCTTCTCGGCCGGCCCGGCGGTCCGCCGCCCGGCACGGTGGACTGGGCCAAGGACAAGGTCGGGCTCGGCCCGCAGCCCGACCTGCCCGCCCTGACCGCCGCCATCGAGAAGGCCGGCTACGGCGACATCCGCGTCACCGGTCGCGGCCCGCGCCATCTGGATGTCGCGGCCAAGGGTCCGGACGGGCGGGAACGCCTGCTGCATGTCGATTTCGACGGCCGCATCCGCGAGCGACCGCTGCTCTGACCACTGCGACGCGCGACGATGGCCGGACGAGGCCGGATTCGTCGCGCGCCGGACCGGCCGGCGCGACGGCGGACGGTCCGGTGAACGAACGCCTCAGGGTGGCACGGCGGGCGGCACAATTTTCAAGATCAAAATCAAAGCAGAACAACCGTCCGTTGCATCATTGCTATCTTCAAGCCGGAACCGATGGCTGCTTCCTGCATACCAGGCTCTCTCGCGGCCTCGTGATCTGCTCCACCGGAACCCACCCGGGCGCCAGAACTTGAGCGGCGGCTGCTCGCGAGGGTCAGCGCTGCGTTCGCGCAGAAAAGCGTCGATTCAAGACGGAGCCCCGTCCATGCCTAGCGAATGGGTTCCGTCCCCCATCAGGATCGTCCGGCTGGCGATCCGTCCGGTCCACGGCGCGGATATCGTTGCCCCCTTGGCGAGCGGCGGTTGAGATGGCGTCATCCCACAGCCCGGGCTCTGCGATGCGCGATCCCTTCGTCGTCCTCCATGTCGGGGATCTTCATCTGACCGGCAGCGGCCAAGCCAATGTCCGCGACTTCGCCGCCATCCTCGACGAGATCGCCGGGCTCGCGCCGCGCGGGGCCTTCGACTTCGTGTACCTGCCGGGCGACCACGCGGAGGACGGCACGGCCGCACAGTATGCGATTCTGGAGGGCGCCCTGAATCGTCATCCCGATTTGCCGGTCCGGCTGATTGCCGGAGACCACGATCGCCAATACGGCACGATGATCGATTTCGACGCGACGTTCGCCCGGATCGCGGGCAGCCCCCGTGGCGGGACGCACCGCGCCCGCCACAATCATCTGCCCCGGCCGCGAGCGCCGGGATCCGTGACGCAGTACTACTACGCTGAGACGATCGGCGGCGTGCGTTGCCTGTTCCTCGACATGGTCAGCGCCGGCTACGGCGAGAAGGGCTTCGGCCTCGATTTCCGGCTCGGTCCCTGCCAACTCGATTGGCTCGGCCGCAAACTCAAGAAAGCCGCCGCCGCCGGGCTGCCCTGCGCCGTCTTCGCCCACACCTATCCGGACGATCTGCGAGTCCCCGAGGAGCGGATCGCGCTCGCGGGCCTGATCCGGGGCTATGGCGTACGCCTCGTCGAGATGGGCCACACCCACTACAACGAGCTGGCGCATGACGGGCGCACCCTCTACGCGGCGGCCCGCTCCGTCGGCCAGAACGAGGACGGCTCGGTCGGCTACGCCGTCGCGGCGATCGATGGGGCGGTCACGAGCTGGCGCTTCAAGCCGCTCGACAGGGCATTGCCCTTCGTGATGATCACGAGCCCTGCCGACCGCCGCCTCGCCACGGCGGCGCTCGACTCCACCGACGGACGGATCGAGGTGCGCGCGCTCGTGCTGTCGAAAGCAGCCCAGAGCGCGTGGCGCTGCTATGTCCGCGTCGATGACGGTCCTGCGCAACCGATGAAGCCGGACGGCCCGCGCGCTGTCCATGCCTGGATCGACTGGCCGGAGGGGGCGCGCCGCCTCTCCGTCGAGGTCACGGATGGGACCGCGACCGTCGGCGCGACCATGCCGAACACCGATATCGACGTGATCGAGCCTGTCCGGCGCAGCTTCGTGCCGCCGCCGGCGCCGCAGCGCCCCGGCAGCGATACGTTCCGGCTTCCGGCCTGGCCGGTGAAAGGCGTGCGCGGCGACCAGCTCGGCCCGAACCGAGCCGGCCGCAAATGGTAGACGGCGGGTCTCGACCGACCTGCCGCCGGTCAGAACCCGGCCGATAGGCCTCACGAAACACCACGAGACAACGGGGACGACGAACGTGGCTGCCGCCTGGGGGCTTCCCCTCAACCTGACCACTTGGATCATCGCCGCGCTGGCGACCCTCGGCGTGATCCTGAGACCCTTCTCCTGGCCGGAGGCGATCTGGGCCGTGCTGGGCGCCGGCGCCCTCGTCGCCCTCGGCCTGCTGGCGCCCGGCACGGCCTGGGACGGCGTCCTCAAGGGCACCGACGTCTACCTCTTCCTCGTCGGCATGATGCTGCTCTCGGAGATCGCCCGGAAGGAGGGGCTGTTCGACTGGCTCGCCTCCCACGCCGTGCGCGCCGCCCGGGGCTCGGCCACGCGGCTCTTCCTGCTCGTCTACGTCGTCGGCACGGTGGTGACGGTGTTCCTGTCGAACGACGCCTGTGCGGTCGTGCTGACGCCGGCCGTGTTCGCCGCGACCAAGGCGGCCGGGGTCAAGCAGCCCCTGCCCTACCTGCTCATCTGCGCCTTCATCGCGAACGCCGCGAGCTTCGTGCTGCCGATCTCCAACCCGGCCAATCTCGTCGTCTTCGCCGAGCACATGCCGCCGCTCGGACGCTGGCTCGCGACCTTCACCCTCCCCTCCATCCTCGCCATCGTGGCGACCTATGTCGCGCTGCGCCTCACCCAGAACCGCGCCCTGACGGGCGAGACGGTGGCGACCGATGTCGAGACGCCGGCCCTCGGGCTCGGCGGCAAGGTCGCGGGCGCCGGGATCATCGCCACCGGCGCGGCCCTGATCGGCGCCTCGGCAGCCGGGATCGACCTCGGCCTGCCGACCTTCGTGGCGGGTCTCGCCACCACCCTCCTCGTGCTGCTCATCAACCGCGGCGGCATTGTGGAGGTCGCCAAGGATGTGTCCTGGAGCGTGCTGCCGCTGGTGGCCGGCCTCTTCGTCCTGGTCGAGGCCCTGGAGAAGACCGGCGTGCTCACGATGCTCGCCGATCTCCTGAAGCGCACGGCGCAGGGCGATCCGGCCACGGCCGCCTGGGCCGGGGGCGCCCTCGTGGCGCTCGGCTCGAACCTCGTGAACAACCTGCCCGCGGGCCTTCTGGCAGGCGCGGCGGTGCAGGCCGCCCAGGTGCCGGAGAAGGTCGCCGGCGCGATCCTGATCGGGGTCGATCTCGGGCCGAACCTGTCGGTGACCGGCTCGCTCGCCACCATCCTGTGGCTCACCGCCATCCGCCGCGAGGGCGAGACCGTGTCCGCCTGGGCCTTCCTGAAGCTCGGGCTCCTCGTGATGCCGCCGGCCCTCGCCCTGGCGCTCGCCGCCCTGATCCTCGTCTGATCCCGCCCCCGCCCGCTCCGGAGACGTGACCGCGTGACCGCCGCCCTGCTCTATCCCTTCATCATCGTGGCCGGCGCCCTGCAGGCGCTCGGCAATTCCATGAACGCGCAGCTGCGCGGGCACCTCGTCAACCCGTTCCTGGCGGCGTCCGTCTCCTTCCTGCCGATCGTCTTCGTCTTCGCGACGCTGTTCCTGGTGATGCCGACGCCGCTGCCCAGCCTGGACAGCCTCGGCACCATGCCCTGGTACGCGCCCCTCGGCGGCGTGGCCGGCGCGGTGGCGGTGTTCGGCGGGCTCGCCTTCGTGGACAAGGTCGGCGCCGGCCCCTTCAACGGCCTGACGCTGACGGCCAACATCCTGACCTCGCTCGCGCTGGACTCCTTCGGCCTGTTCGGGCTGGCGGGCGGCGGCTTCAAGCCGATGCCCTGGCTCGGCGGGCTGCTCATGGCCGTGGGCGTGACCTTCATCGCCCGCGTCACCCCCGACAAGGGCGAGACGAAGGAGACGGGGCACGGCCTCAATCCGAAGCTGCTCTACCCCTTCATCGTCGTCGCGGGTGCGCTTCAGGCCATCGGCGTCGTCTGGAACGCGCAGCTGCGCGGCGCCCTGGTCAATCCCTGGCTCGCGGCGCTGGTGTCGTTCCTGCCGGTGGTGTTCGTGTTCGTGCTGGTCTTCCTGCTGCGCCAGAAGCCCCTGCCGCAGAGGGCGGATATCGAAGGCGTGCGCTGGTGGATGCCGCTCGCGGGCCTGACCGGCGCGGTGGCCGTGTTCGCGGGCCTGCTGTTCGTCGACAAGGTCGGGGCGGGCGCCTTCAACGGCCTGCTGATCACGGCCAACCTGCTGACCTCCGTGGCGCTCGACCATTTCGGCTGGCTCGGCATGAGGCAGGTGCGCGCCGGCCCCGCACGGCTCGGCGGGGCCGCGCTCATGGTGGCCGGAATCGTCCTCATCTCGCTGTTCTGAGGGCGGGAGCCCCGAGGAGCGCAGGGGACAGGCGCTCGGAGCGGGCGACCGGTCCAGCCGCACGGCATCCGGACGGCCTGCCGTGTTTCAGCTCAGGGGATCCGGGCCACCGCGACGAGCGAGCCGCCCTCCAGGAGAAGGAAACGGATCCCTGCCTGCCTGAGCGCGGCCAGGGCCGCGCGGCGGCTGCGGCTGGCGCGGCTGGAACGTCCTTCCTCAAGACGCCGCACGGTGGAGAAGGACAGGCCGCTTGCCTCGGCCAGGTCCTGCATGGACCAGTCGAGCAGGCCGCGGGCCGCGCGGATATGACAGCTCTCGATCCGATGATCCGATGCCAGAGGATCTTGCCTCGGAGCGCCCGTCGCTTCGGCCTCGAACAGCGCGTCCAGACCAGGATCGGGCGTCGTCCACAGCCCTGCGGGGATCCAGGTCATCGGCCGCACGAGCCTGTCGCTGCGCAGGCTGGCGACGTCCTTGGGATCGACGGCAGGATCGACTGACATGGCGGGACTCGGCTGGAACCGGCAGGCAAGGGGAACACCGGGATCCGGACGGCAGGCAGCCACGGAGCCGGGCATTGGACGCCGATGCGCCTGAGCGACATCGGCAGATCTTGATTTAAGTTACGATAGTCTTCGCTACACACCGCTGACTGGCGAGAACTTCGAGACGGTCGTCCGATCGATCCATGGAGAGGACAGTCTTCAGACTATCCTTCGAATCGGAAGCAAAGTCCAATTCCAATTCATCAGCGATCCATTCAGATCCGATATACCGCTCCGTCGTGCGAGCTTACGGCGTGTTGCGTCATGTCGGGTCGCACGGTTTGTCGCGCCATCCGGAGCGCGCCATTGTGCAAGCTAAGGCAATCGTCTTGCCAGATACCGGCGTTTTTCTGCACATGTCTTGCCCGGTACGTGGCCACTGGTTCGACCAACGAAGGCGCGTCGAACCCAGGATTGAGGCGTCCGAAGCCCGGACGTTGAACATCAGGCTCCCGACAGCGGCCGCTTTCGAGACCGCACGGCATGGTTGCCACCCTGCGCGTCACCTTTCCGGGCATCATGCGTGACGGGAACGTCCTGCCGCGATGGAGGCCGGCGAGCCGGATGGCACCGCGGGCCTAGCAGCGGGCCGCCTGACCAATGGATCTCCGCACACAATCAAGGCGTGCATGGCAATGAATATGCTATTCTCTGTTGTATCTTTTTTCCGAATCCAGGCCTCACATTAAGATTATCGAAACATGGCCTGCGCGATGACATCACGATTACGTGCGACGAGGGCTCAAATGCTGCTTTTAGCTCGATTGAAAATCCTTCCCAAGCTGTCCCTGGCGATCGGGCTGATCGCCCTGACCGTAGGCGTCTGCATCTGGTACGCACAGGCGCGCATGACCCGTATCGATGACGCCTACAGCATCTATATCGTGCGTGAGGCGCGTGCGGAGGCCGTGTCACGCCGGATCAACCGGCTCGTCATCGAGCTGAACTACTGGGTCTACCGGACCATCGCCGAAATCGATCCCGAGCAGATAACGGCGGCCAATGCGGCCTTCGACAAGGTGCTGCCCAGGCTTAACGACGAAGTGAAGGACCTGAAGGACAAAGCCCCCACCTTTCAGACCGAAATCGAAAGCTTGACGAGACGGATCGAGACGTTGGTCGTCGAGGCGACCGAGGCGCGCCGTCAAGCCATGGCGGGTCGCAACTCCGTGGCGCTGGATGCCATGCACAGCAAGGTCGATCCTCTCTTCTTCGCTATCGCAAAGGATAACGGCAAGCTGGGCGACGACATCGCGGCCTATGTCTCGCGTGCATCCGACGATCTCACGGACCAGACCAACGCCACGCGGTACACGCTCATGGGATTCAGCGCACTCGGCATGCTGATCGGCCTGATTGCGGCGGCGTTCATCTCGATGGCCGGCATCACACGTCCGCTCGGGAGCCTCGTCGGCGTCCTCGAGCGCATGGCCAAGGGCGAGATCGACGCGGAGATCCGGGAAGCGGAGCGCGGCGACGAGATCGGAGCCGTGGGGCGGGCCGTCGAGGGCATCAAGGCCATGGTGACCAAGAAGGCGGCCGAGGAAGCCGAGCGCAAGCAGATCGCGGACGCTGCAGCGGCGGCCGAGCGCAAGCGCACGATGATGGAGCTCGCCGACAGCTTCGAGCACGCGGTGGGCGGCATCGTCGGGCTGGTCTCGTCGGCAGCGACGGAATTGCAGGCCACCGCCCAGCAGATGACCGCGACCGCGACCGAGACCGCCGGCCAGTCGAACACCGTCGCGGCGGCCGCCGAGGAGGCCGCCGCCAATGTCGGCACCGTCGCCGCCGCCGCCGAGGAGCTCGGCGCCTCAATCCAGGAGATCGGCCGCCAGGTGCACGGCTCGGCCGATCTGGCCCAGGGCGCCGTCGGCGAGGCGGATCAGACGGTCCGTCTGGTTCAGGTGATGAAGACCACCTCGGCGCGGATCGGCGACATGGTCGGGCTGATCTCGACCATCGCCAGCCAGACGAACCTGCTGGCGCTGAATGCCACGATCGAGGCGGCGCGGGCCGGCGAGGCGGGGCGCGGCTTCGCGGTGGTGGCCGCGGAGGTGAAGGAGCTCGCCAACCAGACGGCGCGGGCCGCCGACGACATCGTCAGTCAGATCGGCGAGATCCAGGGCGTCACCGATCAGGCGGCGACGGCCATCGGCACGATGACCGATCGCATCCGCGAGATCGATATGGTCGCGGCCAGCATCGCCGCGGCGGTCGAGCAGCAGAGTGCTGCGACGCAGGAGATCGTCCGCAACGTGGCGCAGGCCTCGATCGGCACGGGCGAGGTCACGAGCAATATTGCCGGCGTGGCCCACGCCTCGGAAGAGACAGGCGCAGCGGCATCCCAGGTTCTGTCGTCGGCCTCCGAACTGTCGCGTCAGTCGGAACACCTTTCAGCCGAGGTGCATCGCTTCCTGGCGACCGTGCGCGCAGCCTGAGACGGCCCGAAAGACGATCAACCAACGAGCCCCGCCCGGAATCGGGCGGGGTTTCTGTTTGTGATCATGGACTGAGGAGCCGCACGGCGTTGGCAGACCTGGGCGGTCGCGGTGAAATCTTAGACTGCAGCCCGGAAATTTTTTGCACCGACCCAGCCGCGAGCCATGCATTTTGATGCAACTTCCGGTCGATCCTTCCCGGTCGCATGCAGCGATCGCATATCTGGCGTGAGGCATGTGGCATACCAAGACGGCGTTTGCGGTGCGATAAGCCTCTCAACGCACCGCACCAAAGGACACCGCCGATGGCCCTCCTGACCGCTCTCGCCCTCCTCCCCTTCGCCGCCGCCGTTCAGGTCTCGCTCGTGATCGCGCTCGCCAAGACCTTCGATGGCGACACGCGGAACGCCGGTGCCGCCGGCGCTGTCCCGACCCTCGCCTGAACCACGGCACGGCCGCCGACGCGGCCGGACCAATGCAGCCCGCCCGGTCCGCCGAGGCGGGCTTTGTCGTGTCTGAGAGGCAGGCTGGGATCGGCAAGCCCGGGCGGCGCCTGCGCGACGTCGACATCCGCCGTCCGAAGGGATCCATCGGATGCCTGTCCGGTCCCGGTTGAAGCGCGACCGAGATCGGCTCTGGCCTCCGCATTCATCAATCTTCGGCGCGAGGCTCACCGGAGCGGGACCATTCGGCGGACAGCCGCGTTTTCCGCTACATGTCCGCCATGAACGATGACCAGAAAGCGCCGGATCGCGCCGGCGGAGACGATGACGCGAGCACGGGCGAGCCGGCCCGGGGCCGCATGGACCAGGGCGCCATGGAGCCGCTCGGGCAGCCGGGGCTGCGCCACTGGCAACAGAGCACCATCACCGATCCCGACCTGAACGAGCGCGGCAGCGTCTTCTTCGCCGCCGTCGAGATGACTCGCATGCCGATGATCCTGGCCGATCCCCGCCAGGACGACATCCCGATCGTCTTCGCCAACAACGCCTTCCTCGACCTGACCGGCTACGAGGAGGGCGAGGTGCTCGGCCGCAACTGCCGTTTCCTGCAGGGTGCGGGCACCGACCCGGATCACGTGCGGCAGCTCCGGGAGGCCCTCGCGGCCGGCAAGGCCACGGCCGTGGAGATCCTGAACTATCGCCGGGACGGCACGCCGTTCTGGAATGCCGTGTTCATGGGGCCGGTGCACAACCCGGACGGCGAGATCATCTACTACTTCGCCAGCCAGCTGGACGTGACGCACCGACGGGACGCGGAGCAGCAGTTCCGGCAGGCCCAGAAGATGGAGGCCATCGGGCAGCTGACGGCCGGGCTCGCCCACGACTTCAACAACCTCCTGCACGTCATCAATGGCAGCCTGGAGCGTCTGGCGGCCAAGCGTCACGACGACAAGGCCTTCGAACGCTATCTCGCCGCGGCCACGTCCGCGGCCGACCGGGGCGCGAAGCTGACCCATCAGCTGCTCGCCTTCGCCCGCCGCGGCCGCCTGGAGCCGAAGGGCGTCGACCTGAGCGAGATGGTCAATTCCGTCGCCGAGTTGCTGGAGACCTCGGTGGGCAGCAAGGCGACCTTGTACCTGAACCTGCAGCGGCGGCTGCCGCAGGTCCGGGTCGATGCAACCCACTTGGAGATGGCCCTCCTGAACGTTGTCGTGAATGCGCGGGATGCGTCTCCGAACGGCGGCGCCATCACGGTCACGACGCGGCAGATCCACCTCAACGGCGATGCCGCCTCGCGGCACCTGGAGCCGGGCGACTACGTGCTGCTGTGCGTCTCCGACGAGGGCACCGGGATGGCGCCGCATATCGCGGCCCGGGCGACCGAGCCGTTCTTCACCACCAAGTCGCGCGGCGAGGGAACGGGCCTCGGCCTCGCGATGGCGCACGGTTTCATCCAGCAATCGGGCGGACGACTGGAGATCGACAGCGCGGTCGGGAACGGCACGACCATCCGCATGCTGTTTCCCGTGCTCCGTCAGAAGGCGGACGAGGCCGGATACCCCGAAGCACTGACGGGATACCAAGCCCAACCGCTCGACCATCTGGCCGCACCGCCGCTCGTCCTCGTGGTCGACGACAGCCGCGAGGCTGCCGCCATGGCGGGCGAGGCGTTGCAGGATATCGGCTATCGCGTCGTGATCGCCCACAGCGCCGAGGAGGCGCTGGAGCGGTTCGAGGAGGCGCGAACGAGCGGGGACGGGTTCAAGCTCGTGTTCTCGGATGTGATCATGCCGGGCGGCGCGAACGGCCTCGTCCTCGCCGAGCAGGTCCGCAGCCGCGACCCGAATGTGCCGATCCTGCTCACCACAGGCTACAACGACGAGATGGCCATCGACGGTCCGCAGCCCCACGCCATGGACGTGTTGGGAAAGCCCTATCGGCGCAGCGAGCTGATCGACCGTGTGCAGGCCGCGTTGCGCAGGGGCGCGCGGACCGGGCCCGGGCGACAGACCTCCGACTTCGGTCACGCGCAAGCGTAGCGCCACGCAGAACTCCGAGTCGGACCTCGTCCGCTTTGGCCTGACGCGCGGGACCTCGGCGATCGCGTGATCCGGATGCCGATTGACAGCATCCCGTCTCATGCAACATGATTTGCTGCATGAGACGGGACAGCAGATTGTCGGGCGTCCTCCACGTCCTTCTCCACATGGCCGAGGCGGATGGACCGGTGACATCCGAGCGACTGGCCTCCGCGATGGGGACCAATCCGGTCGTGGTGCGCCGGATCATGGCAGGCCTGCGCGATCTCGGGCTCGTCGCCTCCGGGAAGGGTCATGGCGGCGGCTGGACCATCGCCTGCGACCTCGACCGCGTGACCCTGCACGACGTCTACGTCGCCCTGGGCTCACCGGAGGTCTTCGCGATGGGCCACCGGAGCGAAGCGCCGAGCTGCCTTGTCGAGCAGGCGGTCAACGCGTCCCTCGCGAGCGCCTTCCGGGATGCGGAAACCCTGCTGCTCGCGCGGCTGCGCGAGATCACCCTCGGCCGTCTCAGTGCCGAGTTCCATGCGCGGATGGCCGAGCGTGGCCTCTGTGGACAGGAGCTTTCCGACAGATGACGCTGAGCGCCAACCCGCAGCCTTTGGACTTCGTGGCGGCCTTCTCCGACCCGGAGGCCGCCGCACGATATGCCGACGGGCCGCGCCGCTTCGTGCCGGGCTTCGAGGCGCTCCATCGGATGACCGGGATCCTGCTCGCCGAGCGCGCCCCGCCCGACGCAAGGGTCCTGGTTCTCGGTGCCGGAGGCGGCCTGGAGCTGCGCGCCCTGGCCGAGGCCCATCCTGGCTGGACCCTCGTCGGCGTCGACCCGGCAGGGGCGATGCTCCGCCAGGCCGAGCGGACGCTCGGCCCCCTGATGGCGCGCGTCACCCTGGTCGAAGGCTACATCGAGGACGCGCCGGCTGGCCCCTTCGACGCGGCAACCTGCCTCCTCACCCTGCACTTCCTCGACGCGGGGGCACGCGAGGAGACGGTCCGGGGCATCCATCGGCGCCTGCGGCCGGGCGCCCCGTTCGTCGCGGCGCATGGCAGCTTTCCGCAAGGAGCCGGAAGCCGCGCGCGCTGGCTTGCGCGCTACGAGGCCTATGCGGTGGCATCGGGAGCCGATCCCGAGCAGGCGATGAGGGCCCGGGCGGCCGTCGACGCCAACCTCCCGGCGCTCGACCCCGATCAGGACGAAGCCATCCTGCGGAGCGGCGGCTTCCGCGATGTCGAGCCGTTCTTCGCCGCCTTCACGTGGCGTGGTTGGGTGGGGCGAGCGTGAGACGCGTCATACCAGATTCGGTTGATCCCTTCGGGATGGCGAATCTGGGCTTCGCTCAAGCGCCGCGCGGGCTTCCGATACGGGCTCTGCTTCGATCAAGCGAAGCCCGTATCATACCAGATTCGGTTGATCCCTTCGGGATGGCGAATCTGGGCTTCGCTCAAGCGCCGCGCGGGCTTCCGATACGGGCTCTGCTTCGATCAAGCGAAGCCCGTATCATACCAGATTCGGTTGATCCCTTCGGGATGGCGAATCTGGGCTTCGCTCAAGCGCCGCGCGGGCTTCCGATACGGGCTCTGCTTCGATCAAGCGAAGCCCGTATCATACCAGATTCGGTTGATCCCTTCGGGATGGCGAATCTGGGCTTCGCTCAAGCGCCGCGCGGGCTTCCGATACGGGCTCTGCTTCGATCAAGCGAAGCCCGTATCATACCAAATCCGGTTGATCCCTTCGGGATGGCGAATCTGGGCTTCGCTCAAGCGCCGCGCGGGCTTGGTGATACGGAGCCCGCTCTGATCAAGCGGCTTCCGTATCACTCGCCGGAATCGGTCCTACTCCGCCTTGTTGCGAAGGCGATAGACCTGCCACGTCAGCATCATGCTCGACGCCATCAAGGCGGCGTGCAGCAGGTGGAGGAGAAGCGGCCCATCTTGCATCGGATCAATCCCGTGGGCCTGGCTGCGCCAGGATTGCGGGAATCCTGGCAACAACCGGGCCAACAGCCGAGACGGCGCACCGCGCCGTTGCGGGTTCGGGTGAGCATCTCCGTTTGGGCTGCGGCGACCGCCTATGCGGCGACGGGGTCGGGACGCGCGAGGGCCTTGGCCGACAGAAGACGCGTCAGAGTCGCGAGCAGGTCGGTCTGCGTGATGATCCCGAGGATGCGGCGCTCTGCGTCCACGACGACCACCGCATGGGTGCGGCCATCGGACAGCGAGGCGGCGAGCGCGACCACGGGCTCGTCCGGCCCGGCCGTCTGCGCCTCGGACATCACCTGCGCGATGCCCCCGTCGCCGTGCAGCGTCAATTCGCGCAGGCCGAGCGTGCCCGCCAGCCGGCCACCCCCGTCCACGACGGGCAGCGTCCGGATGTTGTGCGCGATCAGGAGGTCCCGCGCCCGCGCGATGCTGCCATCCAACCCGATGGTGACGACATCGCGCGACATGACCGCGCCGCAGGTCGGCTCGCCCTGCGAGCGGACGAGCGCGTGAAGCTCGACTTGGCGGAGGAGCCGGTCGAGGTCGGCGCGGTCGATGTCCAAGGTCTCGTGCAGTTCGCCCAGGGCCGCATCCACGTCCTCGGGCCTGAAGCCGACCCGGAGCGGCGCGGGCAGGTCTCCCGTCCCGTGCGTGTTGACCGGTGCCGGGACCGGGACGTGCGGGTAGTTCCGGCGCGAGAGCCTGTGGAAGGCGACGCCGAGGGCGACCAGGATCACCGAGTTCACGCAGACCGGGAACAGGGGGAACAGGAAGCCGGCCGAGGTGACGGCCGGACCGCCGATGAGCGCTGTCAGCGCAGCGGCGCCGCCGGGCGGATGGAGGCAGCGGGTGAGCGACATCGCGGCGATGGCCAGGGACACCCCGACGCCGATGGCCACGACCGGGTTCGGGATGAAATGTGCGGCGAGCACGCCCATGAAGGCGGAGATCGTATTGCCGCCGATGATCGACCAGGGCTGAGCGAGCGGGCTCGCGGGTACGGCAAACAGCAGCACCGCCGAGGCCCCCATCGGTGCGACGATCAGCGGGATGTGGGGTCCCTGGCCGAAGACCAGACCACAGATCAGGCCGGTCAGCGTGATGCCGACCAGCGCCCCGAGACACGCGATCAGGCGTTCCCGCAGGGTCGCGCCCGCCAGGATCGGCCTGAACAGGCGAAACCCGGACGCCTTGCCGGCTTGCTCAGGGCTGACGGTCTTGGACATCCGCGCGCGTCCCTCGCTCGCCCGAACCGATGCCGGAGGCGCCTGTTCGACAGGCAGACGCTCCGTTCGCCGGCCCAGAACACTGGCATACCAGACGTTCGTAGACGGATCATGGCTCAAATTGCAACGCGCAGAGGCAGGATGCCTGCCATCGAGGCAACGCGGGCCTGGGCGGGCAGCCGCTGGACCGCATCCTGCCCAGGCTCGAAAGGCATCGGCCCCGGACGATGTCGGAGTCCGGCCGCGCGGACGGGTCGTGGCCTCCGGACGTCGCCGTCCGCCCTCGGCCTCAACCGGTCCCAAGCCTCTCGCGAATGCGCACCCCGAGCGTCTCGACCGCGAAGGGCTTGGTCAGCACCGCCATGCCGGGCTCCAGATGGCCGTTGCCCACCGCCGCAGTCTCCGCGTAGCCGGTGATGAGAGCGCCGCGTAGCCGAGATCTTCCGGAACTTCTCTCACCAGCATCCGCACGGCCGGCGCGTCGTCGACCACCAACACCGTCTCGCCCTGTTCGGCGCGCGGCGCCAGGGCCTGTGCCGCGCGCCGATCGGCCTCCTCCGCCGCACCGTGATGGCGCGGGCGATCGATACAGACGGCCGTGCCCTGCCCGACCTCGGACGAGATGCGCACCCGCCCACCCGACTGCTCGGCGAAGCCGTAGATCATGATCAGGCCGGGGCCCGTACCCCGACCCGGCAGCCGGATCCGAGCGCCGCGGATCAGCCGAGGCTTCCGAACCCGGCCGAGTCCCGCGTCCAGGCGAGGGCCTGCTCGCTGAGACTGATGCCGAGGCCGGGGCGCGTCGGCACCAGCATCCGCCCGTCCTTCAGTTCCAGGCGCTCGTTGAACAGGGGCTCCAGCCACTCGAAATGCTCGACCCAGGGCTCGCGCTGCATGGCGGCGGCGAGATGGATGTGCAGTTCCATCGAGAAATGCGGCGCGATCGTCAGCCCCGCGAATTCGGCGAGCGTCGCGACCTTCAGGTAGGGTGTGATGCCGCCGACGCGGGGCGCGTCCGGCATCAGGAAGTCGGCTCCGTTCTGGCGGATGAAGTCCCAGTGCTCGGAGACGCTCGTCAGCATCTCGCCGGTGGCGATCGGCGTGTCGAGGGCGGCGGCGAGCGCGGCATGGCCGGCAGCGTCGTAGCAGTCGAGCGGCTCCTCGATCCAGATCAGGTTGAACTGCTCGAAGATCCGGCCCATCCGCATCGCGGTCGGACGGTCCCATTGCTGGTTGGCATCGACCATCAGCGGGAAAGCGTCGCCCAGATGCTCCCGCACGCGGGAGACGCGCTTGATGTCGAGCGCCCAATCCGGTTGCCCGACCTTCAGCTTGATGCCTCCGATCCCCTTCTCGCGGGAGCGGTCGGTGTTCACCAGCAACTCGTCGAGGGGCGTGTGCAGGAAGCCGCCGGAGGTGTTGTAGCAGCGGACCGCATCGCGCTGCGCCCCGAGCAGCTTGGCGAGCGACAGGCCGGCGCGCTTCGCCTTCAGGTCCCAGAGCGCGACGTCGAAGGCGCCGATCGCCTGCACGGCGAGGCCGCTGCGGCCGACCGAGGCGCCGGCCCAGGCGAGCTTGTCCCAGGCCTTGGCGATGTCGCTCGGATCCTCGCCCAGAAGGGCCGGCGCAATCTCGCAGGCATGGGCGAACTGCCCCGGCCCGCCGGCCCGCTTCGCGTAGCTGATCCCGAGGCCGCGATGACCGTCGCCGGTCTCGACCTCGCAGAACAGGATCGCGATCTCGGTCATCGGCTTCTGGCGGCCGGTGAGCACCTTGGCGTCGCTGATCGGCGTCTTGAGCGGCAGATAGACCGAGCGCAGGCGGATGCCGGTGACGGTGTCCTGAGCCATGATGTCCTCCAGAGGTTGGGATTGCGGCGCTCAGGCCCGGGCGGCGCCGACATCGCGCGGCAGCACGGGCGCCTTGTCCGCAGCCCGCTCGTCGCTGCGGATCTCAAGGCGGTTCAGCGGCCCGACGATGACGAGGTAGGACAGGGCGCCGATCAGCGCGACCACGCCGATATAGACGAGGGCGAGGTCGAAGGAGCCCATCTCCTTGACGATGATGCCGATGGCCAGCGGTGTGACGATGCTGGCGAGGTTGCCGCAGAGGTTAAAGATGCCGCCGCTGACGCCCATGATCTGCTTGGGCGACACATCGCCGACGATGCACCAGCCGAGATTGCCGATGCCCTTGGCGAAGAAGGCGACGCTCATCACCACGATCACGAACACGTCGGACTGGACGTAGTTGGCGAGCACGATCGTGCTGGAGAACAGCAGGCCGACGATGATCGGGAGCTTGCGCGCCGCCGTGAGGCTGAAGCCGCGCCGGAGCATCCAATCCGACCACAGTCCGCCCGCGAGTCCGCCGAGGAAGCCGCAGATTGCCGGGATCGCCGCCACGAGGCCGACCTTGAGGATCGACATGCCCCGCGCTTCGAGCAGGTAGGTGGGGAACCACGTCAGGAAGAACCACGTGATCGTGGTGAGGCAGAACTGGCCGATATAGATGCCGATCATCATGCGGTTGCTGATGAGCGCCTTGACCTCGGACCAGCGGATGCGGTCGCGCTTGTCGCCCATGTTCGGCAGGCCGCCGCCGGCCTCGATGTAGTCGAGCTCGGCCTGGTTCACGCCCCGGTGGTGGCGCGGCTCATGGACGTAGAGCAGCCAGACGACGCCGAGCACGATGCCGACACCGCCCGCCCAGTAGAAGATCGCCTGCCAGCTATGGGCATGCAGGATCCAGGTCATCACCGGGGTGAAGACGGCCAAGGCGAAATACTGGGCCGATTGGAAGATCGAGGTCGCGAAGGCCCGCTCCTTGGTAGGAAACCACATCACCGTCAGGCGGCTGTTGGCCGGGAAGGCCGGGGACTCGGCGATGCCCATCAGGAAGCGCAGCGCAAACAGCGCCAGGAAGGTGAACGAGACGACGTGGACGAGGCCCTGCATCATCGTGAAGGCCGACCACAGGATCAGGCCGATACCGTAGACGAGGCGGGCGCCATACTTGTCGAGCACCCAGCCGCCGGGGACCTGCATCGCCGTGTAGGCCCAGCCGAAGGCCGAGAAGGCGAGGCCCATCGTGATCGCGTCGAAGCCGAACTCGCCGCGCATCGCAGGGGCGGCCACCGACAGGGTGGCGCGGTCGACGTAGTTGAAGGTGGTTGCGAGGAAGATCAGTGCCAGGATGAGGTATCTGACATTGGTCTTCTTCAAGCCGTGCCCTGCTTGAGCCATCGCGTTCCTCCGATGCCGAGGCCCGTCTCAGCGCTCATGCGAGCGGTGGCAGACCTTCGTTCGGCATGATCGGTGGAACAGCCCCGTATCGCTGTCCAACGCCAAATTTGGATTGTTTATTGCGGCACGAGCATCAATCCTGCCTTTCGCATCTTCGGGACGCTGCTCCGCAGTCTGACCTCACCATGGACCGGCGCGTAGCAGGACAGCCGCCGGGAATGGTGTGAGGTGCTCCAAACGTCCCGAGACATGCGCCCAGAATCCGGCACAGCCGGATCGCGGCAGGCGCGTCCACCGAGGCGAAGCGTCGGGCGGCGAGACGCCGCCGGGTGCCGGAATCCAGATGGATCCTTGCGCCCGCGAGAGGAAAGACCTGAGCGGAGGGATGCGTTTGGCTGCTCCTCGGGCGGTATGGTATTCGGAACGGATGTCCGAAGCTCTCGAGATTGCCCATGGCGATTTCGGCCGAGTGGTCCTGCTCGACATGGACCGCGGCCTCGTCCGGCACGCGCATCATCACTGCCACGTCCTGCTGAAGGTCGAGGGTGACGATACGCAGTTTCTGGTCGGCGAGCGCGTCGTCCGCCTCACCGACGAGCAGGCCGTCCTCGTCAACGCCTGGGAGACGCACGCCTACCTGCACGATCCGGCCCGCGACAAGGCCATGATCCTCGCGCTCTATGTCGAGCCGGCCTGGCTCGGATCGTTCCGCAACAACTGGGCCGCGAGCGGCGCCCCGGGCTTCTTCGAGCAGCCGGTCGGCCTCATCACGGCTCGGATCAGGCAGCTCGCCCGGGACCTCGCAGCCGAGATGGTCTACGCGCCGGACTCGAACCACATCCGCGAGACCCTGCTGCCCGGGCTGATGATCGCCCTGATCGAGCGGTTCACCGCCTGGCGCGAGGCCGGGGCCTCCCTGCGGGCGGCGAGCCGGAGCCGGGACTGGCGCGTGCAGCGGGCCATCGCCCGGATCCGGGCGGAGCCGGGGACGGGCGACGGCATCGATGCGCTTGCCCGGGAGGTCGGGCTCTCGCGGGCGCATTTCTATCGCCTGTTCGAGCAGACGACCGGCGCCTCGCCGAACGTGTTCAAGAACGCCATCCGGGTCGAGCGCGCGGTGCGGGCCATCGTCGGCACCGATCAGGGCCTGACGGATCTCTCGCTCGGCCTCGGCTTCTCCACGCCCGCGCATTTCTCGCGCTTCTTCCGCGACCATGTCGGCGTTCCGCCGAGCGTCTTCCGCGGCATCGTGCGCCGCGGCGGGCTGCCGCTGCTCGCCTGAGCGCCGCCGCGCGCCGGCGGCGTTTTTGAGACGTTTGGGTAAGTCCTGAGACGCGACGGGATCCTCCGCCGCCCCTGACGCGATGCATCCTGCTCGGACCAGGCCAGCAAGAGCCCTGGACGAGGAAGCGAACGTTGGGCATCGAGCACATCCCGTTCGTCGGACGGTCGGTCGAGCGCGTCGAGGACGCGGGCCTGCTGTCGGGGCGCGGGCGCTACATCGACGATCTGGGCACGAGGCCGGGCACGCTGCACGCGGCGATCCTGCGCTCGCCCCACGCCCACGCCGACATCCTCGGGATCGACGCCGCCGCGGCGCAGGCGCTACCGGGCGTGGCGGCTGTGCTCACCGGGCGCGACCTCCTCGACATCACCGCGGGCCTCGTCCCGGCCGTGCGCGCGGCGGTGGATGCCCGCGCCATCGCGGTCGACCGGGTGCGCTATGTCGGCGAGCCGGTCGCCATCGTCCTGGGGACGGACCGCTACATCGCCGAGGACGGCTGCGACCTGATCGAGGTCGATTACCGGCAGCGTCCCGCCGTGGTCGATCCGCTCGCCGCCCTCGCGGCCGATGCACCCGTGCTGCACGACGGCGTCGGCGCCAACCAAGTCAGCGACCGCGCCTTCCGCTACGGCGATCCCGAGACGGCCTTCGCGAACGCCCGGCATACCCTGTCGGTGACGGTCCGCTACCCGCGCAACACCGGCTCTCCGATGGAGACCTACGGCGTCGTCGCCTCCTACGACCCCACCGACGACAGCTACGACGTGCTCGCCAACTTCCAGGGGCCGTTCAGCATCCACGCCGTGGTCGCCCGGGCGTTGAAGGTGCCGGGCAACCGCCTGCGCCTGCGCACGCCCCCCGATTCCGGCGGCAGCTTCGGCGTGAAGCAGGGCGTCGCGCCCTACGCCGTCCTGATCGCGGCCGCGTCCCGCAAGTCCGGGCGCCCGGTCAAATGGATCGAGGACCGGCTCGAGCACCTCGCGGCCTCGGTCTCGGCGACCAACCGCGTCACCACGCTGACGGCCGCCTTCGACGAGCACGGCCGGGTCGCGGCCCTCGACTGGGACCAGATCGAGGATTGCGGCGCCTATCTGCGCGCGCCCGAGCCCGCCACGCTCTACCGGATGCACGGCAACATGACCGGCGCCTACGCGATCCGGCACGTGCGGATGCGCAACCGGGTGGTGCTGACCAACAAGACGCCGACCGGGCTGGTGCGCGGCTTCGGCGGCCCGCAGGTCTACTATCCCCTGGAGCGGCTGATGCAGCGCATCGCCGTCACGCTCGGCCTCGATCCGCTCGAGGTGATCCGCCGCAACCTGATCCCGGCGGACGCCTTCCCCTACCGGACGGCGACGGGCGCGCTCTACGATTCGGGCAACTACCAGCACGCCCTCGACGTGGCGGCCCGCGACGGCGGCCTCGCCGAGCTCGTCCGGCGCCGGGACGCCGCCCGTGCCGAGGGGCGGCTCTACGGGATCGGCTACACCGCCGCGGTCGAGCCCAGCGTCTCGAACATGGGCTACATCACCACGGTTCTCACCGCCGCGGAGCGGGCCAAGGCCGGTCCGAAGAACGGGGCGCAGGCCACCGCGACCATCACCCTCGATCCGGTCGGCTCGGTCACCGTGCAGGTCGCCTCCGTGCCGCAGGGCCAGGGCCACCGCACCGTGCTGGCGCAGGTGGTGGCTGACGTGTTCGGCATCGCCCTCGACCAGGTCCGGGTCACGGCCGATCTCGACACGGCCAAGGACGCGTGGTCGATCGCCTCAGGCAACTACTCGAGCCGCTTCGCCGCCGCGGTGGCGGGCGTGGCGCATCAGGCGGCGACGCGCTTGCGGGACAAGCTCGCGGCGGTGGCGGCGGCCCAACTCAACGTGCGGGCGGAGGACCTCGTCTTCGCCGGCGGGCGCGTCAGCGCCCGCGCGAACCCGGACGCCTTCCTGCCCTTCGCGCGCGTTGCCGCGACCGCCCACTGGTCCCCGGGCCTGCTGCCGGACCTGGACGGGACGCCGATCCGCGAGACTGCCTTCTGGACGCCGCCGCAGCTCACGGCGCCCGACGAGGCGGATGCGGTCAATTCCTCGCTCTGCCACGGCTTCATCTTCGATATCTGCGGGCTCGAGGTCGATCCGGTCACCGGCAAGATCGGAATCGACCGCTACGTCACCATGCACGATTGCGGGCGCATCCTGCATCCCCGCATGGTCGAGGGGCAGGTGCGCGGCGGCTTCGCGCAGGCGCTCGGCGCGGCCATCTACGAGGAACTGGCCTACGGCGACGACGGCGCCTTCCTTTCCGGCACGCTCGCCGACTACCTGCTCCCGACCGCGACGGAGATGCCGGACCTCACCGTCCTGCACGTGGAGAGTCCCTCGCCCTTCACGCCGCTCGGCGCCAAGGGCGTCGGCGAGGGCAATTGCATGTCGACGCCGGTCTGCCTCGCCAACGCGGTGGCGGATGCGCTCGGCCTCGACGCCATCGACCTGCCGCTGACCCCGGCCAAGCTCGCGGGCCTCGCCGCCGGCCGCGACGAGCCGGCGCCCCCCGCTGGCCTCGCCGCCCAGGCCCAGCCCGTGGGCAAGCCGGGCGACCGCACCCTGCGCGGCGAGGGCACGGCGGCGGTCACCGCTCCGCCCGAGGCGGTCTGGTCGATGCTGCTCGATCCGGATGTCCTCGCCTCGGTCATCCCGGGCGCGCACGGCGTGCGCAGGCTCTCGGAGACCCATTTCACCGCCGACGTGACCCTCGGCGTTGGTCCGGTGAAGGGCCGCTACAAGGCCGATATCCGCCTCTCCGACCTCGATGCACCGCGTGCGGCGACGCTCGCCGGCTCGGTGACGGGGGCGCTCGGTAATGGCGGCGGCACCGGCCGCCTCACCCTGGAACCGGACGGGTCCGGCGGCACCCGCATCGGCTACCGCTACGAGGCGGCGGTCGGCGGCAAGGTCGCGGCGGTGGGCGGGCGCCTGCTCGACGGGGCGGCTCGCGTCATCATCGGCGGCTTCTTCTCGGCCCTCGCGCGGCGGGCGGGCGGCTCTGGGAGCGGCCCGGGCTGGCTGCGCCGCCTCCTCGCCCGACTGGGGATCTCGGCATGAAGCCCGCACCCTTCGGCTATCTCCGCGCGGCGAGCCTCGACGAAGCGCTCGAGGCCCTCGGCCGGCACGGCGCCGAGGCCCGGATCGTGGCGGGCGGCCAGTCGCTCCTGCCGATGCTGAACATGCGGCTGACCAAGCCCGCGATGCTCATCGACGTGATGCGGATCGAGGCCCTGCGCGAGCCGGTGCCGGAGCGGGGCGCGCTCGTGATCCCGGCCGGCGTCCGCCAGGCGATCCTGCTCGACCGGCCCGGCCTAGCCGACGACCTGCCGCTGCTCGCCGCGGCCCTCCCCTGGGTCGGACACGTCCAGACGCGGGCGCGGGGCACCCTGTGCGGCTCGGTCGCCCATGCCGATCCGAGCGCCGAGATCCCGCTCTGTCTCGTGGCGCTCGAGGGCGAGGTTCGGCTCCGCTCGCGCAAGCGCCGCCGCAGCGTGCGTGCCGAGGACTTCTTCACCGGCATGATGGTGACAGAGCGCGGCGACGACGAGCTGATCGAGGCGATTGCCTACCCGACCCGCGCAGCGGGGACCGGGTACGCCTTCGCCGAGGTCGGGCGCCGCCACGGCGACTTCGCCATCGTCGCCTGCGCCGCCGTGGTGGATGCCCGGCGCATGCGGCTCGCGGTCGGCGGCGTCGCCGACCGGCCGACCGCCCGCGACTTCCCCCTCCTCGACGGCTCCGCCCTCGACGACGCCCTGAACGCCTTCGCCTGGGAACTCGGCGCGGGCGAGGATCTCCATGCCACCGCCCGGTACCGCCGCGACCTCGTGCGTCAGCTCGGACGCCGGGTGCTGGACCAAGCGCGACAGGACAGCCTCCGATGCAGCTAGACGCGCAACAGCGCCATCGCGTGCGCTTTACCCTGAACGGGGCGCCCGCCGAATGTGAGGTCGAGCCGCGCACGCTGCTCACCGACGCGCTGCGCCACGGCCTCGGGCTCACCGGCACGCATGTCGGCTGCGAGCACGGCGTCTGCGGCGCCTGCACGGTCGCGATCGACGGCGTGCCGGCCCGGGCCTGCCTGACTCTCGCGGTCGGCGTCGAGGGCTGCGACCTGCGCACCGTCGAGGGGCTCGAGCCCGAGCCCGGCCGCCTCGGCGTGCTCCAGGCTGCCTTCCGGCGCCACCACGCCCTGCAATGCGGCTTCTGTACCGCCGGAATCCTGATGTCCCTCGACGCCTATCTGCGCCTCAGGCCCGGCGCGGGCCGCGCGGAACTGACCGAGGTCATCGGCGGCCATCTCTGCCGCTGCACCGGTTACGCCCCGATCGTCGCGGCGGCGCTCGAAGCCGCGGCCATCCTGCGCGGCGAATCCACTCAAGCGGCGAACCAGGAGGAGACGGCCCATGCTTGACCTCGGCACCAGCTTCCTCGCGAGCGTCTCCCGCGATCCGCAGGCCCTCGCCATCGTCGACGGCGAGACCCGGCTGACCTACGCCGACTGGTACGGGCTGATCTCCGCGACGGTGGCGGGACTCGGCCGGCTCGGGCTGGAGCCCGGCGATCACCTCGTCACGGCGCTGCAGAACAGGCTGGAGGCGGCGACGCTGCACTGGGCCTGCCAGTTCGCGGGCATCGTGCTGACACCCATCAACTGGCGCGCCAAGCCCGACGAAATCGATTTCGCGATCGAGAATTCCGACGCGAAGGCGCTCGCCTACGAGGAGGTCTCGGCTGCCGCGGTGCGGGCGAGCGCCGCCGCCCGGGCGCTGCCGCGCATCGCGGTCGGCCACACCACCGGATCCGGGACGATCGCCTTCGCCGATCTCGCGCAGCCGGGGGCGGCCCCCGCCAAGCCCCGCGTCGGCGCGGAAGCGACCTCGCTGATGCTCTACACCTCGGGCACCACGGCCAAGCCCAAGGGCGTGCCCCGCCGCCACCGGGCCGAGCGCGCCGCCGCCCTCGCCCACGTGGCGCAGAATCTCTACGCGCGCGGCGAGCGCACGCTCGGAGTCATGCCACTCTACCACACGATGGGGGTGCGCTCGCTCATCGCCATGTCGCTGATCGGCGGCGCCTTCATCTGCCTGCCGCGCTTCGACGTGGCCGGGGCGCTCCGCCTGATCGCCGCCGAGCGGGTGACGAACCTCTACCTCGTGCCGACCCTCTACCACGACCTCGTGCACCATCCGGATTTCGCGGGCACGGACACCGCCTCGGTGCGCAAGCTCGGATTTGCCGGCGCGCCGATGACGGACGGCCTGCTCGCCAAGCTCACCGAGGCGTTCCGGCCGGACCTCTTCGTCAACCATTACGGCTCGTCGGAGGTCTACACCTTCACGATCAACCAGGACGCCGCCACGAAACCCGGCTCCGCCGGCCGGGCGGGCCTCAACACCATGGTGCGCGTGGTGCCGCTCGGCGCCGCGGACCCGGAGGCTGTCGCCGCTCCGGGCGAGGAGGGCGAGATCGCGGTGATCGCCAGCGGCGACGAGGCCTTCGAGGGCTACTGGCGCCGCCCCGAGGCCGACGCGAAGGCCTTCCGCGGCGGCTGGTACTTCACCGGGGACACGGGCTTCGCCGATCCGGACGGCGACATCTTCGTCACCGGCCGCGTGGACGACATGATCATCACCGGCGGCGAGAACGTCTCTCCGGTGGAGATCGAGAGCTGCCTCTCCCTCCATCCGAGCGTCTCGGAGGTCGCCGTGGTCGGCCTGCCCGACGAGCGCTGGGGCAAGCTCGTGACCGCCTTCGTCAAGCGCCGGGACGCCACCGACGGCCCCGCCCTCGACGCGCATTGCCGAGCGGCCGGCCTGCCGAGCCACAAGCTGCCCCGCGCCTACGTCTTCGTCGCCGACATCCCGAAATCGCCGGTCGGCAAGCTCCTGCGCCGCCAGCTCGTGGCGGGCGAATACCAGCGCGAGCCCGCGGACGAACCCACGGCCGCCGCCTGACCCGGCCTGAATCCTCCCCACCCCATTCGGAGAAGAGAGACCCGATGACCGACGATCCCCGCCTGACGAACCTCGACGGCTTCCGCGTCGAGATCGATCCCGCCCGCGAGCGCGCCGACGTGATCCTGAACCGGCCGCCGATGAACGTGATCTCGATGCCCCAGCGCGACGAGATCCGGAAGGTCTTCGAGGCGCTCGACGAGGATCCGCGGGTGCGCGTGATCGTGCTGCGCGCCGAGGGCGAGCACTTCTCGTCGGGCGGCTACATCAAGGGCTTCCTTGACGCCTCGCCCGAGCATGTCTCGAAGCTCGCCTGGAACATCGCCGCGCCCGCGCGATGCGCCAAGCCGGTGATCGCGGCCAATCGCGGCTACACCTTCGGCGTCGGGTTCGAGATCTCGCTCGCCTGCGACTTCCGCATCGTCTCGGAGACCTGCCGCTACGCGCTCCCCGAGCAGAAGCTCGGCCAGATCCCGGGCTCCGGCGGCTCGGCTCGCCTGCAGAAGATCGTCGGCATCACCCGCACCAAGGACATCGTGATGCGCTCGAAGCGCATCCCGGGCCGGCAGGCGCTCGACTGGGGCATCGCCACAGAATGCGTGGCCGATGCCGATCTGGAGAAGGCCGTCGACGCGCTGGTCGACGAGCTGCGCGCCTTCTCGCCGATCGCCCAGCGCACCGCCAAGAAGCTCCTCAACGACACCGAGGATTCGACGCTCGCGATCGCCATCGAGCTCGAGGGCCATTGCTACAGCCGCCTGCGCCAGTCGGACGATTTCCGCGAGGGCGTCGAGGCCTTCCACGAGAAGCGCCAGCCGAAGTTCATCGGCAGCTAGGGCGCTCTCCGCCGAAGTGGATGCCGGCTCGGCGCGAGAGAGCGCGCCAAAACAAAGACTTAGTGCCGCGCATCACCGATCGCGTGAACGACCGCCACGCCGGCTGCAAGACCGGCGGTCGGCTCTGAGGCCGAGGCTGCCCGAGCCCGAGGGAGAGACACCATGGACGCCACCACGACGATGGCCGCCCCGGCGGCCCTGCCGAAGCCCACCACCCGACAGACCGCGACCGCCGCTCTGGCCTCGCTGTTCGGCTGGGGGCTCGACCTGTTCGACCTGTTCATCCTGCTCTACGTGGCGCCCGTCGTCGGCGCGCTGTTCTTCCCGGCCGACAAGCCGATGCTGTCGCTCGCCGGCGCCTATGCCTCCTTCGCGGTGACGCTGCTGATCCGGCCGCTGGGCTCGGCCCTGTTCGGCACCTATGCCGACCGATTCGGACGGCGGCGCGCCCTGATGGTGGCGGTGATGGGCGTCGGCCTCTCGACGGCGGCCTTCGGCCTCCTGCCCACCGTCGGCCAGATCGGCTGGCTCGCCACCGCGATCTTCCTGGCCTTCCGGCTGATTCAGGGCATCTTCGTCGGCGGCGTGGTGGCGGCCTCGCACACGATCGGCACCGAATCCGTGCCCGAGCGCTGGCGCGGCCTGATGTCGGGCTCGGTCGGCGGCGGCGGCGCGGCGATCGGCGGCCTGCTCGCCTCTCTCGTCTTCTCCATCGTCTCGCTGCTCGCGCCGGGCGAGGCCTTCGCCGCCTGGGGCTGGCGGGTGATGTTCTTCTCCGGCCTCCTCACCTCGGTGGTCGGGCTCATCCTGTTTCGCAACCTCGAGGAATCGCCGATCTTCCGCCAGCTCCAGGCGGACAAGGCGGCCCGGCGCGGCGAGACCCCGGTGGTGGCCTCGCCGGTGCGCGCCCTGTTCTCGGCCGAGCACGCCCGCAACTTCGTCCTCGCAGTGCTGCTCTCCTTCGGCGGCGGCGCGGCCTACTACCTCACCTCCGGCTATCTCCCGACCGTCCTGAAGCTGGTGAACGGCCTGCCGAACGCCACCGCCTCCCTGATGCTGATCGGCGCGAGCGTCGCCGCGGCCATCGGCGCCTGCGGCATGGGCGAGCTGAGCCAGCATATCGGGCGGCGGCGCTGCTTCCTGCTGATGGGCGCCGTGCGGCTCGTCGCCTTCCCCGTCCTGTTCCTGGCGCTGGGACAGGCCACGGATGCGGTGACGATCGGAATCTGCGCGCTGCTCCTCGCCTTCGTCGCGAATGCGAGCTACGGCCCGCTGCTGATCTTCCTCAACGAGACCTTCCCCACGGCGTTGCGCGCCACCGGTACGGGCTTGAGCTGGAATATCGGTTTCGCGCTCGGCGGCATGCTGCCGACGCTGGTCTCGCTCACCGCCGACGGCCCCGGACAGATCACGATGGTATTGGCGATCTTCTCGACGGTGGTCACGCTGGTCTATCTGGTCGGGGCCTTCCTGATGCCGGAGACGCGGGGCAATCTCGATCGCGGCTGAGGGCGCGCGATGTCCGACAACCCGTTCTGGGACTTCTCCCTCGATCTCTACCGCCGGCCGGGCATCGCGCCCGCCTGCCTCGCCCTGCAGGACGAGGCGGGGGCCGACGTCAACCTCGTGCTCTACCTGCTCTGGTGCGCGGCGACCGACCGATCCCTGGACGCCGCGGCGGTCCGGGCAGCGGATGCGGGCATCGCGCCCTGGCGCGGGGCCGTGGTCGAGCCGCTTCGCGCCGTCCGTCGGGCGCTGAAGGCCGAGCCGCTCGCGCGCCTCGGATCGGAGGCCTATCGCGAGCGGATCAAGGCGGTCGAGCTCGAAGCCGAGCGCCTCGTGCAGGAGGCTCTGTTCGCGGGCGCGCCGGAACCGGGCCCGGCCCTCGACCGGGGGCGGGCCGCGCGGGACCATCTCGGCCATTATGCCGGGCTGCTCGGGCGGCCCCTCCCCCAGGAGGCTCTGAGCGTGCTCCTGGACGGGCTCGCCCGGTCCTGAGGGCTTATATCGATGTGCGTTGATCCCAACCTTTGGTCGGGATCAACGCGGACGGCCGCCGTCGCGCGGGCAGGCCGCGATGAGCCGCACGCATCGCGGTCTGGTCTTAGGCCGGGACGATCGTGCCGGGATTCATCAACCCCTTGGGGTCGAAGCTCCGCTTGAGCGCGGCCATCATCGCCTGCTCGACCGGCGACTTGTAGCGCCGGACCTCCTCCGTGCGGAGCTGGCCGAGGCCGTGCTCGGCGCTGATCGAGCCGCCGAGATCGGCTACGATGTCGTGCACGATGCGGTTCGCCCCGGGGCGCAGAGCCGCCACCTCTGCGGCGCTCGCACCCGCCGGCCCGAGCGGGTTGTAGTGGATGTTGCCGTCCCCCAGATGGCCGAAGGCGAAGGGCCGGATGCCGGGCAGCGCCGCCGCCAGGGCCGCGTCGGCGCGGGCCAGGAACGTCGGCACGGCCGAGACCGGTACCGAGACGTCGTGCTTGATCCCGAACCCCGCCGCCTTCTGCGCCTCGGCCTGACCCTCGCGCAGGGCCCAGAGGCGCCGACGCTGCGCCTCCGAGGCGGCCAAAGTCGCATCCGAGACGATCTCCTCCTCCAGGGCTGCCGCCAGCGCTTCTGCCATCAGTCCCGCCAAGGTGCCCGGCGCGCCCTGGCCGGTCGCCTCGATCAGGACGTACCAGGGATGGCGCTCGGCGAAGGGCGAGGCGGTGCCGGGCAGCGCGACCAGCACCCAGTCGAGGCATTCGCGCCGCATCACCTCGAATCCCGTCAGGCTCTCGCCGAGGTGGCGGCGCGCGCGATCGAGCAGGCGGAGCGCTGCCGCCGGATCCGGCACGGCCACGAAGGCGGTCGCCGCGTCGCGCGGGCGCGGCAGCAGGCGCAGCACCGCCGCGGTGATGATGCCGAGCGTCCCCTCCGCGCCGATGAAGAGCTGCTTGAGGTCGTAGCCGGTCGCATCCTTGCGCAGGCCGCGCAGGCCCTCCCAGATCTGCCCGTCCGGCAGCACGACCTCCAGGCCCAGCGCCATGGCGCGGGCATTGCCGTAGCGCAGGCACTGCGTGCCGCCCGCATTGGTCGAGAGGTTGCCGCCGATCTGGCAGGAGCCCTCCGAGGCGAGGCTTAAGGGAAAGAGCCGGTCGACTTCGGCGGCCCGCGCCTGCACCTCCGCCAGCGTCATCCCAGCCTCGACGGTGATCGTGTCGTTGACCGGATCGAGCGCGCGCACGGCCCGCATCCGCTCCAGCGAGATGATCACGCAGCCCGGCCGGGTCGGTTGGGCACCGCCCGCGAGGCCGGTATTGCCGCCCTGCGGGACCATCGCGACCCCGGCCTCGGCGCAGGCCGCGACGGTCGCCGCCACCTCTGCCGTCGAGCCGGGCCGGGCCACGAGGCTCGGCGGCGCCGTGAAGGCCCCGCCCCAGGACTCGCCGTAGCGTGTGCCTGCATCCGCCACGAGGCCCTGCGCGCCGAGGATCGCGCCGAGCCTGTCGCGGAGCTGCGCCGGCAGCTCCGCTCCCGACCCTACGTCGGACACCGCCCTCACCCGGCCCGCGAGGGCGTCGAGTGCAGGGGCAGCGCGCGTCCAGACGCATTCTCCTCGCCGGTCACCACCTCGGGCAGATGGCCGGGCCGCTCCTCGCCGGTGAGCCCGCGCAGCAGGTGCGAGACGCTCATCACGACGATCGGGATGGCGACCGCGATGTAGGTGTTGTCGATGCCGAAGGGATCGCCGAGCAGGAACCAGCCGATCGTCAGCACGAGGGAGGCCAGGATGCTGATCAGGGCGCCGAGGCGCGTGCCGAACCAGGGCGCGTAGAACAGCAGCAGCACCAGCACGGCAAGCGTCGCGCGGAGAGCCTTGGCGAGGAAGGTCACCTTGACCACGTCGGGCGCCAGGATCGCGAAGGGCAGCGGGATCAGTCCGACCACCACCGTCGCGATGCGCACGAACATGAGCGAGCGCTGGCTGTCGCCGCGATCCTTGAACAGGGGCTGATAGAAATCCTTGAACAGGAGCGTCGCGGTCCCGATGCTCACGGCCGAGATCGTCCCGAACAGCGAGCCCGCGAGACCTGCGACCACGAAGGCCGCGGTGAGGGTGTCCATCCGCGCGATGATGCTCGGGAAGGCCTGGAGCGGCGGAATGTTCGGCGAGAGCACGGCGGCGCACAGGCCGATGCCGGCCGCCAACAGGCTGAACCCGATCAGCAGGAGCGCCGAGTAGAGGCTCGCCCGCTGCGCCTTGGGGCCGTCGCTCACCGTGCTGATCGCCTGGATCACGTACTGGGTCGAGAAGATCGCGCCGGTCGCCGCGATGAACCAGGCGATGATCTGCGGCCAGCCGACTGTGCTCGCCTCGAACATCCGCGCGGGCAGCCGCGCCTGCAGCTCGCCCATCCCGCCGACCTGGTTCAGGGCGAACACGAAGGCGATGACGATGCCGAGATACTTGACCAGCGCGTGCAGCACGTTGGTGTAGATCACCGAGCGCATGCCGCCGACCGTTACGTAGAGCACCGCCACGATCCCGGTGAGGACGATCGCCACGGTGCGATCGATGCCGAGGATGCTCGACAGGACGGCGCCGCCGCTCGTGTAGACCGAGATCGCGACGATCTGGATCGCGAAGATCATGATCGCGGAAGTCGCGACCTTGACCTTCGGTCCGTAGATCCGCGACAGCGCGCCCGAGATGGTGTTCTCGCCGAGCGCCTTGAAGCGGCGTGCGAGCAGCATCGCGTAGAGGATGAAGCCGATCCCGAGGACGGCGAGGCTCCAGGCCCCGGAGATCCCGTGGCTGTAGGCCACCTGCGCGGTGCCGATGCTCGCCGTGGTGCCGATGAACTCGGACATCAGCAGGAAGCCGATCAGGATGGCCGGGAAGGTCGTGCCGCCGGAGGTGAAGCTCTTGGCGCTGTCGGCGTAGCGCTTCGCCGCGAAGCTGATCACGCCGAGGACGGCCATGTAGAGTCCCGTCAGCGACAGGACGGTCCAACTCGCTTGCATGATCGCCTCCTCAGCGGCCGAAGGTCAGCAGGGGGCGTTCCGGCAAGGCTCTGCAGCCTGCCGGGTGGCGGTCGTGTACGGTCGTCATCGGTGCTCCTCCGGATTGGGCGGCTCGGCGACCTCGTTGGACCGGTGTGGTCGTGGGTGCCGTTGACCGTGTCAGGCTTTCAGGGGGTGGCGCGCGCCTCCGCGACGGAGGCGGAGCCGCTCTGGGCGAGGGCGAGGCGCAGCTCCTCCTCGAAGAGGCGCGCGACGTGGTCGCCGCCCTCCTCGCCGAGCGCGCCGTAGCCGAACAGGAAGGCGCGGCCCGCAAAGGCCGCCTGTGCGCCGTGGCGCAGGGCCCGCAACAGGTCGAGGCCGTTCATCATGCCGCCGTCGACGATCAGGCTCGTGCGGGTTCCGACGCGGGCGGCGATCTCGGCCAGCGCATCGATCGAGGCCGGCGCCGCGTCGAACTGGCGGCCACCGTGATTGGACACGACGATGCCGTCGACGCCGAGCGACACCGCTTTCTCGGCGTCGTCCGGATGCAGCAGACCCTTGACCAGGAAGGCGCGCGGCCACGCCTCGCGCAGGCGCGCCACCGTCTCCCAGGTCATCGGACCGGTCATCTTCTGGAAGACGTAGCTCGCAAGATCCGCGGTGCTCGCTTGCCGACCGGCATAGGCGAGGAAGTTCTCGAAACGGGGCTGACCGTGGCGCAGCATGGCCAAGCCCCATTGCGGCGCGCGGGCGACGTCGAGAGCGGTCCGCAGGGTCGGGCGGAAGGGTACGACGAGGCCGTTGCGCACGTCGCGGGTACGCTTCGAGCGCACCGGTACGTCCAGGGTCACGACGAGGGCGTGGGCGCCGGCCCGCTCGGCTCGAGCGACGAGGTCGAAGGAGACGGCGTGGTCGTTCTCGGGCACGCCGTAGAGCTGGTACCAGAACACGTCCGGGGCGAGCGCGCCAACGCGCTCGATCGTGGTGTTGGCCACCGTCGACAGCACGTAGGGGATGCGGGCGCGCTGCGCGGCGCGGGCGAGCGCGTCGTCGACGCCCGGCCAGAGCAGCCCAGCAAGTCCCATCGGCGCGACGCCGAAGGGCGCGCGGTAATCCCGCCCGAACAGCCGCACCGTGGTGTCGACCCGCGTCATGTCGAGCCCGAGGCGCGGCGTGATCGCGATGGCGTCGAGGGCGGCGCGGTTGCGGGCCAGGCAGAGGTCGTCGCCGACTCCGCCGGCCACGAAATCGTAGGCGAAGCGCGGCGTCCGGCGGCGCGCCCGTACCATCAGGTCGGCGATCGTCGGGTAGCGGCGGCGCAGGAGGGCCGCGCGCCCGTCGAGACCGCCGCTGCCCCATCCGGCAGCGCGGACGGGCGCCGTGCCCCGCCCCGCGACGGCCTCGGCGACGCTCGGATGAGTCGCCGTCACCTCAGTACTCGCAGACGACGTTGACGAGAGCCTGCCGGCCGGCGCGCACCGCCGCGACCGCCTCGGCGAGGGCGCCGGGCAGGGCCTCGGCCGTCTCGACGCGCAGCCCGAGGCCGCCGCTCGCCTCCACCACCCGCTCGAAATCGGGGGAGGGCCCGAGATCGGCGAGCATGCGCCCGCGCTCCTTCGCCGCGTAGCCCTCGCGGTACATGGCGAGCGTCGAGTTCCGCACGGCGCCGTAGAGGGCGTTGTTGAAGACCACCGTGAGCACCGGCAGCCCGTGTGCCGCCGCGGCCCAGTGGCTCGCGGTGGGGTTGGCGAAGATGTAGGCGCCGTCGCCCAAGGTCGCGACGACGAGCGTGTCGGGCGCCGCGAGCTTCGCGCCGAGCGCGGCACCGAGCCCCCAGCCGAGGCCGCCGGCCGGGCTCAGCCCGAAATAGGTCCCCGCTCGCGTGCGCGGGCAATGGTCGAGGCGCAGCGGATACTCGTTGACGATGATCGCCTCCGGCCCGACGGCCTCGGTCAGGCAGGCGCTGATCCATTCGGGGGTGATCGGGTCGCTGGCCGAGAGCTGCGTGGCGACGGTCCGGCGCTGCCCGATCGCCGCCCGGCGCTCCGCGGCGCGGATCTCGTCCTGGCGTCCTTCGAGGGCGCGCTCCAGCCCATCGAGCAGAGTGGCCGTCTCGCCGGGCAGGCAGAGATCGGCCCGGAAGCCGCGCATCGGGTAGCGGGTATAGGCCGGATCGATCCCGAGATGGGCGATGCGCGCGCCCTCCGGCGGGTTCTGGATCGAGGGGATCCAGGGCACGTCGCAGTCGAGGGCGATGACGAGGTCGGCGTCCTGGATCCAGGGGCCGGGTTCGAACCCCGCGAAGCTCGGATGATCGGTGGCGATGTTGAGGAAGCGCTGGTGGAAGGAGACCACCGGCACCGCATGGCGCTCGGCGAAGCGGGCGAGCGCCCGGAAGCCGGCCTCGCTGCGCCCGGCGCTCGCGGTGACGATCACGGGCCGCCGGGCTTCGGCGAGCCAGCCGGCGAGCTGTGCGACGGCGACCGGATCGGGGTGGGGCGCAGGGACCGCCGCGAGGACAGGAGCCGAGGCAGCACCCGGCAGGGCCGCGGCGCCCGCCAGCGTATCGCGCGGCAGGGTCACGTAGACGGGCCCGCGCGGCGCCGACATGGCGACCTGATGGGCCCGGGCCACGATCTCCCCGGCCTGCTCGGGCAGGTGGAGCTCGTAATCCCACTTCACGGCCTCGCGCAGCATGCCGGCCTGATCGAACATCTCCTGTGCCCAATGGATGTATCGGGTGCGAGCACCGTGACGGCCGGCCTCCGAATAGGGCGAGCGGCCGGCGAACAGCAGGACCGGTGTCTCGTCCCGGCTGGCGTCGAGCACGGCATTGACCGCGTTGGCGGTGCCGACATTCACGTGCACCATCACGGCCTGCGCCCGGCCCGAGACCATGTAGACGCCGTGGGCCATGGCGACGGCGAGGTTCTCGTGCGGGATCACCATCGGCCGCGGTACGTTCTCGCCAGTGGCCTCCGCGCGCGCGAAGGCCTCGGCGATCGGCGGGAAATCCGTGCCGCCATTGGCGAAGAAATAGTCGATGCCGCAGGCGGTGAGCTGCCGGAGCAGGACGTCTGCCGCGCTTTGTACCTCGCCGGCGCGCGTCCCTGGCTGAAGCTCGACCTTCATTCGGACCTCCCTGTTCTTGTTCCCCGGCCGGCCCCATCGAATGGGAGAAAGGCCCGGTATTCGGCCTCGCTCGCGCTCGCGATGGGCCGTTTTTTGGTTTCCAATTCAACGCCGGAACAATAATTCTGGCAAATAATCTTGTCTTATGCAGGCAATCACCATCAATGATGGCGCGCGCTCACTCCGGATCACCACGCCAGCGCCGCACGCAGCCGGCATCGATCTCGAATAGGTCGAGGACGCGGCCGAGCGTGTGGTCGACCATCTCGGCGAGGCTCTCCGGCCGGGCGTAGAAGGCGGGCACGGGAGGGGCGATGATCGCGCCCATCTCGGAGAGCGCCGTCATCGTCCGCAGATGCCCGGTGTGGAGCGGCGTCTCGCGCACCATCAGGACGAGGCGGCGACGCTCCTTCAGCGCCACGTCGGCGGCCCGCGTCAGCAGGCCGGTGGTGGTGCCGGCCGCGATCTCCGACATGCTCCGCACCGAGCAGGGCGCCACGATCATGCCGCGGGTGCGGAAGGAGCCGGAGGAGATCGCCGCGCCGATATCGGCCTGGGCATAGGTCTTCGCCGCGAGCGCGCGGACGTCGGCGACCTTCAGGTCGGTCTCGTGGGCCAGCGTTACCTCGGCCGAGCGCGACATCACGAGATGGGCCGGAATGTCGAGGTCGCGCAGGATCTCGAGCAGGCGGATCCCGTAGACCACGCCCGAGGCGCCCGAGATGCCGACGACGAGGGGGAGGTTGCGGCTCATGCGGACGCCCCCTCGGCCTGGCCCCCGATCAGGCCCGGCGCTTGGTAGACGTGCTTCAGTTCGGTGAAGTCCATGAAGGCGTCGTAGCCGTGCAGGCGGCCCAGCCCGCTCTGCCGGTAGCCGCCGGTCTCGGCTTCGGCGAAGAGCTTGTTGTGGTCGTTGATCCAGACAGTGCCGTTCCGCAGAGCCCGCGCCACCCGCAGGGCGCGGGCGCCGTCATGGGTCCAGACGCTCGCCGAGAGCCCGAACACGCTGTCATTGGCTCTGGCAACCGCCTCCGCCTCGCTCTCGAAGCCTTCGAGGACGAGGAAGGGGCCGAAGATCTCCTCCTGTACGAAATCCGCGCGCGTGTCGGCGTGCTCGACGAGCGCGGGCGTCAGGAAGGCGCCGGGCCCCTCGGGCACGCGCGGCCGCAGCAGCACCGCGTCGGCGTCGGCGCAGGCCGCCTCGACACGGGCCGCGACGGCGTCGCGGGTCGCACGATCGATGAGCGGGCCGACCTGGGTGGCCGGATCGAGTCCGGGCCCGACTCGGAGGGCGGACAGCGCGGCGGTGAGGGCCGCGCGCATCTCCGGCAGCCGGGAGCGGTGCACGAGGACGCGGCGCGCCGCCGTGCATTGCTGGCCGGAGATGATGGTCGCAGCCGCGGCGATCCTGCCCGCCACGGCATCGATCCCGGCATCGGGGAAGACGAGGCAGGCGGACTTGCCGCCGAGTTCCAGAGAGAGCTTCTTCATGCTGTCGGCGGCGGCGCGCATGATCGCCTTGCCCGTGGCGGTGGAGCCCGTGAAGCTGAGGACGTCGACGTCGTGCGAGACCGAGAGATGCTCGGCCCCGGCATGGCCTGTCTCTACGATGACGTTGACGGCGCCCGCGGGCAGGCCCGGCGCGGCGAGCAGCGGGGCCAGGAGGGCGGCGTTGAACACCGCGGTCTGCGCGGCCGGCTTGACGATTGCGGTGCAGCCCGCCGCCAGCGCCGGGGCCAGCGAGCGCACCAGCAGCACGGCCGGGGCGTTCCAGGGCACGATGATGCCGGCGACGCCCGCGGGCTCGCGCAGCATGGTGGAGAGCACGCCCGGCTCTGGCTCCAGCACGTGGCCCGGGATGTGTCGGGCAAGGCCCGCATAGTAGAGCACCTCGGAAATCGCACCGGCGATCTCGCCGCGGGACTGGGCGATGGCCTTTCCGTTGTCGCGGGTGAGGAGTTCGGCGAGCCGCTCGCGCTCCGCCTCGAGGGACGCGGCCCAATGCAGGAGGACCTGCTGGCGCAGGCGCGGGGACGAGGCCCAGAGGCCGCGGTCGAACGCGCGCCGGGCCGCGGCGACCGCCGCCCGCGCCTCGCCGAGGCCGCCATCGGCGAGGCGGCCGACGAGGCTGCCATCGGCCGGGTCGAGGCTCTCCGCCGCCGGCGTGCCGCAACACTCGCCATCGATCCAATGATGCGCGTTGCCGTCCATGGTCGTTTCCCCGCCCTCGATCGTGAGATCCCCCACGCCCCGGGCGTCGGGCGGGCGGTTTCCGCCGATCGTAGGAGCCTGCGGGCGGGCCTGTCGAATAAGGAAGGTTGATAGGCGCGATCAGCGGGACTGCATGCGTGCGGCGGTCACCGCTCCGGGCCGGTCACGATATGGGCCTGCAGCGCGTTCGCCGCGGCGGAGAGATCCTCCGACAGCATCTCGATGAAGCGGATGGCCGCCGGGCTCAGCGGATGCTTCGGGTGGTGGATGATCACGAGCTGGCGCGTGATGCGCGGCGCCACGATCCGGTAGGCCTTCAGGCTTCCCTCGGCGAGCTGGCGGCTGACGGCGACGCTCGGAAGAACGGTGAAGCAGTCCGAGCGCGCCACGAAATCGGCGATGGCCGGCGGCAGGTCGAGTTCGAGCTTGGGGCTCAGCGCGATGTCCTCCGACCCGACCCGCCGGTCGAGCTCGAGACGCAGGCCGTGCCGCTGCGAGGGCAGGATCAGGTCGAGCTCCGTCAGGTCGCGCATGCGGACCGGGACCGGGATCGGCAGCGGGGTGTCGCGCCCGCCCACCACCACCATCTCCTCGTCGAGCAGGGGGTCGACCAGCAGGCCGAGACGGCGCGGCGGCTTGTTGATCACGGCGAGGTCGAGGCTGCCGTTGCCGACGCCCTCGATGAAGGTGCTGCTGTAGCCATCGGCCAGCGACAGCTCGACCTGGGGATAGGCGGCCGAGAAGCGGGCGAGCACGCTCGGGACGACGCTCATCGCGAGCGAGGACAGGATGCCGACGGTGACGCGGCCGGACACGCTCTCGGACAACCGCGCCATGGCCGCCCGCGCCTCGGCGACGTCGCGCAGGATCGGCTGCACGAGCCTGTGCAGCGTGCGGCCGGCCGCGGTCGGCACCATCGCCTTCGGCTGCCGGTCGAACAGGCGCTGGTCGAGCTCCCGCTCCAGCTTGGCGATCTGCATGCTCAGCGCCGGCTGCACCACGTTCATGCGCTGCGCCGCGCGGGTGACGCTGCCCTCCTCGAACAGCGCCACGAAATACGAGATCTGGCGCAGGTCCAACGCTCGTGCCTCCCCGGTCCGGCTCTGCGGCCATACCGTCTCCGACTGGACCATGCCGGTGCTGGCGGAGCAATTCAGACTGTCTGATCGCCGGTATCAACAATCCTTATTTTGGCGCGCTCCGCGAACGTCCTAACCAGGGGAGAACGACGCCGCCGACGACGAGCGGCGAACGGGAGGACATCATGAGCGACCCGGTCCCCGCGCGTTCCCTGCGCGACTGGCTCGACCGCCTCGCCGCGATCGGGCGCCTCAGCGTTGCGCGCCCCGGCATCGGCCTGCGCCACGAGGCGGCGGCGGTGGCCAACCGCCTGGACGGGCGCAGCGCCACCCTGTTCCCGCGGCCCGGCGGCCGGCCCGGCACCATCGTCTCGGGCCTCGTCTCCAGCCGCGCCTGGATGGCCGAGGCGCTCGGCACCCGCGAGGACCGCCTGATCGCGCAGTTCCAGCGCGCCTGCGCCGAGCCGCTGCCCTGGCATGAGCGCGAGACCGGCCCGGCCCAGGATGTGGTGCACCGCTCCGACATCGACATCCTGCGCATCCTGCCCGTGCCGACGCTGAACGAGCACGACAGCGGCCCCTACATCTCGGCCGGGCTGATGATCTCGCGCGATCCCGAGACGGGCGCGCAGAACGTCGCCATCCTGCGCTGCCAGGTCAGCGGGCCGGACCGCATCGGCGTGCTCGTCCTGCCGCGCCACACCGACAACTTCTACCGGAAGGCCGAGGCTGCCGGCCGGGGCCTGGAGGTCGCGCTCGTCGTCGGCGTCGATCCGGCCTGCCTGCTGGCCTCGCAGGCGATCGTGCCGCTCGGCCACGACGAGCTGGAGATCGCGGGCGCGCTCACCGGCGCCCCCCTCGACGTGGTGAAGTGCCTGACCAACGACGTGCGCGTGCCGGCCACCGCGGAGATCGTGATCGAGGGCCGGATCCTGCCGGAGGTGCGGGAGCTCGAAGGCCCCTTCGGCGAGTTCCCGCAATATTACGGCGAGCGGGCCAAGCGCCACGTCATGACGGTCGACGCGGTGACCCACCGCGAGAACCCGATCTTCCACATGATCGTCGGCGGCGGCCTGGAGCACCTCCTCCTCGGCGCGATCCCGCGCGAGGCCACGATCCTGGCCTCGCTCCAGCGCAGCTTCCCCGGCGTCGAGGACGTCCACCTCTCGCTCGGCGGCGTCGGCCGCTACCATCTCTACGTCAAGCTGCGGAAGTCGCAGGAGGGCGAGGCCAAGAACGTGCTCCTCGGCGCCTTCGCCGCCCATTACGACATCAAGCACGCGGTCGTGGTGGACACGGATGTGGACATCCACGATCCGCAGGAGGTCGAGTGGGCGGTCTCGACCCGCTTCCAGGCCGACCGCGACCTCGTGGTGATCGCGGGCAGTCAGGGCTCGAAGCTCGATCCCTCCACCCGCGACGGGGTCGGCGCGAAGATGGGCCTCGACGCCACCGCGCCTCTCGATGCGCCGCCGATGAAGTTCACCCGTATCCGCGTGCCGGGCGAGGACGCCGTGGACCTCGCCGCCGTCATCGTGCCCGAGGCCGACTGGCGCGACGCCGCGTCCGCCTGAGCCCCCGATGCAGAACCTGCCTGATTCCGTCGATGTCCTGATCGTCGGCGGCGGTTCCGCCGGCTGCGTCCTGGCGAACCGGCTGTCCGCGGATCCGGGGCGCCGCGTCCTGCTCGTGGAGGCCGGGATCGACACGCCGCCCGGCGCCGTGCCGGAGGCGATCCGCGACAGCTACCCGATGCCGCTGTTCCACGGCGACACCTATATCTGGCCCGGCCTCGACGCGGCGGTGACGCGGGGGCCGGACGGGCAGGCACGGCGGCGCCCCTACGAGCAGGGCCGCGTGATGGGCGGCTCGTCGAGCATCAACGTCCAGTCCGCCAATCGCGGCCTGCCGCGCGACTACGATGCCTGGGCGGAGGCGGGCTGCCGGGGCTGGGCCTGGGACGATGTCCTGCCCTGGTTCCGCAGGCTCGAGACTGACCTCGACTGCGACGGCCCCCTGCACGGACGCGCGGGTCCGCTGCCGATCCGGCGCCTTCTGGAGCCCGTCTGGCCGCCCTTCGCCCACGCCGCCTTCCGGGCCTTCGACGCGAGCGGCCTGCCGCGGCGGCTCGACCAGAACGGGGACTTCGCGGACGGCCTGTTCCCGCCCGCCTTCTCGAACCGCGACGATGCCCGGGTCTCGTCGGCGGAGGCCTATCTCGACGTCACGGTCCGGGCGCGGCCGAACCTCGCCATCGCGGCCCGCACCGAGGTCCGGGCGCTGGAGCGGGCGGGACGGTGCGTCACCGGCGCCCGGCTACGGCTGCCGGACGGGACCGAGCGCGTCGTAGCTGCCCGCCGCGTCGTGCTCTGCGCCGGGGCGCTGCAGACGCCCGTCCTGCTGCTGCGCGCCGGGATCGGTCCGGCCGAACACCTGCGGGCTTGTGGGATCGCGGTCACCGCCGACCGGCCCGGTGTCGGCGCGAACCTGCGCGATCATCCGGCCCTGACGATCGCGCAGTTCCTGCCGCCTGCCCTCCGGCTGGAGGCGCACCAGCGCCGGGCGAGCTTCCTGGCGATGCGCTACTCCTCAGGCCTGCCCGGGGGTAGCGCGTCGGACATGTACCTCACGGTCTCCGCCCGGGCCGGCTGGCACGCCCTCGGTGCGCGGCTCGGCCTCCACTTCCTCTGGGTGAACCAGCCTCATTCCGTCGGGTCCCTGCGCCTCGACCCGACCGATCCCGCGGGCCGCCCCGCGATCGACCTCAATCTCCTGTCCGATCCGCGCGACCTTGCCCGCCTCGCGGATGGCGTCCGGCGCCTCGTCGCGCTCGCCGTCTCGCCCCACCTCAACCCGGACCCGGCAGAGATCTTCCCGGCGAGCTTCTCCCCGGCGATCCGCCGGCTGAGCCGCGTCGGCCGGCGCAACCGCCTGATCACGGCGGCCCTCGCGCGCCTGCTCGATGGGCCGCGCCCCTTCCGCCGGTTGATGCTGCGCAGCTTCACGGGCGGGCGCGACTTCCCCCGGATCGTCGACGACGAGACGGCCCTCGCGGACTACGTGCGTGAGAGCGTCTTTGGAGTCTGGCACGCGAGCGGCACCTGCCGGATGGGCGATCGCGGCGATCCCGGTGCCGTCGTCGACCCGGCCGGCAGCGTCATCGGGATCGACGGATTGACGGTCGCGGACGCCTCCGTCATGCCGCGTCTGCCGAGCGCCAACACCAACATTCCGACCCTGATGATCGCCGAGAAGATCGCCGATGGCCTCCGAGCCGCGTGAGGCCGAGGAACCCGCCTCCGGCTTCCTCGATCTCGGTACGCAGCGTCTCGAATACCGGCGCGCCGCTCTACGACCGCGGCGATCCACCACCTTCGTGCTCCTTCACGAGGGGCTCGGCTCGGCCGATGGCTGGTGGCCATTCGCCGACGCGCTCGCCGAGGCGTCGACATGCCGGGTCTTCGCCTATTCCCGCGCGGGATACGGGCGATCAAGCGCGGTCACGCTGCCCCGTTCCATCGATTACCTGGAGCGCGAGGCGGCGGAGGTTCTCCCGCGCGTGCTCGACGCGGCCGGCATCCGCGACTGCATTCTCGTCGGCCACTCGGACGGCGCGACGATCGCCGCTCTCGCGGCGGCGTCCGGCGACCTGCGCATACGAGGAGCGGCCCTGATCGCGCCGCACGTCGTGGTGGAGGCCGTCACGCTCGAGGGCGTCAGACGTGCCGCCAAGGCGTTCGAGACCGGCGCGTTGAAGCAGCGCCTGGCCTTGCAGCACCTGGATGCGGAGGGCGCCTTCCGGGGATGGAGAGACGCCTGGCTCGATCCCGGGCGGGGCGAATGGGATGTCCGATCGGCTTTGCAGGCCCTGACCGTACCTCTCCTCCTCGTCCAGGGCGAGAAGGACCGTTACGGCAGCGCGGTGCAGATCGATGCCGTAACCCAGTCCTGTCCTCATGTGGAGGTTCATCACCTGCCGGAACTGGGCCACGCCCCCCAGGATCAGGACCCTGCGGGCATCATAGACATCATTCTGAGATTCTCGATCGAGAACAGAATCATATAAACCCGCGTCGAGCGAGGATCGCGGGTACGCTCCTGAGAGGCAACCATGTCGCAGCGCTGGGTCGCGCAGCTCAGACGACCCAGCGCTATAAGTTCCTCATGTCGGACGCTCTGTTCTCGCCTTCCTTTGCCCGCAATGCCGCACCGATCGTCGAGGTCCTGAAGCGCGTTCTCCCGGCCAGCGGCCTCATCCTCGAGATCGCGAGCGGGTCAGGCGAGCACGCCGTTCACTTCGCCCGGGCCCTGCCTGCCCTGGATTGGCAGCCCAGCGATCCGGACGAAGCGGCACGCCGCAGCATCGTTGCCCATGCGCGCGACGCAGGCCTCCCCAACCTCCGCGCGCCGCTGACGATCGACGCGTCCCGGCAGCCATGGCCGGTGGCGCGGGCCGACGCGGTCGTCGCCATCAATATGATCCATATTGCGGGCTGGGACGCGACCACCGGGCTGATGGCTGGCGCAGGAGCCACTCTGTCGGAGGGCGGACTGCTCTGTCTCTACGGCCCGTTTCGGGAGCATGGCGCCCATACAGCGCAGAGCAACGCGGCGTTCGACGAGAGCCTGCGTGCCAGGAACGCGTCCTGGGGTGTGCGGGATGTCGAGGCCGTCGCGGCGACCGCCGACGCGCACGGGCTCCATCTCGCCGAGCGTGTCGCGATGCCCGCCAACAACCTCAGCCTGATCTTCCGCAAGGCAGACCGATCCACCGTGAGCATCGGCGGCCCTTCGCTATGACTGCGTCGAGCGCGACCAGTGCAGTCGTTGTCGGCGCTTCCGGCGGCATCGGCCAGGCTCTGGTCTGCAAACTCGCTGCCAGCGAAGCCTACGCGCCGGTCTTCGCGCTCTCGCGCGCGCAGCCGTCAGTCCCGCCCAGCGTTCGCACACACCCGATCGACCTGGGCGACGAGGCGACGATCGCCGAGGCTGCAGCCAAGGTCGGCGAGGCTGGACCTGTCGGCCTGGTCATCGTCGCGACCGGTATCCTGCATCAAGATGGCGTTTCACCCGAGAAGACGGTCAAGGCGCTCGATCCTGCGGCGATGGCCACCGTCTTTGCAGTCAACACGATCGGCCCGGCGCTCGTCGCCAAGCATTTCGTGCCGATGCTGGCGCGAAGGGGACGCTGCGTGTTCGCGGCCTTGTCGGCGCGGGTCGGTTCGATCGACGATAACCGGCTCGGCGGCTGGTACACCTACCGCGCCTCGAAGGCGGCGTTGAACCAGATCCTGCGCACCCTCTCAATCGAAGTGGCCCGCAGCCGACCGGACGCGATTGTCGTCGGCTTGCATCCCGGCACGGTCGCGTCCGACCTGTCGCGACCCTACCGGCCAGACCCGAGAGCCGACGGCATCTTTCAGCCCGATATCAGCGCGGCTCATCTTCTGCGTGTGCTCGGCAGCCTCGGGACGAAGGACACCGGTGGCGTCTTTGCTTGGGATGGCACGCGGATCCCAGCCTGAGCGAGCCACTGGCCGGGATGCATCCGGTGCGGCGCGCGCGATCGTGGCAGATCGCTTGTGGAATGCCGAGAGCGCCGTCGGCACATTGCCTGAAGGATAGTCACGGATCATGCCTGAACGAGGCCGAACCATTTTCGGTTGCGTCGAGCAGAGGCATTAACCAACTCGAAATTAACCATCGATACAACTCCGAATGACGCCGCTTGTTTGCTGCAATTAGTCCAGCAGACAAGCCGAACGAATATAACATACATCAATACAGCGGATGTTCCGAGGCGAAGCGTGACGAGCCTGCTGACGAACATTGCGGCGATGACCGCTCTGACGACGCTGAAAGGGATTGGTCAGCAGCTCGATAAGACGAGCAACCGTATTTCGACGGGCCAGCGCGTCTCCAATGCTTCGGACAACGCCGCTTACTGGTCGATCGCCACGGCGGTGCGTACCGACAACGCCTCGCTCTCGGCCGTGAAGGACGCACTTGGCCTCGGCGCTTCGTCGATCGACATCGCCTACAATGGCCTGACCGCAGTTCTCGGCAATCTCAGCACGCTGCGTGCCAAGCTGCAGACCGCCCTGCAGCCAGGCGCGGACCGCTCCAAGATCCAGACCGAGATCACCGCGCTCCAGGCCACCATGAAGGCGACGGCGGCCTCCTCGGTCAGCTCCGGCGAGAACTGGCTCGCCGTGAACTCGGCGGACCCACTCTATCGGGCGATCCAGCGGATCCCTGTCGCCTTCTCTCGCGGCATCGACGGCACGGTCGGGCTCTCCAACGTCGAGATCCGCACCACGGAGATCGCGCTCTACGATGCCGCAGCGAGCGGGGGTGCCGTCCCGGCCACCACCGCCCGTGTGACCGGCGGTGCCGCGCTGCCGGCGACCGTCGATCTGAGCGGGGGGCAATCCGTGCGCTTCGCTCTGCAAGTCGACGGCAATTTGCCCCAGGATCTCGTTCTCGATGCAGCGCGCCTAGCCGCCGCGGTGCCCGACCTCACGCATGTGACACCCCCGCAGGTGGTGGCGGCCTTGAACAACGAGATCGCCGGCACCCCGGCGCTCGCCGGTCGGGTTACCGCCGGGCTCGACGCCGCCGGGCGACTTTCGTTCGAGACCACCGCGACGGGAGCGGCACGCTCGCTGGTCGTCGATCGGACAAGCGCCGGGGCCGGCGGCACGGGTACCGACCTCATGACGAACGGCGGCTTCGAGGGCGGCTTGGCCGGGTGGACGGTGTCGGGAGACGCCACCTATGTCTCGCCCGGCGTTCCGGCCCATAGCGGCGCCCGGAGCCTCGCACTCGGCACCGTCACCGGAACCACGACCGTGAGCCGGACCCTCGCCACCGTGCCAGGCCAGACCTACACCCTCGAATTCTGGCTGCAGAACCCCGGGGGCACCCCGAGCAGCTTCACGGCCTCCTGGGGTGGTACGCCGCTGTTGTCGCTCACCAACACGGCCGCGCAACCCTACACGCACGAGACCTTCACCGTCACCGCCACGGGCACCAGCACGGTGCTCAGCTTCGAGGCACAGCAGGTGCCGAGCTACTGGCATCTCGACGACATCTCAGTCACCCCTGTGACAACGGCCGACCTGAGCCTCGGCTATGGCAGCGGCAGCAGCGGCCAGATCGTCGGCAGCGGCACCGACGCCATCGGCGGGCTGGGGCGCGGCCTCCTCGACACGGTCGACATCGCCACGGGTTTCTCCGTGCAGAGCATCGACATCGCACAGGCCGGGACCGGCCTGATCTCAAGCCTGATCAATCAGGTCGAAGGCGTGATTGCGCGCGTGACCGATGCGGGCGCGAAGCTTGGGGCAGCCAGCACGCAGGTCGGCGGCCAGAGGGCGTTCCTCGACACGTTGATGAAGGCCAACGTCCGGGCACTCGGGATCCTCGTCGATGCCGACATCGAGGAGGAATCAACCAGGCTGAAAGCCCTGCAGACGCAGCAACAGTTGGCGCTTCAGGCGCTCTCGATCGCGAACGTCTCGAGCCAGACCATCCTCACGCTGTTCCGGCAGTAAGGGCATGACCGGCCTCCATGAGGTGTCTGGTGCCGGAGTTCGTGCGGATTGGCTCGGAGCCGCCCCAACCTGTCGTCAAGGCCAATGCACGCTCTTGGACTGTGACAGCGTGATCGGGAACGAGGCGGGCTCGCCCCATCCCATCAGATCAGGACTCGACACGCGTCCCGGGTCACGGCCCCGAGGATGGCAACCGCACGGCCATCTCGTTCCGGCGCAGAAAGGGGATCGAGAAAGGCGGGTCGTACCCCATGAAGAAGGGCGGCTCCGCCGGCTTCCGACTTGCCTTGTCGAGCACCTCGGTGAGGATGCGGGCCTGCTCCTCCCGTGCCTCGGGCGTCGCGCTGCCCGAGAAGCGCAGCACCGCCAGTCGCTCCGGCGGGATGCGGACCAGCCTGACGCCTGGCTCGGTCGGTTCGGGCGCCCCGGCCTCGACCACCTTGTGCGGTAGATAGAACCGCATCGTACCCGCCGCGCCCTGCTCGACGGGGACCGTCATCGCGATCAGGCGCCCCTTGGTCTCGACCGGCGTCGTCATGGCGATGCGGTCGCCATCGCGGTTCGCTCCGGTGATGTAGCGGAACAGCCGCCCGAACGCCTCGCCGTCCTGCTGGCCTTTCGTCGCGGTCTCGACGGCCACGCGGCCTTCATAGGCTCGGATCTCGACGCCGCGGTCCAGGCGCCCGACCACCGCGTAGCGCGGCTGCTCGTACGTCGCGCGGATGCCGACGACCGACAAGGCGGATTCGAGACAGGTGATGAGATAGTAGAGGAACTTGTCCAAGAGGCTGGCATCCGAGGTCGGAGTTACGGAGACAAGGCCGATCTCCCGGAGCCGTTCCAACCGTGGCAGGCCGCCGATTACAGGTTCGGCCGGGATCGTCCCGACCCTCGCGTGATCGGCCGAAGCTCCGCCGATCTAGTTCCATTCGGAAACGATGCATTTCGTTTGTTTCTGTTTTCGATCCAAGCCGTTTCGCGCAGACTGCTTCTGACGGCGTGCCCTCAGGGTGCATCGTGACCCGCCGGGTTCGTCCCGGTCGAACAGGGAGCATGAGCGATGAGCTGGCATAGTGCCGACGACCCGGTTCCGGGCGACCGTTTCAGCTGCGACACGATTCGAACCATTGTCGTGCCGCGCTCGCGCGATCTCGGATCCTTCGCGGTGCGCCGCGCGCTGCCCTCGACCGAGTGCCGGATGGTCGGGCCCTTCATCTTCTTCGATCAGATGGGCCCCTCCGAGTTCCTGTTGGGCGCCGGCATGGACGTGCGGCCCCACCCGCATATCGGACTGTCCACCGTCACGTACCTGTTCGACGGCGAGATCATGCACCGTGACAGCCTCGGGACCGAGTTGCCGATCCGGCCGGGCGAGCTGAACTGGATGACGGCCGGCCGGGGCATCACCCATTCGGAGCGGACAGCCCCCGACCTGCGCAGGACCGGCTCCCGGCTGTTCGGCATCCAGAGCTGGGTCGCGCTGACGGCCCGCGACGAGGAGCAGGCACCCGCCTTCGAGCACTACGATGCCGCAGCGCTGCCCGTGCTCACCGGCGAAGGCAAGACCGTGCGCCTGATCGCCGGCGAGGCCTTCGGGACGCGCTCGCCCGTCCGCAGCTCGAGCCCGATGGTCTACGCCGACGTGGCTCTGGAGGCGGGCGCCGTGCTGCCCCTCGATCCCACCTACGACGAGCGCGCGATCTACACGGTGACGGGCGCGATCGAGATCGCCGGCGACGGCTTCGGGCCCGGGCAGCTGCTGGTGTTCCGCCCCGGCGACCGCATCAGCGTGCGCGCAACGGAAGCCGCCCGCTTCATGGTGCTTGGCGGTGAGCCAATGGACGGCCCGCGCCACCTCTGGTGGAACTTCGTCTCCTCGCGGCCCGAGCGGATCGCGCAGGCCAAGGAGGATTGGCGCCAGGGCCGATTCGACACCGTGCCGAATGACGCCGAGTTCATCCCGCTGCCCGAGGATCCCCCGCCCGTCCACTACCCCTGAGTTGACGCGACCGCGGCCCTCGTTCACGGCGGCGTGATCGCGGTCTCTCCGAAGCCCGGCGCTCGTTCGGCGCTGCTCCCCGCTCACGAGGTAGGACTACGCCATGGCTGTCGAAGCGTCCGGGGCCGCCAGCGACCTCGTCCAAGTCGTCTCCCTGCTCGCTGCGGGCGTCATCGCCGTCCCGATCTTCAAGCGGCTCGGGCTCGGGTCGGTGCTGGGCTATCTCCTGGCGGGGCTCGCGATCGGCCCGTTCGGCCTCGGCCTGTTCACGGATGCGCACGCCATCCTCCATGTGGCCGAACTCGGCGTGGTGATGTTCCTCTTCATCATCGGGTTGGAGATGGAGCCCTCCCGGCTCTGGGGCATGCGCCGCGCGATCTTCGGCCTCGGCCTCGCCCAGGTCGGCGCCTGCATCGCGGCCCTCACCCTGGTCGGAATCGCCCTGGGCTTCCCGGTCAGCGTGGCCTTCGTGGCCGGCACCGGCTTCGTGCTGACTTCGACCGCGATCGTCATGCAGCTTCTGGAGGAGCGCGGCGCGCTCTCGACGCCGAAGGGCCAGCGCATCGTCGCGATCCTGCTCCTTGAGGATCTCGCCATCGTTCCTCTCCTTGCCGCCGTCGCGCTTCTGGCGCCGGGCGGCGCCGAGGCGAGCGGAATGGAGCGCGCCGTCGCGGTTGTGATCGCCCTGGCTTCGGTCGCCGCGCTCGTGGCCGCGGGTCGGTGGCTGCTCAACCCGCTGTTTCGCCTGCTCGCCGCAGCGAAAGCGCGCGAGGTGATGACGGCAGCAGCCCTTCTGGTGGTGCTCGGCTCGGCGCTCGCCATGCAGCTCGGCGGCCTCTCCATGGCCATGGGCGCCTTCCTGGCCGGCGTCCTCCTCTCCGAATCGAGCTTTCGTCATCAGCTGGAGGCCGATGTCGAGCCGTTCCGCGGCATCCTGCTCGGCCTGTTCTTCCTGGGCGTCGGGATGTCGCTGGACCTGACCGTGATTGCCGCGAATGCGGGCCTGATCCTCGCGAGCGTCGCCGCCTACATGGCCGTGAAGGGCCTTCTCATCTACGGCGTGGCCCGGGCTCTGCGCGCCTCGCACGCCGAGTCGCTGGAGCGCGCGGCCCTGATGGCGCAGGGCGGCGAATTCGCCTTCGTCCTCTATGCGGCGGCCGCGAGCGCGGGCATCATCGGCGGCACCACCAATGCCGTCCTGACCGCCACCGTCATCCTGTCGATGGCGATCACGCCGCTGATGGTCATCGCCTTCGATCGCCTCGGGCCCAAGGCCTCATTGTCCACCGACGGCGTCGAGGCCCCCGAGGATCTCGTCGGCAGCGCGCTCATCGTGGGCTTCGGCCGCTTCGGGCAGATCGCCAGCCAGCCGCTGATCTCGCAGGGCTGCTCCGTCTCGATCATCGACACGAACCCGAGCAACATCCGCTTGGCCGAAGGGTTCGGCTTCAAGGTCTATTACGGTGACGGCACCCGGCTCGATATCCTGCGCGCGGCCGGCGCCATGACGGCCCGGGCGATCCTGATCTGCGTCGACGACCCCGCGATGGCCAAGCGTATCGCGGAGATGGCCAAGGCAGAGTTCCCTCTGGTGCCGGTCCTGGCCCGCGCCCGCGACCGGGAGCACGCGGTCGAGCTGATCCAGGCCGGCGTGACCTACCAAGTCCGCGAGACCGTCGAGTCTGCGCTGGCCCTCGGCGAGACGGCGCTCCTGACGGTCGGGGCCGAGCCCGAGGCGGCGCGCGCGATCATGGAGGAGGTTCGCCGCCGCGACGCCGAGCGTCTCGACCTGGAGGTCGTCGGCGGCATCTATGCCGGCCGGGACCTCATCCAGGGCAATATGGCCGTCTCGGCGAACGGGGCCGGCTAGAGCGCTCTCCGCCGAATTGGATGCCGGCTCGGCGAGAGAGCGCGCGTTGAAAAAGGCTTGGAGCCGTTCTTGATTGCAACGCGATCGGGAGCGGCTCTAGCGCCAGGAGCCGATCCTGGGCTCATCGGGCCTCCGGCGCGGCTTGCGGCCCTGACAGGCCCTCGGCCTCCGATCGTCCGCGGACGGATCGCGGCATTCCGAGGGGGCGCAGGACGCGTGCTGCGAGCGCGAATGGCGTCGACCGCATGCGTCTCCTCGCATCGACCAAGTCGTTACCCGGTCGTTCTCACGGTCTGGATCGCAACCGACGATCCTCGTGCGTCCAGCTCCCGATCGCCTTCGCGCGGGCCGCACGCGGGCTCGATCCTTCGATCAGAGTCGCTCCGCGATCCTGGCTCTCAGCCCACCCCGTAATCGCAGGGTCATCGATGGAAACGGGATCACCTTCCGGTCGGCTGGGATGACGAACCGAAATCGCCGGACCAAGCTGGCAAGGATCAGCACCGACTCGATCATCGCGAAGCGATTGCCGATGCAGATGCGAGGACCACCCCCGAACGGCATGTAGGCGAAGCGTGGCAGCCGCCGTGCCAGATCGCCTGCCCAGCGCTCCGGGCGGAACGCCTCGGGCTCGTCGAAGAAGCGCGGATCGCGATGCATGATCCAGGGGAGAATGTAGATCGGCGTTCCAGCCCGAACGCGGTAACCGCCGATCACACAGTCCTGCCGCGCCTCACGACCGAACGCCCAGGCCGGTGGATAGATGCGCATGCTCTCGGTCACGACCCGCTCGGCAAGACGCAGGCGCGGCATGTCACTGATCCCGGCCGAGCGTCCCCCCAGGACCTCGCACGCCTCTGCGGCCAGGCTCGCGTCGATGTCCGGATGCTGGCCAAGCAGGTGGATCGTCCAGGAGAGCACCAGGGCGGTCGTCTCGTGTCCCGCGAGCAGAAAGGTGATGACCTCGTCGCGAAGCTGCCGATCAGACATCGCCGAGCCGTCCTCATGGCGGGCATTCATCAGGGCAGAGAGAAGGTTGAGCGTGCCGCTCGACGACCTCCTCCGCTCGGCGATCATGCGTGCGACAATCGCTTCGATCCGGCGCAGGCCACGCCGGTAGCGGAGATGGCCGGGCAGCGGCACGGCATCCGGAATCGGAAAGGGTCGCGTGATCCGGGTGGCGATTTCGCCGAGCACATCGTCGAGAGCCGCTTCCATCACGGCGACATCCTCGTCGGCCTCCGTGCCGAACAGGGCCCTGGCGGCGATCTTCAGGGTGAGCGCCATCATCTCGACGTGCAGGTCGCGCACCTCTCCAGTGCGCCATGCATCAAGCGTGCGCTCTGTCGCATCCGCCATGATCTCGGCATAAGCGGCGAGCTTTGGCCCCGCGAACGCGGAAGCGGCGAGATGGCGCTGACGTTGCCACAGGTCGCCTTGGCTGGTCAGGAGGCCGTTGCCGAAAACGGCCGTGACCTGTCGCCAGAACCGGCGATCTTTCGGGAAGGCGCCGTGCTCCTTCACGAGCACTCTCTCGATCTCATCCGGATGCGTGAGGATGAGCATCGTCTGTGGACCGGCACGAAATGCGGCGACGTCGCCGTACCGGCGCGCGCAGTCCGTCAGGAAGCCCAAGGGATCGCGAGCGAACGGAATAAGGCTTCCGATGAGAGGAAGCCCCTGCGGGCCCGGCGGTGGCCGAGGAAGCGAATCTGCCGTTGTGCCAGGGAGATGAGAGATGGTGTTGACGGGCATCGTCGCACCTCCATCAGCAAATCCGATGCAAGTCGCAGTCCTGGCAACCGCAGCCTCAAGAATCACACAGAAAACCCTGAAAATCGAATCATCATCGACGCGATTTTTTACGATGTCAATTTTCGTCCCAGCGCGCATCAAGATTGTATCATGAGTTACATTACAAATATGAATTACAAGCCGCATACCGAAACAAAATTCTGGCAGGCGCGGCCAGTCGGAGGCGGTGGCGATACTCGCTCAAGCGCGTAATCCGAACGAAGGACGCCACACTCACCGGCCGCATGTAGAACATGCTTGCAACGCGATGGAGTCTTGCAATGCGTGTTCTTGCAATGACAACGATCTTCGTACTGATTTGCACACCCGCTACAGCCGATGCGTTGAATGATCTTGCAGATCTCGCCTGCGCTCAGGCTTCGACTCAGGTGGAGCGGGATCACATCGGGTGCGCGGACGACGGAGCTCAGTCTGATCAGCGAACCGTTGCGCAGAGTGGGGCGAGCGCTGCGCCTGAAGATTGACCGCGGATGCGGCCCCCCAGCACCATCGACGGGGACACGAGAGTGTCATCGTGAGCCACGCCAGCGACGCTGAGAAACATGCTCAGCGAACATCCGCCGAGAAGCGCAGACCCAAGACGGTGCCGGCGAGGCACCCCAGCGTTGCTGGCGGGCGAGAAATGTTGGGGCCGCGCAATCGCTTGCTCCGCACTCCAACCAGCAAGCAAAGATGCTCTGGCCGCAAGGCCGGAATCTGGACTTGATGGAGCGTGAGGTTCCGGGACTGATATGCTATTCAGAAACGCGCCGGAGGACGTGCCGATTCGATTTGGATGAGGGCAGCGCCATCAGACTTGATGAGCAAACCATCCTTTCCGATCATGTTGGCGCGAACCCCGCGAGCCGGGGTCTCGTACGCGAGAAGGTTGTTGTCCTGCTCGTCGACCTTGTGGAGTCGGTCCGGCTCATGCAGCAGCATGAGCACAACACAATCCACCGCTGGACCGACTTCGTCGGCACTGTCACCCGGGAGATCCTGCCCCGGCATCAGGGCGTGTTGGTCAAGAGCCTGGGGGATGGCCTGCTCGTCCGGTTCGAGACCGTCCTCAACGCAGCCTCCGCCGCCCACGCCATGCATCGTGCGGCGGCCCGGCAGAACGCCGGGTTTCCGAGCGATCAGCACTTCCACCTCCGTGCCGGTCTGAACGCTGCATTCGCCTGGTGCGATGCGCAGGATGTCTATGGAACGGGCATCAATCTGGCCGCGCGCTTGGCGACGTTGGCCGGCCCTGGCGAGACGATCGCCGGGATGTCGGCCTATATGGAGCTGGCCGCCGCCCTGGCGGGCCTTGGACAGCCCGGGGAGACGATCGGCAACGCCGCAGCGCGGGACGCGCTGACGAACGGCATCGACGCCACCTGCGAAGATCTGGGCGATTGCTTCCTCAAGCATTTCGACATGCCGGTCCGGGCCTACCGGCTCGGCCCAGCCTCGCCGCAGCCCTATCTCACCGGCCGGCGGGACTACGGACGGCCCATGGCTCCGACGATCGCCGTGGTGCCGTTCGAAGCCCGGAGCGACACGCGCGCCTATCTCGATGTCGGCAACTTGATCGCCGATGGCGTGATCTGCCGCTTGTCGAAGGCGGTGAACCTCAAGGTCGTCTCCCGCCTCTCGACCGCCGCCTTCCGCAATCGCCCCGACCTCGCGGCACAGGTCTCCGACGTTCTCAACGCCACCTACGTCCTGACCGGCAGCTACGTCGCCGACGGCGACCGCGTATTGGTGTCGGCAGAGCTGTGCCAGGCCAGCAACAACCAAGTGATCTGGGCCCGCCGGTCGAGCGGAAGCGTCGGCGACCTCCTCGCGCCGGACAGCGAACTGACCAGTCGGATCGCCCAGGAGGTCCACACGGCGATCTTCGAAACCGAGGTCGAGCAAATCCGGACTCAGCCCCTGCCGTGCCTCGAGAGCTACTCCCTGCTCCTCGGCAGCATTGCGCTCATGCACCGCTCCAACAAGCAGGACTTCCTTCAGACCCGAACGCTCCTCGACGAATTGATCAACCGCCACAACCGCATGGCCGCCCCGCACGCGCTCCTCGGCAACTGGTTCATCCTGCGCCTCACGCGCGGGTGGTCCGAGGACCGCGTTCAGGAGGCCGCAGAGGCCCTGCGGGCGACCCGCGCCGCGCTCGATCGCGACCCCTCGGACGCCCTCGCCCTCGCGACCGAAGGCTTCGTCCATTGCCATCTGCTGAAGGATCTGGAGGTGGCCCGGCAGCGATGCGACCAAGCCATCAACGTGAACCCAAGCCACGCTCTGGGCTGGCTCTATCGCGGCACCATCCAGGCCTTCCTCGGCCAGAGCGATGCCGCGGTCGAGGCGACGCGGCGCGCGCTGGAACTCTCGCCGCTCGACCCGCACCGCTACTATTTCGAGTCCCTCGGCGCGACCGCAGAATTGTCGGCCCACCGCTACGAGAGCGCCGAGCGGCTGGCACGCGCATCGCTGGCACTGAACCGCATGCATTCCTCGACTTGGCGCGTCCTGACGATCGCCCTCGTCCATCAGGGCCGGATGGATGAGGCCCGGGAAGCGGTCCGCAACGTCCGACACCTGGAGCCGAATCTGACAGTGGACAGCTACCTGGCGCGAATGCCGAACGCGGATCTCGACACGGGGCGGGACTGGGCGCGCTGCTTGGCGGCGGCCGGTTTGCCGCGTGGGCGATGACCTGAACTGTGGGGAGCGGCCGGGATGGCACAGCTAGGCGGAGCAGGCGGAGCGGGAGGCGCCGGTGGGGCCGGCGGCGCGGGCGGGGCCGGGGGAGCAGGTGGAGCAGGAGGCGCCGGCGGGGCGCTTATCGGCACCATGGCCGACGCCTTCGCGAACCCGGTCATGGTGGATGCGCTGATCCTGGAGCGCGAGGGCATTGTGACGGGTGACACCACCTGCCACGCACCAGGCCTCCCCGCGATCGACGATCCGGCCCAGCTCGACCGCTGGGAGCCCTGGGTCCGCGCCTACATCGCCGTCGGCGCGTTGCTGCAGGGTATCGCGTTCGAGGGCACGGCCTCCGGCTACAAGGTCACCTGCGGCAGCGAGCTGATCGCGGAGATCGGGCGACCGCAGGCGGCCACCTTCGAGGCCCAGATCCCCCTCGTCCTCAGCTGGTCGGAGCTGCGCAGCGAGCGTGCGACCGAGATCCTGGCCCAGATCGATCCGCAATATGCGTTCTGGTCATCCATCGTCTACCTGCATCCGGATCGGACCAAGCGCACCTTCGAACTCCTGAACATCGTCCTGCAAACCTGCGTCTACGTGGAGATGCGGATCAAGCAGGCGCTCGCCTGCTGGCGCCCGGTCGAGTACAGCGCCCAGGTCCAGCCGATGATCACCACGCCCGGACATGGGAGCTTCCCCAGCGGGCACGCGACGCAGGCCTACGCCGTCGTCCATGTTCTGAAGGCCCTGCTCGGCCTCGAACCGAACCATCCGAAGGTCGTCGAGCAGTTGGAACGGCAGGCCGCGCGCATCGCCACGAACAGGGTCATCGCCGGCGTCCACTTCCCGGTCGATAGCCTGGCGGGGCGCATGCTGGGCACCGCGCTCGGCGAGTACGTCGTGGGACGCTGCACCAGCGGCGTGGCGTTTCCCGGCCGGACCTTCCTCGCGGCGGCGATCGACGATCCGAACAGGATGAAGACGGACTTCAACCCGTTCAGCCCGACTCAGAAAGGACTCGGCGCTCCCTTCTATGCGCAGGCGACAGGCGCGCCGATCTCCCCCTCGCCGCTGATGGAACAGGTCTGGGCGCGCGCCAGCGCCGAGTGGGTCGGACGCTTCCCGTGAGCGATGGAGGTGAGACCGTGACCACGCAGGACGGCAGCCTCGGGCCCGCATCGCCGCGCTGCTTCGGCCCCTATCTCCGCTACGCGATCGCCACGGACTTCAGCGATTTCAAGCCCGCCGACGGCAAGACGCCGCCGCTGTTCCTCCTCATCGCGTTCAAGCAGGCCGGCTCGGCGACTGCCTTCGCGGCCCGGATGCAGCAGGAGGCCGGAATTCTTATCGCGCTGGGGCCGGACAGCGACCAGGGCCGGTTCGCCACCGCGTTCACCGGTTCGGACGGGGTGACGAAGCCGGAAGCGATCCCGATCTGGGATGCCTGCGTCGATCGGGTCGAACTGTCATTGCCGATCGAGCCGGTGAGCATCCCGCAGCAGACACTCATGCTGCGCCATCACAGGAAGTCTCGCAAACGACCCGGATCGCTGCTCATCGGTATGCTCGACGATGGCTGCCCCTTCGCCGCGGCCCAGTTCCTGCGCGGGCCCGCAAGCACACGCGTGCGGAGCATCTGGGATCAGACCCAGTCCCGGCAGCCGGTCCAGTACAAGGACGGCGCGGGCGTCGACCGCCTCTTCGGCGAGGTCCCGAAGGCATTCCGCTACGGCCTTGAGTTCCGGCGCGGAGTCGAGTCCCTGTCATCGCCGAACCAGATCGACCTCGACGAGTGGATCGCCCTGCACGCTAGCGGCGGGAGCATCGACGAGGACGGGGGCTACGCGGAGGGCGGCTTCGGACGTCTCCGCGCCCGCCAGTCCCATGGGGCGCACGTGATGGACGCACTGGCCGGGCGGATGCCGGTCTCATCGCGCCTGGGCCCGGCGGGACCGGGCGGGGACAGGCGCGATCCGCCGAGCTGGCGGGCCGCCACCGATCCGGCCTCGAAGGCGGACATCGTCTTCGTCCAGTTTTCCGACGCCTGCATCGCGGACGCGACCGGCGTCTGGCTGAAGGCCTACGTGTTCGACGGCATCCGCTACATCCTGTCCTTCATCGATCCGAAACACACGAAGCATGTCGTGATCAATGTCAGCTACGGCATCACGACCGGCCCCCACAATGGCACCTCGGACCTTGAGGAGGCCCTGCAGGCTTTCGTGGCCGGCTTCAACGGCACCTCCGGCAAGCCGAAGCTCGAGATCGTCCTGCCGGCCGGCAACAGCTACCTGAGCGGGAGCCACATCGCTCACATCCGTCACCCCGGATCGGCCGACGCCGTCGCCTGGACTTGGCGCCTGCTTCCCGACAATCCGGTCGTCTGCTTCGCCGAGGTCTGGATCGCCGGCGACGCCGATCCCGTGACCGTCACGCTCACCGCGCCGAGCGGTGCGGCCGTCTCGGCGGGCGCATCCGTGCCGGCGTCGAACGCGTCATCCCCCACCTTCCGGATCTGCGGCCCGATCGTACGCGGCACGGACACGGTCTGGCTGCTTGCGGTTCAGGCGACCCGCGGCGGGGCGGAGCACGGCAGTTGGCGAATCACGGTCTCGGGCCTCGCGGACGGGACCGAGGTTCACGCCTACGTGGCGCGGAGCGACCCGAACATGGGCGCCCGCACGGGGGCCAAGCGATCCTATTTCCGGGACGACGCGTGGGAGGCGGACCGGGCCGCCGAGGCCGCCCTCACCTATGCCGAGGGGATGTTCGACGAGGCGGGTTCGCTGATCAGCCGCTCCGGCACGCTCAATGGAATCGCCACGGCGCGGGCAACCGGCCTGCACGTGGCCGGCGGCTACATGATCGCCAAAGGCCGCCCGTCGCCCTACGCGTCGGCGGGGCCGGCGCGCCCCGGCCCTCTCGCGTGGCGTGCAGGCCCGGACTTTCTCCTTCCGTGCGACAGCTCCGACGCCCTCCGGGGTGTCCCTGCCGGTGGCAGCAGGAGCGGAGGCGTCGTCCGTCTGGTCGGCACCAGTGCGGCGGCTCCCCAACTCGCCCGTCACCTGGCCGATCCGCCCCTCCCGCCCGCGACCGATGTGCCGACCACGCCCGCCGGAATTGCGAGGCGGGGCGGCGGGAACCTGAAACCGGCGTGACGGCCCGATCACGGCCCGGCATCCGTCCCCTCGTTGCCCAGAGCGATGATCCGCAGGGCCGCGTGGTCGCAGATCCTGCAGGCCCCCGGGGCCAGAGCGATCCAACCCTTGCGCTGCCAGGCCGAGAGATGGCGGTTCACGCCTTCGCGCGAGAGGCCGATCATATGGCCAAGCTCGCGCTGCGTGGTCAGCACGCGCACGCCGTCGCGGTCCGCATCGCCCGCCAGCGCGAGCAGCGCCTTCGCCAGCCGCTGCTCGGCTCCCGCGAAGGCGTGGTCGGACAGTTGCTGGCTGGTACGCCGCAAGCGCCTGCTCAGGATCTCCAAGAGACGCACGGCCAGGATCGGGCAATCGCCGAGGAGGGGAAGAAGGTCGCGCCGCTCGATCAGGACCAAGCAGCAGCGCGTGGCAGCGATGGCGTCCGCCGTGCGCGGTCCGTCGTCGAGCAGGGCGACCTCCCCGACCACTTCGTTCGGGCCGATCAGGTTCATGACCAGTTCTGACCGTCCCTCCGGGCCCGCCGTCGAGATCCGGACGTAGCCGCTCACCACGGCGAGCAGCCCATGGCTCTCGTCCCCGCGTGAAAAGATGCGCTCGCCGGGGCGGAAGGTGAGCGGCTGCGCCCGCAGGGCGAGGCGCTCGATGACGGCCTGGGGCGCCTCGCGGAACAACTCGTGCCGCGACAGCGCGGCGTGCTTGTCGAACCGCGCCTCGATCCTACCGGGCGGCACGGGACAGGCTCCCGCCCGATCGCCGAGAGGCGACCGGACGCTCGCGGCGAACCGCGCCTAGCTCTGGCCCCACCGCCAAGTCGTGCCGCGATGACGCGCCGCTTCGTCCCGGCTCGCGCATGGCCGACCACATCCGCAGCGTCCCCGCGTCCTCGCTCCCAGGAAGCGAGGATCACAGGATACAGCGACGGGCGCTTCGGACAAGGATGGGCGCTCTGCGCCGCGAGCGTGACGAGGCTCACATCCACACGGCATCGCGGTGTCCTACGATCGGAGTCCAAGAGGGTCGTTCGACTCGAACCTCAGCAGGGGCCGCGCATGATAGCTGCCACCAACAGAGTGTCCTTCCAGCACGGCGTTTCGCGAGCCGATCCCCATCCGCCGAGCCATGGCGCATTCCACAGGCCAGGCCTCGTCGAGACGCAGCAGCGCGCTTCCGCCCATCCTTCGACCCTTTCCACGGGTGTGGACACCGCTCTCTACGCCTTCGTCGAGCATTTCGAAGAAGGGGTGGCGGTTGTCGACAGGACCGGGAGCGCGCTCTTCCTGAACCGTGCCGCCCGAGCCATCGTCGGCGGTGCTCACCTGTTCCTCGTCGACGGATATCTGCGCGCCAGGGCGCCTAACACCAGTATGGCGCTCCGCAAGATGATCGCCCGCTGCGCCGCGGACGGATGCGGGAGCGCGATACGGCTCGTGGGCGAGGACGACACCCTGCTCATTGCGGCGAGCCCGATTTCGACGCCCGGCTTCCCGCCCACCGAGGCCTCAATCCTCCTGCGCCTGATCAATCCCGCGCGGATCCGGCTGCCCGACGGAAACGCGCTGCGGGATCATTTCGGACTGACGCCTACGGAGGCGGCCTTCGCTCTCGAGTTGCTGGCCGGCAACGATTTGGCGACGAGCGCAGCCCGCCGCGGAATCGCACCAAGCACGGGGCGCGTTCACCTGCGCCGCCTGTTCGAGAAGACGGGGACGCATCGCCAAGCCGCCCTCATCCGTCTGCTCCTTCTCTGTCCCCGACCGATGATCGGTCAGGGTATGCCGGGCTGACTGGCGAGGGAGGTCGGCGGCATGTCCTGTGCCGATCATGTGGTCGTGCGGCCTCGGCGGCGCATTCCGTCATGCCAGGCATCGGCCTCGCCGGAGAGCCGTTCGCCCCGATGCGGATGCGGCCAGGGAGCGCATCCAGGTGCAGGATGATCGTGCACAGCGACTATCCTCACCGGACTTCGGGCCGCGGGCCTTCATGGGCTGTGGACGAAGCACCTCTGGCGCCATGGCAAGCCTTGGGCTGCTCGCATCGTCGAACGGGAGGTTTCGTTCAGTCAAGAAGCGTGGAGGCATCGCCTCGACACCAACCATCTCGATGCTGGGACAAATCCATCAAACGTCGCACATCGACTTGTCCGTTGAGTAACGAAAGCGGCGGCCGGTCGCCCAGCCGCCGCTGCTTCAAGCTTGGATACACGAAGCAAGATCCCGCGCCTATTTATATCCACACTTCAGGATAATTCTTGGGCGCGCGACAAAACAAGCCGGAACAACTAGCTGCACCCTGTTGTGCTCCCGCACGTGTCACACTTGAGGCAGGTGCCGTTACGGACGAGCGTGAAGTTCGCGCATTCCGGGCAGGCCTCGCCGACATAGCCCTTCATCTTCGCCTCGGCCCGACGGTCGGCGACGCTGCGCTCGGCCGGTTCGGGCTGCTGGAAGGGCAGGCTCTCGATGGCCTCGGCCGGCTCCGCCTTCAGCGCGGTGGCGCCGCGCAGTGCGTGGACCGTGCCGCCGGCCGGCGCGCTCTGACCGGCCGAGGCCGAGCCGATGCCGACCGTGCCGCCCGCCGGGCCGCCCTGGATCAGGGTCAGCCGGTCTGCAGAACCACGCAGCAGGCCGCGCGAGACGACCATCGAGGCGGGCGCGGGCTTCGGGCCCTCGCGGGTGGTGTCGCCGCTCTCGCCCCCGCCGATCACGGTGCCGCCGATCTCGTTCGGGTTCACATGGGCGAGGTCCGCCCGGCCGAGATAGGAGACCGCCAGCTCGCGGAAGACGTAGTCGAGCAGCGAGGTCGCGTTCTTGATCGCGTCGTTGCCCTGCACGAAGCCCGCCGGCTCGAAGCGGGTGAAGGTGAAGGCCTCGACATATTCCTCCAGCGGCACGCCGTATTGCAGGCCGAGCGAGATCGCGATGGCGAAGTTGTTCATCAGGCTCCGGAAGGTCGCGCCCTCCTTGTGCATGTCGATGAAGATCTCGCCGAGGCGCCCGTCATCGTACTCGCCGGTGCGGAGATAGACCTTGTGGCCGCCGACCACCGCCTTCTGGGTATAGCCCTTGCGCCGGGCCGGCAGCTTCTCGCGGGAGCGGATGCGCTCGACGCGCTCGATCACCCGCTCGACGATCTTCTCGGCGGCGATCGCCGCCTTGGCCGCAGCCGGGGCCTGGACCAGAGCCTCGATCGCCTCCTCGGCCTCGTCCGCCTCATCCGAGATCAGGGCGGCATTCAAGGGCTGCGACAGCTTGGAGCCGTCGCGGTAGAGAGCATTCGCCTTGAGGGCGAGGCGCCAGGACAGCAGGTAGGCCGCCTTGCAATCCTCCACCGTCGCGTCGTTGGGCATGTTGATGGTCTTGGAGATCGCCCCCGAGATGAAGGGCTGGGCCGCCGCCATCATCCGGATGTGGCTCTCGACCGAGAGGTAGCGCTTGCCGAGCCGCCCGCAGGGATTGGCGCAGTCGAAGACCGGATAGTGCTCGACCTTCAGGAAGGGTGCTCCCTCCAGGGTCATCGCCCCGCAGATATGGGTATTGGCGGCCTCGATCTCCTTCCGCGAGAAGCCCAGGAACGGCAGCAGCTCGAAGGTCGGGTCCGACAGCCTCTCGGCGGGCACCTTCAGGGTCCCTGTGAGGAAGTCGTCGCCGAGCGTCCAGCGGTTGAACACGAACTTGATGTCGAAGGCCGATTTCAGGCCCGCCTCGATCGCCGCGATCTTCTCGTCCGAGAAGCCCTTGGCCCGGAGCGAGCCCGGGTTCACAGCCGGCGCCTGCCCCATCGAGCCGTGGCCGACCGCGTAGGCCTCGATCTCGGCGATCTCGGACTCCCGGTAGCCCAGCGCCCGCAGCGCGTCCGGCACCGCGCGGTTGATGATCTTGAAGTAGCCGCCGCCGGCGAGCTTCTTGAACTTCACCAGGGCGAAGTCGGGCTCGATGCCGGTGGTGTCGCAATCCATCACGAGGCCGATCGTGCCGGTCGGCGCGATCACGGTGGCCTGCGCGTTGCGGTAGCCATGCTCCTCGCCGAGCGCCAGCGCCCGGTCCCAGGCCGCCTTGGCATGGGCGCCGAGATCGGCCTGCGGGATGTTGGCGTGGTCGAGGGGCACGGGGATGACGTTGAGGAACTCGTAGCCCGCAGCCTCGCCATGGGCCGCCCGGCGATGGTTGCGGATCACCCGCAGCATCGCGTCGGCATTCTCATCGTAGGCCGGGAAGGTGCCGAGCTCGGCCGCCATCTCGGCGGAGGTGGCATAGGCCACGCCGGTCATGATCGCGGTGAGCGCGCCGGCGAGCGCCCGGCCCGCATCGGAATCGTAGGACAGGCCCATGGTCATCAGCAGGCCGCCGATATTGGCGTAGCCGAGGCCCAGCGTCCGGTACTGGTAGGACAGCTCCGCGATCTCCTTCGAGGGGAACTGGGCCATCATCACCGAGATCTCGAGCACCACCGTCCAGAGGCGGTTCAGGTGCTCGTAGGCCTCCACGTCGAAGCGCTTGGTCTCACGGTCGTAGAGGGTGAGCAGGTTCGTCGAAGCGAGGTTACAGGCCGTGTCGTCGAGGAACATGTACTCGGAGCACGGGTTCGAGGCCCGGATCCGGCCGCCCGACGGGCAGGTGTGCCAATCGTTCATCGTGGTGTTGAAGTGCAGGCCCGGATCCGCCGAGGCCCAGGCCGCCTCGCCGATCCGCTCCCAGAGGTCGCGCGCCTTCAGGGTCTTCGAGACCTTGCCCGTGGTGCGGGCCGTGAGGTTCCAGTCGGCATCCGCCTCGACGGCCCGCAGGAAGCCGTCGGTCAGCGAGACCGAGTTGTTGGAGTTCTGGCCCGAGACCGTGAGGTAGGCCTCCGAATCCCAGTCGGTGTCGTAGATCGGGAACTCGATCTTGGTGAAGCCTTGGCGAGCGAACTGCACCACGCGCTTGATATAGGCGTCCGGCACGGAGGCCTTGCGGGCGGCCCGGATCTCGCGCTTCAGCGCCGGGTTGCGCTCGGGGTCGAAGCAGGCATCCCCTTCCGCCTCGCACTGCGTGCAGGCCTTCATCACCAGCGTGAGGTGCTTCGAAACGACCTTGGAGCCGGTCACCAGGGCGGCGACCTTCTGCTCCTCCTTCACCTTCCAGTCGATGAAAGCCTCGATATCGGGATGGTCGATATCGACGATCACCATCTTGGCGGCGCGCCGGGTGGTGCCGCCGGACTTGATCGCGCCCGCCGCCCGGTCGCCGATCTTGAGGAAGCTCATCAGGCCCGACGACTTGCCGCCGCCGCCGAGCTTCTCGTTCTCCGCCCGCACCATCGAGAAGTTGGACCCGGTGCCGGAGCCGTACTTGAACAGGCGTGCCTCGCGCACCCAGAGGTCCATGATGCCGCCCTCGTTGACGAGGTCGTCCTGGACCGACTGGATGAAGCAGGCATGCGGCTGCGGATGCTCGTAGGCCGAGGCCGACTTCGTCAGCGCACCCGTCTTCCAGTCGCAGTAATAGTGGCCCTGGCTCGGGCCATCGATGCCATAGGCCCAGTGCAGGCCGGTGTTGAACCATTGCGGCGAGTTCGGCGCCACCATCTGGCGGGCGAGCATGAAGCGAAGCTCGTCCATGAAGGCCGAGGCGTCCTCCTCCGAGGAGAAGTAGCCGCCCTTCCAGCCCCAATAGGTCCAGCAGCCGGCCAGCCGGTCGAAGACCTGCGTCGCCGAGGTCTCGGAGCCGTAGCGCTCCTCCTCAGGCAGCGCCTCGAGCGCCGCCTCGTCGGCGACCGAACGCCAGAGGAAGGAGGGAACGTCGTTCTCCTCGACCTTGCGCAGGTGCGCGGGCACGCCCGCCTTGCGGAAATACTTCTGGGCGAGCACGTCGCTCGCCACTTGGCTCCAGCTCTCGGGCACCGAGATGCCATCGAGGCGGAAGACCACCGAGCCGTCCGGATTGCGGATCTCGCTCAGGACCTTGCGGAAGGCAATGGCCGCATAGGGAGGCTGGCCGGCCGTGGTGTAGCGACGCTCGAACCGCATGAAACACACCTCTCCCGACAGGGCACGACGACCCTGCCCGCGCGGCTGCGCAGGTTATGGTCCCAACTCTGGGGATGCCGGCTCCGCTACATCCGCGACGCGGAGTCAGGGCCGGCAGCTATGACGTGAAGGCTCGGGACGCCCCTCGAAACCACTCGCCCGGGGCGCCCGAACCATGACCCGGAGATTAACGCCGGGCTCGCCGTCACGTCAACAAGTGGTGTGCCGGCTCCGAGTTCCCCGCTAGATGTGGTAGAGAATGCGAAATCCCTGTGGATATCCGGCACCCCGCCGCTAAGTGCTCTTTCGGCTTCCGGGATTCGGAGCGGGAAAATTTTGGATTCACAGGCGTCGGCAACCCGCCCGCCTCGATTCCTGCGGGCCGCGTCCGGGAGCGACATTTCGGCGACACTCCGGCCCATGCTGCCGCCGCCTTTCGGCTGGACTCGCAGGCGCGGGCTCACCATAACCGCGCAGGAATCCCTGCGCCTGCGCGGGGCTCGGCGGACGGCTCGGGAACGGCGATGGCTCTCAAGGACACGCTTCTGCGCATCTTCACGTGGTGGAACGGCCAGACGGTCTCGCTCGCCATGTACACCGCGCGCAGCGGCACCTTCGTCGGCAGCGACGAGCTCGGCAACAAGTACTACAAGGCCATCGGGCCGCTGATCGACCGCTCAGTCGGGCCGGAGCGGCGCTGGGTCGTCTATAACGGCTATGCCGACGCCTCGAAGGTGCCGCCGGGCTGGCGCGCCTGGCTCTGCCATAACGGGGACGTTCCGCCGAGCGAGGAGGATTACCAGCCCCGCGCTTGGCAGAAGCCGCATGTCGAGAACCAGACCGGCTCGCCCGACGCCTACCGGCCGAAGGGCTCGCAGCTTTCCTGGGGCGCGCGACCGGCCGCGACCGGCGACTACGTGCCGTGGACGCCCGACGCGTAGGCCTTCGCCCTCAATTCACCACCGTTCGGGTCTTGAGTGCCGGCCACGACGCTCCCGACCGGGAGTCCTTCCAGCGGCCGCGAGGCCGGGAAGGTCCGTTGAGAGACACCGAACACGGGCCGCGCGACGTCCATCCCGCGCATGCCCGGAGGGCCTGAGCCTTGAGCCGCATCCCCGCACGCCTGTCGCGCGCCGCGCTCACCGCGACCGTACTCATCCTCGGCGCCCTGCCCGCCTCGGCGGACAAGATCAAGAACCCGACCGCCGTGTTCTCCGGGCTCGACAAGATCACCGGCCGCATCGTCTCCTTCGAGGTGGCGGTGGACGAGACGGTGCAGTTCGGCGCCCTGCAGCTCACGCCGCGGGTCTGCTACACCCGGCCGCCCACCGAGAGCGCCAAGACCACGGCCTTCCTTGAGGTCGACGAGGTTACTCTCGACAACAAGTACCGGCGCATCTTCACCGGCTGGATGTTCGCCGCGAGCCCGGGCCTGCACGCCATCGAGCACCCGATCTACGACGTCTGGCTCGTCGATTGTAAGGGCGGCACCGACGTGATCGCCGAGGCCAAGGAGCAGGAGGACGTGCCGGCGCTCGCCTCCAAGCCCGAGAAGAAGAAGGGCCGCGACGCGACGAAGACGGCCCAGCAGATCAACGCCGCCGGTCAGGTCGACGTGGAGGCGCCGCGCGGCGTGCCGGTGCAGCCGCGGCAGAAGCCCTCGCGCAAGTTCTTCCCGTCGAACGAGGGGCCTGCGCCGGCCCCGCCGCAGCCGCAATCGATCTTCGACGCCCTGTTCCGGTAAGGCTCGCCTAGGTCTCGACGGGCCCGAGCACCGCGAGCGCCCGCCCCCCGCTGACGCTGCCGTCGCTCGGCCAAAAATTCCAGTCGGCGTGGTGAGTGAGCGCCTCGGCGAGGCGCCTCTTGTAGACATGGCGCGGCAGCTCCTCGGCCCCGAACTGGGCGAGGTGGTCGGTGACGAACTGCGTGTCGGCCAGACGGTAGCCGCTGGCCTTGAGGCGCGCCATCAGGTGCACGAGGGCGACCTTCGAGGCGTCACGCACCGTGTGGAACATGCTCTCCCCGAAGAAGGCCGCGCCGAGGGAGACGCCGTAGAGCCCGCCGACGAGGCGCCCTTCCGCATAGACCTCGACCGTGTGCGCGTAGCCGCGGTCGAACAGGGCACCGTAGAGCTCGCGGATGCGGCCGTTGATCCAGGTGCGCTCGCTGTCGCGGCGCGGCGCGGCGCAGCCTGAGATCACCGCGTCGAAATCGGTGTCGCTGCGGACCTCGAACACGTCCGAGCGCACCGTGCGGGCGAGCCTCCGCGACACGCGGAAACCGTCGAGCGGCAGCACGCCCCGAGCCCGCGGCTCGACCCAGTACAGGGTCGGGTCGGTCGCGTCCTCGGCCATCGGGAAGATGCCGGCGGCATAGGCCTTGAGCAGGATCTCCGGGGTGATCTCCACGCGGGCGCCGTCGTGCATGGGTCCAGTGTGACGCGGGCTCGGCCGTTACGCCAGAGCCGGCCGCAGCAAACTGCCGGGCTCCCAGGCGTACCGGATCCGAGGCCCCGGCCACAAGGTGGGAGGTGGCACCCGGCTCAGGCCGGAAGCCCCTCCTTCTCCAGGAAATGTTCGAGCCAGTGGATGTCGTAGAGGCCGTTCTGCACGTCGGCATTGCGCACCAGCGTGCGGAAGAGCGGCAGCGTGGTGTCGACGCCGTCGATGACGAACTCGTCGAGGGCCCGGCGCAGGCGCATCAGGCACTCGTTGCGGGTGCGCCCGTGCACGATCAGCTTGCCGATGAGCGAGTCGTAGTTCGGCGGGATGCGGTAGCCCTGAAAGGCGGCCGAGTCGACGCGGACGCCGAGGCCGCCCGGCGGATGATAGTAGGTGATCTGCCCCGGAGAGGGCCGGAAGGTCGCGGGATGCTCCGCGTTGATGCGGCACTCGATGGCGTGGCCCTCGACCCGGATCTCGTTCTGCGAGACCGAGAGGTCGCCGCCCGCCGCCACCCGGATCTGCTCGTTCACGAGGTCGATCCCGGTGATCATCTCCGTGACCGGGTGCTCCACCTGGATGCGCGTGTTCATCTCGATGAAGTAGAAGCGCCCGTCCTCGTAGAGGAACTCGATGGTGCCGGCGCCGAGATAGCCGAGCTTCTGCATCGCGCCCGCACAGATGCCGCCGATCTCGGCCCGCATCGCGTCGTTGAGGGCGGGCGAGCCGCCCTCCTCCCAGACCTTCTGGTGGCGCCGCTGCAGGGAGCAGTCGCGCTCGGCGAGATGCACCGCGCCGCCGCGGCCGTCGCCCAGCACCTGCACCTCGATATGGCGCGGCTTCTCCAGATACTTCTCGAGATAGACCGCGTCGTCGCCGAAGGCGGCCTTGGCCTCGGTGCGGGCGAGGCCGATCGCCTGTTCCAGGTCGGCCTCGGTGCGGGCGACCTTCATGCCGCGCCCGCCGCCGCCGGCCGCCGCCTTGACCAGGACCGGATAGCCGATCCCGGCAGCCACGCGCTTGGCCTCGTCGATATCCTCGACGCCGCCCTCCGAGCCTGGCACGCAGGGGATGCCGAGCGCGAGCGCCGTGCGCTTGGCCTCGATCTTGTCGCCCATGGTGCGGATATGCTCCGCCTTCGGGCCGATGAAGCCGATATTGTGGTGTGCGAGCACCTCGGCGAAGCGGGCGTTCTCGGAGAGGAAGCCGTAGCCCGGATGCACCGCATCGGCCCCGGTGATCTCGCAGGCGGCGATGATCGAGGGGATGTTGAGGTAGCTCTCGCGGGCCGCGGGCGGGCCGATGCAGACGCTCTCGTCGGCGAGGCGCACATGCATGGCGTCGGCATCGGCCGTGGAATGGACCGCCACCGTCGCGATGCCGAGCTCCTTCGCCGCCCGCAGGATACGCAGCGCGATCTCGCCGCGGTTGGCGATCAGGATCTTGTCGAACATGGACCCGCCTTACTCGATCACCAGCAGCGCCTCGCCGAACTCGACGGGCTGGCCGTCCTCGACGAAGATCGCGCTGACCGTGCCGGCGCGGGGCGCCACAATCTCGTTGAAGGTCTTCATCGCCTCGATCAGGAGGACCTTGTCGCCGACCTCGACGCGGGCGCCGACCTCGATGAAGGGCTTGGCGTCGGGCGAGGGCCGCCGGTAGGCGGTACCGACCATCGGCGAGGGCACGGCGCCGGGATGGGCCCGGCCGCGCTCGGGGGCCGGGGTGGCGGCCGGGGCCGGAACGGCCGGCGCCGGGGCGCTCACCGCAGCGACGGGGGCCGGCGCCGCGACCTGGACGCTGACGGGCTCCAGGCGGCGGGCGACGCGGATGCGCAGGTCGCCCTTCTCGACCTCGATCTCGGACAGGCCGGTCTCGGTGACGAGGTTCGCGAGCTCGCGCACGAGGTCGGGATCGATGGAATCGTGCTTGGGCATCGGGGCAGTCTTCTTCGAAGGGAGGTTCACGGCGAGGTCGGCTTCAAGGCGCGCGCCGGCGGGCCATCAGGCGCGCGAGCGCGTCGAGGCCGAGACCGTAGCTGTCGGGACCGAAGCCGCAGATCACGCCCGCGCAGACAGGGGCGATGAGGGAGACGTGGCGGAAGGATTCGCGGGCGTGCACGTTGGAGAGATGCACCTCGACCGCGAGGGCGCCGCTGCCGCTGATCGCGTCGCGGAGCGCCACGGAGGTGTGGGTGTAGGCGGCGGCGTTGATGAGCACCCCCGCGCCGGCCAGGCCCGCCTCCTGCACGAAGCCGACCAGCTCGCCCTCGAGATTGGTCTGCCGGACGGTGAGCGTGACCCCGAGGCCCTCGGCCTGGGCGCGCAGGTCGCGCTCGATGTCGGCGAGCGTCGCGGTGCCGTAGATCCCGGGCTCGCGGCGGCCGAGAAGGTTGAGGTTCGGCCCGTTGAGGACGTGGATCGGAATCATGGCCGGATTCATGGCATCGTGCGATCGCTTCGCCCGGGCCGGGCGGCGGGGCCGCTCTTAGAGCATTCTCCGCCGCAGGGCACCCCGGTTCGTCGCGGAAACTGCGACACCGCGGAACGGCCCGGCCCTCGTGCTCCGGGCGAAGGCGCGCTACCGGTCAAGGCCCGCGGCCCTCACGACCGGCCGCTCAGCAGGACGCGTGGCCGCACTGGCGCACGTCCGCGATGGTCTTGCGGATCGGCTCGACGCCGACCGCGCCGGGGATGATCTCCTCGCCGATGATGAAGGCGGGGGTGCCGGACAGACCGAGCTTGTCGCCGAGCCCCCGGTTCTCGGTGAGCGCCGCCTTCACCTCCGGCCCCTGAGCATCCTTCTGGACCTTCGCGACGTCGAGGCCCATCGCCTTGGCGACCTCGAGCGCGCGGGCGCCGTTGACGCGGCCCTTCGACTCCAGAAGCTTCTGGTGGAACTCGAACAGCTTCTCCCCCTTGAGCTGCTGCTTCACGGCGAGCGCGATCTGGCTGGCCTCCAGCGATTCCGGGCCGAGGACGGGGAAGTCCTTGATCACCACGCGCAGCTTCGGATCGCTCTTGATCAGCGTCTGCACGTCGACCAGCGCCTTGCGGCAATAGCCGCAATTGTAGTCGAAGAACTCGATCAGGGTGACGTCGCCGCTCGGGTTGCCGGCGATCACGTCGTGCGGGCTGTTGAGGAGCGCGTCCTTCGACTCCTTCAAGGCGGCGGCCTGCGCGAGGCGCTGCGTCTCCAGCTGCCGCTTCTCGCCCTCGGCGATCACCTCCTGCAGAACCTCGGGGTTCTTGACGAGGTAGTCCTTGACGATCGCCTCGATCGCCTGCCGCTGGGCATCGGTGAAGGGCGAGGCTCCCTGCTGCTGGGCGAGCGCCGGCGCGACCGCGAGGCCGAGACCGAGGGCCAGGATCGGGAGGGAACGGGAGAAGAGCATGCGTCCTCGCTGCGCGCGGGGCGCCGGCCGGGCCGGACGGCGGTTGGCGGATCGGTAGCGGCCGGGTTAGGCGTTTTCACGGCGCCCGGCAATCGCGGGGGCCCGTCCTGTGCCGGAGGCCGGACCGTCCGGCCGCTCCCGTGGCGAAGCGTCCCTTGCCGGGCACCGGAAAGCCGGCCATTCGGCCGCGAGACGAGACACCCGCTCGAGACCTGCGGACACCAGATCCCATGCCCCTGCCCTCACGCCGCGCCGCGGCGGTCGCCCCCTTCCTCGCCATGGACGTGATGACCGCGGCCGCCGCCCGGGAGCGGACGGGTGCCGGCGTGGTGCATATGGAGGTCGGCCAGCCCTCGGCACCGGCGCCGCGGCCGGTGATCGAGGCGGCGCGCCGCGCCCTGGAGACCGGCCGCGTGCCCTATACCGAGGCGCTCGGCTTGGCCGCCCTTCGGGAGCGCATCGCCCGCGATTACCGCGAGCGCTACGGCGTCGCGGTCCCGCCGGAGCGGGTCGTGGTCACGACGGGCTCCTCGGCGGGCTTCATCCTCGCCTTCATGAGCCTGTTCGATGCCGGCGACCGGGTCGGCGTGCCGCAGCCGGGCTACCCGGCCTATCGCAGCATCCTCAACGCCCTCGACCTCGTGCCGGCCCCGATGCTGCTGCGGCCCGAGGACCGCTTCGCCCCGACCGCCGCCCTGCTCGCGGCCACCCATGCGACGGCCCCGCTCGCGGGCGTGCTGGTGATGAGTCCGGCCAACCCGTCCGGCACGGTGATCACGCCCGCGGCCCTCGCCGATCTCTGCACCGAGGCCGCGCGCCTCGGCCTGCCCCTGATCTCGGACGAGATCTATCACGGGCTCAGCTACGGCGTGCCGACCGCGACCGCGCTGCAATTCGATCCCGACGCGGTCGTGATCAACTCCTTCTCGAAATACCATTGCATGACCGGCTGGCGCATCGGCTGGATGATCGTGCCGGAGAGCCTCGTGCGCCCCGTCGAGCGCCTCGCGCAGAACCTCTACATCTCGCCGCCCTACCTCTCGCAGGTCGGCGCGCTCGCGGCCTTCGAGGCGGGCGCGGAGCTCGACGCGGTGCGCGACGGCTATGCCCGCAACCGGGCGATCCTGCTCGACGCCTTTCCGGGCCTGGGGCTCGGGCGCACCCACCCGGTGGACGGTGCCTTCTACCTCTACGCCGACGTCTCGGGCCTCACCAACGACGCGCCGGCCTTCTGCCGGCGGATGCTCGACGAGGCGGGTGTCGCGGCGACCCCGGGACTCGATTTCGATCCGGTGGAGGGGGCGCACCATGTGCGCTTCTCCTTCGCCGGCTCGGAGGACGAGTGCCGCGAGGCGGTGCGGCGCCTGCGCGGCTGGCTCGGCTGAACCCGGGTGTCGAGAGGGATCATCCCTCTCGCGGGTCCGGGGCGGAGCCCCGGTGGAGACGCCGGAGCAACAGCTCCGGCTTCCGGCCAAAGGGATAATCCCTTTGGGATCCCCGATTTCAGGCCGCGGCGGCCGTCGGGATCGCGGCCTCGGCGGCCTTCAGCGTGTCGGCGATCCGAGCCTCGAAATCGGTGAAGGCTCCGGCGGCCTCGCCCCAGGCGGCGGCGCGGATATGGCCGAGCATCGCCTCGGCCCGGGCATTGGCAGCGCTGAGGGCCGCATGGACGGGGCCCGGCAGCGCCGGATCCGGACGGACCGCCACCGCGGCCGCCTCGGCCACCGGGAGCAGCCCGACGAGGGCGGAGGCCAGGCGGCGGCGCCAGGAGGCGCAATCGGCCGGGAGGCGCCCGAGGCGCAGGACGAGGGGATCGCCCGCGTAGCGGTCGAGCAGGGTGCGGCTCATCCCTTCCAGGCTGTCGAGTCGGCCGATCGCGTCCCCGATCTCGCGCCGCGACTTGTCGATGCCGGACGCGATGTTGCCGACGCTGGAGGCGATCTCGCCGGTGGCCGCGATCTGCTGGTCCATGATGGCGGCCATGGCGCGCATCTCCGAGGCCGCGGTGGCCACGGCGGCGCTCTCGGCCTCGACCCGGTGATTGGCCCGCGCCATCACCTCGGAACCCGCGGCGACCGCCGTGCGGCTCTGGTCGACCGCGCCCTGCATGGCCGCGAGTTCGCCCTGCAGGGCGCCGAGCCGGGCCCGGATCTCGTCGGTGGCCTTGGCGGTCTGGGCGGAGAGCGCCTTGACCTCGCCGGCCACCACCGCGAAGCCGCGGCCGGCCTCGCCGGCCCGCGCCGCCTCGATCGTGGCGTTGAGGGCGAGCAGGTTCGTCTGCGCCGAGATCGCGGCGATGGCGCTCGCCATCTCCTCGATGCGGCGGGCGGCGGCGGCGAAGCCGTCGAGGCAGCCGCCGATCTCGGAGGCGCGCTCCTGGATCACCTGCATCCGCTCGCCGGCGAGCCGCATGTCGGCGGCGCATTCGGCGATGCCGGCGCGCGCTCGTTCGGCGGTCTCGGCGGAGGCCTGCGAGCGGGCGGCGACCTCGCTCGTCGTGGCGGCGAGTTCCTCGCTCGCCGCGGCGATCAGGCGGGCCTGCTCGGCCATCTGCGCGGAATCATGGGTGATCCAGCCGATCGAGGTGCCCGCCTCCGAGGCGGCGGCCGAGAGGCCGGCCTGCAGCTTCAGGACGGCGGGATCGTCCATCGGGTGGGGCTCCCGCGCCGAAGGCGCTGTCTCGGCGGGGCTCTCCGACGGGAGCGGCGCCGTCACCGGCGGCAGCTCCGCAGGGCGTCCTCCGCGGAACAGTGCAAACATGGTGGCCCCTCTCCGACAGCTATGCGTCAGACGAGAATGCCGCGCAGGTGCTCAACCGCCGGTTAAATTGCCAGCAGATTTTCAAGGTCTCGTGCAGGCCTCCGAAATGTGATCCTCGGATTCCCGTCGAACGCCGTCACAACCGGCCCTGGAATGACCGTTTTCCGGTCAGACCGAGACGCGAACGGCGGGGCAAAGCCCCGCCGGACATGTGGGACGCCGCGCGTCCGGATCGATCAGGGCCGCTCACTCCCCCGTGAGCGCGGCCTTGGTGCGCGACCACCAGCCGGCCCGCTTCGGCCGGTCGGGGTCGGAGGGCGTGCTCAGGACCACGGCGACCGGCTCCGGCGGCGGAACAGGGGCTGGCGCCGGAGCGGGCTCCGCTGCCGCCTCAGGCTCGGACGGTGCGGCGACCGGCAGGTCGATGGCGGCCTCGACCGGGGTCTCGACCGCGGTCTCGAGCGGGACCGGCGCGGCCGGCGTCTCGGCGGAAGCGGCCAGGGCCTCGGCGCTGACCGGCTCCTCGGGCGCCAGGGCCGCGATGGCCTCCTCGCGCTCGGCCTCCGCGTCCGTCTCCTCGCCCGCCTCGTCGGCGCCGTCCTCGCGACCGCGCTGGTCGGAGCGGCCGCGACCACCGCGGCGGCCACG
>NZ_CABFPH010000008.1 GCF_902141845.1 Methylobacterium symbioticum | reverse complement strand
ATCTCACGATCCGAACCCAGGGCCGAAACCCCACATCCAGATCCGCAAGGACACACGCCGCCCACGCTTCTCTTTCTCGTCATTCACTTGTCAAAGAGCTGCACCAGAGAAGGTGCCTACATAAATAGACCAAACATGACCTTGGCTAACGCCAGACGCTGCTCGATCTCATCTATGAAAGTCTGTCCCGGCGGACACCGTTGCTTCGGCGCCGCGTCGGGAGCGCCGTACTAGGGCACGGCCTCCCCCCTGTCAATCGCATTTCTCGCTCCTGCTCGCCGTCCCGTTTGCGAGGGGCAGAAGAGGGGAGGGGAGGGGTGCCCCACTTGCGGGGCCCACGGCCGACGCCTTGGGAACGGCCCTATGCGCCGAGCTGTTCATGGCGCGGAGCCGCGCTCGCTCCTCGACGCAGATCGGCCGCAGGATGGATCGAGGATGACGCCAACCTCCTACGCCCGCCCCGAGAGGACGCCGTTCTGGTCGGCCTTGTTCACCGACCGGCGGATCGCTCCGGCCCTCGGGCTCGGCTTCACCTCCGGAATTCCGTTCCTGCTCGTCTACGCCACCCAATCCGCGTGGCTGTCCGACGCGGGCGTCTCGATCGCCGCGATCGGACTGCTCAGCGAGTTGACCCTCGCCTACAAGTTCAAGTTCGTGTGGGCACCGTTCCTGGACCGCTACGATCCGCCTCTGTTGGGGCGAGTCCTCGGCCGACGGCGCGGCTGGATCGTCGTGGCGCAATCGGGCGTCATGGCAATGCTCGTCGGGATCGCGTTCGGCGATCCGGCCCAGTGGCTCGCCTGGACGATCGGTTTCTCGCTGGCTCTCGGCTTCGCGGGCGCAACGCTCGACCTCGTCATTGATGGCTGGCGCATCACGAGCGTGCGGCCTCCCGAGAAGCAGGCGGTTCTCTCCTCCTGGACGGAGATCGGCTGGCGTCTCGGCAATCTCGCGGCCGGGGCCGGAGCGCTGTTGCTCGCTGACAGACTCGGATGGCGCGGCGCCTATCTCGCCATGGGCGCACTGATGTCCGTCGGCATGGTCGCCGCCGTGCTCGCGCCCGAGCCATCATCGGACAAGCGTCCGCACCCGCCCCGGGCCGGCTTCGTGGACACCGTCTGGGCTCCCATCCGCGAACTCCTCGGCCGGCTCGGCCCGATGGCACCCGCCATCCTTCTCCTGATCGCCGGCTTCCGCATGCCGGGCTATGTCGCGAGCGCCATGGCAATCCCGCTGTTCAAGCACCAGGGCTTCTCGAACACCGACATCGCCACCGTCACCAAACTGTTCGGCTTCTGGATCGGGCTCGGCGGCACCTTCCTGGCCGGCGCGCTGATCCCACGGATCGGCATGTTTCCGAGCCTGCTCATCGGCACCGTCGCAGGCTCGGCGTCTCACTTGAGCCTCGCCTACCTCGCCGCCCATGGAGGCGATGGCGGGGCGGCCTTCTGGACCTTCGCGGTGACCGTCGGCATCGATGGGTTCGCCTATGCGTTCGCCTCCGTCGTGCTCATCACCTACATGTCGACGCTCGCCTCGACCGAGCATGCCGCCAGCCAGTTCGGGCTCCTGACGTCCCTCTGTGCGTTTCCGGGCAGCATACTTGCCGGCCTATCGGGCTTCGTCGTCGAGCGGACGGGCTTCACGTGGTTCTTCGTCGGAACCTCCCTGATCGGTCTGCCGGTGGCACTGCTCGCCTTCTTCGTTTGGATCAAGGTCGGCCTCTCCGACGAGACCGCCCCGCCGGCCGACACGCGATCCTGACATGCCGCAGCGTCCCGGTCCCCGCGCTCCGGCGATCCATGGAGCACGTCCTTCCGCCGGCGGCACCGGCGTCCACGGATCATACAGCGCGCTCGAAGGCCCGGTCGGGTCAGACCGCGACCTTGAGATCGGCCCGCTCGGCGCCGAGGCGCTTCTGGATCACCTGGACGAGGTATTCGGCGTCGCGTCCGACCGCCCCGAACCGCCCCGAGCCCCAGGTGTTCAGCCACGGCAACCCGATGAAGTAGACGCCGTCCTCGTTGGTGACGCCACGCTTGTGCTTCGGGTTGCCCGCGCCGTTGAACACCGAGGCGTCGAGCCAGCGGAAGTCGGGCGTGAAGCCGATGCACCAGACGATGCTGGTGATGCCGGAGCCTTCGAGGGTGAGGCTCAGAACCGGCTCGCCCGGCTCCCAGACGGGCGTGTAATGCGCCTGCGCCGGCGCATCGATGCCCATCTCGGCGATGTGCTTGTCGATGGCCGCGTTGATGCCGTTATAGGTCCGGTCGGCCTGGTCGAGCGAGCGCTTGAGGTCGTCGCGGAAGCGCAAGCTGCCGTCCTGGTAGTCCTCCATCAGGCCGTAGAGCCGCATGCCCTCGATGGCGAAGCGGCGCAGGTCGATGTCGCGTCCCCCGTCGCGCCCGGTCACGTAGTGGTTGGTGTTGTCGCGGACGCCGTCGCGGAGCGGATGGTTGTCGACGGTCATCTCGTAGTAGCCCATGTCGGCGAGCCAGGTGACGACGTCGCGGCCGCGGTAGAACCGGGCGCAACGCGGTGCGTCGCCGACCGCGAGGTGCACCTTGCGGCCAGCGAGATGCAGGTCCTCGGCGATCTGCGCACCGGACTGACCGGAGCCGACGACGAGCACCTCGCCCTCGGGCAATTGGGCCGGATTGCGGTACTGGTTCGAGTGGATCTGCGTGATCGAGGCCGGCAGCTTCTCGGCCATGCGTGGGATGATCGGGGTGTGATAGCCGCCGGAGGCGACAACGACCCCGTCCGCGGTGTAGTCGCCCTCCGAGGTCTGGACCGCGAAGATGCCGTCCTCGCGTCGGGCAACGCGCGTGACCGCGACGCCTTCGTGGATCGGCGGCTTCACCTTGGCCACGAAGGCCCTGAGGTAGGCGACGATCTCGTCCTTCGTCATGAACCCGTCCGGGTCCGGTCCGTCGTAGGCGTGGCCCGGCAGATCGCACTGCCAGTTCGGCGTGACGAGGCAGAACGTATCCCAGCGCTGGGTCTCCCAGGTATGCGCGGCGGTCTTCTTCTCGAAGACGAGATGCTCGATGCCGCGCTGCTTGAGGTGGTGGCTGACCGAGAGGCCGGCCTGGCCGCCGCCGACGATAGCGACCGGGACATGACGGGGGGTGGAGGTCATGGCTCTGGCTCCGTGAGGGTCGGGGAAAGGGCGCAGGCTCAAGGGTCGAAGGACTCGACGGTGACGTGGCCACCGCGCACCTGCCGCTTCGCGGCGGCCTCGATCCGGGCGAGTTGATCCATGGCGGACGAGCAGGCGAAGCCGTACTTCTCGCGCACCCGCTCGCTCGCGATGTTCAGGGCCACACGGGACTTCTCGACGAACTCGTCGAGGGGGTAGCTCTCGCCCGGTTTGAGGTAGTCCTTCACGACGAAGGAGGGCGAGTAGCAGGCCTCGCGCCGACCGTCGGGCCAGCGGACGTGGAAGCGCATCTCAGGCATGGATCGGCTCCTGGCGGGCGCGGGCGCAGGCCGCGTAGGTCTCGAGGTGGCGTTCCGCGCAGGCGCGCCAGCTGTTGGCGGCGGACCGGACCAGACCTGCGGACCGGAGTCGCGAGCGGACGTCCGACGCGAGGGCTTGCGCCATTGCGGCGGCGATGGCGTCGGGATCGGCCGGGTCGACGAAGAGGGCATCGGTCGCCCCCAGATACTCGGTGAAGGGCGCGCGCCGGGACACAATGGCGGGTGTGCCGCAGGCCATCGCCTCCAGCACGCAGAGGCCGAAGCCCTCCGTCCAGGACGCGAAGGCCAGCACATCGGCGACCCGGTAGAGGGCTGGCATGTCGGCTTGCGGGACGGGGCCCGTCTCGATGACGGCCGAGCCTCGGCCAACCTCCAGGCCCGCGGACGCCAGGGCCGCGCGGCAATGGGCACGATAGGCGGCATGGTCGAGGAGCGAGGCGCCGCCGGCGATGACGAGTTGCGCCCTCGGGTGACGCCCTCGCAGACGGGCGAAGGCCGCGATGATGCCGAGGGTGTTCTTGCGCTGCTCGAAGCCGCCGACGCTGAGGATCACCGGCCCCGGGCCGAGGCCCCAGCGCTGGCGCAAGGCCGTGTCAGCCCCGGTCGGCTCGGTGCGATAGACCGAAAGGTCCACCCCGTTCCCCACGATGTCGGCCTCGGCACCGAGGTCGTCCCTGATCCAGTCGGCCCAGGTCCGGCTGACGCAGAGCAGGCGCGTGGCCTCACGGATCGAGCGGTCCTGCCACTCCGCGAGCACGGGATCGGAGAAGCTGTCGACGTGATGGACCGTGCGCACGAAGCCCGGGATCAGGCGCCGGTGCTTCAGGGTCGCGAGCGCATTGCCGCCGATGCCGTCATGAGCGTGGAAGAGGTCGAAGTCGCAGGCGGCCGGCGTCGAGAAGTGGCGCAGGTAGTCGTTGATGCGGGCCCGAACGAGGTCGACCGTCGTGCCGTTGACCGGCTGAGCGGCGACCGGCACCGTGGGGCAGGCGGCGTCCCGGAAGAAGCCGCGACCGGCGGGGTCGGGCGCATGGACCGCCGCCTCGTGGCCGTGGGCGCAGAGCGCCTCGGCCAGCGCGAGACAATGGGCGACGCCGCCGCGTGGGTTCGTCGAGTGGGTCAGGATGGCGATGCGCAGGGGCGTCATGGTGCGGCCCCAGGGCTGTCCCGGCCGCAGCCGATGAGCGGGCTCGCCGCGAAATCCCAGACCACGGCCTCGTCGCCCACGGGGTCACGGACCCGGGCAACCCGGCTCGTATCGAGGCGCCCGATCCGCGCGCTCGCGATCCCGCGCTCCGCGAAGCGCGCGAGCACGGCCGGCGTGTGGTCGGGACGCAGGCTCAGCAGGTAGCCGAAGCTCGGGAAGGCGGTCAGCCAGCGCGCGAGGGGGACGTGGTCCGGCCTCGGGATGGCGTCGAGGTCGATCACGCCACCGACCTTCGAGCATTCGAGCAGCATCAGGGCCGTGCCGACGACGCCGGCCATGCTGATGTCCTTGGCAGCCCGACACAGGCCGTCCTCGGCGAGCCCGGGTAGGACAGCCAGGTCGCCACGCAGGCGTTCGCCCGGCGCGCCGGTCGAGGCGTCCCAGTAGGGATGCGGTTCACGGAAGCGTCCCCGCAGGTCGATCGCGGCGACGAGGTCGTCGCCCGGCGCCGCGTCGAAGCTCGTCAGGAGGCGCGGGCCGGCTCGGCCGAGCACGGCGACCGCCAGATTGCCGGCCTCCGCCCGCGTATTGGTATGTCCGCCGACCACGGGCACGCCGTAGAGCGCGGCCGCGTCGGACAATCCGACCAGGATCGGGTCAGCGGCCGCGGCGTCCCGGCTCCAGAGGGCGTCGACGACCGCGAGCGGACGCCCGCCCATGGCGGCCACGTCGCTCAGGTTGACCATGATCCCGCAATAGCCCGCAAAGTAAGGGTCAGCGGCGACGAAGCTGTCGAGGAAGCCCTCGATGGCGAAGAGCAGGTGGCCGTCGCCGTCGGGGATGGCGGCGCAATCGTCGCCGACCGGCACGGCGGCGTGCCGACTGCCGAGCCCGAGCCGCGCGACCACGGCGTCGATGTCGCGCTTATGCGCGACGCCGCGCGCGTCCCGGATCTGCCGGGCCAGGGCCATGAGGTCGAACGGCGCCCCCATCATGCGGCCCTGCGGAAGGTGACGAGTCCGTGCTCCGGATCGTCCATCGGCGGGTAGGCCGCGAGGTCCGCCTGCATCAGGTGATGCGGGTGCCCGTGGAGTACGAGCGTGTCGAGGCTTGCCCAATGCAGGGCCTGAAACAGCGGCACGTTCCGCTCCTGCACATGGGCGAGGAAACGGGTGCAGCCGCGGGCATGGGCCGACGAGACGGCGACCTGGATCAGGCCGGCGCCGAGCGCGGCCGTGCCGCGAAAGGCTCTGGCGACGGCAAGCCGCGAGCCCCACCATTCGCCGCGACGCTCGGCCACCTCGTGGATGCGCACGGTCCCGACGACGGCGTCGGCGTCGCCGGCAAGCGTCGAGAGGGCGCAGATCGGGATGGCCTGCGCATCGATGGCATCGCGGTCGTCCTCCACGAAGAGACCCTGCTCCGTGCAGAAGACCTGGCGGCGAAGCGCCGCGCAGGCGCGCCGCTCCCAAGGCGCGACCGCGAACTTCACCCGGAAGTGGCTCGGACGGAACGGCTGGACGGGTTCGAGGATCATGCCGTCACCGCCGCGCGCTCGTAGGTGGAGAGCGCCGAGCAGGCCCCGCAGCGCCCGCATCCGGCCTTGATATCGGTCGAGCGCAGATTCGCGCCGGCCAGCATGTCCGCCAGAGGCTTCAGGATGGCGTGCATAAAGTCGGGGCCGGGGGCCGGGTGGCTCTCCAGCGGGGTGCCGGAAATCGGCACGAACGGCACCACGAAGGGGTAGACGCCCATCCCGATCAGGCGCTCGGCCATCGTCAGGATGTCCTCCGGCGTGTCGCCGAGCCCGGCGAGGATATAGGTCGAGACTTGGCCCCGCCCGAAGACCGGCACGGCGGCCGCGAAAGCCTCGTCGTACCGTTCCAGCGGCACGCCCGCCTTGCCCGGCATGATCCGGGCGCGGACCTCCGGAGTCACGGCTTCCAGGTGCATCCCGAGGGCGTCGATGCCCGAGGCCTTCATTCGCTCGAACCAGCGGTCGTCGTCCGGTGGTTCGCACTGGGCCTGGATCGGCAGGTCGACCGCCGCCTTCACCGCGAAGGCACTCTCGCAGAGCACGGCCGCGCCCCGGTCGGTCGCGTTCGGGGTGCCCGTCGTCATCACCATGTGCTTGACGCCGTCGAGCAGGACGGCGGCGCGGGCGACCTCGGCGAGTTGCTCGGGCGTCTTGTGCGCGACGGTGCGGCCGGCGGCGAGCGACTGTCCGATCGAGCAGAACTGGCAGGTCTTGGTGCGGCTCTGGTAGCGGATGCAGGTCTGCAGCACGGTGGTGGCGAGCACGTCGCGTCCGTGCAGCACCGCGATCTTCGAGTAAGGCACGCCGTCGAAGGTCGACAGGGCGTAGAAGCGGGGCTTACCGGGGAAGGTCGCCCGTCCGATGACCACGCCCTCGTGCTCGATCACCGAGACCCCGTCGGCGTCCGGGCGGCGCACGAGGAAGGGCGAGTCGAAGGCGGCCTCGGTGTGGACCGGCACCATCACGGTACGGCCCGCGATGGTCATCGCCTTGTGGTCGGATGGGCCGGCGCCGCCACGGCGGCTCGGCGCCCCGGCGCGGCTATCGGCGAGCCTAACGCCGTAGGACTGCAACGCGTTGATCAGGCGCTCCGTCGGCATCCCGACCAGCCCCGCCACGACCGGCGGAAACGCGGGAAGGCTCGTCGGAAGCGGGCTGCTGCTCATGGTCGAGGCTCCGGGAAACGGTCTGGGAACGGATCGGCTGGTGCACGAACGGGGCCGGACGGTCGTCGTGGACGAGGCTGAGGAGCTCGGGCCGGGCGTAGTGGCCGACCGAGTCCATCATCCGCTTGCGCTTGGTCACCAGCGCGAGGTCCATGTCGGCGATCAGGATGCCCTCACCGGGCCCCAGCGGATCCGCGAGATGCTTGCCCTCGGGCGAGACGATCGCGGTGCAGTTGCCGCCCCGGCAGGCGCCGCGCAGGCGCTCGTCCGGACAGACCTGAGCCACCTGCTCGTCGCTGAGCCAGCCGGTGGCGTTGACCACGAAGCAGGCCGCCTCCAGGGCGTGGTGGCGGATCGTCACCTCCATCTGGTCGGCGAAGATCTGGCCGACGAGCGAGCCCGGGAACTGCGCGGCGTGGATCTCCTCGTGGCGCGCCATGAGCGCGTAGCGGGCGAGCGGGTTGTAGTGCTCCCAGCAAGCGAGCGCGCCGACACGGCCCACCGCGGTCTCGACCACGTCGAGACCGGCACCGTCGCCCTGACCCCAGATCATGCGCTCGTGGTAGGTCGGCGTGATCTTGCGGCGCTTGAGCTTCAGACTGCCATCGGCGTCGAAGATCAGCTGCGTGTTGTAGAGCGAGCCGTGGTCACGCTCGTTCACACCGAGCACCACCACGGCACCGTGCCGCCGCGCCGCAGCGGCGACCGCCTGGGTCACCGGGCCCGGGACGGTCGGCGCCCGCTCATAGAGCTTGAGGTGCTCGGCCCCCTGCAGCGCGGGCGGCAGGACGAAGGAGAAGTAGGGGTAGTAGGGAACGAAGGTCTCCGGAAAGACCAGGAAGCGCGCGCCCTTGGCGGCAGCCTCGTCGATGGCGTTCAGCACGCGCTCCAGGGTGCCGTCCGGCCGGTCGAGGTCCGGCGCGATCTGGACGGCGGCGGCCCGCACGATCCGGTTCTCTGACATAGCTGATCCTCCGGTTGAGGCGGCGGCCGCGTCGCACGGCCGCCGGATGCGACATCCCCGGTCGACGGACCCGAAGGCCCGCTCAGACGGTCCAGGTGTCGATGATCACCGCGTTGTCGCGCTTGTGCAGGAGGATGCAGTCGAGGACGTCGAGGGGGTTGATCATGCGGATGCCCTCGATGAAGGCCGCTTCGCCATGCCCGTACAGGGCCTGTGTCGAGAACCGGCAGGCATAGACCTTGCCGCCCTCGGCCATGAACTTCTCGAGCTGGTTGTTGAAGTTGAGGTGGCCGGGGAAGGCTTCGTCGCCGAGCCGCGGGAAGCCGCGCTGGACGCCGAGCGTGATGCCGGGGCCGTAGAGCAGGATCGAGGTGTCGAAGCCCTTGCGCTGCAGCCGGGTGGCCTGGAGCAGGTTCACCAGGCCGATCGAGCCCTCGAAGGCGACGGTGTGGAAGGTGACGAGCGCCTTCTGTCCCGGCTCTGCCTTCACGTCCTCGAAGACCTTCTCCTCGTAGTCGACCAGGACATCGCCCTTCTTATGAGGCTCGCGGTTCACGGCAGGCATTGCTCTCTCCTTGAAGGATGGAACCGCGGCAGGCAGGGCTGCCAGCGGCGACAGCACCTTCATGGCAAGCGGTGTGCCATGCCCACGCCGATCAATGAGTCAGTCAATGCTCCGAAGTCGTATGCATACAATTATGCAATCAATGACCCAAGCCTCGGCTTTCACTTGCCAATCGAATCACGCTCGTTTTGGAAGCAAAATCTGCGCATCGCGTAGTCAACATCTGCGCATTCGACGCCCGGCAATTGTTGGCATTGTATGGATGGCCTGAGTTCCCCCTCGAGACCTCGGCGCGGTACGGCACTTGCTAGCCATACAATCGAACATTGATCGCATATTCATGGCGCAGGCACGGAGCGGATGGCGGCGACAGGCATAGGAGGGTCGATGAACCCCCGGGACGGCATGACCGTGATCTGGACGCCGGACCTGAAGCGCTGGGGCAAGCCGCACTACCTGGCGATCACCGAGTCCCTGGCGGATGACATCAGAACGGGGCGCTTGAATCCGGGCACGCGCCTGCCGACCCAGCGCGCCCTCGCCGAGGTGCTCGGCCTGAACTTCACGACGGTGTCCCGCGGCTATGTCGAGGCTCATAAGCGCGGCCTGATCGAGGGACGTGTCGGCCAGGGAACCTTCGTCGTCGATCCGGCCCTCTCTGCCCGTTCGGCGAGTGCCGCCGGCGCGCCACGGATCGGGCCGGTCGATTTCACCATGAACCTTCCGCCGGAGCCCGATGCCCCCGGCCTGCGGGGACGGATGCAGGCCTCGCTCGCCGAACTCTCCGGAGACCTCATCAACCTCCTGCGCTACCAGGGCTTCGGCGGGACCGACGACGACAAGGAGGCTGCGCTGCGATGGCTCAAGGGCCGCGGAGTCGAGACGACGCGGGAGCGCCTGCTGATCTGCCCTGGCGCCCACAGCGCCCTGTCCAGCGTGCTCGGTCAGGTCGCCGCGCCGGGTGACACCATCTGCGCCGAGCGGATCACCTACCCGGGCATCCGCGCGCTCGCGGCACATCTGAGGTTGAGTCTCGTCGACCTTCCTATGGACCGGCACGGAGTCGACCCCGACGCCTTCGCGGCGGCCTGCACCCGGGTCGCACCGAAGGCCATCTACCTGAACCCGCTGTTGCAGAATCCGACCACTGCGACCCTGTCCCGCGCGCGGCGGGAGGCGATCATCGCGGTGGCACGGCGCTATGCCGTCAGCATCATCGAGGACGATGCCTACGCGCGCATCTGCCCGGCACCGCCGCCGAGCTTCGCCGAACTCGCACCCGAGATCACCTATTATGTGGCCGGGCTGGCCAAATGCCTGGGCGCCGGGCTTCGCCTCGCCTTCCTAGTGCCCCCGAGCGCCCGGTCCGCCCTGCCGCTGGCGGGCGCGCTACGGGCCGCGACCGTCATGGCATCGCCGATCTCCACGGCCCTGGCGACGCGCTGGATCATGGACGGCACGGCGGATGCGATCGTGCAATTCGTCCGCGAGGAATCGGCGGCGCGCCAGCGCATCGCGGCCGCGCTGCTTCCTGCCGAGACCTACACCGCCGATCCCCATGGCTTCCACGTCTGGATCACCCTACCGGAGGGCTGGACGCGTTCGGCCTTCGCGAGCCAGGGGAGGGCGGCGGGGCTCGGCGTCGTCGGTAGCGATCCCTTCTGCGTGGCCGGCACACCCCCGGAAGCGGTGCGCCTCTGCCTCGGCGGCCCCTCGACCCGGCAGCAGATCACGCATGGCCTGGAAGCGCTCGCCCACGCACTCGAAGGCTCTCCGGCCCTCGCCTCGACCTACATTTGAGATTCCGAGTACGCGCGGCCCACCTTCGGCGGCCTATTGCGTGAGTCCACGCGGCATCGTTCGAGGCCTGTGGAAGCGAGGGGGCGCTCAAACCACCGCAAGCCCAGATTCGGACGAGGTGGATCGCCGCTTTTCAGCGAGCAGACGCAGATCCGCCGATACGCACCATCGATAGACTTCCGGCCCACGCCAACGAAACGGCCGCTTGTCTTCGCGACGACGCTTCGGCAGCCGGGTCTCAGGATCCGAGCGTGGCTTCGAGACAACGGATCAGATCGTCGGCCGCGAGCGGCTTACGAAGCAGATCTCGGGCACCGCCGGCACAGGCGCGCCGCCGGAGCGCGTCGTCGGTCAGCGCGGTCATCAGGATGATCGGGAGCGTGGGTCGCAGTTGCCGGACGCGGTCCTGCAGTTCGAGACCGCTGATCCCCGGCATGTTCACGTCGGTCAGGAGGCAGGAGACATCGCCACCCGCATCCGAGGCCAGGAATGCTTCGCCCGAACGGAACGCGAGCGCGTTGTAGCCCAACGCCTCGAGGAAGCTGGACGTCGCGTCCAGAACCGCCTCGTCGTCGTCCACGACCGCAACCGCCTTCTTCCCGATCGACACGGCTTTCCCCTTCGGCGCCTCTCGAAGCGACATCGTTCCAACTTCAGTGAACCCGCCGTCGATCCAACGATATTATACGTTGGTCTGATGCGCCGACTGACACGCATTTCAGCGAGTCGAGAGTCGCCAGACAGGGGCGTTGGGCAGTCTTCAGTTCGGTTTTTAGGGGGAAAAACTCAATTCTTCCGCGTCCAGTCGCGCAGAATTGATTTCCTGAGGCGGCTGTAAGCCTACGGAGCTATGCGGCTGGCAGCACGCCGACCATGGCGCTGGAGCGCTTCAGCGTGGGCAGGATCGCAGGAGCGGCCGAGCGAGAGCTTTAGCCACCGACGTGGTTCCCGGTTCAGCGAATGAGGGCGCCTCGGAGCAACGGCGCTACGCGCTCGCAGGCGCCTTCAGCAATTCCGTCTTGCGTACGAGATCAGCCACGGATCCAGCCCCCATCTTCCGCATGACGTTGCCGCGGTGGATCTTGACCGTGATCTCGCTGATGCCCAGCGCATGGGCGATCTGCTTGTTGAGCAATCCCCTGACGACGTGCTGCATGACCTCGGCCTCGCGCGCCGTCAGAGTTGCCGCCAGGGCTTCGAGTTCGGCGACGCCGGCGCTCGACGCGCGCCGGGCTCGATCCCGCTCGATCGCCACGGCGATCGCGTCGAGCATGTCCTGATCACGGAAAGGCTTGGTCAGAAAGTCCAGGGCGCCGGCCTTCATGGCCTGGACGCTCATCGGGATGTCGCCGTGTCCTGTCATGAAGATGATCGGCATGCGGTTGCCCCGCGCGGCGAGCTTCGCCTGGAGGTCGAGGCCGCTCGAACCCGGCAGCCGCACGTCGAGGATCAGGCAGCCGGGCCGGTCCGGCAGGGCTGCTGCGAGGAGATCGCCGGTCGATCCGTAAGCGAGGGAGTCCAGGCCGACGGAGCGCAGGAGGTCCTGCAAGCCGTCCCGGACACCCTCGTCGTCCTCGACGATGACCACCAGCGGGGTGACCGTGTCGGTCATCGGCTTGGCCGTGGCACCCCGGATGTTGCCTGCCATCGTCATCGACGAGCCCCTGCGAGTCCCTGCCAGGCTGTCCTGCCGAGGCTGTGCTTACAGGTTGCATTCGCGTCTGATCAAGCGGTTGAGTTGTGGATGGCGGAACGCCTGCCTCAGACCGCGATCGGATTGGCGATCAGCGAGGCGTTGAAGGCGTTGATCATCGCGTGCTCGTGCGCGCCGGGATTGGCCCGCACCGGACGCGCCGCCTCGACCACGACTTCCTCGGCCTCGGTGGCAAGTCCCGCCATGGTCTCGGCGATGAAGGTGTCGAGCGGCATGGCGCGGGGATCGCCGCTCTTCCCGACCAAGCCGGTATCGACCCAGGGCGGCGCGATCTCCTGCACCGTGACGCAGGTCTCGCGCAGCATGAAGCGCTGCGACAGCGTGTAGGCGTGGAGCGCGGCCTTGCTGGCCGAGTACACCGCCGTGCTGGCGAGCGGCATGAAGGCCAGGACCGACGTGTTGTTGATGATCGTCGCCCGCGGCTGCGCCTTCAGGTGCTCGATCAGGGCCGAGGTCATCCGGATCGGGCCGAGCAGGTTCGTCGTCAGGACCGCCTGAACGACCGCGTCATCCATCGGACCGGACGCGTCGTCGAAGGGCATGATGCCGGCATTGTTGAACAGCACGTTGAGCGTCGGGAACTCGGCGATGATTCCGGCCGCAACCGCCTCGATCGCCCCGGGATCGGCGATGTCGAGCTCGACCGATCGCATGCCGGGATTGGCCTCGGTCACCGCGTCGAGGAGCGCGCGGCGGCGGCCCGCGATGATCACCTGGTTGCCGAGCCGGTAAAAGGCTTCGGCGAAGCCGCGGCCGATTCCGGAGGTGCCGCCGGTGATGAGCATCGTGTTGCCGGTGAGTTTCATTCTCTGTCTCCCTGCCAAGTCGATCCTACTGCCGTGTGCAGACTACGATCTGCAGCTCGACATCAGGTATAGACTGGGATTTAGAGAGATCCGGCTCTATCGCTGACTGGTTTGACCAGGATCACACTTTCCGCAATCGCCATCATACGAAGGTTTCATAGGCGCGATGCGAGCCCGCTGCATTGTCGTCGTCCGGTGCGATCCTGGGAAAGGGTGCTCGGTCGGGCACCTCTTCGTGTGAGCACCCCTAACCTTCGTATGATTTCGCGCGGACAGCGACGGCAGTACCCCTCGTTGCACAGGACCGAGAGCGCTCTCCGCCGAAGTGGATACCGGTTCGGCGAAAGGGAGCGCGCCAAAACAAGGACTCAGAGCCGCTCCCGATTGCAGTGCGATCGGGCACGGCTCCAGCCGCAGCCGTTGCGCCCCACCTGCGGGACGCGGCCGCCCTGTTTCCATGAGGTCGACCGATGATCACTCTGACGATCAACGCACAGCCCTTCACGGTCGAGGCAGAGCCCGACACGCCGCTGCTCTTCGTCCTGCGCGACAGCCTCGGGATGACCGGCACCAAGTATGGCTGCGGCATCGGGCAGTGCGGGGCCTGCACGATTCTCCTCGACGGTCAGGCCGCCCGCTCCTGCCAAGTGCCGGTGGAGAGCGTTGGTGATCAGACGATCACCACGATCGAGGCGATCGAGCAGGATCCGGTCGGCGCCCGCGTGGTCGCCGCCTGGGTGGGGATCGAGGTGCCGCAATGCGGCTACTGCCAATCGGGCCAGGTCATGGCCGCGACGGGCCTCCTCAAGCAGACGCCCAAGCCCACCGAGGACGACATCGCGGGCGCGATGACCAATCTCTGCCGGTGCGGCACCTACAACGCCATCGCCGCCGCTGTGCGGCAGGCTGCGGCCTGAGGGAGGATCCGGTGAACGCGCTCTCCCCCCTGTCCCGCTCCGATCGCGAGCCCGTCCGCAACCTCTCGCGCCGCACCTTTCTCGGCGCGGCCTCCGGTGCGCTCCTTCTCGGCGTCGGCATGCGGCTCTCGCCCGCCGTTGCCCAGACCCGCGCCGAGGGACCGGCCGCCGTCGCGCCCAAGCCCGGGACGCGCGTGGCCGCCTTTCTCGAGATCCGCCCCGACAACTCCGTCCGCCTGCTGAGCCCTTTCGTGGAGGGTGGACAGGGCATCAACACGGGTCTCGCTCAGACCATCGGCGAGGAACTCGACCTCGACCCCGGGCGCTTCGCCGTGGAGTGCGCCCCGCCCGGCCCGGACTACGCGGTCGTCAACGGGCTACGCATGACGGGCGGCTCGTTCTCCACCCGCTCGAGCTTCGAGGCGATGCGGCGACTCGGCGCCACGGCCCGCGAGATGCTGCTGCGGGCGGCCGCCGCCAAGCTCTCCGTGCCCCAGGCCTCGCTGACCACCGAGGACGGGCGCGTGATCCACGCCGCCTCTGGCCGCGCGCTGGGCTACGGCGAACTCGCGGCGGCCGCGCTCGCCCTGCAGCCGCGGGACGACGTGCCGCTGAAGGATCCAGCGCGCTTCCGCTGGATCGGCAAGCCGGTCCAGCGCCTCGACATGCGCGACAAGTCCACCGGCCGGGCCGTCTACAGCATCGATATCCGCCTCGACGGTATGCTGCAGGCCGCCGTGCAGCACGCCCCCCATCTCGGCACGGAGCCCGAAGCGATCACCAACGAGGCCGAAATCCGGGCCATGCCGGGCGTCCACGGGGTCCACCGGTTGCCGGGCGCGGTGGCTGTCGTGGCCGACACGTGGTGGCGGGCCCGCAAGGGCGCAGAGGCGCTGGCCGTCACGTGGAGCAAGCCCGCGCCGGAGGGCGTCGACACGGTCTCGGCCGGCTTCTCGTCGGCCGCGATGCTGGCCGCGCTCAAGGGCTCGACCGCGCCCGGCATACCGGCCGAGCAGGAGGGCGACACGGCCGCCGCCTTCGCCAAGGCCCCCCGGATCGTCGAGGCGGAGTACGACGCGCCCTATCTCGCCCACGCGCAGCTCGAACCCCCCTCTGCGGTCGCGCACTTTGCCGCCGACGGCAGTCTCGACCTCTGGCTCCCCAACCAGATGCCGGAGCTGTTCCAGCAGGTCGCCGCCAAGGTCGCGGGCGTTCAGCCCGACAGCGTACGCATCCACTCGCCGATGCTCGGCGGCTTCTTCGGACGACACTTCTTTTACGGACCGGCCAACCCCTTCCCGCAGGCGATCCTGCTCGCCAAGGCCACCGGCCGCCCGGTGCGTGTGCTGTGGTCGCGCGAGGAGGAGTTCGGCATGGACGCCGTCCGCCCCTTGAGCTTCGCCCGGTTCAAGGCCGCGCTCGGGGCAGACGGACTGCCGATGGCGCTGCAGACCACGGCGGTCGGCGAAGGTCCGATCGGGCGCTGGTTCGGAGCGCTGTTCAAGTCCCCGGTGGATTCGTCGGTGGTCGAGGGCCTCGACAAGAAGCCCTACGCGATCCCGAACCGCCGGCTGGACTACGTGAAGGTGCCTCATCCCGTCACCATCGCGTTCTGGCGCTCGGTCGGACACTCGATGAACGACTACTTCTATGAGAGCTTCCTCGACGAGGTCGCGCAGGCCGGGGGCAGAGATCCGTACGATCTGCGCATGGCACTCCTGAAGGACAGCGCGCGCCATCGGACACTCCTCAAGACGGTGGCCGATCTTGCGGGCGGCTGGAGACGCGGGCCGTTCACGGCGGAGGACGGCACGAAGCGGGCGCGGGGCGTGTCGATGGCCTCGCCCTTCGGTTCCGAGACGGCGACGATCGCCGAGGTCTCGCTCAAGGATGGCGAGGCGCGGGTGCACGATCTCTGGATCGCGATCGATCCGGGCAGCGTGGTGAACCCGGCTATCGTGAAGCGGCAGGTGGAGAGCGCGGCGGCTCTCGGCCTCTCCTCCACGCTCCTGGAACAGGTCGTCTATGAGGGCGGACAGCGCCAGGCGAAGAACTTCGACGCCTACCCGATCCTGGACCGGGAGCGGATGCCGCGTGTGCATGTGGCGATCGTGGAGAGCGGAGCGCCGATGGGCGGCATCGGCGAGCCGGGCCTGCCGGGCGTTCCGCCAGCGGTCGTCAACGCGGTGGCTGCGCTCACCGGCCAGAGGCTGCGCAGCCTCCCCCTCAGCAAGGCCCGCCTGTCGGGCGCCTGACAGGCGCTCCGACGAGACCTGCAACGCGTTCCTGAGCACTGGTGGAGACGGCCATGGGTTTCGTATCGATCGCGGACGGCACGCAGATCTTCTACAAGGATTGGGGTCCGAAGGACGCGCAGGCGATCGTCTTCCATCATGGCTGGCCGCTCAGCGCGGACGACTGGGACAACCAGATGCTGTTCTTCCTCGGCCGGGGCTTCCGGGTCATCGCGCATGACCGGCGGGGCCACGGCCGCTCGACCCAGACCGACATCGGCAACGAGATGGATACCTACGCGGCCGACGTCGTTGCGCTCGCCGCCGCCCTCGACCTCAGGGGCGCGACCCATGTCGGGCATTCGACCGGTGGGGGCGAGGTCGCGCGCTACGTCGCCCGTGCCGAGCCCGGCCGCGTCGCGAAGGCCGTGCTGATCGGGGCGGTGCCGCCGGTGATGGTGAAGTCCGAGCGCAATCCCGGCGGCCTGCCCATCGAGGTCTTCGACGGGTTCCGCGCCGCGCTCGCGGCCAACCGCGCGCAGTTCTACCGCGATGTACCCGCCGGTCCCTTCTACGGCTACAACCGCGCCGGCGCGCAAGCCTCGGAGGGCGTGATCGGCAACTGGTGGCGCCAGGGCATGATCGGCGGCGCAAAGGCGCAGTACGACTGTATCAAGGCCTTCTCGGAGACCGATTTCACCGAGGATCTGAAAGCGATCACCGTGCCGGTCCTCGTGATGCACGGCACCGACGACCAGATCGTGCCGATCGCCGATTCCGCGCTGCTCTCGCACCCGCTCCTGAAGCAGGGCACGCTGAAGACCTACGAAGGCCTGCCGCACGGCATGTGCACGACGCATCCCGAGATCATCAACGCCGACCTCCTGGCCTTCATCAGGGCATGAGGCGCCCGGATGCGGCGCCCGGCATCCCGGCCTGTCCCGCTCCGGATTCCGGCGGGCGGGACCGGACCGGGATTTGCCTGGGCTCGTCCGATCCTGATACCGCCGGATCGGCGTCGCACCGGCATCCGTTCGAGAGAAGCTGAGGCATGAGCAGCGGTCCTGCAGCGGCGGGCGGGTCGATCGTCCCGACCGAAACCGACTGGAACGACGCCTGGTACCTCGTCTGCATGAAGGTCTCGACGATCGGGTTCGTCGTGGTCGATGCGCGCGAGCGGGTCGCCGCGCTCGACGCTCTTCGGAACACAGGTGTCGCGGACCTGTCGCGCCATCTCGACGCCAATCCCGCCGTCGCGGACCGCCTGCGCCGCGGCATGATCATCCTCGACGTGAACGAGGCGGCCGTGCGGATGTTCGGTGCCGCCGGCCGCGCCGACATGATCGGACAGCGGACCCAGCGCTTCTTCGACCCATCCTGCACCGCGCAGATCAATTCCGCGCGCGCCTTCGCGGGGGGGGCGACGTCGTTCCAGCAGCAGGCCCGCAGCGTCCGGATCGATGGATCGCGCTTCGACACCCTGTTCTGCGTCGTGCCCAAGGCAGACGGGACGACCTCTGGCTTCTGGCTCGCCTCCTTCGTCGACATCACCGAGCACGTGCAGCGACAGACCTCCCTCGACGCGCTGCGCGACGAGCTGGCCCATGTCTCCCGGATCTCGACGCTGGGCGAGCTCTCCGCCTCGATCGCGCACGAGATCGGCCAGCCCCTGTCCTCGATCGGGATGACCGCCAGCGCCATGCTGCGCCGTCTCGACGGGGAGGACATCGACCGCGACACGCTCCGGCGCCAGTGCCAGCGCATCGTCGATCAGGTCGCGCGCGCTGGCGACATCATCGACCGCACCCGCCGCATGGCAGCCAAGCGCGGCGGCACGCACAGCCCGGTCGCGATCGCCGATGTGCTCGCCGAATCCGTTCAGTTCGTGCAGCACGAACTGAGCCGAAACGCGATCGGTCTGCAGGTCGTCGGGTCGGGCGCGGATCTGATCATCCGGGCCGACAGGATCCAGTTGCAGCAGGTCTTCGTGAACCTCCTGATGAACGCGATCCAGATCCATCGCCAGGCCGGCACGCCGGAACCGATGATCCGGGTCGAGATCGTCCGGGAGGACGGCGCGATCCGGATCGATGTCGCCGACAATGGGCCCGGTATCGATCCCGACCATGTCGGCCAGCTGTTCGACGGCTTCTTCACCACGCGCGCAGACGGACTGGGTCTCGGCCTCAGCATCTGCCGCACGATCCTCGCCGCCCATGGCGGCTCGATCGCGGTGCCCAGTCGCAGCGGGCAGCCGGGGGCCACCTTCTCCGTCCAGCTTCCGCTCTGAACTGGCAGCGCGGACGGTCCGTGAGGGGCGTGGAGATTTTTGGAGCGGGCGATCGGGATCGAACCGACGACATTCAGCTTGGGAAGCTGACGTTCTACCACTGAACTACGCCCGCGCGGTGCTTGTGTTACCGGCTCGCCGGTCGGGAGTCCATCCAAAAAGGGCGGCTGCCGCGACACGGGCGCAGCGCTCGGCGAGGCGTACCGGATCGGGCATGGCGGTCTTCTTCACGAGCGACACCCATTTCGGGGATCCGCGCATCCTGCGGCTCGACCGGCGTCCCTTCGCGAGCCTCGCCGATCACGATGCCGCCCTGATCGCCGCCTGGAATGCCCGCGTCGGCCCGGAGGACGAGGTCTGGCATCTCGGCGATTTCGCGCTGGGCCCGCCCGAGGCCGAGATGCGGGCGATCCTCGCCGGGCTGAACGGCGTCAAACGCCTCATCATCGGCAACAACGACGGGGCGGCGACCTTGGCCGCGCCGGGCTGGGCCTGGACCGGCCACTATGCCGAGACGGTGGTGTCGGGCCGGGCGCTCGTCCTCTGCCACTACGCGTTCCGGACCTGGAACGGCATCGGGCGCGGCGTGCTCAACCTGCACGGCCACTCGCACGGGCAGCTCAAGCCGATTCCGAGACAATACGATGTCGGCGTCGATGCGCAGGCATTCCAGCCCGTCAGCCTCGAAGAGATTCTCGTCTCCCGCAAGCGCGGTCGAAAGACCATATCCACGGAACCATCGGCTTAGCTCTGCCGTTTGAAGGACAATCAGACGGGCTGCTGGTCAGCCCGCAAGTCTAACCTCCGAATGATCCCCGCGCCGACCACACCGAATCACGATCATCAGGCCTTTCCGGCCCGTCGATCCGCAGCGGTCTGTCCGAAACGGTTTGTCCATGAACCCTTTGATCCGCGCCGTCCTGATCATCCCGGGACTTGTTCTCACCGCGCAGACCGCGTTCGCGGCACCCGCCTGCATCGAGGCGCGCCGCAAGGTCGATGAGGCCGTGGCGCTGCGCTACCAGGCACGCCAGGAAGCCCGGCTCGGCAACCACGACCGGGTCTGCGATACCCTCGACGAGGTCGGTGACCGCTATAACGACGCCCGCGACGCCTTCGACGATTGCGGGGCCGGCGTGATCGCGATCGACCTGCGCAGCGAGCTGCGCAACCTGCGCATCGCCAAGCGCATCAACCGCTGCGACTGACAGCGCGCGCCGCCGCCCAGGTGCGGCTGCGCACAGCCTCCGGCCCAGCTTCACCGCACCGTAACCACAGATGCGACCCGCGAGTCGCCGACAGGATCCGCCATGACCGCGCCCCTCACCACCGACCTGACCGCTCAGCGCCAATCCGCTCCCACCGGCCCGTCCTTCGCCGCCGCCCTGTGCGGCTTCCTCAGCACCACGGTCGCCACGACGGCCCTGATGTTCCTGCTGAGCAGCGTCTGACCGGAACCCGGGGATGCTCCGCCGCATCCTCGTGAGCGTGTTCCCGCCTCGGACCCTTTGCGTCCGGGGCGCGCGACGGGGCCGCCGCGCCCCGCCGAAGGCCTGAGGCGGTCCCGCGGAAGCCCGAGCCGGGCCGGTCGGTCATCGCAGAGAACCTTTGCCGGTCCCCGCGTCGAGCTTGCTCCGCGGGTCGCCGCCGCCCTCACCGACATCGTCGACACCACCCGATCGCAGCGCGCCCGCGCCGATCGGAGACGGCCCCGCGCGGACTGGCCTGCGACTCGGTCCGTCCTGCGGCCCTTGCTCCTCTCGACTCGACGCCGAGGCGACCGCCGTCCTCGCGAAGCGGCCGGTCCTGCGCGGCCTGCGCGCGACGTCGCCTGAAATGCGCGATTTGCGCAAATCGATTGACACAACGCGCAAATCGCGCAGATTGAGCAGCAAGAGTCCGGATACGAACGGCTGCCTGGGCGCAGTCCGCACAACCGCGACGAGAAGCTGCGCAGATTGCGCAGGGAGGAAGCCAGATGCAGATCCCGATCAAGCGCTCCATCGAAGCGGTCCCCGGCGGCATGATGGTCGTGCCGCTTCTGGCAGGCGCGCTCATCGCGACCTTCTTTCCCGGCACCCCCAAATTCTTCGGGTCGTTCACCGGCGCCCTGTTCTCGGGCGCGCTGACGATCCTCGCCGTGTTCTACGTCTGCATGGGCGCGAGCATCGATTTCCGCGCGACCCCCTACATCGTGAAGAAGGGCGGCACCCTGCTCTTCGTGAAGGTCGGCATCGCCGTCCTCCTCGGCCTGGTCTTCGGCCGGGTACTGGGCGAGGCCCCGGTGACGGCTGGCATGTTCGCCGGCCTGTCGACGCTGGCGGTGGTCGCCAGCATGAACGACACCAATGGCGGCCTCTACATGGCGCTGATGGGCCAGTACGGGCGCCCGCGCGATGTCGGCGCCTACACCATCATGTCGCTGGAGAGCGGCCCCTTCCTGACCATGCTCACGCTCGGGATCGCGGGCCTCTCGGCCTTCCCGTGGCAGACCCTCGTGGGCGCCGTGCTGCCACTCTTCGTCGGCATGATCATCGGCAATCTCGACCGCGAGATGCGCGACTTCCTGAGCCGCGCGATCCCGGTGATGATCCCGTTCTTCGCCTTCGCGCTCGGCGCCGGGCTCGACCTGTCGAAGGTGTGGCAGGCCGGCCTTCTCGGCCTCGCCATGGGCGTCGCCGTCGTCGTGTTCACCGGCATTCCGCTGTTCTTCGCCGACCGCCTGACCGGGGGGACCGGCGTGGCCGGGGTGGCGGCAGCCTCGACGGCGGGCAACGCCGCGGCCGTGCCGGCCATCGTCGCCTCGGCGAATCCGGCCTATGCCGACGCGGCCGGCCCGGCCACCATCCTCGTGGCGGCCTGCGTGGTGGTGACCGCGATCCTCGTCCCCGTCGTGACCGCCTGGACTGCGCGGACCTTCGGCCGCCCCGAGGACGCAACGGCGGAGCAACCGGCGGAAGCCGCCGCCGCGCCCGTCCGGCAGCCCGTCGGCGGCCGCTGAGATGCCGGCGCGCTGGCTCATCCTGGCCGACGACCTCACCGGCGCGGCCGATTGCGCCATCGCCTTCGGGCGGCGGGGCCGTGCCGCCTCGGTGATCTGGGGGGAGGGCGGCACCGCCGAGCCCGTGCCGGTCCTGTCCTACGATGCCGACAGCCGCGGCCTCGCGGCCGGCGCCGCCGCCGAGGCGCACGCGGCGGCGCTCGGGCGGCTCCTCGAGCCGGACCGGGCGCTGTTCAAGAAGATCGACTCGACCCTGCGCGGCCAGCCCGCCGCCGAGACGGCTGCGACGATCGCCGTCCTGCGGGCCCGCGACGGAGCCGCCTTCGGAATCTTCGCTCCGGCCTTCCCGGCGACCGGCCGCACGACGGTCGCGGGCCGCATCCGCGTGAACGGCGCGCCGCTGGAAGAGGCGGAGGTCTGGCAGCGCGATCATACCTATCCGAGTGCCGATCTCGCCGCGATCCTGGCCTCGGCCGGGATCGCCTCCGAGACAGTGGCGCTCGAGACGGTGCGCGGTCCCGACCTCGCCGCATCCCTCGCAAGGATCGCAGAGCGCGGACGCGGGGTCGCGATCTGCGATGCCGAAAGCGATGCGGATCTTGAGCGGATCGCGCAGGCGAGCCTCGCCCTCCCACGGATCCCCTTCTTCATCGGAAGCGCGGGCCTCGCCCACGCCCTCGCGGGTGCCGAAGGCGCAGGCGAGGCCCCGCCGCCGACGATCGCACCCTGCGGGCACGGCACGCTGATCGTGGTCGGTTCGCTGGCCAAGGCCTCCCGCTCGGCCGCGCGGAAGTTTGCCGCGCGCGAGCGCGTCGTGCATCTCCCCGTGCAGCCCGAGACCCTGCTCGGCGATGCCGAGGGCCGGGCGGCCCTGGCCGCCCGCGCGGCCGCGGTGCTGGAGGCAGGCGACGACGCGCTCGTCGAGATCGCGGTGGATGAGGCCCTGCTCGACATGACCCTCGGACCCCGCCTCGTTCGCGGCCTCGCCGACGCGCTGGAGCCGCTCGGCCCGAGGATCGGTGCCCTGGCGGCGACGGGCGGCGAGACCGCCGCGGCGCTCCTCGCGCGCTTCGGCGTCAGCGGGATCCGCCTGGTCGACGAGATCGAGCCCGGCGTCTCGCTCGGCCTGACGCTCGGCCGTCTCTCCATCCCCATCGCCACCAAGGCCGGCGCCTTCGGCGACGCGGACAGCCTGATCCGCATCGGCGAGCGCCTGCGCGCCGTCAGAACCGAGGGAAGCTTCGCATGACCCGTCCGACCATCGCGATCACCATGGGCGATCCGGCCGGCATCGGCCCCGAGATCATCATGAAGGCGCTGGCGCAGCCGGAGGTGCACGCCTTGTGCAGGCCCCTCGTGATCGGTGATGCCGGCCGCCTGCGCCAGGCCGGCCGGGTCGTCGGCGCCGACACCCCGGTCGACGCGCTGACCGAGGCCGGTGCCGCCGACTTCACGTCGGGGGCCGTCCAGTGCCTCGATCTCGCTTGCGTGCCCGACGGCCTGCCCTTCGGACAGGTCTCGCCCGTCGCCGGCGAGGCGGCCTACCGCTTCATCGAGACCGCGGTGCAGGTGGTCCAGGCGGGTCTCGCCCAGGGCATCTGCACGGCGCCCCTCTCCAAGGAGGCGCTGCACGCCGCCGGCCACAAGTTCCCCGGCCACACCGAGCTCCTCGCGCATCTGACGGGCACGCCCGAGGTCTCGATGATGCTGGTCTCGCCCAAGCTCCGGGTGATCCATGTGACGACTCATATCGGCCTGATCGACGCCATCGCGAAGATCGAGCCGGGCCTGGTCGAGCGGGTGATCGCGCGCGGGCACGCGGTTCTGGTGCGGGCCGGCATCGCCGATCCCAAGATCGGCGTCTGCGCCATCAACCCGCATGCGGGCGAGAACGGCCTGTTCGGGCATGGCGAGGAGGCGGAGAAGATCACGCCCGCCGTCGAGGCCTGCCGGGCCAGGGGCTGGGACGTGCGCGGCCCGCTGCCGGCCGACACCCTGTTCTTCCTCGCCGGCCGGGGCGATTACGACATGGTGGTGGCGATGTACCACGATCAGGGCCACGGCCCGATCAAGGTGCTCGGCCTCGAGGCGGGCGTGAACATCACGGTCGGCCTGCCGGTGATCCGCACCTCGGTCGATCACGGCACCGCCTTCGACATCGCCGGCACCGGCGTCGCGGACGAGCGCAGCCTCGTGGAGGCTCTGCGGCAGGCGGTCGATCTCGCCCCGAAGCAGGCGGCCTGACGGCGAGGCCGGGGCCGGACAGAGTTCCTGGCCAACGGCTCCGCCCTGCGGCATGACGGTCTTCGGGCGTTCGGGGGGCCAGTGATGTCGACGCGCAGCAAGGAGCGCCGGGCGCTTCTCTTGGAGGCATTGCGCGTCGGCGAGATCGACGTGGACGAGTTCGCGCGGCGCTTCGAGGTCTCGGCCTCGACGGTGCGCCGCGACCTGCAGCATCTCTCCGCCACGAGCGCCGTGCACCGCACTTATGGCGGCGCGATCCTGGCGAGCCGGCCGGCCGAGAGCACGCTGGCCGAGCGGATGGCCGTGAACGGACCCGAGAAGCGGGCGATCGCCCGCGCGGCTCTCGACCTGATCCGGGACGGCGAGACCCTGATCCTCGATGCCGGCTCCACGGTCGCGGCCTTCGGACAACTGCTGCCGGGCCGGCGCCTGCGCATCGTCACCAACAACCTCGCGCTCCTGCCCTTCCTCGCGGAAGCGCCGGGACTCGACCTCGTCGTGCTCGGCGGTGCCCTGCGGGCGACCAGCATGAGCACCGTGGGCCCGCTCGCCGTCGAGGCCATGCGGCGGATGACGGCGGATCGCGTCGTGCTCAGCGCCGACGGAGTCGCCGCCGGACGGGGCCTCTGCGAGGCGAGCCTCGATCAGGTCGTGCTGAAGTCGCTGATGATGCAGCAGGCGCGGGAGGTCGTGGTCCTCGCCGATTCGACCAAGCTCGGCCGCGCCGAGCAGACCGCCTGGGCCCCCCTGCCGAGCGCCTGGACGCTCGTCACCGATACCGCCGCGGCCGAAGGCCAGCGGCGGGTGCTGGAGAGTGCCGGGGCACGTCTGATCCTGGCCGGATAGGGCTGCGTCAGCCTTTGGCGACGTCGTCCACGGTGCCCGCGTCCTGCTCGGCCTCGGGCGTGCTCGCGCCGTCGAACCCCTCGAGCCAGCCCGCGCGGTCCTGCGTGCCCTCGGCATAGGGGCAGCTCTCTCGCGACTTGCCGTAGAGCCGGGCGTTGCGCCCCTTGATCAGCGGGCTGTCGCTCGCGGTCGCACCTTCGGTCGTCATTCCTGGCTCTCCGTCGTCACGGTGTCATGCGGTCGGGTTGCTGTCGGGAAACGCTCGACGGGACCGCCGGATCAGTGGATCGTCCGCGGCCCCGCAGCGCAGGGAGGAGCGGATCCTGACCATGACCGAGACCGACGCCCCGATCCGCTACGCGCTGTATTTCACGCCGCCCGCGGGATCGGACCTCGCCCGGTTCGGCGATTCCGTCCTCGGCGGGACGCTGCCGGGGCTGGCGCCGGACGAGGCCGCCGCGCTCGCGGCGCTGAGCGCGGGGCCGCGGATCTACGGGTTCCACGCCACCCTCAAGGCGCCGATGCGTCTCGCGCCGGGCGTCACCGAAGCCGACCTCGCCGCATCCTGCCGGTTGCTGGCCGCGCATCGGGCGCCGCTGCGGGCGGGCCCGCTCCGGGTCGCGCGCCTCGGCGCCTACCTCGCCCTGGTCCCGGAGGCGGCACCTCCGGCGCTCGCCCTGCTCGCAGCCGAGTGCGTCGCCGCGCTCGATCCGTTCCGCGCGCCCTTGAGCGAGGCCGAGCGATCGAAGCGCCGCCCGGCGCGGCTCGATCCGCGCCGCCGCGCCCTGCTCGAACGCTGGGGCTATCCGGACGTGTTCGAGGCCTTCCGCTTCCACATGACCCTGTTGGGGCCGCTCACGCCAGAGGCGCAGGAGAGCTGGCACGGCCGCCTGTCGCGGGCCTTCGCGGGCTCCGATCTCGTGATCGATGCCCTCACCCTGCTGCGGCAGGCGGGACGCGGACCGTTCCGGGAGATCCTGCGGGTCCCGTTCTCCGGCTGAGCAGGCCGCCGGCCGTCGATCCCGGTCGGTGTCATCCTACCGTCGCGGATTCCGGCGCATCACGGGCCCGTTCGCGACGGATGAAGGCATGCTGGTCGTCGAGGATCTCACACGCCGCTACGGCAACCGCCACGCGGTCGACCGCATCTCCCTGCGGATCGAGCGCGGAAGCTTCGTCGGGGTGATCGGCCGCTCGGGCGCCGGCAAATCGACCTTTCTGCGCATGCTCAACCGGCTGGCCGAGCCCAGCGACGGCCGGATCCTGTTCGAGGGCACCGACGTCACCGCCCTGCGCGGACGGGCGCTGCGGCGCTGGCGCGCGCGATGCGCCATGATCTTTCAACAGTTCAACCTCGTCGGCCGGCTCGACGTGCTGACCAACGTGCTCATGGGCCGGCTCAGCCGCACGCCGAGCCACCGCGCCCTTCTCAAGCTCTGGTCGCCGCAGGAGCGGGCGCTGGCTCTGGCCGCCCTTGAGGGCTTCGACATGGGCGCCTTCGCCGGCAACCGGGCCGACCAGCTCTCCGGCGGCCAGCAGCAGCGCGTCGCCATCGCCCGCGCCCTGGTGCAGGAGCCGGACCTGATCCTGGCCGACGAGCCGGTCGCCTCCCTCGATCCGCGCAACACCAAGCTGGTGATGGACGCCCTGGCCGACGCCAACAAGCGCCTCGGCATCACGGTGCTGTGCAACCTCCACTCGCTCGACCTCGCCCGCGCCTATTGCGACCGCCTGATCGGCCTCGCCGACGGACGCGTGGTGTTCGACGGCCGTGCCTTCGACCTCACCGAGGACGTGGCCCAGCGCCTCTACGGCCTCGAGGCCGGCGAGGTGATGGACCGGCAGACCCCGTCCGACCGGCCCCTGGCCACGGCCGCCGCCCTGGTCGCCTGAACGCGGCCTTTCCACCGGAGACTGACGATGCTGACCCGCCGCACCCTCGCCGGCGCCCTCGCGGCGCTCGCCCTGACCGCACCCGCCACTGCACAGGACTGGAAGGCGGCCTATCCGGAGCTGACCCTCGGCGTGATCCCGGTCGAGAACGCCACCGGCACCACCGACCGCTACGCGCCGCTCACCGCCTACCTGTCCCGGACGCTCGGCGTTCCGGTGAAGCTGCGCGTCGCCAACGACTACGCGGCGGTGATCGAGGGCCAGCGCGCCGGCAACATCCAGATCGCCTTCTACGGCCCCGCCTCCTTCGCCCGCGCGGTGATGACGGGCGTGAAGGCCGAGCCGGTGGTCAACCAGAAGCACAACAACGGCGCCTCGGGCTATTACTCGGTGATCTACGTGCGCGCCGACAGCCCCTACACGACGATCGAGGACCTGAAGGGCAAGAACCTCGCCCTCGTCGACCCGAACTCGACCTCGGGCAACCAGGCGCCGCGCTTCTTCCTCCAGAAGGCCGGCCACGAGGTCGACAAGCACTTCGGCAAGACGGTCTATGCCGGCAGCCACGAGAACGCCGTCCTCGCCCTCGTCCAGGGCACCGCGGACGCCGCGGCCAACCTGTGGAACTCCGAGACCGACAGCGTCGTCACCCGCATGGCCACCAAGGGCATGCTGAAGAAGCCCGACGGCACGCCGCTCAGCCAGTCCGACTTCCGGGTGGTGTTCAAGTCCGAGTTCCTGCCCGAGGGCCCCTTCGCCGTGCTGGCGAGCCTGCCCGACGACCTGAAGGCCAGGATCCGCGCGGCCTTCACCGCCCTGCCGAAGGCCGACAAGGCCGCCTTCGACCGGCTCTCGGACGGCAAGGACCTCGACCTCACCCCAGTGACGCTGAAGGACTACCAGCCGATCATCGAGATGCTGAAGTTCAACGACGACCAGCGCCGCAAGTCCTGATCCGCCTGCCCTGGCCCGGACCATGGACACGCGGATCGTCCCGCTCGCGGCCGAGCGCGGCGCGGCGCTGGAGGCGTCCTACGCCCGCGCGGTCGCGGCCACGCGGCGGCGGACGATCCTGACGCTCGCGGCCATCGCCGTCCTGGCGGTGGCCGCGGGCTTCGCGGCCGAGGTGCGGCCGCTGGTGCTGCTCGCCAATCTCGGCGGATTCACCGCCTATCTCGGCCGGATCCTGCCCCCTCTGACCATCGCCAATCTCGGCGGCGACCTCGCCGAATGGTACTGGGGCCTGCCGAAATGGGCCGCGCTGCTCGGCGAGACCCTGCTGATGGCCTATCTCGGCACGCTGCTCGGCGGGCTGGCGGCCTTCCTGCTCTGCTTCGGTGCCGCCGCGAACCTCGCCCGCAGCCGGTTCGGTTGCGTCCTGACGCGACGCGCCCTCGAGATCTTCCGCACCGTGCCGGAGGTGGTGTTCGCGCTGATCTTCGTGATCGCCTTCGGGCTCGGGCCGATGGTCGGCGTGATGGCGCTGGCGATCCACACCGCCGGGGCGCTGGGCAAGCTGTTCTCCGAGGTGGTCGAGAACATCGACATGAAGCCCGTCGAGGGGCTGACCGCCGCCGGTGCCAGCCGGGTCGAGGCGATCCGCTTCGCGGTGCTGCCCCAGGTCCTGTCGAACTTCGCCTCCTACGGTCTGCTGCGCTTCGAGATCAACGTGCGCGGCGCGGGCGTGATGGGCTTCGTCGGGGCCGGCGGGATCGGGCAGGAGCTGCTCGTGGCCATCCGCAACTTCTACTACACGGATGTGAGCGCGATCCTCCTGATGATCATCGCGACGGTGGTGCTGATCGACCTCGGCACCGAGCGGCTGCGCCACCACCTGATCGGGCTGGAGCAGGCGCGATGAGGGAGGCGCCCGACCTCGCGGCCCTGAAGGCGCGCTACCCGCAGGCCTTCCGCGTCGCCTGGGCCGCGCGCCTGACCGGGCTCGGTGGACTCGGCGCCGTGCTGGCGCTCGCCGCCTTCGCCATGGTGCGCCTCGACTTCTCGGCCGCCCGCATCCTGAACGGGCTCGGGCGCCTCGGCGAGTTCGCGCTTCTGATGCTGCCGCCCTCGCCCGAGGGGCATCTCGCGGATTTCCTGCGCGCGCTTGCCGAAACCCTCGGCATCGCCTTCCTCGGCACGCTCACGGCGGCCTGTCTCGCCCTGCCCGTGGCGTTCCTGGCCGCGCGCAACGTGGTGCCGAACCCCGTCCTTCATTTCGCGGTCCGGCGCGCCCTCGACGTGATGCGCTCCGTCGACGTGCTGATCTGGGCGCTGATCTGGATCAACGTGGTCGGGCTCGGCCCCTTCGCCGGGGCGCTCGCCATCGCCTGCGCCGATCTCGGGGCGCTCGGCAAGCTGTTCTCGGAGGCGGTGGAGACCGTCGATCGCAAGGCCGCGGAGGGCGTGACCGCCTCGGGAGGCGGCGCCCTCCACCGGATCCGCTTCGGCCTGGTGCCGGCGGTGCTGCCGGTGCTCGGCAGCCAGGTGCTCTACTTCTTCGAATCGAACACGCGCTCGGCGACGATCATCGGCATCGTCGGGGCGGGCGGCATCGGCCAGTACCTGACCGAACTGATCCGGGTGCTCGAACTGCAGCAGGTCGCCTTCCTCGTCCTGATGGTCCTCGTCACGGTCGCGCTGATCGACGCGGTGTCGGGGCGCCTGCGCCGCGCCCTGATCGGCGGCGAGCCGCGCTGAAATTCCGGGATTCCAAAGGGGTCGCCCCCTTGGCGGGGCGCCGGGGCGGAGCCCCGGCCTCCTCCCGGACCGGTCACTCCAGGATCAGCTCGACCCGATCGGCCGAGAACAGGCTCTGGGTCGCCTGGATGCGCATCCCCTGGCCATCGATATTCACGCTGGTCACGGTGAGGAGGGGGCGGCCGGGCGCGACGTCGAGCCGGATCGCCTCCTCGGCGCTCGCCGCGCGGGCCCCCACCCGCGTGGACAGCCGGGTGTAGTCGTCCACGCCGAAATCGGCGAAGGCGCGGGTGATCGAGCCGAGCCGGCCATAGGCCGCCTCGAATCCCGCGAAGCGCGGCAGCGGCAGGCAGGTGCGCGCCGTCGAGAGCGGCGTGTCGTCCGCGCGGTGGCGGGTCAGCATCTCGATCACCGGCGCACCCGGCGCGAGCCCGAGCGCCTCGGCCGTCTCGGCATCGGCTGGCAGGACCCGGCTCGCGAGGAGATCGCCCCAGGCCTCGCGGCCCGCCCGCGACACCGTCTCGGAGAACCGCGTGCGTGGGCCGATCGGGTAGGGAAGGGGAGCCTGCTCCACGAAGGTGCCGCGGCCCTGCGTGGCCCGCACCAATCCCCGCTCGGCGAGCGCCGCGAGCGCGCGGCGCACCGTATGCCGGTTCACGCCGAATCGTCCCGAGAGCGCCGCCTCGGTCGGGATCTGGCTGCCGGCGGCCAGGGCGCCGCGGCCGATCTCCTCGGCGAGCGTATCCGCGATCTGCCGCCACGCGGCCAAGCCCTCGCCGCGCCGCAGGAGGGCGTCGGAGGGCGTCACCGGGATGTCGTGTGTCTCGGCCATGTCGGGTCGCGGTCGTCCTTGCGGCCGGTCGCACATTTGTCTATACATCTAGACAAGTGAGGATCGCAGCACGATGCCGAGCAGCGAAACACCACCCGAGCCGTTCGCGCCAGAGGTCGCGGCCCGCCGCGCGGCCATGGCGCTCGCCGGCAGCGCCACGCGCGCCGAGCTGGAGGATGCGCTCCGCCGCGCCGGCCTCCCGGCGGAGGCCGAGGATCTGCGCGCCCCGGAAACCGGTCTCGTCATGGCCCGCGGCCGGATCGGCGGGGACGGGCGCGCTTTCAACCTCGGCGAGGCGACGGTGACCCGCGCAGCCGTGCGCCTTCCCGGCGGCGAGACCGGCTTCGCCTACCATCTCGGGCGCGACCGGCCGCGCGCCCGGCTCGCCGCGATCCTCGACGCCCATTGGCAGAATCCGGAGCGCCGGGCGGCGATCGAGGCGGCTTTGGCAGCACTCGCCGAGCGGCGGCAGCGCGAGGACGAGGCCCGCGCCCGGCGGGTCGCCGCGACCCGCGTGAGCTTCTTCACCCTGGCCCGGGGGGACGCATGATGGCGCTCCGAGCCGGCTTCCGGGATCCGGTCCACGCGGCGCAGGCGGTGTTCCGCGCCGCGATGGACGCGCTGAGCCGGCCGGCGTGCATCCAGGCGCTGGCGCCGGCGCTGACGCCACCGGAGCCGTTGACCGCGGAACTCGCCGGCCTCGCGCTGGCGCTCTGCGATGCCGACACCCCGATCTGGCTCGACGCGCCGCTCGCGGCCGTCCCGGAGGTCGCGGCCTATCTGCGCTTCCACACCGGTGCGCCCCTCGTCGCGGCGGCCGGCGAGGCCGCTTTCGCTCTGATCGCCGATCCGGCCGCCTGTCCGGATTTCGTGGCCTTCGCGCAGGGCACGCCGGACTATCCGGACGGTTCGGCGACGCTGATCCTGGCGGTGGACCACCTCACGGATCGGCGCGGCCTCGCCTTCTCGGGGCCGGGCATCCGCGACCTGGCCTACCTTGAGGCGGCGCCGCTGCCGGCCGACTGGTCGGCCCGCCTCGCGGCGAACCACGCCCTGTTCCCGCGCGGGCTCGACATCCTCCTCGTCGCGCCCGGTCGCATCGCGGGCCTGCCGCGCTCGGCGCGGCTCCGAGAAGCGGCGGAGGCCTGAGCCATGTACGTGGCGGCGAAGGGCGGCGAGGCCGCCATCGACAACGCCCACCGGCTGCTCGCCGAGATGCGCCGCGGCGATCCCGCAGTGCCCGACCTCTCGGTGGCGCAGATCCGCGAGCAGATGCGTCTGCTGGTGGACCGGGTGATGACCGAGGGCTCCCTGCACGACCCGGATCTGGCGGCGCTCGCCCTGAAACAGGCTCGGGGCGACGTGGTCGAGGCGGTCTTTCTCGTGCGCGCCTACCGCACCACCCTGCCGCGCTTCGGAGCGAGCGAGCCGGTGGAGACCGGGGCGATGACGGTCTCCCGTCGGGTCTCGGCGACCTTCAAGGATCTGCCGGGCGGCCAGGTGCTCGGCCCCACCTTCGACTACACCCACCGCCTGATCGATTTCGCGCTCGCCGCGGGCGAGCTGCCGGAACCGGCGGCCGAGACCGAGCCCGGCCCGGATGCCGGGCACTGTCCGCGCGTCACCGACATCCTCGGCGAGGCGGGGCTTCTGGAACCCTCGCCCCCGGAAGCGGGCGCGCCGGTCGGAGACCTGACCCGCGAGCCGGTGGACTACCCGGCCGACCGCGCGGTTCGGCTTCAGGCTCTCGCCCGCGGCGATGAAGGCTTCGTGCTGGCGCTCGGCTACTCGACCCAGCGCGGATACGGCCGGACCCACCCCTTCGTGGGCGAGATCCGCTACGGCGAGGTCGAGCTCGAGATGGTGCCGGAGGAGCTCGGCTTCCCCGTGCCGCTCGGCCGGGTGCCGATGACCGAGTGCCAGATGCTCAACCAGTTCCGCGGCAGCGGCGCGGCACCGCCGCAATTCACCCGCGGCTACGGCCTCGTCTTCGGCCAGTGCGAGCGCAAGGCCATGGCGATGGCCCTGGTCGACCGCGCGCTGCGGGCGGCGGAGCTGGGCGAGGCCGTCTCCGCGCCCGCCCAGGACCAGGAATTCGTGCTCGCCCATTGCGACAGCCTGCAGGCCACCGGCTTCGTCGAGCACCTGAAGCTGCCGCACTACGTCGATTTCCAGGCCGAGCTGGAGTTGGTGCGGCGCCTGCGCGCCGCGCACGAGGCGGCAATATCGTCGGCCGGCGAGCCGGTTCGGGAGGCCGCGGAATGAGTGCCGCCGCGCCGCTGCCGGAGCCGGGCTACAACTTCGCCTATCTCGACGAGGGCACCAAGCGGATGATCCGCCGGGCGATCCTGAAAGCGATCGCCATCCCCGGCTATCAGGTGCCCTTCGCATCGCGGGAGATGCCGATGCCCTATGGCTGGGGCACGGGCGGCGTGCAGGTCACGGCGGCGGTGCTCGGCCGCTCCGACGTGCTCAAGGTGATCGACCAGGGTGCCGACGACACCACCAACGCTGTCTCGATCCGCCGCTTCTTCGGCCGTACCGCGGGCGTGGCCACCACCACGCACACCAGCGAGGCGACGCTGATCCAGACCCGTCACCGCATTCCGGAGACGCCGCTCTCCGAGGGTCAGATCCTCGTCTACCAGGTGCCGATCCCGGAGCCGCTGCGCTTCCTCGAACCGCGCGAGACCGAGACGCGCCAGCTCCATGCGCTCGCCGAGTACGGCCTGATGCATGTGAAGCTCTATGAGGACATCGCGCGCCACGGCCACATCGCCACCACCTACGCCTATCCGGTCGAGGTCGCCGGCCGCTACGTGATGGATCCCTCGCCGACGCCGAAATTCGACAACCCGAAGATGGACGGCTGCCCGGCGCTCCAGCTCTTCGGGGCGGGGCGCGAGAAGCGCATCTATGCGGTGCCGCCCCATACGCGGGTCCGCAGCCTCGATTTCGAGGACCATCCCTTCCGGATCCAGAGCTTCGACCGTCCCTGCGCCCTCTGCGGGGCGGAAGCGGTCTACCTCGACGAGGTGGTGCTCGACGACCGGGGCGGGCGGATGTTCGTCTGCTCGGACACCGACCATTGCGAGGGACGCCGTGCCGAGGGGCACACCGGGGAGATGGCGGAATGAGCGGGCCTCTCCTTCAGGTGCGGGGCCTGGCGAAACGCTACGGCGCCCGCCTCGCCTGCGACGGCGTCGGCTTCGCGCTCCATCCCGGCGAGGTGCTGGCGGTGGTGGGCGAATCGGGCTCGGGCAAGTCGACTCTGCTCGGCCTGATCGCCGGGGAGATCGCCGCCGATGCGGGCTCGGTCACCTACCGGATGCGGGACGGCGTCGCCCGCGACCTCGCCGCCCTCGGGCCGGCGGAGCGCCGCGCCCTGATGCGGACGGATTGGGGCTTCGTGCGCCAGGATGCGACGCTGGGCCTGCGCATGGCGGTCTCGGCGGGCGGCAATGTCGGCGAGCGGCTGATGGGCGTGGGCGAGCGCCATTACGGCCGCATCCGCGCCACCGCCCTCGACTGGTTGGCGCGGGTCGAGATCGCCGCCGACCGGGTGGACGAGCCGCCGTCCCGCTTCTCCGGCGGCATGCGCCAGCGCCTGCAGATCGCGCGCAACCTCGTCACCGCCCCCCGCCTCGTCCTGATGGACGAGCCGACCTCGGGCCTCGACGTCTCCGTCCAGGCCCGCCTCCTCGACACGATCCGCGGCCTGGTGGCTGAGCTCGGCCTCGCCGTGATCATCGTCACCCACGACCTCGCGGTGGCGCGCCTGCTCTCGCACCGCATCCTCGTCATGCGCGGCGGCCGGGTGATCGAGACCGGCCTCACCGATCAGGTCCTCGACGATCCGCAGGCGCCCTATACCCAGCTCCTCGTCGCCTCGGTGCTCGCCGCATGATGGATGCCGTCGTCAGCTTCGCCGATGTGGGCAAGAGCTTCACCCTGCACCTGCGCGACGGCGCCCGGCTGCCCGTCATCGCGGGGGCGACCCTGTCGGTGCGCGCGGGCGAGTGCGTCGTGCTCGGCGGCGCCTCGGGCACGGGGAAATCCTCGCTGCTCAAGATGGCCTACGGCAATTACCGCTGCGAGCAGGGCGCCATCCGGATCCGCGACGGCGGGCGCGTCGTGGACGTCGCCCGGGCCGAGCCGCGCGAGATCCTCGACCTGCGCCGCCGCGTCGTCGCCTATGTCTCGCAGTTCCTGCGGGTGATCCCGCGGGTCGGCGCCCGCGCGGTGGTCGAGGCGGCCGGCCTCGAGGCCGGGCTGGATGCCGGGATCGCGCGCACCCGCGCCGCCGAGCTGCTCGCACGGCTCGACCTGCCCGAGCGCCTCTGGGACCTGCCGCCCGCGACCTTCTCGGGCGGCGAGCAGCAGCGGGTGAACATCGCCCGGGGCCTGATCGCGGAGCGCCCGCTGCTTCTCCTCGACGAGCCGACCGCCTCCCTCGACGCCCGCAACCGCGCCGCGGTGGTCGAGCTGATCCGCGAGCGGCGCGCGGCCGGGGCGGCGATCCTCGGCATCTTCCACGATGCGGACGTGCGCGACGCGGTGGCGACGCGGATCGTCGATGTGGCGGCCTTTCGCGCTGTGGTGGCGGCATGACCGGGACGTCCAGAACCATGAGCCGGACCGAGATCCTCGAGAATGCGCGGCTCGTCCTGCCCGACCGGGTCGAGGCCGGCTGGCTCGCCATCGCGGACGGGGGCATCGTCGAGACCGGGACGGGCCGGGCGCCCGAGCGCGGCCTCGATCTCGACGGCGACCTGCTCCTGCCCGGCCTCGTCGAGCTGCATACCGATCACCTGGAGAGCCATTACGCGCCGCGGCCGGGGGTGCGCTGGCACCCGCTCGGCGCCGTGCTCGCCTACGACGCTCAGATCGCCGCCTCCGGCATCACCACGGTGTTCGATTCGCTGCGCGCGGGCAGCGAGGCGGATGGCAGCGGCCTCGGGCCGGAGCTCGACGCCCTGGCCGGCGCCCTGGCACAGGCCCGCGCGGAGGGCCTGTTCCGGGTCGAGCACCGGACCCATCTGCGCTGCGAACTGCCGACCGCGGACGTGGTCGACACCGTCACGGCCTTCGCCGAACGCCACCCGGTCGGGCTGATCTCGCTGATGGATCACACGCCCGGCCAGCGGCAGTTCCGCGACCTCGCCAAGTACTACCAGTACGCGGGACGCGGCGGCCGCTCGCTCGAGGCGATCCAGGCCGGCACCGAGCGCAAGATCCGCGAGGGGCGGGCCCAGAGCGCGGTGAACCGGCCGGCCCTGGTGGCGCTCGCGCAGGCGCGCGGCATCCCGCTGGCGAGCCACGACGACACCACCCTCGACGACGTGGCGCTGTCCCGGGACGAGCGCGTGGCGCTTGCCGAATTCCCGACGACCCGCGCCGCGGCCGAGGCCTCGCACGCGGCCGGCATCACCGTGATGATGGGCGCACCGAACCTGATCCGCGGCGGCTCGCATTCCGGCAACGTCGCGGCGCAGGATCTGGCCGAGGCCGGCCTGCTCAGCATCCTGTCCTCGGACTACGTGCCGGCGAGCCTGATGATGGCGGCCTTCGTGCTGGCGGAGCGCGTGCCGGGGATCTCGCTACCCGCGGCCATCGCCACCGTCACCGACAATCCGGCCCGCGCCACCGGCCTCGCCGACCGCGGCCGGATCGCGCCCGACTTGCGGGCCGACCTCGTCCGCGTGCGGCTGGCCCAGGGCGTGCCCGTCGTGCGCCAGGTCTGGCGGGCGGGCGAGCGGGTGGTGTGATGGCGGGCGGCTTCGTCCTGGTGGTGGGCCCGAGCGGGGCGGGCAAGGACACGCTGATCCGGCTCGCCCGGGCGCGGCTCGCCGGCGATGCGCGCTTCCTCTTCCCGCAGCGCCTGGTGACGCGGCCGCCCTCGGAGCACGAGGACAATCTCGAGATCGCCGAGGCGGCCTTCGCCGCGGGCGCGGCGAAGGCCGCCTTCGCGCTGCACTGGCGCGCGCACGGCCTCGGCTACGCGATCCCGCTGGAGGCCGCGCGGGCGGCCGATCGCGGGCGCTGCGTCGTCTGCAACGTCTCGCGCCGGGCGGTCGCCGAGGCGCGCCGCCGTCTCGCGCAGCGGGTCCGGGTCGTCGCGGTGACGGCCTCCCCCGCCGTGCTCGCCGAGCGCCTCGCCGCCCGCGGGCGCGACGCGGATGGCGACCTCGCCGCCCGCCTCGCCCGCGAGGCGCCGATCGAGGCCGACCTGACCATCGTCAACGAGGGCGACCGCGAGACCGCCGCCGCGCGGCTGCTCGCCTTCCTGCAAACGCTGCATGGGGACGCGGCCGGGCTTTATCCAACCGACATGCAGGGCCGCTAGAGCGGTCACCGACCGAGTTGAATCGTTTGGGGTTTTCGCCGCGACAGGGTTGTGATTCGATGCGCGGCTTTCCGAGGAGGAGAGCCGATGGCGTCTGCCTTGTCTGTCGATCTGCGCGAGCGGGTGGTGGCTGCGATCGAGGCGGGAGCCTCGCGCCGGGAAGCGGCACGGCGCTTCGAGGTCAGCCCGGCCAGCGCCGTGCGCTGGCACGGGGCCTTCGTGCAGGAGGGTCGGACACACGCCAAGCCGATGGGTGGCGATCAACGCTCGCATACAATAGAGGCGCAGGCTGACCTGATCCGACAGACCTACGAAGCGCAGCCCGAGCTGTTCCTGCGTGAGTTGCGCGACCGTTTGGCCGAACAGGGTCTGCGGGTCGGGGTCAGCAGCCTGTCCCGCTTCTTCAAGCGCCACGGCATCACGCGCAAAAAAACACTGGCCACGCCGCCGAGCAGGACCGGGCGGACGTGAAGGCCGCTCGCCTGTCCTGGTTCGAGCGCCAGCTTGATCTCGACCCGGACAAGCTCGTGTTCCTCGACGAAACCGCCACCAACACCAAGATGGTCCGCCGATATGGGCGGGCTCCGCGAGGCGAACGTTGCCGGGTCGCGGTCCCGTTCGGCCACTGGAAAACCATCACGGTCATCGCCGGTCTGCGCACCAGCGGCCTGACAGCCACCGCACTCTTCGATGGACCGATGACCGGCGCTCGCTTCCGCGGCTATGTCGAAGAAACCCTCGTCCCAGCCCTCAGGCCCGGCGACACGGTCGTGCTCGACAATCTGCCCGCCCACAAGGTCAGCGGCATCCGCGAGCGCATCGGAGCGGCCGGAGCGAGGCTGTTGTACCTGCCGGCCTACTCCCCCGACTTCAACCCGATCGAGCTCGCCTTCGCCAAGCTCAAGGCCATCCTCCGAGCCGAAGCCGCTCGCACGATCAGCGACCTCTGGGACACGATCCGACAAGCCTTCAGACGCTTCACGCCAGCCGAATGCCGCCGGTATCTCGCCGCCGCAGGCTACGACGCATATGATCCAACATGATCGGATGCTGCTCTAGGATCTGCAAACGGCGCGCCGGACGGAACCGTCGGCGCGGCTGTTATCAATTCTGATTGCGCGGCACAGAGGCCCGTTGCTGTCTAAGGGAAATGGACACACAGTCACGGGACTGGCGTCAAGGTGTCTTCAGCCATGATGGATCTCACGCAGGAACGGGCTCACCTCGCCCTCGCCGACCGCCATGTCGACGAGGAGGAGCGGCGCATCGCGGCGCAGACGCTGATCGTGGCGCGCACCAGCGCCTGCGGCCAGGACACCAGCCTCGCCGTCGGCATGCTGCGGATGCTGGAGGACCGCCTGATGCAGGCGCGCGGCCACCGCGAGGCCATCCTGCGACGCCTGGCTCGGGTCGCGCCCTAGAGCATTTTCCGCGGAAGTGGTCGCCGGTTCCGCGAAAGAAAATGCAGCACAATCAAACAGATAGAGCATTTTCCGTGATCCAAGGATCATGGAAAATGCTCTAGAGCCGGATCCGGTCGGCGCGCGCCCTAGCGCAGGGCGAGCAGCGGCGCGGCGCTCTGCTTGGCGCCCGCCACGACCACGAGGCGGCGGATCTCGCCGCGCAGGTAGGATTGCAGGAAGCGCTCGTAGTCGCGGAACGACACGCAGCCGTTCGAGGCACCGTTCGGGCCGAGCATGTAGGTATGGGCCAGCAGGCCGACGCGGCCGTGCACCGCGTCGCTGCCGCCGACCGGCGTCAGGCGGATCGCCCGCACCCCGTGGAACAGCGCCTCGCGCTCGGTCAGATCGTAGGTGCCGGGCGGCGTCGCCCCGCGCATGCGGACATGGACGAAGCGCGGATCGTCCATGTGCTCGCCGAGGCCGGAATGCGCCTCCAGGCGCTCGCCGTTCGGCAGAACCACGCTGCGGGCGCTGATGTCGTAGACGGCGGTGGCCGAATCGATGACGGGCGCGGGCGGGGGCACGACGCGGCGCCGCGCGGCGGCGTCCGCCGCGGAGGTATCGAGCGCCGCGTAGGCGAGGGCGGGCGTCGCCGGCTTCTCGACGCCGAACAGCTTCTCGAAGAAGTTGCGGGTGTCCTCGACCTGGGCCGGGCTCGGCGGCGCCGCGGCGGCCTGCCGACGCAGGGCCTGCCGCTCGGCCCGCCGCAGATTGAGGGCGGGGTCGAGCCGGCGGAACTCGCTCGGGCGCGGCACGGGCAGCGGCACGACCTGAGCGACGCGCGGGCCCTCGTCCGGCGGGGCGGCGCCGAGGATCGGAGGGTCCTCGATCGCGAAGGCGAAGAGCAGCCCGAACCCCGCCGGGGCGGCACCGACCCGCGCGGGGGGTTCCCAACCGAGGCGGGGCGGCGCCCAGAACTCCGTGCTCTCGGGCTCCGCCAGGGCGGCCGTCTCCTCGACCGGCGCAGGCACCGCCTCGGTGGCCTCGGCGATCGCGGGCGCTGCGGCGGCCGCCGCCTCGTTCGGTGCCTGGCTCGCCTCGGCCAGCGTCTGCGGCACGTCGAGGATCGGCGCCTCGCGGCCGGCCGGCGCGAGGCTGAGGAGCGCGGCGAGCGCGACGGTGAGGGGCAGGTGGCGCAGGCTCGCGGAGCGCAGGCCGAGGCCGCCGCGTTCGGCTCGGGAGGCCAAGTGAGGTGGACGATGTCCCATGAGCTGCGCCCGGATCCCTGCTCGGAGGCGGGTATCCGAGGATGTCGCGCGCGAGGTCCGGTGCTGGATCGAACCGGATTCCGGCGCGAAGCCCTTCTGGCCCGCCGCGTAGGGTCGCCAATCTGCGGTCCGGTCCGGCTTTTATGGGGCAGGATCGTGGTCGGCCGAAGGTGAAATCCGAGCAGGCTTCGGACCGGAGACAGCATTCGGTCACCGAGATCTGCGCGATGCTGGCGATTTCGCTGCGCAGAACCTAGCCTCTCTTGTCACACAGACTGTCTTGCAGGCCGTCCATGCGGCGGCCGGATTCGGGATGCATCCGGACCGGATGACCACGCTCCACCTCGCCTACACGCCGCCTCTCGATTGGGCCTGGCTCTGTGCCTACCTCGCGGCCCGGGCGATACCGGGCGTCGAATCGGTCAGAGGCGGCCGCTACGCTCGCACCATCCGCGCCGGCCGGGATGTCGGAATCCTCTCGGTGGAGCCGGGCAGCGGCGCTGCCCTCGTGGTTCGGCTGGAGGCGTGCTCGTCCCCCGCGGTCGGCGGGCCGCCAAGCCCGGCGATCGATCTCGGCGCGCGGGTCTCCGCCCTGTTCGATCTCGCCGCCGACCCGGCCGCGATCGAAGCCGCGCTCTCGGCCGATCCCTTCATGGCCGGCCTCGTCGCCGCGCGGCCCGGTCTGCGCGTCCCCGGCGCCTGGGATGGGTTCGAGCTCGGCGTCCGTGCGATCCTCGGCCAGCAGGTCTCCGTGGCCGCCGCGACGCGGCTGGCGGGCCGCCTCGTCGCCGCCTTCGGCACGCCGCTCGCCGATGCCGCGCCGGAATCCGGCCTCACCCACAGCTTCCCGGGCCCGGAGGTCCTGGTCGAGGCCGATGTGGCGCTGGCCCTCTACATGCCGCGGGCCCGGGGCGCGGCGATTCGGGCTCTGGCCGCGGCGGCGCTCGCGGAGCCGGACCTGTTCGCCCCGGGGGCGGGGCTCGAAGCCTCGGTGTCCCGGCTGAAGCGCCTGCGCGGCATCGGCGACTGGACGGCGCAGTACATCGCCATGCGGGCTCTGCGCGAGCCCGACGCGATGCCCACCGGCGATATCGGCTTGCTCCGGGCGCTGGAGGACGCGGCGGGCCGTCCGACCGCGCGCGTTCTGGAGGCGCGCTCCGGCCTCTGGCGGCCGTGGCGGGCCTACGCGGTGATGCATCTCTGGGCGTCCGATACCGGCCCCGCTTGATCGAAGCGGACTCCGTATCACACGCCCGGGCGGTCGAACGTCGAACGACCGGCCGACCCGCGAGAGGGGGGATTCGCGGGCCGGCCGGCGTATCACGGGCCTAGGGAGGGCCCGCGATCGGGGCGTGCCGGGTCAGGCGGCGTGGCCGGCCGTCCGGTGGGGCAGGGGGGCCTCCGGCTCGTCGCGCTGGCCGACGAAGCGGCCGAGCAGACGCCCGAGCCGGCGCGACAGGGCCTCGATCAGCAGGAAGACGGCCGGCACGAAGACGAGCGAGAGCAGGGTGGAGACGATGAGGCCGGCGATGACCGCGACCGCCATCGGCGCCCGGAACTCGCCGCCGACGCCGAGCGCGAGCGCGGAGGGCACCATGCCGGCGGCCATGGCGATGGTCGTCATCACGATCGGCCGCGCCCGCTTGCGGCCGGCATCGACGATCGCCGTGACGGGATCGATCCCGGCGCGCATCTCCTCGACGGCGAAATCGACCAGCATGATCGCGTTCTTCGTGACGAGACCCATCAGCATGAGGATACCGATGACCACGGGCATCGAGATCGGCATCTGGCAGATCAGCAGGCCGAGGATGGCCCCGCCGATCGAGAGCGGCAGCGAGAACAGGATGGTGAGCGGCTGCAGGAACGAGCCGAACAGCAGCACCAGCACCGCGTAGACCATCATGATGCCGGCCCCCATCGCCATCAGGAAGCCGGAGAAGACCTCCTGCATGATCTCGGCATCGCCGGTCTGCTTGATGGTGACGCCGGGAGGCAGGCTCTTCGCGGTGGGGGTCGCGAGCGCCTGGGCGATCAGCGAGCCCAGCGCGTCCGAGCCCTCCATATTCGCCTCGATCGCTACGCGCACGGCCCGGTCGTAGCGGTCGATGGCGCCGGGGCCCTTGTCGAGCTCGATCTCGGCCACCGCGGCGAGCGGCACCGCCGCGCCGTTCTTGGCCGGCACCTTCAGGTTTTCCAGCCGTGCCCCCGCACCGCGGGCGCTCGTCGGCAGCATCACCCGGATCGGCACCTGCCGGTCCTTCGCGTTGAACTTGGCGAGGTTCAGGCCGATGTCGCCGATCGTGCCGACCCGGACCGTCTCCGCGATGGTGTCGGTGGAGACCCCGAGATCGGCCGCCGCACCCTCCCGCGGACGGATGCGCACCTCCGTGCGGTCGAGGGGGGCCGTCGACATCACCGAGACGAGGTGCGGGATCGCGGCCATGTCGCGCTGGAGCCGGGCGGCGATCTCGGTGACGACATCGACGTCGGGCCCGCTCACCACCAGGGCGAGGTCGCGCTGGCCGCTGTCGCGCAGCGACCACGAGCGGATGTCCGGCTCGTCCGCGAGCAGCCGCGCGATCTCGGATTCGAGGGTCCATTGCCGCTTCTCGCGCCGGTTCTTGGGCACGAGGTTGATGACGAAGGTGGCGAGCCGCGTCTCCTTCTTGCCGCCGACCTGGCGGCCGCCATCCACGAAGACCGAGGTCACCTCCGGCAAAGCGCGGATCCTCTCCGCCAGCCGGTCGGACACCGCGATCGTGTCGTCGAGCCGCGCGCCGGGCGCCAGCTCCACCATGAACAGGGTGCGGGCATTGTCCTGCTTCGGGATGAAGCCCGAGGGCAGCAGGCCGGTCGAGACCAGGGAGCCGGCAAACAGCGCGAGGCCGACCGCCAGCGTGCCGAACCGGTGCCGCACCGACCAGCCGACGAGACGGGTATAGGCGCGCATCACCGGGCCCTCGCGCTCCGCGTGATGGCCATGATCGCGCAGGAAGTAGGCGGCCAGGAGCGGCGTGATCAGGCGCGCCACCAGCAGCGACATGAAGACCGACACCGCGATGGTCAGGCCGAACTGGATGAAGTAGCGGCCGGCGATGCCGCCCATGAAGGAGACGGGTGCGAAGACCGCGATCAGGGTCGCGGTGATGGCGATGACGGCGAGGCCGATCTCGTCGGCGCCTTCGAGCGCCGCCCGGTAGGGCGATTTGCCGAGCCGCATGTGGCGGACGATGTTCTCGATCTCGACGATCGCGTCGTCCACCAGGATCCCCGTCACCAGGGTGATCGCGAGCAGGCTGATGCCGTTCAGGGTGAATCCGAGCGCGTCCATCGCCCAGAAGGTCGGGAAGACGGAGAGCGGCAGCGCCACCGCGGCGATCAGCGTGGCGCGCCAGTCGCGCAGGAACAGCAGCACCACCACGACGGCAAGAAGGGCGCCTTCGATCAGCGTGTGCATGGCCGAATCGTAGGAGCCCAGCGTCGCGGAGACGGAGGAATCGATCTTCTCGAAGCGGATGTCGGGGTAGCTCGCCTGGAACTCGGCGATCTTCTTCTCGACGCCCGCCGCGACCTCGGCATCGCTCGCGCCGGAGCCGCGCGAGACCGCGAAGGCGACCACCGGCTCCCCGTTGAAGCGGGCGAAGGTGCGCGCCTCCTCGACGCCGTCCTCGACCAGCGCGAGGTCGTCGAGGCGCACCTTGCGGCCGCCCGGGAGCACGATCGAGGTCGCCTTGAGGTCGCGCACGGAGCGCGAGGCCGCCAGCGCGCGGATCGACTGCTCGCGGCCGCCGACCTCGCCGCGCCCGCCGGCCATGTCGGCGGAGGTGAGGCGCAATTGCCGGTTCACGTCCGCCGCCGTGATGCCGAGCGCCAGCAGGCGATCGGGCTGGAGCGTCACCCGGATCTCGCGGGCGACGCCGCCCAGGCGCTCGACGCCGCCGACGCCCTTCACCCCCTGGAGCGTGCGCGCCACGTTGTCCTCGACGAACCAGGACAGGTCGGCCGGCGTCATCGCGGGGGCCGTGACGCCGTAGACGAGAATCGGCAGGCCGGCGATCTCGACGCGCTGGATCACCGGCTCGTCGATGGTGCGCGGCAGGTTGATGCGGATCTTCGAGACCGCGTCCTTCACGTCGTTGACGGCGCGGTCGGTGTTCACCTCGAGCCGGAACTCGACGGTGGTGACGGACGAGCCCTCGGTGATCGCCGAGGTGATGTGCTTCACCCCGCGCACGCCCGCGATCGAATCCTCGACCCATTTCGTGACCTGGGTCTGCAGTTCGGCCGGCGCCGCGCCGGACTGGGTGATCGTCACCGAGACGATCGGCACGTCGACATTCGGCATCCGCGTGACGGCGAGCCCGCGGAAGCTGACGAGGCCGAGCACCACCAGGACGAGGAAGAGGACGAGCGACGGAATGGGCTTGCGGATCGCCCAGGCGGAGACATTCAGGCGCATTGGACGACCCGTGTGGGATCGGGGCGGCGGCCGGTCGCGCTGCGACCTCAGTCACGGCCCTCGGTCGATGGTTTTGCGGGCTCCCCCGGCTCGCTGCCGGGTCGGGGAAGGTTCCGGGGCTCAGGGGACCCCGGCTTCGGCTGTGTCGTTGCGCGCGGGGCTCGCCGCCACGGCGGGAGCGGCTGCGCCGGGGGCGGCGGCGACGGGGCGGACGCGGTCGCCGTCCCGCAGGAAGCTGCCGGCCTTCGCCACGATCTGCTCGCCCGGGGCGAGGCCGTCGCGGATCTCGATGTCGTCCTCGTCGCTCAGGCCGGTGCGGACCGCGCGGGCCTCGACCACGTCCTGCGCGACGACGAGGACGCTCGCGCGCTTCGGGCCGCCATAGGAGACCGCCGCCTGGGGCACCGTGACGCCGCGGCTGCGCGCCAGCTCGACCGCGCCGCGGGCGAAGGTGCCGATGCGCAGGCGCGGATCGGGATCGAGGCGCACCCGGACCTTGCCGAGGCGGGTCGCCTTGTCGACCTCCGGATAGACCGCACGAACGCTGCCGGCGACGCGCTCGCCCGGCGCGATCTCGATCCAGGCCGGGGCGCCCTCGCGCAGCAGAGGCAGCTTGGTCTCGACCACCTCGCCCTCCAGCTCGATCTCGCCGCGGGCGATCAGGCGGAACAGGGGCTCGGCCGAGGCCGAGGCGGTGATGCCGACGCGGGCGGTGCGGCGGCTGACGATGCCCGCCTCGGGGGCGCGGATCTCGGTCCGCGCGAGGCGCAGGGACAGCTCGTCCCGTACGGCCCGGGCCTGGGCGAGCTCCGCCCTGGTCATGGCCAGCCCGTTGCGGGCGAAGGCCAGCTTGCCCTCGGCCTGCCGCAGCGCGGCCGTCCGGGTCTCCATGACCGCGGCGGTGGCGTTGCCGGTCTGCAGCAGTTGGCGGGCCCGCTCATAGGCGAGCCGCGTCTCCGTCTCGGCGGCCTCGGCCTGCTCGATGTTGCTCTGCGCCTGCGGGACGGACGCGGCCGCCTTCTCGACGACGGCATCCTGCTGCGCGATCTGGCGATCGATCAGGTCGCGGGAGAGGCGGGCGAGCACCTGGCCGCGCTCAACGCGCAGGCCTTCCTCGGCCAGCACCTCGGTGACCCGGTAGCCCTCGATCTCGGGGCCGACCAGGATCTCGTCGCGCGGCACCAGGGTGCCGGTGACGACCACGGATTCCACGATCTCGCGGCGCGCCGCCTCGATCACGCTGACCGTCGGCGGCCGGGGGCCCGGCGCCGGCGTGACCTCGGCGGCCGCAGCGCCCGTCAGGCCGAGGCCGAGGGCGAGGAGGACCGGTCGGACGATTCGGGGGTGGCGGCTCATCGGCCGGTCTCCGGGATGGCGCCGACCGGGCGGCTGCCGGCGAGGGCGGCCTCGATCTGCGCGAGAAGGTGGGCGATGGCGGTGGCGGGCTCGTAGCCGGGCAGCAGCGCCCGGCTCACCAGGATGCCCTTCATCAGCGGGCCGACCCGCTCGTAGAGCGCGGCGGCATCGCAATCCGGCGCGTCCGCCAGCGCCGCGAAGGTCTCGGTCAGCCAGGTCCGGGCCTCGGCCTCGCCCTGCTCGACCAGCGCGGCGATGTCGGGATTGCGCGTCGCCTCGGACCACAGGTCGATGCGCAGCACCGCGGCCTCGCGCGACAGCTCGGTGAAGTAGCGCGCGAGGATCCGCAGAAGGGCGCCGCGGGGATCGCGCGCGCCCTGCAGCTCGGCGACGAGCACCCTGCCGCGCGCGCGGTCGCGCTCGGCGAGGCCCCGCACCACCGCCTCCTTCGACTCGAAATACCGGTAGATGTTGCCCGGACTCATGCCGGCTTCCCGCGCGAGATCCTGCATCGTGCTGCGGTGGAACCCATTGCGCACGAAGCAGGCCTCCGCGGCATCCAGGATGTGCTCGCGCCGCCCCTCCACCCCATGCCCCCCAGCCGCGCTCACGACTCCGCCACGGTCAAGGAGCGATGTTCCTTCGCATGATGGGTCTGCCAGGCGCATGGACCGGAACCCGTCCAAGTACCTAAAGCGAGCCAACCGTACGCGAGGGTCGAACCCAGAAGGATGTTCGTCGGCGTGCACATGGCGCCGAGGTCTCGAACGAAGCTCGTAGCCCACGCCGGAAATCCCGAACCGACCGGTGCATGCATCGCCTGACTCCACTCGATGCCCTAGCGTAATAAACATTCATTCTCATGTCAATGAACGTTCATTCTCGTCTCCCGTGTATCAGTCCATGGAGGTGAAACGCGCCTATCTCGGTCAGATCGGTGCTCGGCCGCGTCCAATCGACATTCCAATCAAATCGAGCGACCAGAATAAGCGACGCTAATTGAAATCCCGTTTGATGACTTTGCCACAATATTCGCATTGCTGTACGTAACGGCGCCCGGTCACCACCTCGCGCCCTCGGTCGTCGAGCTCGGTCAGTGGAACATCACGGACGGTTTTCCATTTGTGGACGTGACCAAACAGCAGCCATTGAAGCAATTGGAGCATCTCACCCCTCCTTCCCGGCTGCAGCGCAGCCTTGGCGAGCGGTGAACTCAATGGCTGATGCCTCGCAGTCGGGCCGAGGAAAGCATGGAACGGCATCAAGCCTGCGCAATTCCCGGCATCGGTCAAAAACGTTGCAAATTTTCTGTGCACTACCTGCTGGTTGCGACCGCACATTCATGCCGACGGCTCGCGGCCACTCCGAACATGGAATCCCTCAGGCCGAGCAACCGCAGCGTGGAGCCGAGCGCTTCGACATTCGGCGGATCAAGCGACACTTCCTGAACCCGCGAGACCCCCGGCGAGGCTACGGCAAATGCGGATAAGGTCGGCTCCGGGCCAGCAGAACTGATCGCCGGTCAGGGGTGCCGCGCTCCGACCGGCCCGCGTATCGCCATGATGGAAACTGATGCTCGAACAGCGCCACGCAAATCTTGAGCTATCAATGTCGACTCATACTAAAAGTGAGCCGGTCCAAGATCTTGCAAGCTAGAATTTTGAGAAGAATGGTGCTGCGAGAGAGGATTGAACTCTCGACCTCTTCATTACCAATGAAGTGCTCTACCACTGAGCTACCGCAGCAAAAGGGTCGAGGAGCTTGCCCTGGGGGCGCTCGCTGTCGACGAGTGGGGCATTAAAGGATCGAGGCGGGCTTGGCAATCACCCCGGCGCGGATTTCCGCCCACCGGATCTCAAATCGCGGGCGTGGGCACGATCAGAGCCGAGGCTCGCCGTCGCGCTTGAGCGAGGCTCGGATGATTGCGGCGAGTCCCGGCTCGGACACCGCATCGGCGGCCTCCGGGGGGGCGAACCAACGGAATTCACGCTCGTGCTGTTCGGGCCAGCGATCGAGCTGCTTGCGCACCTCAAGCGGAAAGACCTTGACTTGGCACAGCACCGAGTCGCGGTTCTTCAGGCGCTTCTCGTAGAGATAGAAGCCGAGAGGGCGCTTGCCGATATGGCCGACGAGTCCGGCCTCCTCGTATGCCTCGCGCTCGGCCGCTTCGTGGGGCTTTCGCCCTTTCATCGGCCACCCCTTGGGAATGACCCATCGTCGGCTCTCGCGCGATGTGACGAGCAGCACAGCGTAGTCACCGCCACGCAGGCGTCGATAGGGCAAAGCACCGATCTGCCGGCGCGCTTCCGTTTCGTCTTCCAACGGCATCATGCGGCCCGCGGGGGTACCGCGCGAAACATGCGGTGGTTCGCTCCGGACACGCCTTGAACCTTGCTCAGCCGACAGCATAAGGCCGCTGGCCGCGCGGCCGGTCTTGAGCGCATTCCGACGAAAGCAGCGCCGGCTCGGCACATGACGATGCACCGAGTGAGAGGGGCAGGACCACTCCCGATCGCGAAACGACCGGAAGCGGTTCTAGCAGCGCTGTCTGACTGTTCGGCGTCAATCACGATTGCTGGCTCGTCAGCCACAGGCAAATAAGGCCCTCGACCCTCATATACCTGTAGCACCGAAACTCACGCACAATCGTGCATTGTGTCATGATCCACACATTGTAGCGCCGCGTGTGCCGTGAATTGAAGCCCGTGCGCTCAGGCAATCTGCCGGGCTTTTCGATCGGCCGGTCGCTCCTGTCCGGTGCCGGGAACCGGGAGAACCACCGGATTGGCAGCCCCCACGGATGCCGGGATCGCTGAGGCCGGCACCGCGGATGCGGTCGGGACCTCCGGCGCTTCGATCGCGACAGGGTCGGATGCGACAGTCGCGCTCGTCTGCGTCTCCTCCGAGGGAGCAGCGAGGATGTTCGGCGGCTCGCGCCACTCGAAGGCGTCGAGACGGCCACTCACAGGTGAGATCGGCGCCCAGGTTTCTGAGGCGAAGCCGTCGGCAATCCAGAGCGGATCCCGGGGCGCATGGGCGGCACGGGCGAGCCATTCGCGCGCGCGGCCGGTACCGGCGCCATGCTCAGCCTCCTCGATGCGCGCCATGAGTAGGCAGGTCCGAACAGTGGGACGGTCAGCCAGCAAAGGCTTCAGAGCGTCGCGTGCCTGGACAAACTCGCGCGCATCGAGGGCAGCCTGCGCGACGGCAAGCCGCGCCTCGGGATCCCAGGACGACAACTTGGCGAGATTCTCAGCACGCGCGAGGCGATCACGGACCGAGTCGCCCGTGCGCAGGCTGAGATATACCTTGGCGAGATCGGGATGTGGATTGGCCTTCCAGGCAGCCTCGACGATCTTGGCCGCCTTGCGGAGGTCCCCACGCCGCGCGAGCAGACGACCGGCGAGGCAGGCTGCGGGGACGAGACCCGGAGCGAGCTTTACGGCCTGAAGGGCGCGCTCGGTCGCAGCCTCGGGCTCCCCGGCCTCACGGCGCTGGGCTGCGGCCGTGAGCAACACGGCGCGCTGGCGCCGCGCCACGCTCTTGTCGAGGAGGCCGAGCGAGCCGCGCCGCTCGACGGTCTCAAGGGCCCCCGTCCAATCGCCGTCGGCGCACTGGGCTTCCAGCACCGCCTCGTTCGCCCAGGTGACGCTCGGGGCCAGGCGAGCCGCCTCGACGGCATAGGCGCGCGCCGCGACCTCATCCTCACGGCGCCGGGCCTCGACGAACAGGCCGCGCAAGCCGAGCACGCGGGTCTCCGGCTCGTCCACCATGCGCTGGAACGCGGTCTCCGCAGCCTGCCGATCGCCCGAGATCTGAGCGGCCTGAGCCTTCAGAAGCAGGGTCAGCGGCTGCTCGCCGAGCAGCCGCTCCGCGTCACTGGCATGGCGACGGGCCGCCAGAGGATCTCCCGAGCCGACCGCAACCATGCCCCGCGAGAGCGCGCTCAGGCCCTTGGCGCGCCGACGGTCTCGCGAGCCGCGCACGAGGAATTCCGGGAGGTTGATGATGCCGCGCATCACCGCCCAGATCAGCCCGACGACGATCGCCGCGACCAGGACGCCGACCAGCGCGATCGCGAGGCTCATCGCGATCTCGTAGCCGTTCCAGACGATGGTGACCGTGCCGGGCCGGTCGGCGATCCACACCGCACCGTAGGCGGCGAGGGCGAGGAAGGCCAGGAAGGCGAGGGCGCGCCACATGGGTCAGGTACTCCTGTCGGCGCCGGCCGGGCGGGCGCCGCACGGATGAACGGGAAGCCGGAACGGCGTTATTGGCCGGCCGGAAGTGTCTTGAAGGCGTCCGAGAGCAGGGCCTGCGACGCCTGAGCCGCGGCAGCGCGCGCCTTGAGGCGCTGGCCGAAGGACGCAGCCTCCGCCTTGGCCGCATCGGGCATCGCATCGAAGGCCTTGGCTGCATCTTGGAGCGCACCGCGATCCAGGGCCGCCTGGACCTTGCCGAGCGGGTCCGCCTCGGGCTCCGTACCGGACGCGGGCGGCGCGTCGACACGGCGAACCTGCACGATCGAGTCGGCCATGCTCAGCAGCTTCGCCTTCAGATCTCCGGACTCGGCCACCGTCCGCGCCTGGGCCGAGCGGCGAGCTGCTGCCGCCTTCTCGGCGATCGGCCGGAACTCAGCAGCGAGCTGAGCTGCGCTGGGTGCTCCCGTCTCGGCGAACGGCGCGAGGGCATCGACACGGCTCGTATCGCCGGTCTCCAGCTTGCGCAGCGTCGCGAGAGGCTCCGCATAGGGGACACCGGTCGCGAGCGCGGTCGCGATGCGGTCGGCCGCCACGACGCGCAGGGCCGCCTGGACCGTGGTGGCCTGGGCACGCTGGGCGAGGGCTTTGTCGAGGGCCGCGATCTTCTCCGCCTGCTCCTGCAGGCTACGTTCCGCGGTCTTGGCAGCTTCCTGCGCCTGGACACGACCGGCCTCGGCGGCCTGCTGGCTCGCCTGGGTCGCGCTCTGAACTGCCTCGGTTGCGGCCTTGACGCGCTCATCGAGCGTCTTCTGCAAGGCATCGAGGCGCTGGCCCAATGCCTGATCGGCCTCGGCATTCGCCTTGATGCGGCTCTCGACCTCACCCTGGAAAGCGGCAAGCTTCGCATCGAAGTCACCCTGCGCCGGCTTGGCACCGTTGGCCGATTCCAGCGCCTTCAACCGGTCGCCGAGCGCGGCGAGATCGGCCGTTTGGGAACCAGTCCTTTCACCTGCCGCCGGCTCCTTGCCAGGCTCTTCCTGCAAGGCCGAGACGCGCTGGTCGAGGCTGTCGAGCCGGGAGACGATGTCGGGCGGCAGGCTCTGGGCCGGGTTGCCCTCGCCACCGGTCGCCCCGCCGGTCGCCTGCGCGAGGGCCTGCTTGGCCGCGGATTCTGCATTCTTCACCGCGTCAGGCAGCGGCTTGAGCGCGGCTTCATTGGCGGCGACCCGCTTGTCGAGGGCGGTGACGGCGTCGCGCGGCGCGAGGGCGGCAACCTGCGTGGAGACGCGCTGCTCGAGTGCGTTGAGACGTGCATCGTCCCGCGGGCCAAGGAGGCCGGTGCGGTCAGCGCCGAGAAGCAGTCCGGCACCGATCACGCCGCCGAGAAGGCCGGCAGCCGCGATCGAGCCGAACCCTGCGCCGCGCTGTGGCTCGGCCTGAAGGGCGGCCTTCGGAGCCGGGCTCGACGCCGTCGCCGGCTTCGCCGGCTCGGCCTGCCCGGGTTTAGGGGCATCGGGTTTCGCAGCGACTGGTGCGCCCGCAGCGGCTTTCGCCGTCTCGGCCGGATCCGGAACGCGCTTGGCCTTGAGGTCGATGATCGGTCCATCCGTGACCGAACCACCAGCCGGGCGTGGTGCGGAGCCCGGTCCTTCGGGCTTGCGCGGCTCGGGATCGGATGCGGCAGGCTTTGCAGGCTCGGGTTTCGGCGGCTCGGCCTTGGCCGGATCCTTCGGCACATCAGCCTTCGGTGCGCCCGACGCCATGGCTGGCTTCGGGCTGTCCGGCTTGGTGGCGTCCGCGTTCTCCGGCACGGGCTTCTGTATGGAACCCGGCCCCGTCGCGGGTGACGCTGCGGCCGGTTTCGGCGGCTCCGCTTTCGCCGGCTGCGGCACATCGGATTTCGGCGTCGAATTTTGACTCACGGGAGCAGGGCTCCCTGCGGCGGGCTTACCCGGCTCCGGCTTGCCTGGCTCCGGCTTGGTGGTCGGCGGAGTCACCGGCGCGGAGGGGGCAGGCTTGCCCGCAGTCTGGCCCTTGTCCTGGCCCGGCTGGTTCGGACGGTTCGCGTCATTGGATGGGGGCTTCACGGGCCGTCTCTCTCCATTCCTCGCCGCTGGGCCGCGCGTACGCGCGTGCGCCACCGGATGCGCGCTCAGGACCGTTCGCGGTGCCACGCCGGCCCTTTCTCCGCCGACCTCCTATCACCGCAGGCTTCGCCGGGGCGAGAGGGGGCGCGACAGTTCGATGACGAGCGTCAGCACAGACCGGCGAGGAGATCGTCCTCGCGCGGTCGCGCCGGCACGAAATGGATCAGGCATCCCGCCGCTGCCAGGGGTAAGGCCACGTCGTCCGACAGGCAGTAATGTCGTATCATGCGGAATGGTTCGGCTCGGCCTGCAGCGTGCACGAGATCGAGTGCCGTCTCGGCGCTGCGGCGCGAGTAGTGCAGGGCCGCATCGAGACCGGGCAGGGCCTCCGCCACCGCCGAGGGCAGGAGAGCCACCGGCTCCGCCGCGTAGGCGATGTGGACGTGGACGTCGAAGCCTGCCCGCAAGAGGGACGCGACCGGCTCCGCCTTGCGCTCGGCTCCCGCGACGAGCAGGAGGTGCGCATCCGGAGCAAGCCTGTCCCGAATTGCCTGGGCGAGGTCGGCGGCATCGCCGCTGCCCTCGATGGCCGTCCCGAAACCATAGGCCTCCGCCGTCGCGCGGGTGCGCGGCCCGACCGCGAAGACCGGCCGGCCGCGCAGCGCAGCCCGATCGGTCTCCGAGAGCGCGGGCAATGCCTGCGCACTGGTCAGAAGGAGCGCATCGAACCGCACATCCGGGATGGAGCGGCCGGTGGCGCGTGCCGCGAGCACGGGAGCGACCAGGGGCGCGTGGCCGAGCGCCGCGAGGCGCGCGCCTGTCCGGGAGGCGCCGGGCTCCGGGCGCGCCACCCAGATCCGCATCGCGACTCAGCCTTCGAGGGTCAGGCGCACGCCGTGCCGCGCCTCGGCGCCGGCAGCGAGGCTGCGCTGCGAATCACGCTCCGACAAGAGGCCGGCGAAGCCGGCCCAATCGGCATGGCCAGTCCAGCATTCGAGGGAGAGGAAGGGGGCAGTTGGCTTCGTCCAGACGGCGAGATGCGGGAAATCCTCGACCTCCATACGGATCGCCCGGCCGCCTGGCCCCTTGAACCGCATGATCCGGCTGCGCGCATCGCGGAACACCAGCGCTTCCGTAAAGAGAGCCGGTTCCAGAGGCAGCGTGTCGCCGAGGAGGGGCACCGGCCGCTCATCGCGCAGTAGGAGGCCGCCTTGGCCGACCTCGGGCACGAAGGGCCGCTCCGGGTGCTCGAAGACGACCGCGTAGCCACCCCCCTTCGCGCGTTCCCCACCCGCGAAGGGCCAGGGAAAGGCCGGATGGAAACCGAGCGCGTAGGGCAGGACGTCGGGCCCGGGATTGCGGACCACGACGTCGAAATCGAGTCCACGGTCGCGCACGCGCGCCGTGACCTCGAGCTGGAAAGCGAAGGGATAATGCGCTCGCGTCTCAAGCCCGTCCTCCAAGCGCAACGTGACGGCATCCGTCTGCCGCGACACCACGGCGAAGCAGAGGTCGCGGGCGAAGCCGTGCTGGGCCATGGGGTAATCGCGCGCCCCGACGCGAACATGACCGTCAACCGATGCGCCGACCACCGGAAAGAGCCAGGGCGCGTGCCGATTCCAATGCGCCGGGTCGCCGCTCCAGAGATAGTCACGCCCTTCGATCTGCCAGGAGACCGGCTCGGCACCGTCACGGGCGATCCGCGCCGTGGTCCCGTCCGCGGCCGTCAGCTCGATGGTCTCGCGCATCTCGATGTCCCCTGCCGTGTGCCGAACGTTCCTACGCGATGGCGTGGGCGGCGGGCCAGCGCCACCCCCAGGAAATCAAGCCGCAGCCGAAGGGCCGAGATACGGCAAGACCGTCGGCAGCGGACCGGAGGCGACGATGCGGCCGCTCTCCAGCACGTAGACGGTGTCGGCACCCTCCAGGCTCGTCAGGCGGTGGGCGATCATGATCAGCGTGCGGCCGCCCGCGAAACGCCGAAGCGCCGCCATCACCGCCGCCTCCGTCTCACCGTCGAGCGCCGAAGTGGCCTCGTCGAAGACCAGCACGTCGGGCTCATGATAGAGCGCGCGGGCGATGCCGATCCGCTGGCGCTGGCCGCCGCTCAAGCGCGAGCCGCGCTCCCCGACCCGTGCCCCGTATCCCTCCGGCAGCGCCGCGATGAAGTCGTGCGCGCCCGCGAGGCGCGCCGCCCGCTCGACGCGCTCCAGATCCGGGGTATCGAGACCGAGCGCGATGTTCTCCGCCACCGTCCCATCGATCAGGAACACGTCCTGCGGGACATAGCCGATCCGGTTCTGCCAAGCCGGAAGCGTCCCGGGGCCGAGAGACCGGCCGTCAACGCGGATCCGTCCCTCGCTCGGGCTCAGGAGCCCCAGGAGCAGGCCGACAAGGGTGGATTTGCCCGCACCGGTGCGGCCGACGAGCCCGACCGTCGCGCCTGCCGGGATCGTCAGGTCGATTCGCGACAGTGCCGGCCGTCCGGGCTCGTAATCGAAACCGACAGTCTCGAAGCGGATCGCCTCGCGAAACGGCAGGCGCTCGGAACCGCGGGGCAGCGGATTGGTCTCGACGCGCAACGCATCCACGATCAGACGCACGCCGGGCAGGTGGAAGCGCAGAAGCGCCAGCGAATTGAAGATGTTCTGGAAGGCCGGCAGCATGCGGTAGCCGGCGAAGGCGAAGAGGCCGAGCAGCGGCAGGATGCCGGCGGTGTCGAGCCCCTGCGCCAGGGCGAACAGCACGACGACGATGACGCCGCCGAAGGCCAGCGCCTCGATGACGAAGCGCGGCATCTGGCCGGTGACGAGGCTCGCCGCGCTGTCGCTGGCATAGGCCTGGGCGGGGCCGTCGAAGCGGGCTGCGAAGCGCTCGGCGCGGCCGTAGAGCTTCAGCTCGGTCAAAGCGCCGAGCGTCTCCTGCACCACCCGGAAGCGCATCTCGTTATCGGCGACGGCCCGCGCCCCGATCCGGGCGAGGCGTCGCCGCACGAACAGGAAGATGCCGACATAGAGCCCGCCGAAGCCGCCGCCGAGGACCAACGCGAGGCCCGGGGCGTAGGCCACTAGGAACAGGATCACGGCGAGCGCCGAGACGACGCGAGAGGCGATCACGGTCAGCGGCGTCAACACGCCGACGACGAGACGGTCGGTCTCGCTGAGCACGTTCTTCGCGAGTTCCGCGCTGTTGGCCTGGGCGAAGAACAGGCGCTCGCGCGCGACGTAGCCGAAGAGTAGACGGCGGGCGATGCCGTAGCCGACGCGGTGGGTGAACAGCAGCTGCGCGTAGGTGAGCGCAGCATTGGCGACCGCCGTCGTCAGGATCGCGATGAGCGCCGCGGCGCCGGTGGCGAGCAGGAAGGCGCGCGGCTCGGCGAGGCCCAGCGCATCGCGCCAGGCAGCCAGCCAGGGCAGCCTGTCGGCGGCGGCCGGATCGCCGACGAGCGTCAGGAACGGGATCACTGCGGCGACGCCGATCACCTCCAGCAAGCCCGCGCCGGCGAGGCCGAGGGCGATGAAGAGGAGGCGCCTGCGCTCCGCCGGCGGCAAGGCGCGCAGCAGTTCGATCAGCGGGCGCATTGGCGGTGACATCGGGGACTTGCCATGGGGCCCGATACGGTCCCGCGCCGTCCCTGTCCACGCGAAGCCGCCTTGCCCTCAGCGTGCGACCGTCAGGGCGTCGAGGTCGACTTCGCCGTTCTGATCGCGGAACGTGACCGATCCACCGCTCTGCTGCGACACGCCGTCGATATGGCGCTCGCCACTGTCATAGGCCGTGACCCGGCCATCCTTCTCGACGAGGAGGCGGCGGCGTTCGGGAAAGAACGCGTAGCGCAGGCCGTTCTGGCTGCCGGACGTGGCGGGCTCGCCCAGACCGGAATCCCACCAGGGCTGTTCGTCCCGCATCGGTGCCATCTTGATCGGCGCCATCGGCTTCATCGGCTCCATCAGCTTCACCCTCCGTCTCGATGCGTCATCGAGGCAGACGCGGAGCCGAGGATTCGGTTGCATCCGGTCGGCACGGCCGGTGCTGGAGCGGTCACCGATCCGATGCGGTCCCGGGACGCTCTGCGCGACGAGGCGCGAAAGCCGCAACGGGTTCCGCAGACCGGACCAAGCGTACAGCAGTTCGCGAAAGCGCGATGCTTAGCTTGACGACGATCGATGATTTTTGGGGAGATGCACGTTCGTGAACGTGGCGCGGGCGACGGGGCTCGAACCCGCGACCTCCGGCGTGACAGGCCGGCACTCTAACCAACTGAGCTACGCCCGCGTGGCGTGGCCGCCTCTGTGTCGGCGGCGTGGCCGCCGTGTCCGGCGACGAGGCGGGGTTTATGGGTGGTGAGACGCCCTGTCAAGCAGCCTTTCGCAGCTTTCCTGAAATCGATCCGCACCCCCGAAAATCCGGCGGATGGACGCGCTGGACTGCGCGCATATGCCCGGATGCGGCGTGCCGAACACCGCACCATCTCTGTCGCGGACAGGTCGTTTGTGCGACGCGCAATGCCCTTGTCTCACCCCGGCTGCTCGACTAAGCCTCCGCCACGCGCACTCTGGCATTGGAGCAATTCCATCCGCCGGCGGGGTCGGGCCCGATGGCGCTGCGGTCTCACACGGTTGCGGAGCGTCGCATGACCGGTCTTCTGGCGGATTACCTGCCGCTCATCGTCTTCATCGGCGTCTCGCTTTTCATCGCCGCAGCGCTTCTGGTGGCGCCCTTTCTGGTGGCCTACAGCAGCCCGGATCCGGAGAAGCTCTCGGCCTACGAGTGCGGCTTCAACGCCTTCGATGATGCGCGCATGAAGTTCGACGTGCGCTTCTATCTCGTCGCCATCCTGTTCATCATCTTCGATCTCGAGGTGGCCTTCCTGTTCCCCTGGGCCATCACCTTCGGCGAGCTCGGCTGGCTCGGGTTCTGGTCGATGATGGTCTTCCTCGGGGTGCTCACGGTCGGTTTCGTCTACGAGTGGCGCAAGGGCGCCCTCGAGTGGGACTAGAGACGACCGCCGCCCCGCCGCTCGCTCCTTGAGGCATCCATGGCCTTCACGCCTGAACTCTCTCGCGCCCCCACGATCGCCCCGCAGGCGAAGGGCATCATCGACCCCAATACCGGCCGGCCGATCGGCGCCGACGACCCGACCTTCCTGTCGATCAGCGACGAACTCGCCGACCGCGGCTTCCTGCTGACCACGACGGACGAGCTCATCAACTGGGCGCGCACCGGCTCGCTGATGTGGATGACCTTCGGCCTCGCCTGCTGCGCGGTCGAGATGATGCAGATGTCGATGCCGCGCTACGATTGCGAGCGCTTCGGCTTCGCCCCGCGCGGCAGCCCGCGCCAGTCCGACGTGATGATCGTGGCCGGCACGCTCACCAACAAGATGGCCCCCGCGCTTCGCAAGGTCTACGACCAGATGCCGGAGCCGCGCTACGTGATCTCGATGGGCTCCTGCGCCAACGGCGGCGGCTACTACCACTACTCCTATTCCGTCGTGCGCGGCTGCGACCGTGTGGTGCCGGTGGACATCTACGTACCGGGCTGTCCGCCCACCGCGGAGGCGCTCCTCTACGGGGTCCTGCTGCTGCAGAAGAAGATCCGCCGCATCGGCACGATCGAGCGCTGAGGCCGGCCATGACGAACGGCATCTCCATCCTGTCCCACACGCAGCCGACGCTCGGCGACGCGGCGCTGGCGGCCCTGTCCGATCGGGTCGCGGGCGCCCTCGGCCCGGCAATCGTCGAGCGGACCATCGCCTTCGGCGAGCTGACCCTCGTGGTTCAGGCCTCGGACATCGTCTACGCGCTGACCTATCTGCGCGACGATCCGCACTGCGCCTTCCGCTGCTTCATCGACATCTGCGGCGCCGACTATCCCGGCCGCGAGCGGCGTTTCGACGTGGTCTACCACCTGCTCTCGCTGCGCCATAACGTGCGCATCCGCGTCAAGGTGCAGACCGACGAGGTGACCCCCGTCCCCTCCGTCATCGATATCTTCCCGGCCGCGAACTGGTTCGAGCGCGAGACCTACGATCTCTACGGGATCCTGTTCTCGGGCCATCCGGACCTGCGCCGGCTGCTGACCGATTACGGCTTCGAGGGCCACCCCCTGCGCAAGGACTTCCCGCTCACCGGCTTCGTCGAGGTCCGTTACGACCAGGACGAGGCGCGCGTGGTCTACGAGCCGGTGAAGCTCACGCAGGAGTTCCGCAACTTCGACTTCCTCTCGCCCTGGGAAGGCACGGATTACGTGCTGCCGGGCGACGAGAAGACGTCGGCCTGATCGGGCGCGGCCATGACCGAACACAACATCCGTAACTTCGCGATCAATTTCGGACCGCAGCACCCGGCGGCGCACGGCGTGCTGCGCCTCGTGCTGGAACTCGACGGCGAGGTGGTCGAGCGGGTCGACCCGCATATCGGCCTCCTGCACCGGGGCACCGAGAAACTGATCGAGTACAAGACCTACCTGCAGGCGACGCCCTATTTCGACCGGCTCGACTACGTCGCGCCGATGAATCAGGAGCACGCCTTCTGCCTCGCGATCGAGCGGCTCGCCGGGATCGAGGTGCCGCGCCGGGCCAAGCTGATCCGGACCCTCTACTGCGAGATCGGCCGGCTGCTCTCCCATCTCCTCAACGTCACGACGCAGGCCATGGATGTCGGCGCGCTCACGCCCCCGCTCTGGGGGTTCGAGGAGCGCGAGAAGCTGATGATCTTCTACGAGCGCGCCTCGGGGGCGCGCATGCACGCCAACTACTTCCGCCCCGGCGGCGTGCACCAGGACCTGCCGCCCAAGCTGATCGACGACATCGAGGCCTTCTGCGAGACCTTCCCGCAGGTGGTCGACGACCTCGACGAGCTCGTCATGGGCTCGCGCATCTTCAAGCAGCGCAATGTCGATATCGGCATCGTCTCGGTGGACGAGTGCATGGCCTGGGGCTTCTCGGGCGTGATGGTGCGCGGCTCCGGCATCCCGTGGGATCTGCGCAAGGCACAGCCCTACGAAGCCTACGAGGAGATGGAGTTCGACGTTCCGGTCGGGAAGAACGGCGACACCTACGACCGTCAGGTGATCCGCATGGAGGAGATGCGCCAGTCGGTGCGCATCATGAAGCAGTGCTGCGCGAAGCTGCGCGAGCCGGCCGGCCAGGGCCCGATCGCGGCCATCGACGGCAAGTTCGCGCCGCCGCCGCGCCGGGAGATGAAGCGCTCGATGGAGGCGCTCATCCACCACTTCAAGCTTTACACCGAAGGCTTCCATGTCCCGCCCGGCGAGGTCTACGCCGCGGTCGAGGCCCCCAAGGGCGAATTCGGCGTGTATCTGGTCTCGGACGGGACCAACAAGCCGTACCGCTGCAAGATCCGCGCTCCCGGCTTCGCCCATCTCCAGGCGATGGACTGGATGTGCCGCGGCCACCTCCTTGCCGACGTGTCCTGCGTGCTCGGCACACTCGACATCGTGTTCGGCGAGGTGGACCGCTAGAGCCGGACGAGTTCGGAAGAGACGATGGCCAACCGCAGACTAGCCCCCGCCGCCGAGCAGCCCGCGAGCTTCGCGTTCACGCCGGAGAACGATGCGTGGGTGAAGGGGCAGATCGCCAAGTACCCAGAGGGGCGCCAGGCCTCGGCCGTGATCCCGCTGCTCTGGCGCGCCCAGGAGCAGAACGGCGGCTGGCTGCCGCAGAAGGCGATCGAGGCGGTCGCCGACACGCTCGGCATGCCGCATATCCGCGTGCTGGAGGTCGCCACCTTCTACACGATGTTCGCCCTTGAGCCGGTCGGCCGCTACTGGATCCAGGTCTGCGGCACGGTCCCGTGCGATTCCTGTGGCGCGCGCGGGCTCAAGGAGATGTTGCACGAGCGGCTCGGCCCCCCCGGCCATGTCGATGCGGACGGCAACTTCTCCTGGCTCGAGGTCGAGTGTCTCGGCGCCTGCTGCAACGCGCCGATGGTCCAGATCAATCAGGACTATTACGAGGACCTGACGCCCGAATCCCTCGGCACGCTGATGGACGATCTGGCGGCCGGCCGGCCTGTGAAGGTCGGCTCGCAGACGGGCCGCAACGCCTCCGAGCCGCTGGGCGGCGCGGACACGCTGACCGATCCGACCCTGTTCGACGGCTCCCGTGTCGGCGCGTGGCGGAAGCGCTTCGAGCAGACTCAGGCCGCCGATGGCGGCGACGAGGCGAGATCCTCCGAGCAGCGCGCGGCCGTGGAACCGAAGCCGGCCCATCCCGATGCGGGCCGCGCCATCGAGCGGCCGTCGACGGACGCGCCGGCCCAGCGCGCCGCGGCGGGAGAGACGCCGGTGAAGGCCGGCGACCGCGCCGATGCGGCCGAGGGCGCGGATGCCCCGAAGGCGATCAAGGACCTGGAGCCGGCCGGCGCCGAGGCCGGAGCGCAATCCGCCCTCGCGCGCGACGTGCCGCCGCCCGCTCCCGCCACCTCGGGCGCGAGTGACGCCGAGAAAACGGCCGAGGCCGAGGAGGCCCGCGTCGCCGACACGCTCGCGACCCTTCCGAAGGATGCGAGCCCCGAACAGAAGGCCGACGCGGTCGGCACACGGCCGAAGGCCCTCGACGCGGCGCGCGCCGGCATGCCCGACGACCTGACCCGGATCAAGGGAATCGGTCCGGGCAACCGCACCAAGCTGAACGAGCTCGGCATCTTCCATTTCGACCAGATCGCCGCCTGGAGCCCTGCGGAGATCGCGTGGGTCGGCACCTATCTCGCGTTCCCCGGGCGGATCGATCGCGAGAACTGGGTCGGCCAGGCGAAGGCCCTGGCTCCGTCGGGGCAGTGAGGATCTGACATGCTCTCCGATCAGGATCGCATCTTCACCAACCTCTACGGCCTCCATTCGCCGGGGCTCGAAGCCGCGAAGAAGCGCGGCGCCTGGGACGGAACCAAGTTCCTCCTGGAGATGGGCCGCGACTGGATCATCGAGGAGATGAAGGCCTCTGGCCTGCGCGGCCGCGGCGGCGCCGGCTTCCCGACGGGCCTCAAATGGTCGTTCATGCCGAAGAAGTCGGACGGGCGCCCCCACTACCTCGTGGTCAACGCCGACGAGTCGGAGCCCGGCACCTGCAAGGACCGGGAGATCATGCGGCACGACCCGCATCTCCTGATCGAAGGTTGCATGCTCGCCTCCTTCGCGATGGGGGCGCATGCCTGCTACGTCTATATCCGCGGTGAGTACGTCGCGGAGAAGCATGCCCTGCAGAAGGCCGTCGACGAGGCCTACGAGGCGCGGCTCGTCGGCCAGGACAACGTCCACGGCTATCCCTTCGACATCTACGTCCACCACGGCGCGGGCGCCTATATCTGCGGCGAGGAGACAGCCCTCTTGGAGAGCCTCGAGGGCAAGAAGGGCATGCCCCGGCTCAAGCCGCCGTTCCCGGCCAATATGGGCCTCTACGGCTGCCCCACGACGGTCAACAACGTCGAGTCGATCGCTGTCGCCGGCACCATCCTGCGCCGCGGCGGCGCCTGGTTCGCGGGGCTGGGCGGCAAGAACAACACCGGCACGAAGCTGTTCTGCGTGTCCGGCCACGTCAACAAGCCCTGCAACGTCGAGGAAGAGCTCGGCATCACCTTCCGCGAGCTGGTCGACCGCCATTGCGGCGGCATGCGCGGCGGCTGGGACAACCTGCTCTGCTCGATCCCCGGCGGCTCTTCGGTGCCGCTGGTGCCGGCCGAGCAGATCATCGACGCCAAGATGGATTTCGACACCCTCCGCGGCCTCGGCTCCGGCCTCGGCACCGCGGCGGTGATCGTACTCGACAAATCCACCGATATCGTCGAGGCCATCACGCGGATCTCGTACTTCTACAAGCATGAGTCGTGCGGCCAGTGCACGCCCTGCCGCGAGGGCACCGGCTGGATGTGGCGCGTGCTGACCCGCATGGCCCATGGCCGCGCGCAGAAGCGCGAGATCGACATGCTGTTCGAGGTGACGAAGCAGATCGAGGGCCACACCATCTGCGCGCTGGGCGACGCCGCCGCGTGGCCGGTCCAGGGCCTGATCCGGCACTTCCGGCCCGAGATCGAGAAGCGCATCGACCGTTACACCGCCAACCCGCACACGGACCCCGTGCCGATGGCCGCGGAGTGATCCGCTCCGCGCCCGCGCAGTCCGAGCCCGAGAAAGACAGATGACGAAAATTCTCGTCGACGGCATCGAGGTTGACGTCCCGGCCGAGTACACGCTGCTCCAGGCCTGCGAGGTCGCGGGCGCGGAGATCCCGCGCTTCTGCTTCCACGAGCGCCTGTCGATCGCCGGCAATTGCCGCATGTGCCTGGTCGAGCTGAAGGGCGCGCCCAAGCCCGTCGCCTCCTGCGCCTACGCGGTGAAGGATTGCCGGCCGGGTCCCAATGGCGAGCCGCCGGAGGTGCTGACGCGGTCGGGCGGGACGAAGAAGGCGCGCGAGGGGGTGATGGAGTTCCTCCTCATCAACCATCCGCTCGACTGCCCGATCTGCGACCAGGGCGGCCATTGCGACCTGCAGGACCAGGCGATGGCCTACGGGGTCGATTCGACGCGCTACAAGGAGAACAAGCGCGCGGTCGAGGAGAAGTATATCGGCCCGCTGGTGCGGACGGCGATGAACCGCTGCATCCACTGCACCCGCTGCGTGCGCTTCCTGGCGGAAGTGGCCGGCGTGCCGGATCTCGGCGCCATCGGCCGCGGCGAGGACATGGAGATCACGAGCTATCTCGAGCAGGCGATGGGCTCGGAGCTTCAGGGCAACGTGGCCGATCTCTGCCCGGTGGGCGCGCTCGTGCACAAGCCGCAGAGCTACAATGTCCGGCCCTGGGAATTGTCCAAGACCGAATCGATCGACGTGATGGATGCGGTGGGCTCGGCGATCCGCGTCGATGCCCGCGGCCGCGAGGTCATGCAGATCGAGCCGCGCGTCAACGAGGACATCAACGAGGAGTGGATCTCCGACAAGACCCGTCACGCGGTGGACGGTCTGCGCGTGCAGCGCCTCGACCGGCCGTTCCTGCGGGAGAACGGCCGCCTGCGTCCGGCCTCGTGGGGCGAGGCGTTCCAGGCGATCGCGAATAAGATCAAGGGAACGGATCTGAAGCGCATCGGCGCCGTGGTCGGCGATCTCGCCGCCGTGGAGGAGGTCTTCGCCCTCAAGCAGCTGATGGTGGGCCTCGGCACGGCCCATCTCGATTGCCGGCAGGCCGGACCCGGCCTCGATCCGGCGCTGGGCCGCGCGGCCTACACCTTCAACCCGACCATTCCCGGCATCGAGCAGGCCGACGCGATCCTGCTCGTGGGCACCAACCCGCGGCTCGAGGCCTCGCTCCTCAACGTCCGCATCCGCAAGCGCTGGCGCATGGCGCCCCTCGCGGTGGGCCTGATCGGCGAGCCGGCGGATCTGACCTATCCCCATGTCCAGATCGGCGCGGGGCCGGAGTCGCTCGCGGCGCTTGCCCGCGGCGAACACAGCTTCCTCGAGGCCCTGAAGGCGGCGCAGCACCCGCTCATCGTGGTGGGCGAATCGGCGGCGAACCAGCCCGGCGTGCTTGCGGCGGCGGCGAGCCTCGCCCAGGCGGTCGGCGCGGTGACGCCCGAGTGGAACGGCTTCGGCATCCTCCACAACGCCGCGGCCCGCGTCGGTGCCCTCGATCTCGGCTTCGTGCCGGGTGAGGGCGGCCTCGACTTCACAGGGATCGTCGGCGGCGGCGTCGACGTGCTGTTCAATCTCGGCGCCGACGAGTGCGAGATCGCGCCCGGCCCCTTCGTCATCTACCAGGGCACCCACGGCGACCGCGGCGCGCAGCGCGCCGACGTGATCCTGCCGGGCGCTGCCTATACCGAGAAGAACGCGACCTACGTGAACACGGAGGGCCGCGTGCAGATGACGAACCGCGCCGGCTTCCCGCCGGGCGACGCCCGCGAGGACTGGGCGATCCTGCGCGCCCTCTCGGACGTGCTCGGTCACAAGCTCGGCTACGATTCGCTGACCGCGCTGCGCCGCGCGCTCTACGCCGAGCACCCGCATTTCGCCGCCCTCGGCGCGGTCGCACAGTCCGACGTGGCCGGCGCGATCGAGCAGCTGGCGAGCCGGAGCGGGGAGGGCGCCCGCGGCGCCTTCGCCTCGCCGGTGCGCGACTTCTATCTCACCAACCCCATCGCCCGCGCCTCGCGGGTGCTCGCCGAATGCTCGAGCCTCGCCCGCGGGCGCGCGCTCGAGGCGGCCGAGTAGGAGGCCCTATGACCACCTGGGACGTCATCGGGACCGTGCTCCTGATCACGCTGAAGAGCTTCGTGCTCCTCGCGCTGCTCCTCGTCTTCATCGCCTATGCGCTGCTCGCCGACCGCAAGATCTGGGCGGCGGTGCAGCTGCGCCGCGGCCCGAACGTGGTCGGGCCCTTCGGCCTGTTCCAGTCCTTCGCCGACCTGATCAAGTTCGTGATCAAGGAGCCGGTGATCCCGGCCGGGGCCAACAAGGGCATCTACCTGTTGGCGCCCCTGGTCTTCGCGACGCTGGCGCTGGCCTCCTGGGCCGTGATCCCACTGGCCGAGGGCTGGGCGATCGCCGACATCAATGTCGGCATCACCTATATCTTCGCGATCTCGTCGCTCGGCGTGTACGGCGTCATCATGGGCGGCTGGGCGTCGAACTCGAAATACGCCTTCCTCGGCGCGCTGCGCTCGGCCGCGCAGATGATCTCCTACGAGGTCTCGCTCGGCTTCGTCATCATCTGCGTGCTGCTCTGCGCCGGCTCGCTCAACCTCTCGCGCATCGTCATGGCGCAGGACACGGCGCTCGGCCTCTTCGGCTGGTACTGGCTGTGGCTGTTCCCGATGTTCGTGGTGTTCTTCATCTCGGCGCTCGCAGAGACGAACCGCCCGCCCTTCGACCTGCCCGAGGCCGAATCGGAGCTCGTGGCCGGCTACATGGTCGAGTATTCCTCGACCCCGTACCTGCTCTTCATGCTCGGCGAGTACGTGGCCATCATGACCATGTGCGCGCTCGGCACGGTGCTCTTCCTCGGCGGCTGGCTCTCGCCGATCCCGTTCGCGCCCTTCACCTGGGTGCCGGGCGTGATCTGGTTCGCGCTGAAGGCGAGCTTCCTGTTCTTCATGATCGCCATGGTGAAGGCCATGGTTCCGCGCTACCGCTACGATCAGCTCATGCGGCTCGGCTGGAAGGTGTTCCTGCCCCTGTCGCTGATCTCGGTGATCGTCGTGGCCTTCGTCCTCAAGCTCACCGGCCTCGCGCCGGGAGCGTGATGCCAGCACAATCGGAGATTCGGGCATGAAGCTCGATCAGGTCGCCCGGAGCCTGCTGCTCAAGGAGTTCGTGTCGGGGTTCGTCCTCGCCATGAAATACTTCTTCAAGCCGAAGGCGACGATCAACTACCCCTTCGAGATGGGTCACCGCGGGCCGCGCTTCCGCGGCGAGCACGCCCTGCGCCGTTATCCGAACGGCGAGGAGCGCTGCATCGCCTGCAAGCTCTGCGAGGCGATCTGCCCGGCTCAGGCCATCACCATCGAGGCGGGCCCGCGCCGCAACGACGGCACGCGGCGCACGACCCGTTACGACATCGACATGGTGAAATGCATCTATTGCGGCATGTGCCAGGAGGCCTGCCCGGTGGACGCCATCGTCGAGGGGCCGAACTTCGAGTTCTCCGTCGAGACCCGCGAGGAGCTGCTCTACGACAAGCAGAAGCTCCTTCTGAACGGCGACCGCTGGGAGCGCGAGATCGCCCGCAACATCGCGATGGACGCGCCCTACCGCTGAGGCGGTCACGCGTCCCCTGCGCCGAGGCTTCCGAACCTTGTGCGGCGCGGGACCCGGTTCTATAGGACGGCCAGCCCGCGCTGGCCGTTCGTCCCACGAGGCAGAAGGGGCCGCGCACGCGGCCGACCCGACACGCGCATGACCGCAGCAGCCGCCTTCTTCTACCTGTTCGCGGGCGTCGCCATCGCCTCGGGCTTCATGGTGATTGCCTCGCGCAATCCCGTCACCTCCGTCCTCTTCCTGATCCTCGCCTTCGTGAACGCGGCCGGCCTGTTCGTGCTGATGGGCGCCGAGTTCCTCGCGATGATCCTGATCGTCGTCTATGTCGGCGCGGTCGCGGTGCTGTTCCTCTTCGTCGTGATGATGCTCGACGTGGACTTCGCCGAGCTGCGCAACGGCTTCCAGCGCTACCTGCCGGTGGGCGGCCTGATCGGCGTCGTGTTTCTGATCGAGATCCTGCTCGTCGTCGGCTCCTGGACCATCGATCCGGGCTTGGTGCAGGCGCCGCTCGGCAACGTGGCGGCCGGCGAGAACATGACCAACACGGCCGCCCTCGGCCGGGTGCTCTACACGGAATACGTCTACTTCTTCCAGCTCGCCGGCCTGATCCTGCTGGTGGCGATGATCGGCGCGATCGTGCTGACCCTGCGCGACCGGCCCGGCGTCAAGCGGCAGAACATCGCCGTGCAGAACGCGCGTACCCAGGCGACGGCGGTCGAGACCATCAAGGTCCCCTCACGCCAGGGCGTCGAGGTCTGAGCGGCGGGATAAGGGCAAAGCACATGATCGGCCTGAGCCATTACCTGACGGTCGCTGCGATCCTGTTCACGCTCGGCGTGCTCGGCATCTTCATCAACCGCAAGAACATCATCGTGATCCTGATGTCCGTGGAGCTGATCCTGCTCGCGGTGAACATCAACCTGGTGGCGTTCTCGACCCACTTGAACGACATCACGGGGCAGGTCTTCGCCCTGTTCGTTCTCACGGTCGCCGCCGCCGAGGCCGCGATCGGCCTCGCCATCCTGGTGGTCTTCTTCCGCAACCGCGGCTCGATCGCGGTCGAGGACGTGAGCATGATGAAGGGCTAGAGGCGGTCTTTCCCGCTTCGCCCTGTCCCCGAAACGCGGGGCGCGGCATCGCCGCCCCCGAGGCCGGACTGCACGAGAACGATGTATCACGCGATCGTCTTCTTCCCGCTCATCGGTGCGCTGATCGCCGGTCTGTTCGGGCGCTTCATCGGCGCGCGGGCGAGCGAGTACGTCACCACGGCATGCCTCGCCTTCTCGGCGCTGCTCGCCTGGGGCGTCTTCATCGACGGCGAGCACGCGACGCGCGTGCAGGTCGCGACCTGGTTCACCGCCGGCAGCCTCACCGTCGATTGGGCCTTCCGGATCGACACGCTGACCAAGGTGATGCTCGTCGTCGTGACCTCGGTCTCGACCCTCGTGCATCTCTACTCCGTCGGCTACATGCACGAGGATCCGCATCGGCCGCGCTTCTTCGCCTACCTGTCGCTGTTCACCTTCGCCATGTTGATGCTGGTGACGGCCGACAACCTCGTGCAGATGTTCTTCGGCTGGGAGGGCGTCGGCCTCGCCTCCTACCTGCTGATCGGCTTCTGGTACGAGAAGCCTTCGGCGAACGCCGCCGCGATGAAGGCCTTCATCGTCAACCGCGTCGGCGATTTCGGCTTCTCGCTGGGCATCTTCCTGGTCTTCGTGCTGTTCGGTTCGGTCGCCTTCGACGGCATCTTCCCGCGCGTCGAGGAGTTCAAGGACGCGAGCTTCCACTTCCTCGGCTACGACTGGCACGCCCTGACGCTCGCCTGCCTGCTCCTGTTCATGGGTGCGATGGGCAAGTCGGCGCAGTTTCTGCTGCACACCTGGCTGCCGGACGCGATGGAGGGCCCGACCCCGGTCTCGGCGCTCATCCATGCCGCCACCATGGTCACCGCCGGCGTGTTCATGGTCGCGCGCCTGTCGCCGCTCTTCGAGCTCGCCCCGAATGCGCTGATCGTCGTCACCGTGATCGGCGGCATCACCGCCTTCTTCGCCGCCACCGTCGGCCTCGTGCAGAACGACATCAAACGCGTCATCGCCTACTCGACCTGCTCGCAGCTCGGCTACATGTTCGTGGCGCTGGGCGTCGGCGCCTACGCGGCCGGCGTGTTCCATCTGTTCACCCACGCCTTCTTCAAGGCGCTGCTGTTCCTCGGGGCCGGCTCGGTCATCCACGCGATGCACCACGAGCAGGATATGCGGAACATGGGCGCGCTGCGCCCCTACATCCCCTTCACCACGGCGATGATGGCGATCGGGACGCTGGCCCTGATCGGCTTCCCCTTCACGGCCGGGTACTACTCGAAGGACGCCATCATCGAGGCGGCCTACATGTCGACCCGGCCGGGGCACACGCTGGCCTTCTTCGCCACCGTTATCGCGGCCTTCTTCACCTCGTTCTACTCCTGGCGCCTGTTCTTCATGACCTTCGAGGGCAAGGCGCGCTGGGCCGGCCACGGCGCGCACGCCCACGATGCGCATGGTCACGACGACCACCACGCCCCGGCCGCGGCGCATGCGGTCGCCCATGCCGCGACCGCGCATGAGGCGGACGGTGCGCCGGGCCATCACGAGGGCGTCGCCCACGACGATCACGGCCACGATGTCGAGCCCGCCTCGCACAGCACGATCGAGCATCACGACCACGGTCCGCACACGCCCCACGAGAGCCCGCTCGTGATGACGATCCCGCTCGCCGTGCTCGCAGTCGGCGCGCTGCTGGCGGGCCTCGTCTTCAAGAACAAGTTCATCGGCGACGGCATGGATGCCTTCTGGGGCCACGCCCTGGCGCACGGGCCCGACAACCACATCATGCACGAGATCCACAACGCGCCGCGCTGGGTCTCTCTCTCGCCCTTCGTGATGCTGGTGCTCGGCTTCCTCGTCGCCTTCTGGATGTATATCCGCCGGCCCGACATGCCCCACCGGCTCGCCGAGCAGCAGCCCGTCCTGTACCGGTTCCTGCTCAACAAGTGGTACTTCGACGAGATCTACGACCGGATCTTCGTCCGGCCGGCCAAAGACTTCGGCCTGTTCCTGTGGAAGCAGGTCGATGGCCGCGCCATCGATGGCGCCGGTCCCGACGGCATCGCCGCCCGCGTGGTGGACGTCACCCGCGGCGTGGTCCGCTTCCAGACCGGCTACGTCTACCACTACGCCTTCGTGATGCTCATCGGCGTCGCCGGCCTGATCAGCTGGTACCTGATGACCGGCCTGCCCAAAGGTGCCCACTGATGTTCGGCCTCGGGATCCTCTCCGGCCTCCTGATCGTCCCGCTCTGCGGCGCGGCCTTCATCCTCACCCTCAACGGTGACGAGGAGAGTGTGAAGCGCAATGCCCGCTGGGCTGCGCTCGCGACGACGATCGTGACCTTCCTGCTCTCGCTGGTCGCCTGGAACCGCTACGACCCGTCCTCGCCGAGCTTCCAGCTCGTCGAGAGCCACGCTTGGCTGACGGAGAGCATCCGGTTCAAGCTCGGCGTCGACGGCTTCTCGATGCCGCTGATGCTGCTGACGACCTTCCTGATGCCGTTCTGCATCGGCGCGTCGTGGCACTCGATCGACACCCGCGTGAAGGAATACTTCGTCGCCTTCCTCGTCCTCGAGACGACGATGATCGGCGTGTTCTGCGCCCTCGATCTGGTGCTGTTCTACCTCTTCTTCGAGGCCGGCCTGATCCCGATGTTCCTGATCATCGGCATCTGGGGCGGCAAGCGGCGCATCTACGCCAGCTTCAAGTTCTTCCTCTACACCCTGCTGGGCTCGGTGCTGATGCTGCTCGCCATCATGGCGATGTACTGGCAGGCCGGCACGACCGACATCCCGACCCTGCTGCAGACCCGCTTCCCGGCCCATCTGCAGACCTGGCTGTGGCTCGCCTTCTTCGCCTCCTTCGCGGTGAAGATGCCGATGTGGCCGGTCCATACCTGGCTCCCCGACGCCCACGTCGAGGCGCCGACCGCGGGTTCGGTGATCCTGGCCGGCATCCTGCTCAAGATGGGCGGCTACGGCTTCATCCGGATCTCGCTGCCCATGCTGCCAGACGCGAGCCATAACTTCGCGCCGCTGGTCTTCGCGCTCTCCATCGTCGCAATCATCTTCACCTCGCTCACCGCGATGATGCAGACCGACATCAAGAAGCTGATCGCCTACTCGTCGGTGGCGCATATGGGCTTCGTGACGCTCGGCCTGTTCACGCTGAACGAGCAGGGCATCCAGGGCGCGCTGTTCCTGATGATCTCGCACGGCATCGTGTCGGGCGCGCTCTTCCTCTGCGTCGGCGTGGTCTACGACCGCATGCACACCCGCGAGATCGCGGCCTATGGCGGCCTCGTGAAGCGCATGCCGCTTTACGCGGCGGCGATGATGGTCTTCACCATGGCCAATGTCGGCCTGCCCGGCACCTCCGGCTTCGTCGGCGAGTTCCTGGCCATGATGGGGGCCTTCAAGGCCAACCCGACGGTCGCCTTCTTCTCGGTGTTCGGCATCATCCTGTCGGCCGGCTATGCGCTCTGGCTCTACGCGCGGGTGATCTACGGGAAGCTGGAGAAGCCGAACCTGCAGGGCATCCTCGACCTCGATACCCGTGAGAAGATCATCCTCGCGCCGCTCGTTGCCCTGACGATCTATTACGGCGTCCATCCGGCCCCGATCTTGGACGTGTTCGCGCCCTCGACGGAGCAGCTGATGGCCGGCATCCGCACCGCCCTCTCGAACACGCAGACCGCGGCCGCGGCGCTGCCGCTCGCGCGCTGAGATCACCGATGCCGACCGTGCACTCCGTCCTGCCCACCCTGGCGCCGCTCATCCCCGAGATCATCCTGAGCGTCGGGGTGATGGTGCTGATCCTCTACGGCGCCTTCCGCGGCGAGCGCTCCACCGAGGGCGTCAATGTGGGCGCGCTGATCCTGCTCGTCCTCGCCTTCTTCGTGGTGATCGGGCAGGCGCCCGGCACCAAGGTGACGACGCTGTCGGGCGCCTTCATCCAGGACGGCTTCGCCAAGGTGATGAAGGCGCTGGTGCTGCTGGGCTCGGCGGCCGCCATCCTGCTCTCGCGCGACTACTTCCAGCGCGCGCGCATCGACCGCTTCGAATATCCGATCCTGATCGTGCTCTGCACGATCGGCATGATGGTCATGGTCTCGGCCAACGACCTGATCGCGCTCTATCTCGGCCTCGAGCTGCAATCGCTCGCCGCCTACGTCATCGCCTCGTTCCACCGCGACGATCTGAAGTCGACCGAGGCGGGCTTGAAGTACTTCGTCCTCGGTGCCCTGTCGTCGGGCATGCTGCTCTACGGCGCGTCGCTGATCTACGGCTTCACCGGCACGGTCTCCTTCCCGGGCATCGTCTCGGTGCTGAACGAGAATGCCGGCTTCGGCATCGTGCTGGGCATCGTGTTCGTGGCCGCGGCCATGGCCTTCAAGATGTCGGCGGTGCCGTTCCACATGTGGACGCCCGACGTCTACGAGGGCTCGCCGACGCCGGTCACCGCCTTCTTCGCCTCGGCGCCGAAGATGGCCGCGGTGGCGATGACCGTGCGGGTCTTCATCGGCGCCCTGCCGGACGTGACCGCGATCTGGCAGCAGATCATCGTCTTCATCGCGATCGCCTCGATGGCGCTCGGCTCCTTCGCCGCGATCGGCCAGCGCAACATCAAGCGCCTGATGGCGTATTCCTCGATCGGCAATATCGGCTACGCCCTGATCGGCCTCGCCGCCGGCTCCGAGGAGGGCATCCGCGGCGTGGTGATCTACATGATCATCTACCTGGCGATGACGCTCGGCGCCTTCGCGATCATCCTGTCGATGCGCCGTCGCGACGAGATGTTCGAGTCGATCGAGGACCTGTCGGGCCTCTCGCGCACCCATCCCTGGATGGCGTTCTGCCTCGCGATGATGATGTTCTCGCTGGCCGGCATCCCGCCGCTGGCCGGGTTCTTCGCCAAGTTCTACGTGTTCGCCGCCGCCATCAAGGCGGGCCTCGTGGTGCTCGCGGTGATCGGCGTGGTGACCAGCGTGGTCGGCGCCTACTACTACCTGCGCGTGGTGCGGATCATGTATTTCGACGAGCCGAAGGCACCCTACGAGGCCATGCCGGCCGGCTCGCTGATCGTGCTGACCCTGTCGAGCATCGTCGTGATCCTGTTCTGGCTGCTGCCGTCGCCTCTCGTCGGCGCGGCGGGAGCGGCCGCCAAATCGCTGTTCTGAGCGCTTTGGCCGATCTATCGACGGGCTATCGTCTCGGCAGCGGCGCCAGGGATTCGGGCCATCGCCTCCACGTTCACGACCGGCTCGGGTCGACGAACGCGGAGGCGATGGCGCTCGCGCGTGCCGGGGAGGCTGGTCCGCTCTGGATCGCGGCGCGGCGACAGGAGGCCGGCCGCGGGCGCCGGGGCAATGTCTGGGATTCGGTTCCGGGCAATCTCGCGGCGAGCGTGCTGTGGCCGGCGACGGGAATCGAGCCCGAGCAGCTCGCAACGCTCGGTTTCGTGGCGGGGGGGGCCCTCACCGAGGCGCTCGGCGCGGCCTGCGGCACTGCGCCGGATGTCACCGAGGCGGGGGCGGAACGACCTTTCCGGCTGAAATGGCCGAACGACGTGCTGATCGGCTCGGCCAAGCTCGCGGGGATCCTGCTGGAGACCGAGACCTTGCCCGGCAGGCGGCGCGCGGTGGTGATCGGCTTCGGCGTCAACGTCGCCGGGGTGCCGGCTACGCAGATCGACCGGGCGGCCTCGCTCGCCGGATCCGGCTACGTGACGGATGCGGGCGCCCTGCTGGCGCATCTGAGCGACCGGTTCGCAGCTGTGGCCTCGGCCTGGGATCGCGGCCGGGGATTCGCGGGCATCCGCCAGCGCTGGCTGGCGCGCGCCGCGGGGCTCGGCGGGCCGATCGCGGTGGAGACCGGCACAGTGACCCTTCGGGGCCGCTTCGATGGGATCGACGAGGGGGGGCGGCTCGTCATCCACGCCCCGGACGACACGCGACACACCGTGACGGCGGGCGAGGTGCATTTTGGAACGGCCGCGACGGCGGCGTGAGATTGGACGACGGACGATGACGACTGGACAGGACGAGCTCGTCTTCCTGCCGCTGGGCGGGGTGGGCGAGATCGGCATGAACGCGGCGCTCTACGGATTCGGGCCGGAGAAGGGCCGCAAATGGATCATGATCGATTGCGGAATGGGATTCGCGGGCGAAGAGGCGATGCCCGGCATCGACCTGATGTTCCCGGATCTCTCCTTCATCGAGGAGCGGCGGAAGGATCTCCTCGGCATCTTCATCACGCACGCGCACGAGGACCATATCGGCGCGATCAGCGAGCTGTGGCCGCGCCTCAAGGTGCCGGTCTACGCCACGCGCTTCGCCAAGAATTTGCTGGAGGCGCGGCGTCTCGGCGAGCCCGGCGCGCCCAAGGTCGAGCTGCGCGAGGTGAAGCCCGGCAAGCGCGTCACGGTGGGCCCGTTCGAGCTGGACTTCGTGCCGGTCTCGCACTCGATCCCGGAATCGAATGCGGTGGCGATCCGGACCAAGGCCGGCCTCGTGCTGCATACCGGCGACTGGAAGATCGATCCCAATCCGGTGGCCGGGAACGTCACCGAGGCCGCCGCCTTCCAGGCGCTCGGCGACGAGGGCGTGCTGGCGATCGTCTGCGACTCGACCAACGTCGTGCGCGAGGGCTTCTCGCCGTCGGAGGCTGAGGTGTCGCAGACGCTGCGCAAGCTCATCGCCGAGGCGCCTCACCGCGTCGCGGTGACGACCTTCGCCTCCAACGTGGCCCGCATCCGGGCCGTGGCCGAGGCGGCGCAGGCCTGCGGGCGCGAGGTCATCGCGGTCGGGCGCGCCATGGACCGCGTCATCGATGTGGCACGGGAATGCGGCTATCTCGACGGCCTGCCCGAGTTCCGCCGCTCCGATTCGTGGCGGAACCTCCCCCGCGAGCGCGTCGTGGCCCTGCTCACGGGCTCGCAGGGCGAGCCGCGCGCGGCGCTCGCCCGGGTCTCGCGCCGCGACCATCCCGACATCCAGCTCGCCGGCGGCGACCAGGTGATCTTCTCCTCGCGCGCCATCCCCGGCAACGAGCGCGATGTCGGCTCCATCATCAACGACCTGATCGAGCAGGGGGTCGAGGTCATCACCGACCGCACCGAGCTCGTCCACGTCTCCGGCCATCCGCGCCGCGACGAGATGGTGCAGATGTATGCGTGGACCCGGCCCCAGACGGCGATCCCGGTCCACGGCGAGGCGCTGCATCTCGACGAGCACGCCCGGTTCGCCCGGGCGCAGGGCGTCGGCAACGTGGTCAAGGCGCGCAACGGCAGCTTGGTTCGCCTCGCGCCCGGCAAGCCGGAGGTGGTGGAGCACGTCAAGGCCGGCCGCCTGTTCAAGGACGGCAACATCCTCATCGACGACAAGGACCGCGCGGTCCCCGAGCGGCGTAAGCTCGCCCAGGCGGGCCTGGTCTCGGTCGCGATCGCCATCGATGAGGACGGCGTCGTGCTCGGCGAGCCCGCGGTCGACATCATCGGCCTGCCGAACCGCAGCCGCGGCGGTCAGGCGCTGATCGACGTGGTGGTCGATGCCGTGACCGACACGCTCGGCGGCCTCTCGCGAGGCAAGCTGAAGGATTCGGAGGGCGTCGAGAAGGCGGTGGACCGCGCGATCCGCACGGCCCTCAACGAGGCCTGGGGCAAGAAGCCCGCCTGCCACATCCAGGTCGTCGAGGTCTAAGAGCCTCTCGCAAAGCTCCCGCTGTGCCGTCGTGCCCAGAGGGAGATCTCCCGGCCGCCGGGAGTTTTGTGAGGTGGTCTAAAGCACCCTCCGCCAACGTGGATGCCGGTTCGGCGAAAGAGGGCGCATCACAACAAGAGCTTAGAGCCGCACCCGATTGCAACGCGATCGTGTGCGGCTCTGACGGTCCGGCCGACGAAAGTCCGATGCTGCGCGCCGCGCCGGTCCCGTAGAATGGGCCGGCGCGGCGACTCTTCGGATCGCCGCTGGTACGGCATAGAACAGAGCAGGCGGCCCCGCAGGGCTCCGCCGCAACAATGGGGAGTGGGACTATGATCGGGCGCCTGAACCATGTGGCCATCGCCGTGCGCGACCTCGACGCGGCGGTCGCCACCTATCGCGACACGCTGGGCGCCACCGTGAAGCCGCCGCTGCCGCAGCCCGAGCACGGGGTCACGGTGGTGTTCGTGGAACTGCCCAACAGCAAGATCGAGCTGATGTCGCCGCTGGGTGAGGATTCGCCGATCGCCGCCTTCGTCGAGCGCAATCCGGGCGGCGGCATCCACCATGTCTGCTACGAGGTCGACGACATCCTGGCCGCCCGCGACAAGCTCAAGGCGCAGGGCGCCCGCGTGCTCGGCACCGGTGAGCCGAAGATCGGCGCGCACGGCAAGCCGGTGCTGTTCCTGCATCCGAAGGACTTCCTCGGCACCCTGGTCGAGCTGGAGCAGGTCTGATCCGGTGAGCGGGCTCCTGGCAGCCGTGGCGCAATCGACCTGGCGGACCCTCGCACTGGTCGTCGTGCTGGTCGCCGCCTTCGTGGCGGCGGCGGTGGCGCTGTTCAAACTGACCGTGTTCGGAGCCGCCGCGCTCTACTTCGTCGTGTGGTGGACGCTTCTGTTCGCGATCCTGCCGATCCGCAACCAGCCCGAGATCCGGCCCGAACACATCGTGCCGGGGCAGGATCCCGGGGCGCCGGCGACCCCGCGCCTGCGGGAGAAGGCGGTCTGGACCACTCTGTTCGCCGGAGCGGTGTTCCTGGCCGCGCTCGCGATCTTCCCGCTCGCCGGTCTGTAGAGCGCCCTCCGCCGAAATGGATACCCGCTCGGCAAAAGAGCGTGTAAAAACAATGACCTAGAGCATTTTCCGCGGAAGTGGTCGCCGGTTCCGCGAAAGAAGATGCGGCCCAATCAAACAGACAGAGCATTTTCCGTGATCCAGGGATCGTGGAAAATGCTCCAGAAGCTCTCTCGATTGCGATGCGATCGGGAACGGCTCTGGCCGCCGCAGCCACCCCCGGTCGGCGGGACCACGCAGGGACCAGATCCGGGCAGATCGCCCACGGCCAGCATTCAAACGGGGTCTGAAAACAAAAAAGCAAGGCCTGAGGCCTTGCTTGTGAGACGTTCCGTAGATGGCTGGACCTTTGAGAACCTGCGCATTGGCTGCGCGGCGGTCGCGTTTTCCTCCCGAGACTCGGACCCTGCGCCACCTCAAGCGGGCGTCGCAAACATCGCGACGACGCTTATAGGAACAACAGTTCGTGCTGTCACGACCCTCGTGGCAGAAATTTGCTCTTTTTTGCCGCCGAAAGAGCGTCTCCAACTGCCCTCGCGGCCGAAGGGTGTGCGGCGGGACCTCAGGGCGCGCCGAAACGGCCCTGCGACGATGGCCAAGCCCGCGCGACGCTTGTGTTTTCCCGGGGCAATGTGTTGTGTGCCCACGGCATCGGGCCTACGCCCGGTGCTCAGCTGCACCCGGATCGCCATCGGACCGCCATGCGTCTCTCCCGCTATTTTCTCCCCACCCTGCGCGAGACGCCCAAGGAGGCGGAGATCGTCTCCCACCGCCTGATGCTGCGGGCCGGCCTCGTCCGCCAGGAAGCGGCGGGCATCTACGCGTGGTTGCCGCTGGGATTGCGGGTGCTCAACAAGGTCTGCGCGGTGATCCGCGAGGAGCAGGACCGTGCCGGAGCCGTCGAGCTGCTGATGCCGACCGTGCAATCGGCCGAGCTCTGGCGCGAATCCGGCCGGTACGAGGCCTATGGCAAGGAAATGCTGCGCCTCAAGGACCGTCATGACCGGGAGATGCTCTATGGTCCGACCGCGGAGGAGGTCATCACCGAGATCTTCCGCGCGAGCGTGCGATCCTACAAGGATATGCCCAAGAATCTCTACCAGATCTCCTGGAAGTTCCGCGACGAGGTCCGCCCACGCTTCGGCACCATGCGCTCGCGCGAGTTCCTGATGAAGGATGCCTACTCCTTCGATCTCGATCAGGCCGGCGCCCGCCACGCCTATAACCGCATGTTCGTGGCCTATCTCCGCACCTTCGCGGGACTCGGCCTGAAGGCGATCCCGATGCGCGCCGATACGGGGCCGATCGGTGGCGACCTCAGCCACGAGTTCATCATCCTGGCCAAGACCGGCGAGAGCGAGGTCTTCTGCGACAAGGCCTATCTCGATTTCGAGATCCCGCCGGCCACCACCGATTTCGAGGATGTCGCCGGGCTCCAGGGCCTCGTCGATGCCTGGACCTCGCATTACGCCGCCACCGACGAGATGCACGAGCCGGACGCCTTCGCCGAGGTGGCCGAGGAGAGCCGCATGGCGGCCCGCGGCATCGAGGTCGGACACATCTTCTATTTCGGCACCAAGTATTCCGAGCCGATGGGCGCCAAGGTCACGGGTCCCGACGGCATCGAGCGCCCGGTCCATATGGGCTCCTACGGCATCGGTCCGAGCCGGCTCGTGGCCGCGATCATCGAGGCGAGCCACGACGAGGCGGGCATCATCTGGCCGGATGCGGTCGCGCCCTTCGACGTGGCGCTCATCAACCTGAAGGTCGGTGATGCCGGCACCGACGCCGCCTGCGCGGAGATCCAGGCTCAACTCGAGACGGCGGGCCTCTCCGTGCTCTACGACGACCGCGACGAGCGCCCGGGCGCGAAGTTCGCCACCGCCGACCTGATCGGCTTGCCCTGGCAGGTCGTCGTCGGGCCGAAGGGGCTGGCCGAGGGCAAGGTCGAGCTGAAGCGGCGCGCGGGGGGCGAGCGCGAGACGCTGGCGCCCGTCGACCTCGTGGCCCGGATCAAGCGCGTCTGAGGCGGCTGCGATGGGCGCCGGCGCGACGGAGACGACACCAGCCTGGAAGAAGCGGCTCGCCGCGCTCGCGCCGCGTCCGGGCGCGACAGCGCCGTTCGCCCTCTTCGAGTGGATCATCGCCGGCCGCTACCTGCGGGCGCGGCGGCGCGGCGGCGGCGTCTCGGTCGTGGCCTTCTTCTCCGTGCTCGGCATCGCGCTCGGGGTCGCCACCCTCATCATCGTGCTCTCGGTGATGAACGGCTTCCGCTCCGAGCTGCTGTCGAAGATCGTGGGCATCAACGGCCACGTCTTCGCGACGCCGATCGACCGCACCTTCACCGACTACGCCGACCTGTCCGACCGGTTGTCGAAGGTCGCCGGCGTGCGCGCGGCGATCCCCCTCGTCGAGGGACAGGCCTTCGCCTCCTCGCCCTATGGCGGCAGCGGCGTCCTCGTGCGCGGCATCCGGGCCGAGGATCTCGACGCCATGGCCGCGGTCTCGAAATCGATCCGCGGCGGCACGCTCGCCGATTTCGACGACGGCTCGGGCGTCCTCATCGGCCGGCGCCTGGCCGACAGCCTGGGCCTCCAGGCCGGCGACACGATCACCCTCTCGACGCCGAAGGGCTCGACCACACCCTTCGGCACCGCGCCGCGGACCAAGAGCTACGCCGTCAAGGCGATCTTCGAGATCGGCATGACGGAGTTCGATTCGACCTTCGTCTTCATGCCGCTCGCCGAGTCGCAGGCCTTCTTCAACAAGGAGGGCGACGTCACGATGATCGAGATCTACATCGATCATCCCGACGAGGTGGCCGCGATGCGCGAGCCCCTGGAGATGGCGGCCGAGCGGCCGATCCTGTTCACCGACTGGCGTCAGCGCAACCGCACCTTCTTCGGCGCGCTGGAGGTCGAGCGGAACGTGATGTTCCTGATCCTCAGCCTGATCGTCGTGGTGGCGACGCTCAACATCGTCTCCGGCCTGATCCTGCTGGTGCGCGACAAGTCGAGCGACATCGCGATCCTGCGCACCATGGGTGCCACGCCCGGCACGATCATGCGCGTCTTCCTGATCAACGGGGCCCTGATCGGGCTCGTCGGCACACTGGCGGGGCTGGTGCTCGGGGTGGTCATCACCCTCAACATCAAGCCGATCCAGCGCGTGCTCTTCCCCGGGGCCTGGGATCCGACCGTGCGGTTCCTCGCCGAGATCCCGGCGCAGATGAACACCGCCGAGGTCGTCGTGGTGGTCATCACCGCCTTCCTGCTGTCGCTCGTCGCGACGCTCTATCCCTCCTGGCGCGCGGCCCGGCTCGATCCGGTGCAGGCGCTGCGCTACGGCTGAGACTCAGGGACCCGACCGCATGAGCGTAGATGCCACTGGCGCCCAGCCGGTGCCGGCCCTGTTCTTCGCCCGCGTGGAGCGGCGCTATCCGCAGGCCGAGGGCGCGCTCGAGATCCTGCGCGGGGCCGACCTGGCGATCTGGCCGGGCGAGCTCGTCGCGCTCGTCGCGCCCTCGGGCGCCGGCAAGTCGACCCTGCTGCACCTCGCTGGCCTTCTCGAGCGGCCGGATGGCGGCGAGGTCTATGTCGGCGGGCATCCGACCGCGGCGATGAGCGACGCCGAGCGCACCCGGTTCCGGCGCGAGGAGATGGGCTTCGTCTACCAGTTCCACCACCTGCTGCCGGAATTCTCGGCGCTGGAGAACGTGGTGATGCCCCAGCTCATCCGCGGCCTGCCGCAGGCGGAGGCGCGGGTCCGAGCCACCGAGCTGCTCTCGTTCCTGGGGCTGAAGGACCGGCTGATCCACCGCCCGGCCGAGCTGTCGGGCGGCGAGCAGCAGCGCGTCGCCATCGCCCGCGCCGTGGCCAACGGGCCGCGCCTGCTGCTCGCCGACGAGCCCACCGGCAATCTCGATCCGCAGACGGCGGCCCACGTCTTCGGGATCCTGCTGGCGCTGGTGCGCGCCTCCGGCCTCGCGGCGCTGATCGCGACCCACAACATGGAGCTCGCCGCCCGCATGGACCGCCGGGTGACGATCCAGGACGGCCTGATCCGCCAGCTCGACTGAAGCCCCCGCGGCGGCCCGTCCGCTCGGCCGCGCCTTCGACGTGAGAGGCCTCCGCGCGCCGCGGGCGGGAGGTCGCGGCTGCGTTCAGATCTCAGTAACCATGCCGGGAAGTCCTCGTCGCTCGAACCTTCTCATAAGAACAAAACACGAACATACTGGTTTTGTTCTTCAGGAGGCAGCCGAGATGCTCAAGCGGATCCTCATGACCGGCCTGGCGGAGTTCATGGCCTTCGGTCTCCTCACGGTCGCGGTGGCGGCCTGGGGCGTAGCCTTGGCCCCCGTGCCTTAAGGGCGCGCAACGGAATCGCGGTTCGTTCCCAGGTTCCGCACTTGTTCACAGAAATCCGACCCCCGCGCGCATTCGGCTCGGAAAGCGGGGACTGCCGGTCGGGCGGGGCGTCGAATCGGTTGATAACGCCATCTGTGCGGCCCCCCGGTGACAGACTCCCGAGGGCCAGATCGGCCACCCTGTCCGACCCATCGCAAGGTCGGTCATGGCGCGTCAGCTCAAGGAGGTCGGCTTCGTCCACCTCCACGTCCACTCGTCCTATTCCCTGCTCGAGGGCGCCCTGAAGGTCGGCGACCTCGTGAAGGCGGCGATCGCCGACCGGCAGCCGGCCCTCGCGCTCACCGACACCAACAACCTGTTCGGCGCGCTCGAATTCTCCGAGAAGGCCGCCGGCTCCGGCATCCAGCCGATCGCCGGCATCCAGCTCGCGGTGACCTTCGAGGCCGCCGACCCGATGGGCCGCGCCGGGCCGTCTTCGGCCAACATCGTGCTGCTGGCGCAGGACGAGGAGGGCTACGGCAACCTGCTGCGCCTCGGCAGCCGGGCCTATTTCGACACGCCGCTCGGCGAGGCGCCGCGGGTGGCCGCCGACGCGCTGGTCGATTCGGGACGGGGCCTGATCGCGCTCACCGGCGGCCTCACCGGCCCCCTCGACACGGCGCTGCGGGCCGGGCGGCGCGACCTCGCCGAGGCGCGGCTCGCCCGGCTGAAAGCGGCCTTCGGCGAGGACAGGCTCTACGTGGAGATCCAGCGTCACGGCCTGGAGGACGAGCGCCGGATCGAGGACGGCCTGATCGACCTCGCCGACGCGCACGGCCTCGCGCTGGTCGCGGCGAACGAGCCCTTCTTCGCCAAGCCCAGCGACTACGACGCGCACGACGCGCTGCTCGCGATCGCGGACGGGCGCGTGGTCTCGGACGACCGCCGCCGCAAGCTCACCCCGCGCCACGCATTCAAGACGCGGGCGGAGATGGCGGAGCTGTTCCGCGACCTGCCGGACGCGCTCCAGGCCAGCGTCGAGATCGCCATGCGCTGCGCCTACCGCGTGCGCACCCGCAAGCCGATCCTGCCGAATTTCGGCAGCGCCGCGCCCGAAGGCCTCGCCGAGAGCCAGCAGGCGCAGGAGGCGGCGCTCGCCGCCGAGGCGACCACCGCCGTCGCGGAAGCGATCACGGCCGACGAGCCGACCGAGTTGCGCCGGCAGGCCGAGGCCGGCCTCGAGGCCCGTCTCGCCAAGCACGGGCCCGCACCCGGCTTCACCGAGCAGCAATACCGCGAGCGTCTGGCCTTCGAACTCGACGTCATCGTCAAGATGAAGTTCCCGGGCTACTTCCTGATCGTCTCGGACTTCATCAAGTGGGCCAAGGCGCACGACATCCCCGTCGGGCCCGGCCGCGGCTCGGGCGCCGGCTCGCTGGTGGCGTGGTCGCTGCTCATCACGGACCTCGACCCGCTCCGCTTCGGCCTGCTGTTCGAGCGCTTCCTCAACCCCGAGCGCGTCTCGATGCCGGATTTCGACATCGATTTCTGCGTCGAGGGCCGCGAGAGCGTGATCCAGTACGTGCAGCGCCGCTACGGCGAGCGGCAGGTGGCGCAGATCATCACTTTCGGCACGCTGCTCGCGCGCGGCGTGCTGCGCGACGTCGGCCGCGTGCTGGAGATGCCTTACGGGCAGGTCGACAAGCTGACCAAGCTGGTGCCGCAGAACCCGGCCAATCCCGTGACGCTGGCCCAGGCCATCGAGGGCGAGCCGAAGCTGCAGAGCGCCATCGAGGAGGAGCCGGTGGTGGCCCGGCTGATGGAGATCGCCAAGAAGCTGGAAGGCCTGCACCGGCACGCCTCCACCCACGCCGCCGGCGTCGTGATCGGCGACCGGCCGCTCGAGGAGCTGGTCCCGCTCTACCGAGACCCGAAGACGGGCATGCGGGTGACCCAGTTCAACATGAAATGGGTCGAGCAGGCCGGGCTGGTGAAGTTCGACTTCCTCGGCCTGAAGACGCTCACCATGCTGCGCTGCTGCACCGACTTGCTGAAGCAGCGCGGCATCGACATCGACCTCGCCTCGCTGCCTCTCGACGATCGCGGGACCTACGAGCCGATGGGCCGGGGCGAGACCGTCGGCGTGTTCCAGGTGGAATCGGCGGGCATGCGCAAGGCGCTCTGCGAGATGCAGGCCGACCGGTTCGAGGACATCATCGCGCTGGTGGCGCTCTACCGGCCGGGCCCGATGGCCAACATCCCGGTCTATTGCGAGCGCAAGCTCGGCCGCGACGCTGGCAACGAGGCCAACTGGTATCCGCACGCCAAGCTGGAGCCGATGCTGAAGGAGACCTTCGGCATCATCGTCTACCAGGAACAGGTGATGGAGATCGCCAAGGTCCTCGCCGGCTACACGCTCGGCGAGGCCGACATGCTCCGCCGCGCCATGGGCAAGAAGATCCGCGCCGAGATGGACGCGCAGCGCGAGCGCTTCGTGAAGGGCTGCGTCGAGCGCGATCTGACCAAGGCCAAGGCCGACGAGATCTTCGATCTGCTCGCGAAGTTCGCCGATTACGGCTTCAACAAGAGCCACGCGGCGGCCTACGCGCTGCTGACCTACCAGACGGCCTATCTGAAGGCGAATTACCCGGTCGAGTTCCTCGCCGCGGCGATGACGCTCGATATCGACAACACGGACAAGCTCGCCGAATTCCGGCAGGACGCACAGCGCCTCAAGATCCCGGTGGATCCGCCCTCGATCAACACCTCGGGCGAGGTCTTCGAGGTGCATGACGGGCACATCCGCTACGCGCTCGCCGCGATCAAGGGCGTCGGCCGCGAGGCGGTGCGCGCCATCGTGCAGGCCCGCGGAGACAAGCCGTTCAAGGATCTGGCCTGCCTCGCCCGGCGCCTCAACCCGCGCGCCGTGAACAAGCGCGTGCTGGAAAGCCTCGTCCAGGCCGGCGCCCTCGACTGTATCGAGCCGGACCGGGCGCGGGCCTTCGCGGCGATCGAGCCGATGATGAAGCTCGCCCAGGGCGCGGCGGAGGCGGAATCGACCGGCATCGGCGACATGTTCGGCGGCGTCGCCTCGGACACGGTCTCCCTGCGCATCCCGCCCCACGAACTCTGGCCGATGGCCGACAAGCTGAAACGGGAATACGCGGCGATCGGCTTCTTCGTCTCAGGCCATCCGCTCGACGAGTACGGTGATCTCCTCGGCAAGCTGCGGGTGCAGAGCTGGGCCGAGTTCTGCCGCTCGGTGCGCGCGGGCACGACCAGCGTCGGGCGGGTGGCGGCCTCCGTGCTCGACCGCTCGGAGCGGCGCACCAAGAGCGGCAACAAGCTCGGCATCGTCACCCTCTCCGACCAGACCGGGCATTTCGAGGCGATCATCTTCTCGGAAGGGCTCGGCCATTACCGGGACATCCTCGAACCCGGGAAGCCGCTGGTGCTCCAGCTCCAGGCGAACCTGGAGGGCGAGGACGTGCGCGCCCGCATCCAGACCGCCGAACCCCTGGATGCCGCGGTCGCCCGCTACCAGAAGGGGATGCGCATCTATCTGCGCGACGAGCGCCCGATCCCGGCCGTGCAGAAGCAGCTCGGCCTGCGCGGCGAGGGCGAGGTCTCGCTGATCCTGATGCTCGACGGTGCCAGCGAGGTCGAGGTGCGCCTGCCCGGCAAGTACCAGGCGACCCCCGCGATCGCCGGCGCACTGCGCGCCGTGCCGGGCGTGGTTCAAGTGGAGGTGAACTGAGCGCCGCCGAGCGGGGCGTTCAAAATCCCTGAAGGCAGGGGCTCACCGTCGTGCGCAGGGATGCCGTCTGCCCCTCGGCGACGACGAAGGTCGCCACCACAGGCGCATCGCCCTTGCGCGGCGAGCCTTGAGTCCAGACGAGCTTGGCGCCGGGCTCGGCCAGCGCCAGGGCGACCTCGCGCAGGGGCGCCTCGCCGCGCCGGGCGGGCGCGACGGTGAGGGTGAAGCTCGTGGCCGGATCGGCGGCCACCGCGCCGCTCGCCCGAACCCGGGTGGTACGAACCCCGGAGCCCGTGACGGTGCGCAATTCGGCGAGCGGCGCGGTGCTGCCGCTCGGGCCCTCGAGCCCATCGAAATCGAAGGACAGCCCCGTGAAGAGCGGGACGGTCAGCGTCGCCGCGATGCCGGTCTTGGGCTCGCAGGTGAGACGGAGCGTCACGGCGCGGCTCTCGGGCCCGAGTGCCGCCGTCCCGGCGAGATCGAGGCTCTCCGCAGAAGCCTGGGTGATCCCCGCCACCTGGGCGGTCACCGCCAGGAGGGCCGCCGTCACGCCGAGCCAGATCCCTGCCGTCATCCTCGTCCCTTCCGTCCCTTCAGCCCCCGTCCGGGCGCATCAACCCTTTCTTGACCCTACCGGCAAGCGCCCGGGATGACGCCGGGCCCATGTGCGCCAGCGCAAGTCCGTCAGATGCGATCGAGCTTAAACAGCCGCGCTTAAGGCTGTTGAGACCGGTTCGATGCGTACCAAGGTGGTTCTGGCGCTGACGCTGTTCGTCTACCTGATGAACGGCAAGGCGCCGGGTTTTCGTGAGCTGCGCAACCCCGATGCGGAGCACCATTCCGGCCGCGCCGTGCTCGCGCTCAAGCGGACCTGGATCTGAGCGCGCCCTCGCGCGCATCGACCGCGCAGGCCCTCAGCCGCTCCGCCACCAGCTTCTGCAGCGACCAGAGGTGGCGGTCGCGGATGCCGAGCTCGGCGCAGGCCTGGACGGTGCGGAACAGGTATTCCGCGCTCGGCCCCATATGCCCGCAGGCGGCCGCGATCTTGTCGGCGATCTCCGCATCCGAGAGGCGGCCGCTGTAGCGGTCGCTCGCCCGGTTCACCAGGAAGGTCAGCGCCGAGACCGTGCCGCCCTCCGTCTCGACGGGAAGCCAGCGCGCGACATAGCCCATGCCGCGCATCTCCCGCCGCCAGACCGGCATCAGCGTCTCGTGCAGATCCGTGCCGGTGAGCCGGAAGGCGACGCCGCGGCAGATCCCGCCCCGGTCGAGGGCGAGCACGAAGCCCGGCCGGTCCGGCGTGCCGCGGAAGCGGCGCTGCAGCAGGCAGAACCGGCGATGGAAGCCGCGCACGGTGCCGAGCCGGCTCTCGGCATAGGCGAATTCCGGCCGCCACATCAGCGAGCCGTAGGCGAAGACCCAGATCTCGTCGTCGCCGCGCCGGTCCGCGATGATCTGGGCGAGGCCCGGCCGCAGCTCCTCGTCGGTCATGAGCCGAAGCGCGGTCTCGTCGTCCGGCACGGGCACGCTGTGGGCGCGTGCGATCAGGTCGAGGTTGAGGTCGAGGTCGTCCGTGAGGCTCGGCATGGCGGCGAGCCCAGCATGCCGCGTGCCGGGGCGCAAGCGTGGCAGGCTCAGGCGCTCGGGTTGCCGAGCGTCTCCAGTTCCGGGAACGGCTCCGTGCGGTGGCCGGTGCAGACCTCGTCGTCCTCGATGACGCGGAGCCGGCCCGCCGCCTTGTCCTCCTGCACCACGATCTTCGGCCGCTCGGCCTTGCCGAAGGTGCGGCCCTTCATGTGGGTCGAGACACAGTAGAGCGTGCGGCCGCCATCCTCGAACGGGCCGCTGATCCGGCTGTGCTCGAACCGCACCGGGATCAGCGAGACCGAGCCGAACTCCACCCGGTCGAGCGCCACGCGGGCGATGCGCGCGCGCAGGCTTCCAGCGTCCGCTGACAGCGCCGTGTCCAGCTGCGTTCGGCGCGCCATGCAGCCGCCGAGGCCGAGAGCCACCACGACAGCGCAGCACGCGATCCGAACCGGCATCCGATTCTCCTCCGATGCTGGGAGTATAGGCCGCAACCGGCACCGGCTGAACCGAATTCGGGGCTCGAACCGCGCTCCCGGAATGCGCGCGGAACGACTATCTCTGCCCCATGCAGTGGATCGACGAGGGCATCGTTCTGGGCGTGCGTCGGCACGGGGAGACCGGCACCGTCCTGGAGTCGATGACCCGCGCGCATGGACGCCATCTCGGCCTCGTCCATGGCGGCCGCTCGCGCCGCATGCAGCCCGTGCTGCAACCGGGCAACCGCGTGCGCCTGACCTGGCGGGCGCGGCTCGACGAGAGTCTCGGCTCCTACGCGGTCGAGCCGGTGGAATCGGTGGTGTCGCGGCTGATCGGCTCCTCGCTTGCCCTCTACGGCGTCACGCACATGGCGGGGCTGCTCAGGCTCCTGCCCGAGCGCGATCCCCATCCCGAACTCTACGAGGCGGCCTGCATCCTGATCGAGCGGCTGGACGATCCGCACATCGCCCCGCCGCTGATGGTGCGGTTCGAACTCGCCGTCCTGGCCGAACTCGGCTTCGGCCTCGATCTCGGGGCCTGCGCGGCGACCGGCACGAACGATGCCCTGATCTACGTGTCGCCGCGCTCCGGGCGCGCCGTCAGCGCCTCGGCGGGCGAGCCCTATCGCGACCGGCTGCTGCCGCTGCCGGGCTTCCTCCGGGGCGAGGGGCTCGGACCGGACGACGTTACCAAGGGGTTTACCTTGACGGGCTATTTCCTCAATCAGCACATCTGGGGCCCGCGGGCCCTGCCGGTGCCGGAGGAACGGGCACGATTCGTCGCACTCAGCCAGCGTGATGGCTGAGGATGTTCGTGTTATGTTCCGACCCGGCGGCGGAGCGCGCTGAGCCGCGCCCGGTGCGATCCGCGCCCGCGCCTGCCGGGCGGCGATCGTCCGCCGGGCGCAGGGTCGCCGGCACCGCGCCGGATGCCCTGCAACGAGAGGAATGAACGGAGCCGTCATGGGCCAGCCCTTCGAGCCGCCGTCCGGCGACGGCATCGAGAGCGTCGAGCTGAAATCCGCGCTGGAAGAGCGCTATCTCGCCTACGCGCTCTCCACGATCATGCACCGGGCCCTCCCGGACGCGCGCGACGGCCTGAAGCCCGTGCATCGGCGCATCCTCTACGGCATGCGCCTGCTGCGGCTCGACCCGAACACGGCGCACAAGAAATGCGCCAAGATCGTCGGCGACGTGATGGGCGACTTCCACCCGCACGGCGACCAGGCGATCTACGACGCGCTGGTGCGGCTCAGCCAGGATTTCGCCCAGCGCTATCCGCTGGTCGATGGCCAGGGCAATTTCGGCAATATCGACGGCGACGGCCCGGCGGCCTACCGCTACACCGAGGCGCGGCTGACCGAGGTGGCGCGCCTGCTCCTCGACGGGATCGACGAGGACACGGTCGATTTCCGGCCCTCCTACAACGGCGAGAAGGAGGAGCCGGTCGTGCTGCCGGCGGCCTTCCCGAACCTCCTGGCCAATGGCAGCCAGGGCATCGCGGTCGGCATGGCGACCTCGATCCCGCCGCACAACGCGGCCGAGCTGTGCGACGCGGCGCTCTATCTGATCAGCCATCCGGAGGCGACCTCGGCCCAGCTCGGCCGGTTCGTGCAGGGTCCGGATTTCCCGACCGGCGGCATCCTCGTGGATTCGGCCGAGAGCATCGCCGAGGCCTACCGCACCGGCCGCGGCGCCTTCCGCGTGCGCGCCCGCTGGACCAAGGAGGAGCTCGGCCGCGGCACCTGGAACATCGTCGTCACCGAGATTCCCTACGGCGTGCCGAAGAGCCGGCTCATCGAGAAGATGGCCGAGCTGCTGCAGGAGAAGAAGCTGCCGCTGCTCGCCGACGTGCGTGACGAATCGGCCGAGGACGTCCGCGTCGTGCTCGAGCCGCGCTCGCGCAGCGTCGATCCGGTCATCCTGATGGAATCGCTGTTCCGGCTGACCGAGCTCGAGGCGCGCATCCCGCTGAACCTCAACGTGCTGGTCGACGGCCTCGTGCCGCGGGTGATCGGCCTCGCCGAGTGCCTGAGGCAGTGGGTCGACCATCGCCGCGTGGTGCTGCAGCGGCGCTCGCGCTTCCGCCTCGGCCAGATCGAGCGGCGCCTGGAGATCCTGGGCGGCCTGCTGATCGTCTATCTCGATCTCGACGAGGTCATCCGCATCATCCGCGAGGAGGACGAGCCCAAGGCCGCGCTCATCGCCCGCTTCACGCTGACCGAGATCCAGGCCAACGCCATCCTCGACACGCGGCTCCGCTCCCTGCGCAAGCTGGAGGAGATGGAACTGAAGCGCGAGTTCGAGGCGCTCACCGCCGAGAAGGCGGAGATCGAGGACCTGCTCGGCTCGGACGAGAAGCAGTGGAAGACGGTGCAGGCCCAGATCCGCGCCGTGAAGAAGACCTTCGGCCCCGAGACCAAGCTCGGCCGCCGCCGCACCACGCTCGAGAACCCGCCCGACACCGCGGGCGTCGACTTCACGGCGGCGCTGGTCGAGCGCGAGCCGATCACCGTGATCGTCTCGGAGAAGGGCTGGATCCGCGCGTTGAAGGGCCACGTGGCCGACCTCTCGGGCGTCGCCTTCAAGGGCGACGACGCGCTCAAGATCGCCTTCCCGAGCGAGACCACGGCCAAGATCCTGCTGCTCGCCTCGAACGGCAAGGTCTTCACCATCGAGGCCGCGAAGCTGCCGGGCGGGCGCGGCTTCGGCGACCCGGTCCGGCTGATGGTCGATCTCGACGACGGCACCGAGGTGGTGGCCGCGCTCCCCTACAGGCCCGAGAGCAAGCTCCTCATCGCGGGGTCGGACGGGCGCGGCTTCATCGCCCCGGCCGACGCGCTCGTCGCCAACACGCGCAAGGGCAAGGGCGTGCTCGGCCTCGACGGGGACGCGACGGCGGCGCTCCTGGTGCCGGCCGAGGGCGACCACGTGGCGGTCTGCAGCGCGGACAAGCTCCTGCTGGTCTTCCCGGTCACGGAGCTGTCGGAGCTGACCCGCGGCAAGGGCGTGCGCCTGCTGCGCTGCCGCCAGACCACGCTGGCCGCGGCCCAGGTCTTCAGGCTGGCCGAGGGCCTGCCCTGGCGGGACGGCGCCGGCCAGGGCCGTCTCGCCACCCAGCAGATGCTCGAGAAGTTCATGGGCCATCGCGCCGATACCGGCAGCCTGATGTCGCGCAGCTTCCCGACCTTCCAGCGGTTCGGGGCCTGAGCCGGGCGTGACGGCGGCGGGGACGATCGCCCCCGCCGCGGACCACGCCCTATCCCAGGAACTGCGCCGCGCCGAACAGGCCGCCGAAGACCACGCAGATGAACAGGATCAGCGCGGCCACCACACCGACGGTCTGGATCGACTGGCGTCTGTCGCGTCTCAGATAGGCGCGGCGCCCCGCATCGTCCTGCATGTCGTCCACCCGTCGTCCGACCTGTCATCGGGTCCGAATGCGCGGCGCCGCGAAAGGCTCCCGCAACGCGGCACAGAGACCCGGCCGGGATGAGCGCCGCCCTGGCCGCGTGCGGCTCCACGCTGCTTTGCCGGCACGCGTCGGACGAGCTATGGCCTGCCTGCTCACAGGCGAGACCCGATCCTCCGATGCAAGCCACAGCCACGCCTCCGCTGACCGCACCCGGTAGCGACGCCGTCGCGGCTGTGGTCTCGGGCCTGCGCGACCGCTTCGGCGACCGGCTCTCCACCGGCCAGGCGGTGCGCGAGCAGCACGCGAGCACGCTCACCTGGGCGCCGAGCCAGCCGCCGGATGCGGTGGTCTTCGCGACCTCCACCGCGGAGGTGCAGGCGGTGATGCGCCTCTGCGCCGAGCACCGCGTCCCGGTCATCCCCTTCGGCACCGGCTCGTCGCTGGAGGGCCACGTCAACGCGCCGTTCGGGGGCGTCAGCGTCGACCTGTCCGGCATGAACCGGATCCTCGCGGTCAACGCCGAGGATCTCGACTGCGTTGTGGAGGCCGGCCTCACCCGCAAGGCGCTGAACGTCGCCCTGCGCGACCAGGGCCTGTTCTTCCCGATCGATCCGGGTGCGGACGCCTCCTTCGGCGGCATGGCCGCGACGCGGGCCTCGGGCACCAACGCCGTCCGCTACGGCACCATGCGCGACGCGGTGCTGGCGCTCACCGCGGTGACGCCGAACGGCGAGATCGTCCGCACCGGGAGCCGCGCCCGGAAATCGGCCGCCGGCTACGACCTGACCCGTCTCCTCGTCGGCTCGGAGGGCACGCTCGGCCTGATCACGGAGCTGACGCTGCGCCTCTCCGGCATCCCGGAGGCGATCTCGGCCGGCATCTGCTCCTTCCCGAGCGTGAAGGCGGCCTGCGACGCCGTCATCCTGACCATTCAGACCGGCATCCCGGTCGCGCGGATCGAGCTTCTGGACGAGATGCAGGTTCGCGCCTGCAACGCCTATTCGAAGCTCTCCCTGCCCGAGACGCCGCTCCTGCTGCTCGAGTTCCACGGCACCGACGCCTCCGTGCGCGAGCAGGCCGCCCGTTTCGGCGAGATCGCGGGGGGGGAGGGTGCCGCCCCCTTCAGCTGGGCGAGGGAGACGGAGGCGCGGAACCGCCTCTGGCAGGCCCGGCACGATGCCTACTGGGCCGCGCTCGCCCTGCGGCCGGGCGGGCGGGCGGTGGCGACCGATGTCTGCGTTCCGATCTCGCGGCTCGCCGAATGCGTCGCCGAGACCAAGCGCGACATCCTGGAGACCGGCCTCGTCGCGCCGATCGTCGGACATGTCGGCGACGGCAATTTCCACGTCCAGCCGGTGGTCGATGTGGACGATCCGGAGGAGGTGGCGCGCGTCGCCGGCTTCGTCGACCGCCTGGTCGCCCGGGCGCTCGCCATGGACGGCACCTGCACCGGCGAGCACGGCATCGGGCAGAAGAAGATCCGCTATCTCGAAGCGGAGCACGGCCCCGAGGCGGTCGCACTCATGCGCAGCCTGAAACAGGCCTTCGACCCGCTGGGGATCATGAATCCGGGCAAGGTGCTGCGCGGGTGAGGGGCGGCCGGACGGCCCAGACGGGAATGCCTGCAGGCCTTGCGCCAACCAGCGGCCACAGGAATTCACAGATCGGCACGGATCACGCCCCGCCTCCCATCAGGCGCGACGCGCCCCCTCTCCCCGCCGGGCGGGGAGAGGCCCACGGGGACCTTGTCGTCCCTGTGGGAAGCGAGAGGCGAAGCCGAAGCGGCGGTGAGGGGGTGATTCCGGAAGAGACACCTCCGTTCAAGCCCCCTCACCTTCGGCTGCCGCCTCGCTCAGCCGACGACGAGGTCGGCTGAGCCCTCTCCCCGCAAGCGGGGTGAGGGGATCCGCGGCGGTCCGGTTCGATCAACGGGACCGTTTGAATCCGGCAGACCGCAGAGAGGAGAGGACGTGTGTGCTGCCCGACGAGGTGATCTTCGGCATCCGCATCGGCCGTGAGCGGCGCGATTTCGAAACGCGCGGACGGATGAAGTCTTCCTCTCCGCCCGTTCATGGCAACGAGGGTATTCTTCGCTTCTCGACCCCTCCGCCCGCCGCGGTCTCAGCCCGGCGGGCGCTTTTTTGATCAGTCCTCCAGACCGATCAGCTGGAAACTGGTGCGCAATTCACTCGACATCGGCACGTTGAGGCGCTCCCCGTTCGGCAGGCGCTTGAGGAACCAGCGCTCGTAGATCCAGCGCAGCTCGCGCGATTCGGCCAGCCGCACGAAGGCCGCGTTCACGGTCGCGGCGAGGTCGGGGTCGTCCTTGCGGAACATGATGCCGTAGGGCTCGAAGGAGAGCTTGTCCGGCAGGACCGTGAAGCGCCCGCCCTCGGCGCCCGCATCGGCGATGAGCCCGTAGAGCAGCACGTCGTCGGTGGCGAAGGCGTCGGCACGGCCCTCCTTCACCATCGCGAAGGCGGCGGCGTGATCGGGCGCCGTCAGGATCTCGGTCTGGAGCTTCAGCTTGGCGACGAGGCCGCGCAGGGCCGCCTCGTTGGTCGTGCCCGAGGTCACCACCACCCTGCGGCCGCCGAGATCCCGGTAGGAGCGGATGTCGGAGTCGCGCGGCACCAGCAGCGTCGTCGCGCTGACATAGGTGACGGGCGAGAAGGCGACGCTGCGCCGGCGCTCGGCATTGGCGGTGGTCGAGCCGCATTCGAGGTCGATCCGGCCCGCTTTCACCGCCTCGATCCGGGTATCGGGTGTCACCCGCTCGTAGCGCACGCGCAGGTCGGACCGGCCGGTGGCGCGGCCGATCTCGTCCACGATCTCGCCGCAGAGGTCGATCGCATAGCCCACCGGCCGTCCGCGATCGAGGAAGGAGAAGGGCACCGATGTCTCGCGGTAGCCGATCACCACCTCGCCGCGTTCGGCGATCGCCTTCAGCGCGCCGGTGAGGACCTCGACGGCCTGGGCCGGCAGGGGCAGGGCGAGGAGGACGAGCCCGAAGGCGACGGCGAGCCGGCGCACCGACATGGCCCGCCTCATTCCGCCGGAGAGGGCAGGGGGCTGACGTCCCGGTCGAGCCTCTGGTCCTCCGTCGCGAGCTGGCCCTCCCATTTGGCGACCGCGACCGTCGCGACGCTGTTGCCGAGGACGTTCGTGGCCGAGCGGCCCATGTCGAGGAACTGGTCGATGCCGATGATGAGCAGCAGCCCCGCCTCGGGGATGTTGAACTGCGAGAGCGTCGCCGAGATCACCACCAGGGAGGCGCGCGGCACGCCCGCCATGCCCTTCGAGGTCACCATCAGGAGAAGCAGCATGGTGAGCTGCTGCCCCCAGGTGAGCGGGATGTTGTAGGCCTGGGCGATGAACATCACCGCGAAGGTGCAGTACATCATCGAGCCGTCGAGGTTGAACGAGTAGCCCATCGGCAGCACGAACGAGGTGATGCGGTTGGGCACGCCGAACTGTTCGAGGTTCGACAGGGTCTTCGGATAAGCCGCCTCGCTCGACGCGGTCGAGAAGGCGAGCACGAAGGGCTCCTTGATCAGGTTGACGAGCCGCCGGATGCCGCCGGAGCCGACGAGCAGGAAGCCCGCGAAGAGCAGCAGGCACCACAGCACCGCGAGGCTCGCGTAGAATTCCAGCATGAACTTGGTATAGGTGACGATCACGCCGATGCCCTGCGTGGTGATCGTCGCGGCGATGGCCGCGAAGACGGCGAGCGGCGCGAACAGCATCACGTAGCCCGTGACCTTCAGCATCACGTCGGCGAGGGCTTCGATGCCGTGGGCGAGGGCGTGCCCCTTCTCGCCGAGGGCGGCGAGCGCCACGCCGAAGAAGATCGAGAACACCACGATCTGCAGGATCTCGTTGTTGGCCATCGCCTCGACGGCGCTCTTGGGCACCAGATGCGTGACGAACTCCTTCAGCGAGAGCGAGGCCGCCTTGAGGCCCGTGCCCGCCCCGGCCTCCGGCAAGGGCAGGTTCAGGTTGTGGCCGGGCTGGAGCAGGTTCACGAGAATCAGCCCCAGCATCAGCGAGCAGAACGAGGCCGCGACGAACCAGAGCAGAGCCTTGCCGCCGACGCGGCCGACCGAGGCGGTATCACCCATGTGGGCGATACCGACGACCAGCGTCGAGAACACCAGGGGCGCGATGATCATCTTGATCAGCCGCAGGAAGATGTCGCTGACCAGCGAGATATACCCCGCGATCTCCTTGGCCGTCTGCGGATTCGGCCAGGTGATGCTGCAGAGGTAGCCGACGACGATGCCGAGCAACATGCCGATGAAGATCATCGTGGTGAGGCGTGACCCTGCCATGCGCCGTCTCCTCCGCCCACAGGCTTAATCTGTGATGCGAAGGCTGACGCATCTTCCGCGCCACTGGCAAGGGATTTTGCCGGGCGTGCGGGATGATTTGCCTGTTCTGTTCGTAAAGCTGCGCGCACGGTACGTGGCGTCAGACGGGAGCAGCCGTCACCGAACCCGGCTGGCGGCAAGCGCGGCAGTGCGGTACGGGACTTGCTGAACGGCGGCGAGGCATCACGGGACCGCGATGGACGTCTTCCTTCAACAGCTCATCAACGGGCTCACGCTCGGCTCGATCTACGGCCTGATCGCCATCGGCTACACGATGGTGTTCGGCATCATCGGCATGGTGAACTTCGCCCACGGCGACGTCTTCATGGTGTCGAGCTTCATCGCGCTGATCGCGTTCCTGATCCTGACGGCCTGGCTCGGGATCAGCTCCGTGGCGCTCGCCCTGCTGATCGTGCTCGTGCTGGCGATGGCGCTGACCGCGCTCTGGGGCTGGGCGATCGAGCGGGTGGCCTACCGGCCCCTGCGCGGCTCGTTCCGTCTGGCCCCGCTGATCTCGGCCATCGGCGTCTCGATCTTCCTGTCGAACTTCGTGCAGGTGACGCAGGGCGCGCGCAACAAGTCGACGCCGCCGATGCTGGAGGGCGGCATCGCGCTGATGCAGAGCGAGGGCTACACCGTCTTCCTGTCCTACAAGCAGGTGCTGATCATGACGGTGACGGCCGTGCTGCTCACCGGCTTCTGGTACCTCGTCCAGCGCACCCCGTTCGGCCGGGCGCAACGCGCCTGCGAGCAGGACCGCAAGATGGCCGCGCTGCTCGGCATCGACGTGGACCGCACCATCTCGCTGACCTTCGTGCTGGGCGCGGCGCTCGCAGCGGTCGCCGGCGTGCTCTACCTGCTCTATTACGGCGTGGTCTCGTTCTCGGACGGCTTCGTCCCCGGCGTGAAGGCCTTCACCGCGGCCGTGCTCGGCGGTATCGGCTCGCTGCCGGGCGCCGTGCTCGGCGGTCTGATCATCGGCCTGATCGAGGTGTTCTGGTCGGCCTATTTCTCGATCGAGTACAAGGACGTGGCCGCTTTCTCGATTCTCGCCATCGTGCTGATCTTCATGCCCTCGGGGATCCTGGGCCGCGCCGAGGTCGAGAAGGTCTGATGGCGGACGCGCGCACCTCCAGCCTGCCGGACATCCTGCGGGATGCCGGCCTCTACGCCCTCGTCGCCTTCGGCCTCTGCATCCCGATCGTCGCCTACCGCACCAATGCGGGCCCGACCGGGCTCGAACTGACGCCGCGCTGGCCGCTGGTGGCGGCCTTCTGCGCCGCGATCTTCGTCCTGCGGGTGGTCCAGCGCCTGATCCTCGCCCGCCGCGACGCGCGCCGCGCCCTGACGCCGTCGCCGGCCCAGGCCACCGAGGCGGTCCAGGGCGAGCCCGATGCCGGCCAGCGCGTGTCGACCTTCGGCCTCTACGCCTTCCTCGGCATCGCCCTCACCCTGCCGGTGATCGCCTCCCTCGCGAGCGGAGGCCTCGGTCCGGCGCGCTACTGGATCGATCTCGGCATCCTGATCCTCACCTACGTGATGCTCGGCTGGGGCCTGAACATCGTCGTCGGCCTGGCGGGCCTGCTCGACCTCGGCTACGTCGCCTTCTACGCGGTCGGCGCCTATTGCTACGCGCTGCTCTCCACCACCTTCGGCCTGTCCTTCTGGGTGTGCCTGCCGCTGGCCGGCCTGTTCGCGGCGGCCTGGGGCATGGTGCTGGGCTTTCCGGTGCTGCGCCTGCGCGGCGACTACCTCGCCATCGTGACGCTGGCCTTCGGCGAGATCATCCGCCTCGTCCTGATCAACTGGACCGACCTGACCGGCGGCGCGGCCGGCATCTCCTCGATCCCCCGCGCCAGCTTCTTCGGCATCCCGTTCTCGGCGGACGAGGACGGCTTCGCGGCGCGCTTCGGGCTGGAGTTCGATTCCATGCACCGGGTGGTGTTCCTCTACTACCTGATCCTGGGGCTCGCGCTGCTCACCAACTTCGCGACGTTGCGCCTGCGGCGCATGCCGATCGGCCGTGCCTGGGAGGCCCTGCGCGAGGACGAGATCGCCTGCCGCTCCCTCGGCATCGACACCACCACGACGAAGCTCACGGCCTTCGCCCTCGGCGCGGCCTTCGCAGGCTTCGCCGGCTCGTTCTTCTCGGTGCGCCAGGGCTTCATCAGCCCGGAGAGCTTCACATTCCTCGAGAGCGCGATCATCCTGGCGATCGTGGTGCTCGGCGGTATGGGCAGCCAGGTCGGCGTCGCGATCGCGGCCGTCGCCATGGTCGGCGGACCGGAGCTGCTGCGCAATCTCGGCTTCCTGAGCGCCGTCTTCGGCGAGGGGTTCGACCCGAACGAGTACCGCCTGCTCCTGTTCGGCCTCGCCATGGTCGCGATGATGGTCTGGCGCCCGCGGGGCCTGATCTCGGTGCGCGTGCCCTCCGTGTCGCTGGGGGAGCGCCGCGCCATATCGGGCGCCCATGTCAGCGAAGGACACGGCTAGAACGGCATGACGGTCCTGACCCCCGCGAACCCGAAGACCGCCGAGAGGATCGCCGTCGGCCGCGACGCGGTCCTCTCCGTCGTCCACCTCACCATGCGCTTCGGCGGCCTCACCGCGGTGAACGACCTCTCCTTCGAGGCGAGGGCCGGCGACATCACCGCGCTGATCGGCCCGAACGGCGCCGGCAAGACCACGGTCTTCAATTGCATCACCGGCTTCTACAAGCCGACCGAGGGGATGCTGCGCCTGGCGCATGCGGACGGCACCGTGCATCTCCTCGAGCGGCTGCCGAACTTCGCGGTGAACCGCACGGCGCGCGTGGCGCGCACCTTCCAGAACATCCGCCTGTTCCCAGGCATGACCGTGCTGGAGAACCTGCTCGTCGCCCAGCACAAGCCGCTGATGCGCGCCTCCGGCTTCACCGTGCTCGGGCTTCTCGGGCTCGCGGGCTACCGCTCGGCCGAGACGGCAGCGATCGACACGGCGAAGGGCTGGCTCGACCGCATCGGCCTCATGGATCGCGCCGACGATCCTGCCGGCGCGCTCCCGTACGGCGCGCAGCGACGCCTTGAAATCGCTCGCGCCATGTGCACCGATCCGGTGCTCCTCTGCCTGGACGAGCCAGCCGCCGGCCTCAACCCGCGCGAGAGCGCCGAGCTCAACGCGCTTCTGCGCTACATCCGCGACGCGCACCACACCTCCGTGCTCCTCATCGAGCACGACATGTCGGTGGTGATGCAGATCTCCGACCATGTCGTGGTGCTCGATTACGGGTGCAAGATCGCCGACGGCACGCCCGACCAGGTCCGCGCCGATCCCAAGGTCGTCGCCGCCTATCTTGGCGTCGAGGACGAGGAGGTCGAGCGCGTCGAGGCTGAGGTCGGCATAAGTCATGGGGAGGCCGGAGCATGAGCGTCGCCGGCATCAACGTGCTCGTGGAGGAGACTCGCGCCCGCCAGGCCGCGGCCACGGCGCCGCTCCTCGCGATTCGCGACGTCTCGACCTATTACGGCAGCGTCGCCGCCCTCCGGGGCGTCGATCTTGAGGTTGGCGAGGGCGAGATCGTCACGCTGATCGGCGCCAACGGGGCCGGCAAGTCGACCCTGATGATGACGATTTTCGGCGCGCCCCAGGCCCGGACGGGGTCCGTCGTCTATGCCGGCCAGGACATCACGCGCCTGCCGACCCACGCCATCGCCCGCCTCGGCCTCGCCCAGTCGCCGGAAGGCCGGCGGGTGTTTCCCCGCATGAGCGTGTTCGAAAATCTCCAGATGGGCGCCAGCCTACACGGCGGCCGCCACTTCGCCGGGGACCTGGAGCGTGTCTGCGCCCTGTTCCCGCGACTCAAGGAGCGCCTTCAGCAGCGGGCCGGCACCATGTCGGGCGGCGAGCAGCAGATGCTGGCAATCGGGCGCGCCCTGATGAGCCGGCCGCGCCTCCTTCTCCTTGACGAGCCCTCTCTCGGCCTCGCGCCTCTCGTGGTGAAGGGCATCTTCGACGCGATCCGCGATCTCAACCGCCAGGACGGGATGACGATCTTCCTCGTGGAGCAGAACGCCTATCACGCGCTCAAGCTCGCCCATCGCGGCTACGTGCTGGTGAACGGACGCGTCACGATGAGCGGGACCGGCCGCCAGCTCCTCGACGATCCCGCGGTGAAATCCGCCTATCTCGAGGGCGGCCATGGTGTCGCTGCGGGAGCCTGACCATGCAGGGCATCGTCTACGAAGAGCCTTCAGTCTGGCTCTTCCTCCTCGTCACCCTCGTGATGGGCGGCTGGGCCGGCTGGATGGCGGCGCGCGCCGTCGCGCGGGCCTGGCGCCCCTTCTGGCAAGCGGCGCTCTCGCTGCTCCTCGTCGCGGCGGCGGTGCGCTTCATCCATTTCGCCCTGTTCGAGGGCACGCTTCTCTCGGCGCAATACTATCTCGCGGACGCCGCCGTGGTGATGCTGATCGGCGCGCTCGGCTTCCGGGCGACCCGAACCCGGCAGATGACCACGCAGTACCGTTGGCTCTACGAGAAGACCTCACCGCTGACTTGGCGCGAGCGCCCTTCCGGTGCCGAGCAGCAGCGGCCATGATCCGATCCGGAACGCCTTGCGCCGACTGATTCCGCGCAAGGATCGTGAGTAGCGAAGGAGACGACCGGGATGAGAGCAGTACTATTGGCGGGCCTCGCGCTCGGCCTCCTGGCCTCGGGCGCCCAGGCGCAGGTGAAGGTCGCGGTGGGTGGTCCGATTACGGGCAACAGCGCCGCCTTCGGCGCCCAGCTCAAGAACGGAGTCTCCCAGGCCGTCGAGGACATCAACAAGGCGGGTGGCATCAAGGGCCAGAAGGTCGAGTTCTCGTCGGGCGACGACGCTTCCGACCCGAAACAGGGCGTCTCGGTGGCGAACAAGTTCGCCTCGGATGGCGTGAAGTTCGTGGTGGGCCACTTCAACTCGGGCGTGTCGATCCCGGCCTCCGACGTCTACGCCGATGCCGGCATCGTCGAGATCACGCCGGCCTCGACCAACGTGAAGTTCACCGAGCGCGGCCTGTGGAACGTGTTCCGCACCTGCGGCCGCGACGACCAGCAGGGCGCGGTGGCGGGCGACTACCTAGTGAAGAACTTCAAGGGGAAGAAGGTCGCGATCATTCATGACAAGACCCCCTACGGGAAGGGCTTGGCCGATGAGACACTGAAGGCCTTCAAGGCCAAGGGCGGCAAGGAAACCCTCTATGAGGGCATCAACCCGGGTGAGAAGGACTACTCGGCGCTTGTCTCCAAGCTGAAGCAGAACGGCATCGACGTGGTCTATTTCGGTGGCTACTACACCGAGGCCGGCCTGATCATCAGGCAGATGCGGGATCAGGGTCTGAAGGCGCCGATGATGGGCGGCGACGGTATGGTCGACAAGGAGTTAGTCGCCATCGCAGGTCCCGGTGCCGAGGGAACGCTGACCACGTTCCCGCCGGACGCCCGCAAGAATCCGAACGCCAAGGACGCGGTCGCCGCCTTCAAGGCCAAGGGCATCGATCCCGAAGCCTACACCCTCTACGCCTACGCCGCGGTGCAGATCTTCAAGCAGGCGATCGAGGGCGCGGGCTCGGCCGATCCGAAGAAGGTCGCCGCCTTCATGCGCGAGGGCAAGCCGTTCACCACGGTGCTCGGGCCGATCTCGTTCGACAAGAAGGGCGACATCACCAAGCCCGACTACGTGATGTATACCTGGAAAAAGAACGACAAGGGCACGGTGGACTACACCGGCAACGAGGTGACCCAGTAGCCGGTCGCGGAACAAGCCGAGCGAATGGGGGCCGGTCCGCGCATGCGCGGGGCGGCCCCGTTCGCATCCAGCCGCTACATCGCCCGTGGAACGTCTCTCCGGCCGCACCGGAAACCCGGTGCGGACGCACAAGGAATGTGCAAGATGCACGCGGCACGGGCGAACTCGCCCGGCTCGGCGCCGTGGGCGGACGATCAGAGTGGATAACCTGGGCAGATCCGGCCTTCGCCGCGGCAGCACGCCCGACCACCGGGTCGAATATGGCCTGCATCGTCCCTGCGCGGCAGCCCGGTCGGCTCGCATCTCCGTGATCCAACCCCGCAAACCGGCACCATCATTGCAAAGGCGCGCCTGCACGCCGGGCGCGCCTTTGGCGCACGCCGACGCCCGCTCGGCATGATTGGGAGTTTCGTTCTGATGCAGTTTCAATTCGATCGTCGCGGAGTGGCACTCGGCCTCGCCCTCGGCGCATCCCTGTTCGCCGGCTCAGTCCAGGCCGAGGAACTCACCGGAACGCTCAAGAAGGTGAAGGACACCGGCGCCATCACCATCGGCTACCGCGATTCCTCGGTGCCCTTCTCCTACCTCGACGGGAACCAGAAGCCGGTCGGATATGCGATGGACATCTGCTACAAGATTGCCGAGGCGGTGAAGGCGCATCTCAAGCTCGACAAGATGGAGGTGAAGCTCAACCCGGTCACCTCCGCGACCCGCATCCCGCTGATCGCCAACGGCACGATCGATCTCGAGTGCGGCTCGACGACGAACAACGCCGAGCGCCAGAAGCAGGCGACGTTCACGAATTCTCACTTCCTCACGGCGACCCGCTACGTCGCCAAGAAGGACGCGAACCTCAAGACCATCGAGGATCTGAAGGGCAAGACCGTCGTCTCGACCTCCGGAACCACCAACATCAAGCAGATCAACGAGGCGAACACCGAGCGCAAACTCGGCCTCACCATTCTCCCGGCCAAGGACCATGCCGAGGCCTTCCTGATGGTCGAGACCGGGCGGGCCGCCGCCTTCGTGATGGACGACGTGCTGCTCGCCTCGCTCGCCGCCAGCTCGAAGACGCCTGACGCCTACGCGATCTCGACCGAGGCGCTCTCCAAGCCCGAGCCCTACGGCATCATGCTGCGCAAGGATGACGCGCCCTTCAAGGCCGTCGCCGACGCGGCGACGAAGGCGCTCTACACCAGCCCTGAGGGCAAGGCGCTCTACGACAAGTGGTTCACCAAGGAGATCCCGCCGCGGGGCATCAATCTGAAGCTGCCGATGACCGAGGCGATGGAGAAGCAGTTCAAGACCCCGAGCGACAGCCCGGATCCGGCTGTCTACTGATCCGGCGTTGCGCCTCGCGTGGGGCTTGCGAGTCCCACGCGAGGTTCCTGTGCAGAAACAGGCCCATCGAGCGGTTTCCAGCGGCGCATCCGCACGCGATCTGCTCGACTGAGCTGAACCTCCCTCGGCCCGGACTCGGCGAAGTCTCGAATCAATGAACTACAATTGGAACTGGGGCATCTTCTTCGAGCCCTCGCCTGAAGGCGCCGGCACCTATGCCGACATGCTGCTCTCCGGGCTTCTCTGGACCATCGCCACCGCGTTGTGTTCCTGGGTGATGGCCTTCTGTCTCGGCTCGGTGATCGGCGTCCTGCGCACCCTGCCGAACAAGGCGGCAAACGCAGTCGGCACCGCTTATGTCGAGCTGTTCCGCAACATTCCGCTGCTGGTCCAGATGTTCCTCTGGTACTTCGTCCTGCCGGAAGTCCTTCCGACGTCCTGGGGGAATTGGCTGAAGCAGCTGCCGAACGCACCGTTCTACACGGGCGTGGTCTGCCTCGGCTTCTTCACGGCCTCGCGCGTGGCCGAGCAGGTCCGTGCCGGCATCCAGTCACTTCCGCGCGGGCAGCGCATGGCCGGCACCGCGATGGGCTTCACCGTCACCCAGACCTACCGCTACGTGCTGCTGCCGAACGCCTATCGGATCATCCTGCCCCCGCTCACCTCCGAATTCCTGAACAACCTCAAGAACACGTCGGTGGCGCTCACCATCGGCCTCCTCGAGCTCACCGCCCGCGCGCGCTCGATGCAGGAATTCTCCTTCCAGGTGTTCGAGGCCTTCACGGCCGCCACGCTCCTTTATGTCCTCATCAACATCGTCGTGATCACGGCGGCCTCGTTCATCGAGCGCGCCGTGACGATCCCGGGGCAGCGCTGATGCTTTCGAACTTCGACTTCAGCGTCATCGTCTCGTCACTGCCCTACCTGTTCGGGCAGGGCATGGTGTTCACCGTCTCGCTCACCGCCATGGCGGCGGGCATGGGCATCGTACTGGGAACACTCATTGCCATGGCGCGTCTCTCGGGCGTGCCGGGCCTCAAGCACATCGCCAAGGTCTATGTCGAGCTGATGCGCTCGCTGCCGCTCGTGCTGGTGATCTTCTGGTTCTACTTCCTGGTTCCCTATATCGGCGCCTACGTGACCGGCGCTTCGAATCCGATCCAGGTCGGAGCATTCCCCTCGGCTTTGATCACCTTCACGCTGTTCGAGGCGGCCTACTTCTCCGAGATCATGCGCGCAGGCATCCAGTCGATCCCCAAGGGGCAGACGGCTGCGGCCTCGGCGCTTGGCATGAACTACTGGCAGGCGATGCAGAACGTCGTCCTGCCCCAGGCCTTCCGCAACATGTTGCCGCTGCTGCTGACGCAGACGATCGTGCTCTTTCAGGACACCTCGCTCGTCTACGTGCTGTCGCTGACCGACTTCCTCGGCGCCGCCTCGAAGGTCGCGCAGCGCGACGGCCGCCTCGTCGAGATGTATCTCTTCGCGGCTGTCGTCTATTTCGCGATCTGCCTGACCGCTTCGTTCCTGGTGCGGCGCCTTCAGGCCCGCGTCGCCATCATCCGCTGAGCGCGCAAGCCGCAGCTTCAACGAGGATCGTGCCATGACCTCCACGCCGATGCCGGCCCCCACGCCCTCCAATCCCGTCGCTCCGGCGGGCCAGGCGCCCACCGATGACGGTCTGCAGCAGGGAAGCCTGATCCAGCCCGGGACCCGCACGGGCGAGACGATGATCGCCATCGACAACGTCAGCAAATGGTACGGCGACTTCCAGGTGCTGACGAATTGCACCACCAGCGTCTCCAAGGGCGAAGTGGTGGTGGTCTGCGGCCCCTCCGGTTCGGGCAAGTCCACCTTGATCAAGACGGTGAATGCGCTGGAGCCTTTCCAGAAGGGTCAGATCACGGTTGCCGGCACCAAGGTCCTGGACAAGTCGACCAACCTGCCGAAGCTCCGCTCGCGGGTCGGCATGGTGTTTCAGCATTTCGAGCTGTTCCCGCACCTCACGATCACCGACAACCTCACCATCGCCCAGCGCAAGGTCCTGAAGCGCAGCGGCGAGGACGCGAAGAAGCGCGGCCTCGACCTGCTGGCCCGCGTCGGCCTCTCGGCCCACGCCCATAAATTCCCGGGGCAGCTCTCGGGCGGCCAGCAGCAGCGCGTGGCGATCGCCCGGGCGCTCGCCATGAACCCGGTGGTGATGCTGTTCGACGAGCCGACCTCGGCCCTCGACCCGGAGATGGTCGGCGAGGTCCTCGACGTGATGGTGGAGCTTGCCAAGGAGGGCATGACCATGATGGTCGTGACCCACGAGATGGGCTTCGCCCGCAAGGTCGCCGACCGCGTCATCTTCATGGACCGCGGCGAGATCGTCGAGGACGCCCAGAAGGAAGACTTCTTCGGCAAGCCCCGTTCCGAGCGCGCGCAGACCTTCCTGTCGAAGATCCTGCAGCATTAGAGCGGTCTTAAGCCGGAATGGATGCCGGTTCGGCGTAAGAGAGCGCGTCACAACAATGGCTTGGAGCCGTGCCCCGTCGCAACGCGATCGGGCGCGGCTCTAAGGCGCGCAGGAGCGGTCATTGGACAGCGCAGTCCCGGGGCTCCCCCCGAGACCGCGTCGCGAGGCCTGGACGATCGGGACGCCTCGCTTTCGCCCCATGAAGCGGGCAAGCGCGTTCACCGATCCTTTACCAGAGCCCGCGAGCGTCCGACCCATGCCGACCGCCGCGCCCGCCTTCCGCCTCGCCACCGTCGCCGGCCTTCTCGTCCTGGCGGCCACGTCCGCCTCGGCCCACCCGCATGTCTGGGTCACCGCGAAGGCCGAGATCGACTACGCATCCGGTCAGGTCACCGGCATCCGTCACAGCTGGACGTTCGACGCGGCCTACTCGGCCTTCGTCACGCAGGGGCTCGACAAGAACGGCGACGGCAAGCTGACGCCCGACGAGCTTGCGGGACTTGCGGCCGAGAACACCCAGAACCTCGCGGAATTCGGCTACTTCACGAAGCTCAAGGTCGCCGGCAAGGAGCAGACCTTCGCCGAGCCCACCGAGCCGCGCATGGCGATGGAGGGCGACGCGCTGACCTTGAGCTTCCTGCTGCCCCTGAAGGCGCCGGCGACGCAGGGACGCGGCGTCGTCGCGCTCGAAGTCTACGATCCGACCTTTTTCGTCTCCTTCGGCCTGGCCGAGGGCGCGGACGCGGCGCGGCTCGCCGGGGCGCCCACCGGCTGCGCCGCCACGATCACCCGGCCGAAGACGCCCGATCCCAAAACCGCTGACGCGGCCAAGCCCGGCATGACGGAAGCCTTCTTCGAGGCGCTGACGGCGGCCTCCAATTACGGCGTGCAATACGCGCAGCGGGTTCTCGTCGCATGTCCGTGAGCATCGGGCTGGCGGCTGAGGCGCCGCGCGGCCGTCTCGCGCGGCGCCTCGCGCTGATGGCCGGGGCGATCGCGGCCGCTGCGCTTCTGCTCGCCGGCCTGTCCTGGCTGGTGATGCCAGGTGCGGTCGCGCCGCCCCCGCGCTCGCCCTTCGGCATCGGCTTCCGCGAGGCCGCGCCAGCCGCGACGGGCCTCGGCGGCTGGCTGCTCGCCGTCCAGTCGAGCTTCTCCCGCAGCCTTCAGGCGGCCGTCCAGGCGCTGAAGGCGGGCGGCGACGGGATGCCGCTCGCGCTGCTCGGCTTCGCCTATGGGGTCTTCCATGCCGCCGGGCCGGGCCACGGCAAGGCGGTGATCGCAGGCTACATCGTGGCCGGCGAGCGCACGCTTCGGCGCGGCTGCGCCCTGAGCTTCGCCGCCGCGATGCTGCAGGCTGCCGTCGCCATCGCGATCGTCGGGATCGGCAGCCTGATCCTCGGCGCCACGGCCGCGGCGCTGTCGCGAGCCGGCACCCTCGTGGAAACGGCGAGCTTCGCCCTCGTGGCGCTGATCGGCCTCGCAGTGACCTGGCGCAAGGCCGGGCGCCTCGCGGCGGCGAACCCGGCGGCCTGCGGCCCGGACTGCGCCCATATCCGCCTCGATCCGCGGGCCGAATCCTGGCGCGAGCGCGCGGGCGTGGTGCTCGCCGCAGGCTCGCGGCCCTGCGCGGGCGCGGTGCTGCTCCTGGTCTTCGCCCTGTCGCAGGGCGTGCTCTGGGCCGGCATGCTCGCGGTCCTGGCGATGGCGCTCGGCACCGCGCTCACCACCACGGCGCTCGCCTGCCTCGCGGTCTTCGCCAAGACCGCGGCCCTGCGCCTTGCGGGCGGGCGTGGGCGGGCCGGCGAGATCGCCCTGGGCGGGCTCGAGCTCGTGGCCGCGGCCTTCGTGCTCGTTCTGGGCCTCGCCATGCTCACCGGCCTGGCGCTCGGGATCGGCGGCGCCTGAGAGCGCTGCGAGCCGACGCGGATCTCAGGTCCCGCAGAGGGGCGCGGCTGCGAGTGCCCCTCGCCAAGCCCGCCGTGCCGTGGCAGGCTCCTCGGCCTCCCGCGGGACGACGAGGACGGCATGGCTGACGGCTTCGGGCATATCCTCAACTGGCGCCTGCTCGCCGGATCGCACCCCTTTCCGGGGCCGGACGGCGGCACCTGCATCAACGAGGCGGCGGTGGTGGCGGCCGGTCTGCCCTACCGAGCGATCCGCTCCAGCGCCGATTGCCCGCCCTGCTTCTCGCATCCGCTCGCGGCCTACGCGCTCGGATTGAACGATGCCATGCCCGATGCCGAGCGGCATCGCCTGATGGTCTTCGTGCTGCGCCTCTCGGGCTCGGCCGACCGGCCGGAGATCGAGGCCGCACGCACCCGTCATCTTGCCGTGGCGGGCATCCGGCGCATTCTCGGCCCGCTCTGCGGCGTCGCCGGCCTGCCCGAGCTCGCGGAACGCTGCGCGGCGGCCGAGACGGGGGACGCCGCGCTCGCCGCCGCCCGCTCGGCTGCCTGGCATGGCGGCCTGCGCGCCGAGGACGCCAGCCACCGCCGCCAC
>NZ_CABFPH010000007.1 GCF_902141845.1 Methylobacterium symbioticum | reverse complement strand
GGTGGCCCTCGCCCGGGCGCTGGCGCCGAGGCCTCGGCTGCTCCTCCTCGACGAGCCCTTCTCCAACCTCGATCGGCGGACCCGCGACCGGGTCCGGGCAGGCGCAGGCCGCAATACTGGCAGGCGAAGCCGTCGCGCAGGTAGATGTTGTAGCGGGTGAAGGCCGGGCTGCGCGCGAGCGTCACGTAGTTCTTGAGCGCCACGACGCTCGGCACCTTGAGCGCCCGGCTCGGCGAGCGGGCCTCGACATCGTAGCTCGCCACCAGGGTCACGCGGTCGAGGAACAGGGCGGTGAAGGCGTCCTTCCAGGACCACAAGGACAGCGGATTATAGGAGAGCGGCCGGTAATCCGCATTCAGGACGAGGGTTTGGAGGTCCATCATCGGCACGGCTCTTCTTCGAGGGGCGGCCCTGCCGGACAACGCGCGAGACCGGGCCAGCGCGCCGAACGGGGGCGGAAATCGACGGGAAGGGCAGGAGACGGCCGGCGCGGACGGGTGCGGCGGCACGATGACGGACGGAACGGCGGGCGCCCGGGGCGACCCGGCGGGGCGTGAAGATCCGGCGCGTGGCGGGGCCGCGGCGGCGTACCGCTCGGCCGCGCCTCCTCGCCCGGTGACGAAAAGGCCCTGTCCATCAACTCTTAGTCTAATATCACGGTGACACCCTTGTGAAGCCGCGCGCTCAAAGCGCGCAGGCACCGCGCACAGGCCGTCACCGCGCATCGACCGCGCCGACTGCGTAGGGCACTGGTCCGGCATGCCGGCCGGCCCGGGTGGGCATGGGCAGGCTTTCGCCCTATTCCTCCGGCAGAGATCGCCGCGCGGCCCGCCGCGCCCGGGCTCCGTCCGGCCCGCGCCCGGCCGCCGGGATGCGCCCGAGCCGCCGACCAGAAGGATACCCGACCGAGAATGCCGATGCGCCGACGCCCGAGCCGCTGCCTCTCCGCGCCCGCTCCGACCGGACCGCGATCCCGACGGGGCCAGCCGCGCCTCGCCCTGGCTCTCGTCGCGCTGCTCCTCGCACCCGGCGCGCTGGCGCTGCAGCCGGCGCTGGCCCAAGCGCCGGCCCAGCAGGCGCCGGCCCAGCACGCCCCCGCTCCGGGGCAACCTGCCGCACAGGCGCCGGGCGGAAAGCCGGCCGAGGCCAAACCTGCCGAGGCCAAACCCGCCGAGGCAAAGCCCGCCCCGCAGAAGCCGGAGATGTCCGAGCAGGGCAAGCAGGTCCGGGCGAAGCTCGACGCCGCGAAGGCCGAGCTGGAGCGGCGCGAGAAGGAATTGCAGCGTCCCGATCTCACCACCGCCGACCTCGCCGCGGTGCGCGACGGCGTCGGCCCGGTCACCGATCAGATCCGCACGATCATCAGCCAGCTCGACGCCCCCCTGGAGGCGGCCCGCGAGCGCCTGACCCAGCTCGGGCCGAAGCCGAAGGACGCGGAGGAGAGCCCCGAGGTCGCCCAGGAGCGCGTCGAGCGCGAGGCCGTCGTCGCCCGCATCGACGAATCGCAGCGCCTCGCCCGCTCGCTGCTGGTCCAGGGCGACCAGATCATCGACCGCGTCTCGAACAAGCGGCGCGAATCCTTCACCCGCGGCCTGTTCGAGCGGACCCAGCCGCTGCTGAGCCCGGGCCTGTGGACCCGGGTGATGGCGGACCTGCCGCGCGACACCCGCTCGCTGCAGAGCGCGCTGTCCGATATCGGCCTGCTGTTCGCCCGCAACGGCACGCTCTGGAACCTCCTGCTGCTCGGCGTCGCCTTCGGCGTGTCGGTGGCGCTCTATCTCGGCCGCCGCAACATCGCCCCGCGGCTCGGCCGCCGCGACGCCACGGACACCGCGCCTTCGCGGCGCGCCACGCTGCTCGGGGCCTGGCGGGTGATCCTGCTCGGCACCCTGCCGGCGGTGGCCGGAAGCTACGCGGTCTACTACGCCCTCGACGCCACCGACCTGCTGCCCTCGCGTCTCCTGCCCTTCGCGGGGGCGGTGCTCGGCGGCTTCGCCTTCGTCGCCTTCGTGGAGGCGCTCTGCGACGGCCTGCTCTCGCCGGGGAAGCCCGCCTGGCGGCCGGCCCCGGTGAGCGACGCGGCCGCGACCCGGGTGATGCGTCTGGCGGTCGGCATCGCCACGGTGATCTCCGTGGTGAAGGCGATCGAGGCGCTCAACAGCGGCATCTCGGCGGCGCTCCCGGTCTCGATCGCCACCCGCGGCATCGGCGCGCTCGCCATGGCCGCGATGCTCGCGATCGGCCTCCACCGCTTCGCCGACACGGAGGAGGAGGAGGAGGCCTGCTTCGGCCCCTACGTCCCCACCAAGACCACCACCGGCATCGGCGGCCCGGCCCGCCTGATCGGCTGGGCCGCGGTCGGCGTGATCGCGGCGGCGGCGGTGAGCGGCTACGTCGCCTTCGCGAGCTTCCTGATCGACCAGCTCGTCTGGGCGACGAGCGTCCTGGTGCTGCTCTACCTGCTCGTGCAGAGCATCGACACCTTCGTCGGCAGCTCGCTCTGCGACGGGGCCCGCTTCGCCACAACGCTGCAGGCCAATACGGGCCTGCGCAAGCGCTCGCTCAACCAGATCGCGGTGCTGACCACGGGCGCGGCGCGGGTGGTGCTGTTCCTGCTCGCGGCCCTGCTGATCCTGGCGCCCTGGGGCCTCGATTCGACGGACATCCTGTCCTCGGTCCGCTCGGCCTTCTTCGGCTTCAAGGTCGGCGACGTCACGATCTCGCTCTCCACCATCGCGATGGCCATCGGCATCATGGTGCTGGGCGTCGTCATCACCCGGGCGATCCAGCGCTGGCTCGACGTGACCTATCTCCCGGCCACCGATCTCGATGCGGGCCTGCGCAACTCGATCTCGACGGTCTCGGGCTATTGCGGCTTCCTGATCGCGCTCGCGGTCGCCTTCTCCTATCTGGGCCTGAGCCTGGAGAAGCTGACCATCGTGGCCGGCGCGCTCTCGGTCGGTATCGGTTTCGGCCTGCAATCGATCGTCAACAACTTCGTCTCCGGCCTGCTCCTGCTCTGGGAGCGCCCGATCCGCGTCGGCGACCAAGTGCTGATCGGCGACAGCGAGGGCATCGTGAAGCGCATCTCGGTGCGCTCCACCGAGATCCAGACCTTCGACCGCTCGGCGGTGATCGTGCCGAACTCGAACCTGATCTCGGGCATCGTGAAGAACCGCGTCCGCGGCGACCGGGCGGGCCGGGTGAACATCACCGTCAACGTGCTGCGCAACCAGGATCCGGTGCGCGCCGCCGAGCTGATGGTGCAGTGCGCCGCCGCCCTCCCCGAGGTGCTGAAGGACCCGGCCCCGCGGGTGGTGTTCCGCAAGATCGGCGACCCCTTCCTCGAGTTCGAGCTGATCGCGATGATCGTCGACGTGTCGCTGTCGCTGAAGGTGCAGAACGACTTGAACTTCTCGGTGTTCAAGACCTTATCGGGGGAAGGCTTCATCCCGCCGATGGGTCCGGGCTCCAGCGTCGTCACGGTCCAGGGCCTCGACGGGATGCAGGACGCCATGTCCGAGATCGCGAGCCGGTTCGGGCGGGGCGGCACGCCGAAGCGGGAGGCGGCCGAGTAGGCCGCGACGGAGGACGGACAGTGGTCGGGCGGATCGGGATCGGGCTGGCGGGCGCGGCGGCGCTGCTTCTGGCGGGCTGCGCGGCGGATTCACCCACGACCTCGGCGATCCCGACCCTGTACCTGCCGCTCGCCAATACCGGCGCGCAGGTCGATGCGCAGACCGCGCGCGACATGATCTCGGCCTATCGCCGCAACCGCGGCGAGGGCCCGCTCACCGTCGATCCCGAGTTGCAGCGCCTCGCCGAGGCCGAGGCCGCCGCGATGGCGCTCGCCGACCGGCCGAGCAAGGCGCAGACGGTGAAGGGCGCGGTGGGCCGCCTCGGCTACGCCTCGCCGAACGCGAACCTCTCGGCCGGCTACCACACCCTGGCGGAAGCCTTCTCCGGCTGGCGCGACAGCCCGCCCCACAACGCCGTGCTGCTCGATCCCGAGGCCACGCGGATGGGCATCGCCACCGCCTTCGCGCCGGGCTCGAAATACAAGGTCTACTGGGCGCTGCTGACCGCGAAGTAGACGCCGCGTCGGATTGCCGGAGGGGCCGCCCCGCGATCGCGGCCGGCCCTTCCATCCGCGACCTCATCCGGAGGTCGTTCGGGAGGGCGAACCGAGATTCGCAGGATGCTCGATCCATTCCCCGACAGACGCTCAGGGCAGCCCCTTGAGCGGGGTCGGCGGCGCCTCCTTGAGGAGGGTCACCGTCACGCGGCGGTTCGCGGCGAGATAGGGGTTGTCGGGGAACAGCGGCTCGGTATCGGCCTTGCCCGAGACCGAGGCGAAGCGGTCGTCCGGCACGCCCGATCCGGCCAGGATCTCGCGCACGCTGATCGCGCGGCTCGCCGAGATCTCCCAGGGCGGCGCGAGCGGACGCCGCCCGGGCCGGTCGGTCGCGGTGAAGCCGGTGACGGCGATGCGGTTCGGCATCTGCCGCAGGACCGGCGCCAGCGCCTCCAGGAGGCGGCGGGTGCGCTCGGTCGGCCGGCTCGACCCGTCCGGGAACATCGAGCGCCCATCCTGGTCGACGATCGATACGTCGAGGCCCTGCTCGGTCTTGGCGACGATGACGTGCTTGGAGAGTTCGGAGATCTCCGGCAGGTCCTGCAGCGCCTGGCGCAGGGAGGCGGCCGCGAGCCCGAAATTCTCCGGGTCGCCCTGATTGTCGAGCCCGTCCTCGGCGGTCTGCAGGTCGCGCGCCGGGGTGGTGCGGTCGGAGGCACGGTCGGGCGGAACGTCGCGCAGGTATCGCAGCTTGTCGGCCGAGGGCAGGCCCTTGTACTCGATCACGCCGGCGAAGCGCGATTCCTTGTTGACGCCGAAGGCGTCGCGCATCGAGCCCGCCACCGCCTGCATCTTCTTCTGATCCTGCGTGGAATACGCGGCGATCATCACGAAGAAGCTCATCAGGAGCGCCATCAGGTCGGCGAAGGTGACGAACCAGCCGTGTCCGCCATGCGCACCGCCGCGCTTCTTCTTGGCCACCTCACCGCACTCCGCTCACGGATCGCCGGCCTCGGCCGGCGGAGATCGGCGTGCCGGCCGCCGGATGACGGGTGCGGCTCACGCCGCCGCCTCGGCGAGCGATTCGCGGTGGTTGTGCGGCAGGTAGGCGACCAGCATCTCGCGCACCAGGGTCGGGCTCTTCTGGTCGCGGATCATCAGGATGCCGTCGATGATGAGCGAGCGGGAGACGTCCTCCTCCTCCACCTTCACGTGCAGCTTGTCGGCGATCGGCAGGGTGACGAGGTTGGCGATGAGCGCGCCGTAGAGGGTCGCGAGCAGCGCCGTCGCCATGGCGGGGCCGAGCTTCGAGGGGTCGGACATGTTGGCGAACATCGTCACCATGCCCAGGATGGTGCCGATCATGCCCCAGGCCGGGGCGCAGTCGCCGAAGGCGCGGTAGATCTTCGAGCCCTCGTCGAGATGCATCAGGAAGTTGTCGCGGTCCCGCTCCATCGTGTCGCGGATGAACTCGCGGTCGTAGCCGTCGGCGATGTAGCGCGCGCCCTGGGCGAGGAACGGATCGGCGATCTCCATGTTCTCCAGTGCCATGGGTCCGCTCTTGCGGACCACGTCGGCGATCTTGGTGATCTCCTCGATCAGGTCGTGCGGCTTCACCGCCCGCATGGTGAAGGCGTAGCGCAGGCCCATCGGCAGGCCGTGGGCGATGGTCGAGAAGGGAAAGCGGATGATCGTCGCCATGACGGACCCGCCGAAGATCACGATCACCGCGTGCTTGTCGAAATAGGCGGCGAAGTTGCCGCCATCGATCATGATCAGGGTGAACACGACGCCGACGCCGCCGAGCAGTCCGACTCCGGTTGCGAGATCCATCGGGACACGACCTGACGCGCGAATTCGGATGGGCCGAGGCGCCGCGGCGCTTGTCGCGGGCTCCGCCACAGCGTTAGGAAATCTTGCTGAACGAACCGTAAAGGCGCCGCCCGCTGAAGGGCCGCGTCATGCAGCGTTCAGGCTGGGCCGCGCATAAGCCCTTACGCAGCGGGAGGAATGCCGGCACACGGCAGCGCTTTCCGCCGCGCAGGGAGCACGACCCGGACTGCATCGCGCAGGCGGGTCCAGGGGAAAGCGGCGCGGAGACCCGGACGGGTCGGCGCCGGGAGAGCGGGCAACCGGAGTGTCCATGTCGCTGGTTCGTCTCTACGCGCGCGTGCTGGGACTGCTCGGCACCGACCGCAGGCTCGCCTGGGGCCTGGCGGGCGCCAACGTCATGCTGGCGGGGACGGCCTTCGCCGAGCCGCTGCTGATGGGCCGCATCATCGACCAGCTCACGCATCTGAAGCGGGGCGGCGACGCCATGGGCACGATGCTGCCGCTGATTCTCGCCTGGGTCGCCTTCGGCTTCTTCACCATCGCGGCGGGCGTCGCCATCGCGCTCCACGCCGACCGGCTCGCCCACCGCAACCGGCTCTCGGCCATGGCGGGCTATTTCGAGCACGTGCTCGACCTGCCTCTCGCCTTCCACGCCAGCACCCATTCGGGCACCGTTCTCAAGGCGATGCTGGAGGGTGCCAACGGCATGTCGGCCTTCTGGCTCGGCTTCTTCCGCGACCATTTCGCGGCGCTGGTCTCGCTCGGCGTGCTCCTGCCGATGACCCTCTTCGTCAACTGGAAGCTCGGCCTCATCCTCGTGGTGCTGGTGCTCGTCTTCACGGCGCTCACCACCTTCGTGATGCGTCGCACCGAGACGCTGCAGGGCCGGGTCGAGCTGTACAATTCGGGCCTCGCCGCCCACGCGTCGGACGCGCTCGGCAACGTCGCCGTGATCCAGTCCTTCACCCGCGCCAAGGCGGAGAAGGATGCCATGCGCGACATCATCGGCAACCTGCTCGACGCCCAGATCCCGGTCCTGTCCTGGTGGGCGCTCGCCAACGTGGCGACCCGCGCCTCGGCGACCATCACCATGACGGCGATCTTCGTCACCGGCATCATGCTCTACCAGGCCGGCACGACCACGGTCGGCGAGGTCGTGGCCTTCATGGGTCTCGCCACTGCCTTCGTCGGCCGCCTCGACCACGTGGTCGGCTTCGTCAACGGCGTGTTCCAGCAGGCCCCCAAGATCGCCGAGTTCTTCCAGATCTACGACACGGTCCCGGCCGTGCGCGACCGGCCGCACGCCAAACAGGTCGCCCGCCTCGACGGCGAGGTCAGCTTCGAGAACGTCGCCTTCTCCTATGACGGCCGCCGCCAGGCGCTGGACGGCGTCTCCTTCTCGGCGCGGGCCGGTGAGACGGTGGCGCTCGTCGGCACCACGGGCTCGGGCAAGTCGACCACCCTCGGCCTCCTGCACCGCAGCTTCGACCCGGCCTCGGGCGCCATCCGGGTCGACGGCATGGACATCCGCGACATCGGCCTCGCCTCCCTGCGGCACAACATCGGCGTGGTCTTCCAGGAGCCGATGCTGTTCGCCCGCTCGATCCGCGAGAACCTGCAGGTCGGCTGCCCCGACGCGACCGATGCCGAGATGCTCGACGCCCTGGAGCGGGCCCAGGCCTCGGCCTTCATGGCGCGCCAGCCCGACGGGCTCGACACGGTGATCGGCGAGCGCGGCCGCTCGCTCTCCGGCGGTGAGCGCCAGCGCCTCTCGATCGCCCGCGCGCTCCTGAAGAACCCGCCGATCCTGATCCTCGACGAGGCCACCTCGGCGCTGGACGCGGCCACCGAGCGCAAGCTCCAGGCCGCCCTCGAGACGGTGATGGAGGGCCGCACCACCTTCGTGATCGCCCACCGTCTCGCCACGATCCGCAACGCCGACCGCATCCTGGTCTTCCACGAGGGGCGCATCGTCGAGAGCGGCAGCTTCGACGAACTGGTCGCGCAGGACGGCCGCTTCGCCGAGCTCGCCCGGGCCCAGTTCATGGCCGCCGAGGCGGAGACCGACGACGATCTGGCCCTCGCCGCCTGAGACACGGGAACCGCAAGGCACGAAAAAAGAGGCCCGCCGGACGGCGGGCCTTTTGCAGGTGCTCTGGGGATCGCATGGAGTGCAGGGGGAATGCGCCGGCCCCGCTTGGGGTTCCACCGCCCGCGTGCGATCCGGCACCTCCGGGTTTCCAAAGGGATCATCCCTTTGGTGGGGTGTCGGGGCAAAGCCCTGACGGAAGGCCCCGGGCTCCGCCCATCCCTGAGAGAGGGATAATCCCTCTCGGCACCCGGATCAGGGCGCCGTCACCCCGGCGCGGCGGGCCTGCATCTTCGCCTGAAGCCGGGCGCGGCGGGCCGCGATGACCGTGCCGTTGATCTCGCCGCCGAACAGGAACATCGCCGCGAGCCAGTAGAGGAAGACGAGGAACACCATCGCGGTGGCCAGCCCCCCATAGGTGGAGGCGTAGGCGTTCGAGAACCGGTCGAGATAGAAGCCGAAGCCGAGCCCGGCGAGGAACCAGAGCAGCAGCGTTGCGGCGATGCCCGGCAGCACCATCAGGATCGGCCGCCGCCCTGCGGCCACGAATTTGTGGGCGATCACCAGCACCAGCACGAGCAGGACGGCCGTCACCGCGATCCGGCCGATGGCCACCGTGAGGCTCAGCGGCTCAAGCCCCGGCGCCACGTTGATCAGCGTGCGCCAGATCAGCGGTCCCAGCACCACGAGGAAGGCGAAGGCCAGCATGGCGAAGGCGCCGCAGATCACGTAGCCGATCGATTCGAGGCGCGTCAGCCACCAGGGCCGCATCTCGCGGATGCCGTAGGCGCGGTTCAGCCCGACGCGCAGGCTCTCCACCCCGGACGAGGAGAAGTAGAGGGCGAGCAGGGCGCCGAGGGTCAGAACGCCGCCGCGCTGCTCGGTGAGCACCCGGTGCACCTCGCCGACGATGGGCTTGGCCACCTCGCGCGGCCAGGCATCGAGGATCAGCACCCCGGCCTCGTCGGCGAGCGACTTCGAGCCGAACACGCCCGCGAGCGCCGCGAGCAGGATCAGGAACGGGAACAGCGAGGTCAGCATCGACAGGGCGATGTGGCTCGCGATCGCCCAGCCGTCATGGGCGACGAAGCGCTGCGCGGCGATCGCAGCGATCTCGAGGAAGCGGCGCGGGCGTGGAGCGGGTGGCATGACGGGTCCGGTCTCTACACCGGATCCGGCCACGGGCGAGAGCGCCCATTCCGCCGCCGGGCCTGCGCGGGTCCGCGCCTGGAGGCCGCACCCGACACGGTCAAGCGCCTCACGGCCAGGCTTTCTGCGGCCAGGCTTTCTTGGGCCAAGTCGTCTACAGAGGGCTCCGCCCCTGCCGCCGCCCGCATCCGATGTCACGCCCGCTCTCCGCAACGGCCAACCCCGCCCTCCGCCTCGTTCCCGGGCTCTTCGTCGCGATCTGGTCGAGCGGCTTCGTGGTCGCCCGCCTCGTCGCGCCCCATGCCGAGCCCTTCACCTTTCTGTCGTTGCGCTTCCTGCTCACGGTCTGCGTCCTGAGCGCGGTCGCCCTCGTCGCCGGGGCGCGCTGGCCGGTGGGCTGGCGCGGCTGGCGGGACGCGCTCCTGGCCGGGATCCTGCTCCAGGGGCTCTATCTCGACGGGGTGTTCTGGGCTGTGAGCCGCGGCCTGCCGGCGGGGCTGACCGCGCTGATCACCAGCCTGCAGCCGCTGCTCGCGGCCCTGGTCGCCGGCCCGCTGCTGGGCGAGCGCGTCTCGGGCCGGCGCTGGCTCGGCATCGGAATCGGCGCGATCGGGGCCGGGCTTGTCCTCGTGCCGAAGCTCGGCCCGTCCGCCGACGCGATCCCGCCCGTTGCCCTCGCCGTCTGCTTCGCGGCAACGCTCGCCCTCACCGCCGGCACCCTGTGGCAGAAGCGCTTCGCGGCGACGGTCGACCTGCGCACCAACGCGGCCGTGCAGTTCCTCGGGGCCGGCCTCCTCACCCTGCCGCTCGCCCTGCTGTTCGAGGACGGGCGGTTCGATCTCGCGCCGCCGGCGCTCGCCGGGCTGGCCTGGGCGGTGCTCGGCCTGTCGGTCGGCGGCGTCCTGCTGCTGCTCTGGCTGATCCGGCGCGAGGCGGTCGCCGGCGTCTCCGCCCTGTTCTACCTCGTGCCGGCGGTCTCGGCCGTCATGGCCTACGCCCTGTTCGGCGAGACCCTCGCCCCCGTGCAGGTCGGCGGCATGGTCGTCGCCGTGCTCGGTGTGGCCCTGGCGAGCCGGAACTGAGCCCGAGAGCGGCGCCGTCTTGCACCATGGTGCAATGCGACGCGAATTCACTTTCGTTCAGAGCCGGTGCAAATAAAAAAATATCTCCGCTTTTGCGGAGCGCCCTATAACGGGGCCACACGAGATCCGAACCCTGCACAGGTGCGCGCATGTCAGCCTCCCCCGTTCTCCAGACCGAGCCGCAGGACATCGTCGCCCTCGCGACGGAGGCCGGCGCGGCGGCCAAGAAGCTCGTCGCCGAGGCCACGCGCCGGGTGCGCGCCCGTGTGCTCGGCCAGGACGGCAAGATCGACGCCGCCAAGCTCGAGACGGAGCAGCACGCCACCCACGGCCTCGCCTGGCTCGCGGTCTACGGTGAGGCGGTGCGCGAGCTCGGCGCCTACGCGGCGGCCCTCCAGGCGGCCGGCCGCCTCGGCGAGACCGAGACGCTGCTCGTGCGGATCGGCGCGGGCGAGTATCTCGATCAGATGTTCGGCGGCATCCCGATGAGCCAGGGCGAGATGGTCCGCCCCGTGGGCTCCCTCGGGCTCTCGGCCAAGGAGCTGGCCCAGTTCCGCACCGACGCCGTCGAGGCGATGATCGCCACCGGCAACACCGCCCAGAACCGCGCGGCCCTCGTCGCCAAGATCCGCGAGGGCGGCGGCTCGGCGACGATCGGCGATTCCGGCCTCGACGAGGACATGGAGGCGATCCGCTCCGAGATGCGCCGCTTCGGCAAGGCCGAGGTGGTCGATCAGGCGCATGAGTGGCACCTGAAGAACGCCTACATCCCGATGGCGATCATCGAGAAGATGGCCGAGCTCGGCGTGTTCGGGCTCACCATCCCCGAGGAATACGGCGGCATGGGCATGCCGAAGGCCGCCATGTGCGTGGTCTCGGAGGAGCTGTCCCGCGCCTATATCGGCGTCGGCTCGCTCGGCACCCGCTCGGAGATCGCGGCCGAGCTGATCCTCGGCGGCGGCACCGAGGAGCAGAAGCAGAAGTTCCTGCCGAAGATCGCCTCCGGCGAGATCCTTCCGACCGCGGTCTTCACCGAGCCGAATACCGGCTCCGATCTCGCCTCCCTCCGCACCAAGGCGGTGAAGGACGGCGACACCTGGAAGATCTCGGGCAACAAGACCTGGATCACCCACCCTGTGCGCGCCGACATCATGACGGTCCTGGTGCGCACCAAGCCCGAGGAGAAGGGCCATCGCGGCCTCTCCATGCTGATCGCCGAGAAGCCGCGCGGCGACGATGCCGATCCCTTCCCCGTGGAGGGGCTGTCCGGCGGCGAGATCGAGGTGCTCGGCTACCGCGGCATGAAGGAGTACGAGCTCGCCTTCGAGAATTTCTCCGTGCCCGCGGAGAACCTCCTGGGCGGCATCGAGGGCAAGGGCTTCGCCCAGCTCATGCAGACCTTCGAATCGGCCCGTATCCAGACCGCGGCCCGCGCCATCGGCGTGGCCCAGTCGGCCCTCGATATCGGCCTGCGCTACGCCGAGGAGCGGGTGCAGTTCGGCAAGCCGCTGATCAACTTCCCGCGCGTGGCCGACAAGCTCGCGATGATGGCGGTCGAGATCAACATCGCGCGCCAGCTCACCTACTTCTCGGCCCGCGAGAAGGACGAGGGCAAGCGCTGCGACCTCGAGGCCGGCATGGCCAAGCTGCTCGGCGCCCGCGTCGCCTGGGCGGCGGCGGACAACGCCCTGCAGATCCATGGCGGCAACGGCTTCGCCCTGGAGTACCAGATCAGCCGCGTGCTCTGCGACGCCCGCATCCTCTCGATCTTCGAGGGCGCGGCCGAGATCCAGGCCCAGGTCATCGCCCGGCGCCTGCTCGAGACGGCCTGAGCGCCTGTTCGAGCCGATCGATCGGGTGTCGATCCGGCCTATCCCCTCCTCGACCTCATCCTGAGGTGGATGGGTGGGAGGAGCCGGATCTTCACATGAGAATCAGTCGATCCAGCTCAAAGAGGCTCTGAGAGCCGGATCCGCGCCTCGCGCCGCCAGACGAGTCCGCTCACGACGACGGCGCGCGACCAGGCCTAGATACGACGCATATGCCTGGGCGACGCGCGAGGGCGCACAGATCTTCGCATCGTCCGCCCCTGTCTTCCGGACGCGGACGGGCTTCGGCGATAGATCTCGCGGCGGCAGGCCGAGGTTCCGAGATTTTTGCGCGGATCGGAAGCCGGCACATGAACTCGCTGTAAGGAAATCTGCTTCTAGACCTTGCTCCGAGACCGTCGGAGCCAACACGCGTGTCCTCGCATAACGCCGCCCGCGCATCGGGCAGCCTGGTTCAGCACTGGCAGGAGAGCCGGCGTGCTGACGGCACGATCCCGAGCTACGAGAGCGTGGTGCTCGGCCGCCTCGGGCGCCTTGCCGATCGCTGCGCCCTGGTTGCCACCCGCGACGGGCAGCCGGACACGATTCTGTGGGGCGGAAAGGGCTTTGCGGACTGGCTCGGCCAGGATCTCCGCGGCCTGTCGCTCGCGGCCCTGCCGGACGAGGTGCACCGGTCCGTCGCGGAGATCGTCGTCTCCGCCGCGCGGAGCGCCGCGCCCGCGGAGGCCCGCTGCGACCGGCTCGCGGAGGGGATCGTCACGACGCACAGGCTCGTCGGCGTGCCGCTGTCCCGGGGCGGCGCGGATCCGCTCGTCCTGATCCAACTCGGGGAGGAGATGGTCCGGACGGAGTTGGCCCGGGCCCTGTTCGGAGCGACCGAGCAGGGGATGCTCGCCCTCACGGCCCTGCGCGACGCCGCGGGGACCATCACCGACTTCAAAATCGTCGCGCTGAACCAGGGGGCGGCCCGGATGTTCGGGCGGCCCGACACCGAGCTGCAATGGAAGCGACTGGGGGAGCTGCTCTCGGGAGCCCCGGGCCGGGATGTGATCGCCCGTCTCGCAGGAGCCCCGGGGCGGCCGGGGCGCGGCGCGTTCGAGCTGACCTATCCGCGCTCGGACGGCCGCCTGCTCCACCTCAAGGGGGAGGTCGGCGCGGTGGGCGACCTCGTGGCGGTGACCCTCACGGATGTCGGCGACATCAAGGCCCGCGAGGAATCCTTCCGGCTTCTCTTCGAGGACAATCCGTTGCCGATGTGGCTGGTCGATGCCGCGGATGGCCGTTTCGTCGCGGTGAATGCCGCGGCCGTGACCCATTACGGCCATGACCGGGAGACCTTCCTCACCCTGGCGCTCGCCGATCTCTCGGCCGGGACCGGGGAGACCGACAGCGACGGCATCCTGCATCATCGCCGCGCCGACGGCTCCGTCATCGAGGTCAGCCTGTTCGAGCGGGCGATGCCCTTCGAGGGACGGCCGGCGCGCCTCGGCGCCGTGGTCGACGTCACGGAGAGCCGCCGCAACGCGGCCCGCATCGACCACATGGCCCACCACGACGCCCTGACGGAGCTGCCGAACCGGGTCCTGTTCGCCAAGCGCCTCGACGAGACCCTCGCCCGGAGGAAGGCCAAGGGCAGCAGCGCCTTCCTGTTCTGCCTCGACCTCGACAAGTTCAAGATCGTCAACGACACCCTCGGCCATCCGGTCGGCGACGCGCTGCTGCGCGAGGTGGGCGCCCGGCTGCTCGGCTGCCTGCGCGCCGAGGATTGCGTCGCCCGGCTCGGCGGCGACGAGTTCGCGATCCTGGTTCCGCGGCCGGCCGAGGCCGAGTTCATCCAGGCGCTGGCGGGCCGGATCATCGCCGAGATGTCGGCGCCCTTCCACATCGCGGGACAGGTCTGCCATATCGGCACGAGCATCGGGGTCGCCTGCCTGCCCCGCGACGGCGAGGACGCGGAGACGCTTCTGCGCAACGCGGATCTCGCGCTCTACCGCGCCAAGGCCGATGGCGGCAGCACCTTCCGGTGCTTCAAGCCCGAGATGGATGCCTGGGTGCAGGCCCGGCGCCGCCGGGAGAACAATCTGCGCGAGGCCTTCGCCCGCGGCGAGCTGTCCCTGTCCTACCAGCCGCTGATCGACGCGGCCACGCAGCGGGTCTGCGCCTTCGAGGCGCTGCTCCGCTGGACCGATCCGGTCGAGGGGCCGATCTCGCCGGGCGAGTTCATTCCCCTCGCGGAGGAGACGGGGCTGATCGGGCCGATCGGCGCCTGGGTGCTGCGCCAGGCCTGCCGCGAGGCGGCGGCGTGGCCGGACCCGGTGCGGATCGCGGTCAACCTGTCGCCGGTCCAGTTCCGCAACCGCGAACTGGTCCGCACGGTCGCCGAGGCGCTGGAGGCCGCCGGCCTCGCCCCGCAGCGGCTGGAGTTGGAGATCACCGAATCGGTGCTGCTCGCCGAGAACGACGCCAATGTCGCGACGCTGCACGCCCTGCGCGCCCTCGGCGTGCGCATCGCCATGGACGATTTCGGCACGGGCTATTCGAGCCTCGGCTACCTGCGCTCGTTCCCGTTCGACAAGATCAAGATCGACCGCTCCTTCATCAGCCAGGTCGGCGAGAATCCGCATTGCAACGCGATCGTGCGGGCGGTCACCGGGCTCGGCGCGAGCCTCGGCATCGCCACCACGGCGGAGGGCGTCGAGACCGCCGCGCAGTTCGCGCATCTGCAGGCGGAGGGCTGCAGCGAGGTTCAGGGCTTCCTGTTCAGCCGCCCCCTGACGGCCGAGGCGGCCCGCGCCCTGCTCGCCCAGGACGGGGCCGAGGCCGCACACCGCCTCGGCACGGCCGCCTGAGCGACGCGCGCCGCGAGCGGCAGCGGCTCCCGGTCGGCGCTACTTCGTGATCTTCACCGAGACCGGGTCGCTCGACGGGAAGGTCTCTTCCAGGGCCTCGTCGAGCCGCTCGCTCAGCTCGCCCTGCTTGTTCTCGGGATTCGCCTTGTCGCCGGGCTTCGGGGTGTCCTGCTGGAAGCCGGCCTTGTCCGTGTCCTGCGGCTTGCTGGGGCTCTGGGCCATGAACGCGCTCCTCGTTGGCGGGGACGCGGCGCGCGCGCCGCACCTCTTGCCCCCTCAACGCGAGGCGCCCGGAGGCGTTGCAGGCCGGCCGTTTACCGGGTGGCAGCGCGGCCGGGATTAGGCTCTCCGCTCCGCAACCGCCGCCAGGCCCGCGCCATGCACGTCGTCATCCTTGCCGAATTCGCGGGCGTCAGCGGCGGGGCCGAGAAGGTCGCCCTCGAATCGGCCCGCGGCCTCGCCGATCTCGGGCTCTCGGTCACCTATCTTCAGGGCATCGACGGGCCGGTCGACCCGCTCCTCGACCATCCGCGCATCCGGCGCCTCTGCCTCGGCCTGCCCGATATCTGGAGCCGGGGGGCGCTGGCCGGCGCCGCCTCCGGCATCTGGCACTTCACCGCGGCCGAGCGGGTCGCGGCGGCGCTCGCCGGCCTCGGCCGGATCGACGCCCTGCATCTTCACCAGTGGACGCGCAGCCTGTCGCCCAGCGTGTTCCCGGTTCTGGCGGGAGCGGGCGCGCCCGTCTTCGTGACGCTGCACGACTACTTCCTCGCCTGCCCGAACGGGGTCTATTACCGCTTCGACCGGGCCGAGCCCTGCGCGCTGAAGCCTCTGTCCGCCGCCTGCATCGCAGCGCCCTGCGATGCGAAGAGCCGGGCGCACAAGCTGGTGCGGGTGGCGCGCAGCGCGGCCCTGCGGCAGGCGCTCGCCGGGCACCCCCTGCACGTGATCCATGTCTGCGACGCGAGCCGGCAGCGCCTGGGTGCGCTGCTCGGCGGCTATCGCCTGCGCCACCACCGCATCGACAACCCCGTGCGCACGCGCCCCGGGCCAGCGGCCGCGCCGGAACGGGGCGACGCCATCGCCTATGTCGGCCGGCTCACCCGCGAGAAGGGCGCCGACCTCGTCGCCGAGGCGGCCGCCGCCGCCGGGCTCACGGCCCTGTTCGTCGGCACCGGCCCGCTCGAGGCGGAGCTCGCCGGCCGCCCCGGGGTCGAGATGCTGGGCTGGCAGGCCCCGGAGGCGGTCGGGGACATCCTGCGCCGCCGGGCGCGGGCGCTCGCCGCGCCCTCGCGCTGGTTCGAGACCGGGCCGCTTACGGTCTACGAGGCGTTGGCCGCCGGCATTCCCGTGATCGCCTCGGAGCGCGCGGGGGCCTCGGAGAAGGTGGTGCACGGCGAGACCGGCTTCGTGACGGCGCCGGAGGCGGGCGCCCTGGCCGAGGCCGTCCGCGCCCTGCGGGATGACGGGCTGGTCGCACGGCTCGGCCGCGCGGCCGAGGCCCGTTTCCGGGCCGCGCCGATGGGTCTCGGGGCCCATGCCCGGGCGCTGGCGGAACTCTATGCGCGGGTGGCGCGAGAGGCGGCCTGTGCGGCGCAGCATGGCGTGCCGGCGCATGCGACCGAGTCGGCGATCGGCTGAACTATTGCATTCAGAATCGCCCCGCATGGCCGGGAGGCTTGCGCATCCGGACTTTCCGGCCCAATCTCCGGGCCTGTGCTTCGGCTGACTTCGCCGGCTCACTGGGGCGGTACTGGACCTGACCTGTGGCGCAGTACCGTGACGATCGGGATCTCGGCGGATCAACCCGCCGGATAAAGTTTTCGTGACGCTAACATTTGTTATGATCCGTCACACAGGCCGATATCCGCCTATCGGGGTCTCTTGACCTTTTTGTTGCAATGCAACATAAGTCAGTCCGCCAGTCGTGGCCGATCGGGCCGGGCTGAGCCCGGCCCGCGAGCGGAGAGAGACATGCAGACCCCGAACTTCGAGATCCCGACCGAGATGCGCGATTTCGCGGAGAAGAGCGTCGACCAGGCGCGCAACGCCGTCGGCGTGATGATGACCAACGCGCACAAGGCCGTCGACCAGTTCCAGACGGGCAGCAAGACCTTCCAGTCGACTCTGCAGGCCGCCGTCGCCAAGGGCTTCGACCACGCTCAGACCAACGCCTCGGCCGCTTTCGACCACGCCCAGAAGCTGGTCCGCGCCAAGGACTTCCGTGAGGCCTACGAGCTGCAGACCGAGTTCCTTCGCAGCCAGATCGCCGCGCTCCAGGCCCAGGCCAAGGAGTTCGGCAGCCTCGCCCAGAACGCGACGCACTGAGGCGTCGAGGCCCCCGCAGGGGCCGACAGGCCGGGAGTCCGCCGCGGGCTCCCGGATCAGGTCGACCCGCAGGGTCGAGGCTCCGACGGCACGTCCACCGGGATGGCGTGCCGGCCGGAGGATTCTACGAGGGATGACGAGCGATGGGTAAGCAGCGCACGCCACAGGGTTCGAATCGGAGGCCGCCCCTGCGGCGCAGCCCGGCCGCGCCCGCTCCGATCGCCAGCCGTGCCGCACCCGAGACCACGGTGACGGCCGAGGCCGTGACGGAGACGGCCGCGCCCGAGACGCCCGAAACCGACGCGATCGAGACCAGCCACCCCGAGACCAGCCCGGTCGAGACTGCAACCGCCGCGCCGGAGCCCGCGGCCGAGGCCGAGCCGGCCCCCGTCGAGCCCGCGCTCGACGCTGCGCCTGAGCCGGCCGAGGCCGTCGAGGCACCGGTCGAGGCCGCCGCGGAAGCGCCGCCGGCGGAGCCGGTCGAGGAGCCGGCCACCATCGAGGCCGCCGCCCCGGCGCTGGCAACGCTCGCCACCGAGATCCCCCCCGCCGAGCCGGAGACGGCGGCACCGGCCGCGAGACTGGCCCCGGCCCCGGCGCAGGCCTTCGCCTACCGGTTCAGCTTCACGCCGACCTATCTCGACGTCGAGGGCATCGGCACGATCCTGCTGAACTACGTGCAGACCGAGAGCGCCGCGGCCCTGTCGCACATGCGCGCCCTCGGCGAGGTCCGCACGCCGGCCGACATGATCCGCCTGAACGTCACGGAGATGCAGCGCGCCGCCGACGCCTCCCTGACCTGCTGGATGGCCATAGCCCGCCGGGCCGGCCGCTCGCTGTCGGCCCACTGACCGACGGCCCGGCACCGGCGCGCATACCGGCCGCCAGGCCGCCACGAACGCGACGCGCCGTCGGCCCCGGGCCGGCGGCGCGTCGCGTTTCGGGGGACCGTTCGCGGCTGTCGCCGGCCCGCCACAAATCCGGACCCATCGTGCGAAACTTTGCAAGCATCGGTTAACCCTGCCGCCCCTATGCCCTATTCAGGGCCCGGGAGACCGCACCGAACGATGCCGAGCCGCACGCGTCTGATCCGAACCGTCCTCCTCGCCGCCCTGCTCGTCCCGGCGCTCGCCGGGCCGCGACCGGCCGCGGCGCAGGACGGCGAGCGGGTGGTCGCGATCGCGGCCGACCTCGCGGGCGGCGCCACCGGCACCACGCGGCTCACCATCACCCTGTCGAAGGCGGTCGAGGCGCGCGCCTTCGTGATGGAGCGGCCCGACCGGGCGGTGATCGACCTGCCCGAGGTGAATTTCCAGCTCGGCCCCGAGGCGGGGCGCCGCCGCGAGGGCGTGGTCCAGTCCTTCCGTTACGGCCTGTTCGCGCCCGGGCGCTCGCGCATCGTGGTGGATCTCGCCGGACCCGCGGCCGTCGGCCCGATCGAGACGGCGACGCGCCCCCGCGACGGCGCCGTGCTCCTCACCATCCCGTTCCAGAAGGTCGAGCGCGAGGCCTTCCGCAAGGCCGCCGCCGCGAGCGATCCGGCGCCCGCGCCGAAGGCGGTGGTGCGGGAGGCTGCCGACCAGCGCCCCCTGGTGATGATCGATGCGGGCCATGGCGGCACCGATCCCGGCGCCATCGCGGTCGGCGGCGTGTTCGAGAAGGACATCGTCTTCGGCTTTGCCCAGGCCCTCGTGGGCAAGCTCGAGGAGAGCGGCCGCTACCGCGTGCGCATGACCCGTGACCGCGACGTGTTCGTGCCGCTGGCCGAGCGGGTGCGCCTCGCCCGCGAGGCCAAGGCCGACCTGTTCGTCTCGATCCACGCCGATTCGATCTCCTCGGCGCCGCAGGTGCGCGGCGCCACGATCTACACGGGTTCCGAGAAGGCGACCGACGCCGAATCAGCCAAGCTCGCCGAGCGCGAGAACAAGGCCGACGCCGCCGCCGGCGCCGACGCGAGCGAGGGCCCGCCCGAGATCGCCGACATCCTGCAGGAGCTGACGCTGCGCGAGACCCGCGGCTTCTCCTCCGGCTTCGCCCGCACCCTGATGGGCCATCTGAGCCCGGTCATGGAGATGAGCACGAAGCCGCACCGCGAGGCCGGCTTCCGGGTGCTGCGCTCGCCCGACGTGCCGAGCGTTCTGGTGGAACTCGGCTACCTGTCGAGCAAGCGCGACCTCGAGATGCTGCAATCGCCCGAGTGGCGCGCCGGCGTCACCGGCTCGATGGCGAAGGCGATCGAGCTGTTCTTCGCCAACCGCGCCACGCTCGGGCGCCCGGTTGCCACGGCACGCCGCGCGGCGGCAATCGCCCCAGTTTCACCATAGATCCAGTGTGGATACGGGGCATCGAGAATGCCCCGTCGCGCCGCCGTCAGGATGCGAGCGGCCGGGGCCTCATGGCGGCCGCCCGCGAGGTTCTGTAAAAGCCTTCCGGAGCGCGCCCGCCGCCCCAGCCGAGACAGGGCCGTGCGCGGCCGAGCCACCGACAGGCGGAAAACCGGATGCGCTTGATCCTTCGCTTCTTCGGCTTCCTGTTCAGCATCGGGGCGGTGCTGTTCCTGGTCGCCGCGGCTGCCGGGGCGTTCTTCTACTGGAAGTACAGCCAGGACCTGCCGGACCACGCGGCGCTCGCCAATTACGAGCCGCCCGTGATGACCCGCGTCCATGCCGCGGACGGCTCGCTGCTCGCCGAATATGCCCGCGAGCGCCGGCTCTACCTGCCGATCCAGGCGATGCCGAAGGTCGTGGTCGCGGCCTTCCTCTCGGCAGAGGACAAGAACTTCTACAAGCACGGCGGCATCGATCCCGAGGGCATCGTGCGCGCGGTGCTGACCAATGCCGCGAGCGGCAAGAAGCAGGGCGCCTCGACCATCACCCAGCAGGTGGCCAAGAACTTCCTGCTCTCCAACGAGCAGACCTACGACCGCAAGATCAAGGAGGCGCTGATCGCACTCCGGATCGAGGCGGCCTACTCGAAGGACAAGATCCTCGAGCTGTACCTGAACGAGATCTTCCTCGGCACCATCGTGCCCGGCCGCAACCTGCACGGCGTCGCGGCTGCCGCGCTCGACTATTTCGGCAAGTCCGTCCACGAGCTGACCGTCAACGAGGCGGCCTATCTCGCCGCCCTGCCGAAGGGACCGAACAACTACCACCCCTACCGCAAGACCCAGGCGGCGCTGGTGCGGCGCAACGAGATCATCCGCCTGATGCGCGAGAACGGCTACATCACGCGCGAGGAGGAGGAGACCGCCAAGAAGCAGCCGCTCGGCGTCAACCCGCGCGTCGCCTTCCCGAACGCGGCCAACGCCAACTACTTCACCGAGGAGGTCCGCCGCGAGATCTCCGAGCGCTACGGCGAGAAGAAGCTCTACGAGGGCGGCCTCTCGGTGCGCGCCACGCTCGACCCGAAGATGCAGGCCTGGGCGCGCCGGGCGCTGATCGACGGCCTCGTGCGCTACGATCAAGCGCATGGCTGGCGCGGCCCCGTGGCGAAGGTCGACCTGACCGGCCGCGACTGGGGCATGGCGGCGGCCGAGGTCTCGGCGCTCGGCGACGTGGCGCCCTGGCGGCTCGCCGTGGTGCTGGGCAACGGCGCGGGCGGCCTGCAGATCGGCCTGCAGCCCCGCCGCGAGGCCTCCGGACAGGTCTCCAAGGACCGCGAGACCGGCGTGATCCCGCCGGAGGGCATGCGCTGGGCCGGCCGCGCCGGCCTCGCCGCCGGCGACATGGTCTATGTCGAGGCGATGGATGGCGGGCGCGGCCAGTACCGCCTGCGCCAGAAGCCCGAGGTCTCCGGCGCCATCGTCGCCATGGACCCCTATACCGGCCGCGTGCACGCGATGGTCGGCGGCTTCTCCTACGACGAGTCCGAGTTCAACCGGGCCACGCAGGCGATGCGCCAGCCGGGCTCCTCGTTCAAGCCGATCGTCTACTCGGCGGCGCTCGACAACGGCTACACTCCCTCCTCCATCGTGCAGGATTCGCCGATCACCATCGAGGCCGGCCCCGGCCAGGAGGCCTGGACGCCCTCGAACTACGACGGCAAGGCCGGCGGCCCGCACACCCTGCGCTACGGCATCGAGCACTCGAAGAACCTGATGACCGTGCGGCTGGCCAAGGATGTCGGCATGCCGCTCATCGCCGAGTATGCCCGCCGCTTCGGCGTCTACGACGACATGCTGCCCGTGCTGCCGATGTCGCTCGGCGCCGGCGAGACCACGGTGATGCGCATGGTCACCGCCTATTCGATGCTCGCCAATGGCGGCCGGCGCATCCGGCCCACCCTGATCGACCGGATCCAGGACCGGACCGGCGAGACGATCTACCGGCACGACACCCGCAAATGCGTCGGCTGCGACGCCGAGAAGTGGTCGGGCCAGGACGAGCCGAAGCTGGTGGACGATTCCGAGCAGGTGCTCGACCCGCTCACCGCCTACCAGATGGTCTCGATCATGGAGGGCGTGGTCCAGCGCGGCACCGCGACGATCCTGAAGCAGATCGGCAAGCCGCTCGCCGGCAAGACCGGCACGACGAACGACGCCAAGGACGCGTGGTTCGTGGGCTTCTCGCCGGATCTCGCGGTCGGCATCTATATCGGCTTCGACAAGCCGCGCTCGCTCGGCGACCGGGCGACCGGCGGCGGCCTCGCGGCCCCGATCGCCCTCGACTTCCTGAAGAGCGCCCTCAAGGACAAGCCGCCGACGCCCTTCCGCGTGCCGCCGGGAATCAAGCTGATCCGCGTCAGCGCGTCCTCGGGCATGCGCGCCGGCTCCGGTGAGGGCGGCGGCACCATCCTCGAGGCCTTCAAGCCCGGCACCGCCCCGCCGGACGCCTACGTGGCCCGCCCCGACGGCCCCGGCGCCCCCGCCGCGGTGCCGGCGGATGCCGACCGCGCCGCCCAGGCCGGCGGCCTGTACTGAGGCCGTCTCTCCCGTCTCGACCGCGACAGAGCTCCTCCCGCCCCGGCGGGAGGGGCTTTTCGGGTCGGGATTCGGTACCGCCTCCGGTTGTTCGCCTCCGGCCGGCTCATGCGCCCCCCTCTCCCCACGCGCGGGGAGAGGCCTGCCTGCACCTCGTCGTGCAGGCAGGAAGCGAAGGCGAAGCCGCAGTGGCGGTGAGGGGGCTGCTCCGGAAGGGGCTCTGCTTGAAACCGCCCCCTCACCCTCGGCTGCCGCCTCGCTCAGCCGACTGCAGGGTCGGCTGAGCCCACTCCCCGCACGCGGGGAGTGGGGGGATCCGTGGCGGTCCGCTCCCTCATCCGGAAAAATGGATCAGCCCAAGAAAAAAGCCGCTCCGAAGAGCGGCTTGAAAGAGTCATCAGGGAGGCATCAAACAGAGTGGACAGAAATACCACTCGACATCCAGACCATCTGGACTGATCCCATTGATAAATCGGAAACGTTAACACGGCGTTAAAATGCGCATCGGGCGCGCGTCTTCGCGCATCCCATGCAACGCCATGATCCCGAGGCCGCTGGCGCGGCAGCTCGAGGCAGGATCGGGAATGGGGATGCGCGGCGTCGCCGGCCCGCGGATCCGAGCCCTCAGGCCGCGAGGCTCTCGAACAGGCCGCGGCCGTCCTGGCCGCCGACGAGGCCTTCGACGAAGTTCTCGGGATGGGGCATCAGGCCGAGCACGTTGCGGGTCTCGGAGTAGATGCCGGCAATGGCGTTGATCGAGCCGTTGCGGTTGGCGTCGATGGTCAGCGCGCCGGTCGGGTCGCAGTAGCGGAAGGCCACGCGGCCCTCGCCCTCGATGCGAGCCAGCGTCTCGGGCTCGGCGAAGTAGTTGCCCTCGCCATGGGCGACGCAGACGTCGATCACCTGGCCGCGCGCGTAGGCGCTGGTGAAGCGGGTGTCATTGCGCTCGACCCGCAGGGTCTGGCGGTGGCAGATGAAGCGGCGGTTGACGTTGCGCATCAGGACGCCGGGCAGCAGCCCTGATTCGCACAGGATCTGGAAGCCGTTGCAGATGCCGAGCACGAGGCCGCCCCGGGCGGCGTGGGCGCGCACCGCGTCCATGGCGGGCGCGCGGCCCGCGATGGCGCCGCAGCGCAGATAGTCGCCGTAGGAGAAGCCGCCGGGCAGCACGGCGAGGTCGGTGCCGGCCGGCAGCTCCGTGTCCGCGTGCCAGACGCTGACCACCTCGGCGCCCGCGAGCCGGAGCGCGCGCGCCACGTCGGCGTCGCGATTCGAGCCGGGGAAGACGACGATCGCCGCGCGCATCAGGCGATCTCGATCGCGTAGTTTTCCACCACCGTGTTCGCCAGGAGCTTCTCGCAGGCTGCCTTGAGCGTGGCCTCGGCGGCAGCCGGATCGCTGGCGTTCACGTCGAGGTCGAAGACCTTGCCCTGGCGCACGCCCTCGACGCTGTCGATTCCGAACGACTTCAGAGCGGCCTCGATCGCCTTCCCCTGAGGATCCAGGACACCTGTCTTCAGGGTGACGATGATGCGGGCTTTCATGATCGGGATGCTCTTCGCGTGTCGGAGGCTGCCCCAGGATCCGGGACGACGGGCCGCCAGTCTACTTAGGTTTTTCGCAGGCCCCCGATCAACCCTTCGCGGCGCGGGGCTGCGCGTCCGCCCCCTAGCGGGACGCGCGGGCGGGCGGATCGCGCAGGGGCTCGATGCTGGTGGCGCGGCGCCAGAGCTGGAGCATCACCCAGGCCGCCACGAGGCTGAACAGGCCCATGAGGATGTGGCCGACGCGGTCGCCGAGATCGAGGAGGCCGGCCAGCGCCCAACCGGCGGCGATGGCGACGGCGAAGACCTCGGTCCCGACCAGCACCATCATGCTGAGGATCGTGATCAGGTTGCGGGTATTCACGGAGCCAAATCTCTTCGGGGTCCCGGGGATTCTGGCGACGGCACTAGCGTGATTGGCCGTGCGGGCGCAAGCCGCAGCTTCGAGGGGCCGATTACGGGACAGCCCGCCGGAGAGGTCTCCGGCGGGCGGGGCTCATCAGCGCGGGGCGCGCTTGGCCAGGATCCGCTGCAGGGTGCGGCGGTGCATGTTGAGCCGGCGGGCGGTCTCGCTGACGTTCCGGCCGCAGAGCTCGTAGACGCGCTGGATATGCTCCCAGCGCACCCGATCGGCGGACATCGGGTTCTCCGGCGGGTCGGCGCGCTCGCCGGGCTGGGCCATCAGCGTGCCGTGGATCTCGTCGGCATCGGCGGGCTTGGCGAGATAGTCGAAGGCGCCGAGCTTCACCGCATTCACCGCGGTGGCGATGTTGCCGTAGCCGGTGAGGATCACGCCGCGGGCCTCGGGGCGCTGCTCCTTCAGGCGGGCGATCACGTCGAGGCCGTTGCCGTCGCCGAGGCGCATGTCGATCACCGCGAAGGCGGGGGCCCGGCTCTCGACGGCCGAGAGGCCCTCGGCCACGCTGTCGGCCACCTGGACTTGGTAGCCGCGGCTCTCCATGGCGCGGGCGAGCCGCGTCGAGAAGGGCTTGTCGTCGTCGACGATGAGGAGGCTGCGGTCGGAGAAGGCGGCGAGCGGGTCGGTGCCGGCGGCCGTGGCATCGGATATCGGCGCCGGGATTCCGGTCTGCGTCAGCATGAGACGCGTCCTTTCGATTCCTTTGTTCTGATAGGGTCTTATATAGGTGCGGCATCTCCTGTCGGGAGAGGCGCGGCGCGCGGAATTTCAGGCTGATGGCGCGGGGCCGCCCCGCGTTCGAAGACATGGCGCGCCCAGGAGATGCGCACCACCGCGCCCTGCAATCCGGGGCGCGCCACGTTCGAGAGGGTGATCTGCGCGCCCGAGCGCTCGATCAGGGTCTTGGCGATGAACAGGCCGAGCCCGAGCCCGCCCCCGACCCCCTCCCCGCTCCGGTTGCGGCCGCGGGTGGTGACGTAGGGCTCGCCCACGCGCAGCAGCACCTCGGCGGGGAAGCCCGGCCCGTCGTCGCGGATCTCCAGCGACACGCGCTCGACCGTCCAGCGCGCCTCCAGGCAGACCTTCGCCTCGGCGAAGTCGAGGGCGTTGTCGAGGATGTTGGCGAGGCCGTACATCACGCCCGGATTCCGGCGCCAGGCCGGCTCGGGCCCCTCGCCGACGCTCGACAATTCGAGGGCGACGCCCATCGCGCGCTGCGGCGCGGCGAGTTCCTCCACGAGGTGGCTGAGGCTCACGGTCTCCAGGAAGCCGCCGCCCTCCCCGTCGCCCTCCGAGCCCAGGGAGGTCAGCTTGCCGAGGATGCCGCGGCAGCGGTCGACCTGCTCGCGCAGGAGGTCGAGGTCGTCGCGGATGGCAGGCGTCGCGGTCGGTCCGAGCTGGCGGATCAGCTCCTTCGAGACCACCATGATGGTGCCGAGCGGCGTGCCGAGCTCGTGCGCGGCGGCCGCCGCCAGCCCGTCGAGCTGCGACAGGTGCTGCTCGCGGGCGAGCACCAGCTCGGTCGCGGCGAGCGCCTGGGCGAGTTGGCGCGTTTCCTCCGAGACCCGCCAGGCATAGACGCCGGTGAAGGCGGTGCCGAGCAGGATCGCCGTCCAGACCCCCGAGACGTAGAGGAAGGGCAACTCGATCCGCCCGTCCGAGAACCAGGGCAGCGGCCGGTGCACGAGGGCGAGCAGCGTGGCGAGCCCCACCGCGAGGAGCCCGAGGGCGAGCGTCCGCTCCGGCGGCAGCGCGGTCGCCGAGATCAGCACGGGGGCGAGGAAGAGCAGCGAGAACGGGTTCTGCAACCCGCCGGTGAGGAAGAGCAGCATCGCGAGCTGAACGATGTCGAAGGCGAGCAGCAGCGCGGCCGAATCGTCGCTCAGGCGGTAGCTCGCCGGGAAGCGGATGCGCAGCCCGAGATTCAGCCAGGACGAGGCGGCGATGGCCAGGAAGCACCAGCCGAAGGGCAGCGACAGGCCAAGGCCGAACTGCGCGCCGATCACCGCCGCGCTCTGGCCGGCGATGGCGAGCCAGCGCAGGCGCACGAAGGTGTCGAGGCGCAGGTGGCGCGCATCGCGGAGCAGGCGGGACGGATCGCTGTCGGGCATCATGTCTCGTCGAACAACGCAGCGGGCGCGGCGCCGGGCCGCTCCCCCCGCGAGGGAACGGAGGTAGGGCCCCGAAGTTGCGGCAACAGGCCCCGGTGTCCCGGGGCGCCGCGATCCGGTCCGCACGCCATGGTGACACGCCATCGTGACCTGGGCCTGCGGCGGGATCGACGGTTTCACCCTGTGGCCCGTCCGGGCCGCAACGTTCGCACAACGCTGACCACGCATCCTGCCGGACCATGCTCTGCATCGACCGGGCGGGCTCCGGGGGGACCGACGATGGATCTGGCTTATTTCTGGTACGAGGGCGCCCGCGCCCTGATGGCGCCGGCCCGGATCGCGGCGGACGTCACCCGCTACGCGGTGCAGAACCCGGCCAACCCGCTGGCCTACTCGCCCTATGCCCGCTCGATCGCGGCGGGCTGCGAGATGTTCGAGCGCGTCACCCGCCGCTATGGCAAGCCGCATTTCGGCCTCGACAGCACGGTGGTGGACGGGGTCGCCGTGCCCGTCACCGAGCGCGTGGTCTGGGAGCGCCCGTTCTGCCGGGTGGTCAGCTTCGACCGGGGCTTCCTGCGCCCGCCGGCCGAGCCGCAGCCGAAGCTCCTCATCGTCGCGCCGATGTCGGGCCACTACGCCACGCTCCTGCGCGGCACCGTCGAGGCGATGCTGCCGAACCATCAGGTCTACATCACCGACTGGTCGGATGCCCGCATGGTGCCGATCACCGCCGGCTCCTTCGATCTCGACACCTACATCGACTACCTGGAGGCGATGTTCGAGGATCTCGGGCCGGACCTGCACGTGATGGCGGTGTGCCAGCCGGCGGTGCCGGTGATCGCCGCGGTCGCGGTGATGGAGGCGCGGAGGGCGCATCCGGTGCCCGTCTCGATGACCCTGATGGGCGGCCCGATCGACACCCGCCCCTCGCCCACCGCCGTGAACTGCCTCGCCCAGGAGCGCGGCCAGGCCTGGTTCGAGCGCAACACCATCGCCTATGTGCCGCCGACCTTCCCCGGGGCGTGGCGGCGGGTCTATCCGGGCTTCCTGCAGCTCTCCGGCTTCATGGCGATGAACCTCGACCGCCACGTGACCGCCCATGCCGACATGTTCGACCACCTCGTGACGGGCGACGGCGATTCGGCGGAGAAGCACCGCGAGTTCTACGACGAGTACCTCGCGGTGATGGATCTCACCGCGGAATTCTACCTGCAGACCGTCGAGACGGTGTTCGTGGAGCACGCCCTGCCGCGGGGCGTGATGCGGCACCGGGGCGAGCCGGTCGATCTCGCCGCCATCCGCACCTGCGCGATCCTCGCCGTCGAGGGCGAGAAGGACGACATCTCGGGCGTCGGCCAGACGCTGGCCGCCCTCGACCTCACGCCGAACCTCCCCGACGCGCGCAAGGCCTATCACCTGCAGGAGGGCGTCGGGCATTACGGCGTGTTCAACGGCTCGCGCTACCGGGCCGTCATCGCGCCGCGCATCGCCGCCTTCATCCGGGCGATGGCGGCCGAGCGGCGCGAGCCCGCGGCCAGGGCGCCGCACCTGCGCGCGGTGAGCTGAGGCGGGGCCTCCCCCTCGCACATCTGCGAATCCAGGCCTCCTCCCCCAGGCTTGGCTCCGACACCGATGCCAAGCACGACACGACCCCTCTCCCGTTCGGGAGAGGGGTCTTGAGCCGACCTCTGGACCATCGCACGAATGCGTCACCCCGGCGGAGCGGGAGCCGCCCGAACCGGATGCCAAACGGCCGAGCCTGCGCTAGAGTGCGGCCATGCTCTCGGCCCTGCTGCGGCGCGTCGACCCGGCTCCCGCCCCCGACCATATCGAGATCGTCCACGCGGGCGAGACCGTCCGGATCCTGCTGCGCCGACGCGACACGGCGCGGCGGCTGACCCTGCGGGTCTCCTCGGCCACCGGCGCGGTCGTGATGACGCTGCCGCCGCGCACCGGGCTCGCCACAGCCCGGCGCTTCGCGGCGAGCCATGGCGGCTGGATCGCGGCGCGCCTCGCCCGGATGCCGGAGCGCATCGCCTTCGCGGAGGGATCGGAGATCCCGGTCCGCGGCACGCCCCACCGGATCGTGCGGCGCGGCGAGCGCAGCGGCGCGACCCGGATCGAGGACACGCCCAGCGGCCCGGTCGTCTCGGTCTCCTGCGGGGAGCCGCATGTGGCGCGGCGGGTGCGGGACTTCCTCCAGGCCGAAGCGCGCAAGGACCTCGCCGCCGCCATCGCCCGCTACACGCAGGCCCTCGGCCAGGGCCCGACCGGCGTGACCCTGCGCGACACGCGCAGCCGCTGGGGCTCCTGCACGGCGCGGGGCGAGCTGAACTTCTCCTGGCGCCTGATCCTCGCCCCGCCCCTGGTGCTCGACTACCTGGTGGCGCACGAGATGGCGCATTTGCGCGAGATGAACCACTCGTCCCGCTTCTGGACCCTGGTCGGCCGGATCTGCCCCCATGTGGAGCCGGCTGAGGCGTGGCTGAAGCGCGAGGGCGCGGGGCTGCACCGCTACGGCTAAGTCCGCACGGCTGTCCGGTTTTCAGGAGAATCCATGTCGCTGACGAACCTCCTCGTCCCCGCCTACGCACAAATGCTGCGGGCGCTCTCGGGCTGGCTCGACAAGGCCTGCAAGCAATTGCCCGGCGAGGAGGCAGAGGCGCTGCTCGGCAAGCGGCTTGCCCCCGACATGTTACCCCTCGCATCCCAGGTCCGCTTCGCCTGCTACCAAGCACAGGAGGCAACGTTCCGGCTCCGCGGCGAACCCCTGCCGGAATCCCTGGAGGATGTGGCCCGCGCGGGACGAGAGCTGGTGACAGGCCGGGCTCGATGGCCGAGGCTCAAGGCCGGATCGGCGAAGCCCTGGCGGTGCTCGGCGATCTCGGGCCAGCCGCACTTGATGCCGGCGCCGGGCAGCCGATCACGCTCACACTCCCGAACGGCATCGTCTTCGACATGACCGGCGAGCAATACGCGCGCGACTGGGCGCAGGCACAGTTCTGTTTCCACCTGATCACAGCCTACGCCATCCTGAGACATCACGGGATCGACTTGGGCAAGGCCGATTACGTGCCGCACATGTTCGCCTATCTCCGGCCCGGATCGATGCCGGAGCATTGACGGCGTCTCGAAGCGATCACGGGACCGCGCTTGGTCTTGAAAGCCGGTCATACGCGCGAACTGCCGCCCTCCCTCCCCCCTCTGCGGGGGAGGGTGGCCCGCGAAGCGGGTCGGGAGAGGGGTGCGACGGTGCAGGAGAATGCTCGGCATCGACGTGACGCCTCATTCGGAGATGGGGGTCCCCTCACCCGACCCCCTTCGGGGGCCACCCTCTCCCGCAGAGGGGAGAGGGACGACGTCGCGGCGGCAGGGCGAAAGGCCTTCCTTAAGACAAAAAGCTTGACACGCGAGAACAAAACACGTACATCCCGGCCACGCGCTGTCCCGCGGCGCGACGGGTCCTGCAACCCGCCGCGCCGCGCGCAGGGAGCCCGGGCCGCATGACCACGGCCCGTGCCAGGACAGCGCGGCGGTTCCCGCGTCGCCGGCCGGTCAGCCGGCGCCCCGGGCGCCTCTGCGCGACACAGGGCCGTTCTCGGCGCCAGCCCGGATCAACAACGGGACAGCCCCGATAGTCCGGCCTGCACAGGTCGTTGGAACCGATGCCGGGCCCAATACGAGGTCCGGTGCACGACGCTTCAAGTCTGCCGGGGTGAGGCTGGGCGAGCCGGGCAACGGCGCTACGCAGTCCGCCACGATCGGGGTCGATGCAGGTGAGCAAGAGACCGCGACGCTAAACGGACGAGGCCGGCCACACGCGGCCCCCTCGTCCGCGGGACGCCGGGGAGCTCGGTATCCGTACGCACATGAGTTTGGGTTCCGCGGCGTCCCGCGTCTCCCGCTCCAGCCATGCCTCCGGCGTCCGCAAGACGCGCGGGGACGAAGCCGCTTGCCCGGAACAGCCCGGCTTGGCCTCGCCCGGGCGCTTCGCTAAGCGAGGGCGACCCGCTCGGCAGGACGAGCCCGACAGGACGAGGACCGCGATGTTCCCCAAGCCGCTGCCCGCGCTCGAGCCCAACACCTTCGCCTTCGAGCAGACGCCGCTCGTCAAGCCGACGGGCTTCCGCGAATACGACGCGCGCTGGCTGTTCCCCAAGGAGATCAACCTGATGGGGGTGCAGGCGCTGGGCCTCGGCATCGGCACCCTGGTGCACGAGCTCGGCGTGCGGCCCGATATCGTCACCGGCCACGATTTCCGCAGCTACTCCTCGGCGATCAAGCTCGCGCTGATCGCCGGCATGCAGGCGGCGGGCCTGCGCGTGAAGGATATCGGCCTCGCGCTCTCGCCGATGGCCTATTTCGGCCAGTTCGCCCTCGACTGCCCCTGCGTGGCGATGGTCACCGCCTCGCACAACGACAACGGCTGGACCGGCGTGAAGATGGGGGCCAACCGGCCCATGACCTTCGGCCCCGACGAGATGGGCCGGCTGAAGGAGATCGTCCTCGGCGGCACCTACCAGTACCGCGACGGCGGCGCCTACGAATTCGTGGAGGGCTTCGCCGAGACCTACCTGAAGGATCTGAAGGCGCGGGCGAAGCCCGTCACGCGCAAGCTCAAGGTGGTCGCCGCCTGCGGCAACGGCACGGCCGGCGCCTTCGCGCCGCGCCTTCTGGAGGCGCTGGGCGTCGAGGTCGTGCCCCTCGACGTCGAGCCGGACCACAGCTTCCCGCGCTACAACCCGAACCCCGAGGACATGGAGATGCTCCATGCCATCGCGGCCAAGGTGAAGGAGACCGGCGCCGATGTCGGCCTCGGCTTCGACGGCGACGGCGACCGCTGCGGCGTGGTGGACAACGAGGGCGAGGAGATCTTCGCCGACAAGATCGGCGTCATGCTGGCCCGGGACCTCGGCAAGCTGCATCCGGGCGCGACCTTCGTGGTCGATGTGAAGTCGACCGGGCTCTACAACACCGATCCCGAGCTGCAGGCGCTCGCGGTCAAGACCGATTACTGGAAGACCGGCCATTCCTACATCAAGCGCCGCGTCAACGAGCTCGGCGCGCTGGCGGGCTTCGAGAAATCGGGCCACTTCTTCTTCAACGAGCCGATCGGGCGCGGCTACGACGACGGGTTGCTCACCGCGATCAGCGTGATCGAGATGCTCGACCGCAATCCCGACCGGTCGATGGCCGACCTCTACCGGGCGCTGCCCAAGACCTGGGGCTCGCCGACCATGTCGCCCCATTGCGACGACGAGGTGAAGTACGGCGTCGTGGAGACGGTGACGGAGCGGTTCCGGGCGATGAAGGCGGCGGGCGAGGCGCTCGCCGGCCAGCGGATCGTCGATCTCGTCACCGTGAACGGCGTGCGCATCACCGCCGAGGACGGCACCTGGGGTCTGGTGCGCGCCTCCTCCAACAAGCCGGAACTGGTGGTGGTGGTCGAGAGCCCGGTCTCGGAGGCCCGGCTGCGGGCGATGTTCGCGGCGGTCGACGGCGTGCTGCGCGAGAACGCGGCGGTCGGCGCCTACAACCAGACGATCTGATCCGGCTTCCGCTCGATCCCGGCGGACGCCGGATCGGCGGATGCGAGCGCGTCCCGACCGGGACGTCGGAGCCGCGCCGGGATCCTACTTGTCGGGGCCCGCCGCGTCGGCGGCGAGCTTCCGGCGCCTGTCGGCCTGGCCGCTCACCTGGCCGAAATAGTCGGCCGTGTCACCGAGCTGCACGGAGGGCTGGCAGACCGGGGTGCAGGAATAGGAGTTGCGCTCGCTCGGCCCGCGCTGGACCGTGACCACCGAGGCCTGCGACGCCTCGACCCGGATCATGGTCTCGGCGATCATCGCGCCGGCGGCGTCGAGGGCGATCAGATTGGTGGCGCCGAAGCTCTTCCCGGTGAGCACCAGCACGCCGTTCTTCTGCAGGGTCACGTCGGCGATGAGCGGGTTGCCGACGATCACCGTCTGCGTCTTCTCCGGCAGGCGCATCACCTTGGCGTTGTCCACGCTGACGCTCACCACCGGCAGTGCGGCCTCCGCGGCGAGGCCCGGGCCGGCATGCAGGGCCGCGGAGGCCGCGAGCAGGCCCGCGGCGAGGCGGAGGACGGGACGGCGCATCGGGCGAGGCCTCACTTCCGCGCCCTGAGGATCTCCGCGGGCGGGACGGACGGATTGCGGCGCGGCGGGCGCGCTGCCTCCCGCGCAACGAGACACCGGATTGGTGAAGGAAGCGCTAAGGCGGCCCGAGGCACGTTCACCACCCCTGCACATCGCGCTCCGCCGCCGCACGGGGTGAACGCCGAACCTGTTGTTCGCGCTGAAGGAACCGGGCCCGACTGTCGTTCCGATTACGATCTCTTCACCACGCCGCAGTTGTGCTGCCGATGCCTTGCCACCAGCGGTCCGTTTAACCGATTTTCAAGAGCGGATCGGCCATTGTTCCCCTGCCGCCGATCGAGACGAAGATTTTCGACGGCCCCCTCGCAGGTCGTTCCTCCAAGGATCTCAGCCATGAAGTCCGTGTTCAAGCGTTTCGCTGCCGACGAGTCCGGCGCCACCGCGATCGAGTATGGCATGATCGCCGCCCTCATCGCCGTCGTCATCATCGGCACCCTGAAGATCATCGGCACGCAGCTCAACGCGAAGTTCAACGCGATCTCTGCCCAGCTGAACTGATCCGCATCGCGGCTCGCCCGGCGGCACCGTCCGTGCTCCGGCCCGTCCCGCCGGGGACGAGCCGGAGCCGGCCTGCTCGGGCGGACCGACACAGCCTGCCGTGGTCGTTCCCGTGTCGAGCGGGACCGGCCGCGGCTGCGTTTCGCGCGGCCCGCGCGCAGCGGCGCCCTCCCCTGCCCCGACTCTGGTGACGCGATGGCCTCCCTCGGCATCCTGGTCGTGTTCCCGTTCCTGATGGCCTACGCGGCCGCCAGCGACCTCCTGACCATGCTGATCCCGAACCGGATCTCCCTCGCGCTCGTCGGCGCCTTCGCGGCGCTTGCCTGCACCGGTCTGATGTCCTGGACCGAGCTCGGCCTGCATGCCGGCGCGGCGGCCCTGGTGCTGAGCGTCTGCTTCACCCTCTTCGCCTTCGGCGTGATCGGCGGGGGCGACGCCAAGCTCGCCGCGGCGACCGCGCTCTGGCTCGGCTTCGACGGGCTGCTCGACTACCTCCTCGTTGCCTCGATCCTCGGCGGCGGCCTGACGCTGGCGATTCTCGCGGCCCGCTCCCACCCGCTGCCGCAGGCGATCGCCCGGCTGCCCTTCGCGCTCCATCTGCACGACCGCCGCACCGGCATCCCCTACGGCATCGCGCTCGCCGCCGCGGCCCTCCTCGTCCTGCCGGAGACCACGGTCTGGGCCCGCGCCGTGATGGCCTGACCCCCCTCGACCGATCGAGAGAGCCGCTTTCGGACGCCGGCCGAAAGCAGGCGGTGACATCTCCTTAACCCTAATTACACGAATGCCGCGGCACTCTGGCGGCGACGGTGCAGATCGGGCCGTCGTCCTTCCCGTGGTCAGGCGATGCAACCAGCACGACTTGCCGTTCTCGCCATAGCCCTCGTCGCGGGCGGCGGTGCGGCGCTGCTCATGAGCGGCGGCGATCCGCCGCCGCCGCCGGCACCCGTCGTCAAGGTCGAGCCGCCGCCGGCCCCCGTGACGGAAGTGCTCGTGGCCGCCGCCGAGCTGCCCATGGGCCAGGTGCTGCAGCCGGCCGACCTGCGCTGGCAGAAATGGCCCGACGACGCGCTGACCCCGGGCTACCTGACCCGCAAGCTCAATCCGAAGGCCCTGGAGGAAGCGGTCGGCGCCACCGTGCGTGCGCCGTTCCTGGTCGGCGAGCCCGTGCGCCTGCAGAAGCTGGTGCGGCCGGACAGCGGCTTCATGGCCGCGATCCTGCCCCAGGGCATGCGCGCCGTCGCCATCGTCACCGACACCCGCGGCACCAACTCGGCCGGCGGCTTCATCCTGCCGAACGACCGCGTCGACGTGATCCGCACCTACCGCGACGAGGAGAACTCGCGCGCGACCGGCACCGACGTGCAGCTCTCCCAGATCATCCTCAGCGACATCCGGGTGCTCGCGGTCGGGCAGCTCATCCAGGAGAAGAACGGCACCAACGTCGTCACCGGCGAGACCGCGACGCTCGCGCTGACGCCGGCCCAGGCCGAGACCATCACGCTGGCGCAGAAGGTCGGCTCGCTGTCGCTAGCCCTGCGCAGCATCGCCGATACCGGCAAGACGGCGGAGGCCGAGCCGGACCAGAAGACCCCCGCCCTCACGGTCGTGCGCTTCGGCGTCGCCCGCCAGCAGACCACCCGGTGATGGCACAGATGGCCGCCCGCTCCCCCCTCCGCCGCCCGCTGCGCGCCGCGCTCCGGCTCGCCCTCCCGCTCGCGGGCCTCGCGTTCGACTTCTCGGCCGCGGCCGCGCAGGATCGGCCGGTCCTCGGCCCCGCCCCGACCTTGGCGGTCGGCGCCGCCGAGGCCACGGCCACCCGCAAGGTCGAACTGACCGCCGGCCGCTCGATTATCGTCGATCTCCCGCGCGACGCAAAGGAAGTCTTCGTCGCGAATCCCAAGGTCGCCAACGCCGTGGTGCGCTCGACCCGGAAGGTCTTCGTGATCGGCATGGAGAACGGTACTACCTCGATCTTCATCCTCGACGGCGAAGGGCGCCAGATCACCGCCCTCGACGTCACGGTGGCGCGCGACCTGAACCTCAACATCCTGCGCCAGCTCCTCGGCCAGAGCATCCCCGGCGCGCGCTTCGACGTGCGCTCCAGCGGCGACTCGGTCCTGCTCTCTGGCTCGGTCGCCTCGAGCGCGGAGGCGCAGCAGGCCATCGACATCGCCAACGCCTTCGTCGGCGTCTCCGGAGGCGGCGGCGGGGGCAGCGGGGCGGGCGTCGCCGGCGGCTCACGCGGCGCCGTGATCAACAACCTGACGATCCGCGGCAAGGATCAGGTCATGCTGCGCGTGACCGTGGCCGAGGTCTCGCGCACCGTTCTGAAGCAGTTCGGCGTCAACCTCAGCGGCAACTGGTCGAACCTCAACCTCGTCAACGCCGCGCCACTCGCGATCTCCGGCGGCCAGTTCCCCACCGGCAACCTGATCTCGGGCACGATCAACGGCGCTGGCGGCGCCAGCCTGACGGCAACGCTCAGGGCCTTCGAGCAGGCCGGCGTGTCGCGGATCCTGGCCGAGCCGACGCTGACCGCGATCTCAGGCGAATCGGCCAAGTTCACCGCGGGCGGCGAGCTTCCGGTTCCGTCGAGCCAGACCTGCACGCCGGCCCTGGTGGCCGGCCAGCAACCCACCTGCGTCGTCGGCATTGCGTTCAAGAAGTACGGCGTCAGCCTGAACTTCACGCCCGTCGTCCAGTCCGAGAACCGGATCTCGATCCGCGTCGGCACCGAGGTCAGCGAGATCGATCCGCAGAACTCCTACAGCTTCGTCAGCGGGAACTCGACCACGGCCGTCCCGGGCCTGACGGTGCGCAACTCCGAGACCACCGTCGAGCTGCCCTCGGGGGGCACGATGATGACCGCGGGCCTGATCCAGCAGAAGAGCAAGGCGGCGATCGCCGGCCTGCCCGGCCTCATCAACCTGCCGATCCTCGGCGCCCTGTTCCGCAGCCGCGACTACCAGCGGCAGGAGACGGAGCTGATGATCATGGTGACGCCCTACATCGCCAAGCCAATCGAGCCGCGCCAGGTCTCGCGCCCGGATGACGGCTTCGTGGAGGCCACCGACGGCCAGGCGGTCCTGCTTGGCCAGATCAACCGCCTCTACGGCGTGGCCGGCGCGAAGCCCCTCGGGCGCGGCTACCGCGGCCGCGTCGGCTTCATCACCGATTGACCGTTCCGCCTCCCTGCCTCGCCGGGCGCCCCGATGCGGCCGCCCCGACAGCGGCCCGCCCGTCCAGGATCCGCACCATGACCGCCCTCCGCCCCCAGCTCCTCGCGGCCGTCGCTCTCGCCGCCCTCCTCGGCGCGTGCCAGGCCGACCGGGCCGCCACCGGCTCGGTCTATCCCCACGACTACCGGGCGCGGCCCCCCATCGTGCTCGCCGATGGCAGCCGCAGCCTCGACGTGTCCCCCACCGGCCCGGGCCATCTCGCCCCGCGTCAGCGCGCGGATGCCGATGCCTTCCTGCTCGAATACCGCCGCTACGGCCGCGGCACGCTGCTCGTCGAGTTGCCGCGCGGGGTCGCGCCCGCGGCCGGAGCCGCGGTCGAGCGCAGCGCCGCCGCGATCCGGCGGCTCGCGGCGGAGGGCGGCGTGCCGGCCCGCGAACTCGCGGTGTCCGGCTACGCGGTCGCCAATCCCGGCCTCGCCGCGCCGATCCGCCTGAGCTTCCAGCGCATGGAGGCCCGGGTCGCCGACCAGTGCGGGCTCTGGCCGCAGGATCTCGGCGTCAGCACGCCCATGGCGAATCTGCGCAACGAGCCGAACTGGAATCTCGGCTGCGCGACTCAGTCCACCATCGCCGCCCAGGTCGCCGACCCCGTCGATCTCGTGCGCGGACGGACGGAGGGCCGAATCGATACGGTCCGCCGCGTCAAGGACATCGATCAGCTCCGCATCGGCAAGGATCCCTCAACCAACTGGCGTCAGGATGGCCAGACCAACGTAGGCAGCCGTCTCGGCATCTGAACCGCGTCGCGACCACGCCGGCCCCGTACAGGACCCGAACCGGAAAGCCTCACCATGGCGGACATTTCCGAGACATCCGAGCGCTTGATCGCCCCGGTGCCGCGGATCACGATCCAGGCCTTCTGCGAGACCGCGGAGACGGCCGCGATGATCGAGGCGGCCGGTACCGACCGGCGCATGCAGAAGGCCCATCTGAAGGTGCAGATGGGCGGGGCCGCGGCGGCGGTCGAGGCCTACCGCAGCGCGCCGACCCCCAACGTCATCATCATCGAGACGCAGGGGCCGAAATCGAAGCCGCTCGAGCATCTCGACGCGCTCGCCGAGGTCTGCGACGAGGGCACCCGCGTCCTGGTGATCGGGCACGTCAACGACGTGGCGCTCTACCGGCAGTTCATCCAGCGCGGCGTCAGCGACTACCTGATGGTGCCGCTGGAGCCGCTGACGCTGATCACATCGGTATCCGATCTCTTCACCGCGCCGGGCGTCAAGCCGGTCGGCCGCACCATCGCCGTCTTCGGCGTGCGCGGAGGCATCGGCGCTTCGACGGTGGCGCACAACCTCGCCTGGTCGATCGCCCGCGGCCAGAAGCTTCAAACGGTGATCGCCGACCTCGACATCGCCTTCGGCACCGCGAGCCTGAACTTCAACCAGGATCCGCCGCAGGGCATCGCCGAGGCCGTCTTCGCACCCGAGCGCCTCGATTCGGCTCTGGTCGAGCGCCTGCTCTCGAAGTGCAGCGACAATCTCAGCCTGCTTTCGGCGCCCGCGAGCCTCGACCGCACCATCGACCTTGCCGAGCCCGCCTTCGACGGGCTCATCGACCACCTCCGCGCCGCGGTGCCCTGCATCGTCCTGGACGTGCCCCATCAATGGTCGGCCTGGACCAGGCGGGTCCTGACCGGGGCCGACGATCTCATCGTGGTCGCGGGCCCCGACCTGACCTGCCTGCGCAATGCCAAGAACGTGCTCGGCGCCCTGCAGCACGGCCGCCCGAACGACCGTCCGCCCCGCATGGTGCTGAACGGCGTCGGCATGGCCAAGCGGCCCGAGATCGGTGCGGCGGAATTCGCCAAGGCGCTCGAAGTGCCGCTCGCGGCAACCATTCCCTTCGATCCGGGCCTGTTCGGCACCGCAGCGAATAACGGGCAGATGGTGGCCGAGGTGCAGCCGGGCGCCAAGGCGACCGAGATCTATGCGGAGCTCGCCGCCTCGGTGCTCGGCCGTCCCGAGACCCGCCGCGGCCGGGCGAATCTGCTCGAACCCCTGCTCGCCAAGCTCGCGCGGCGCAAGGCGTCCTGATCGTGACCATCCGAACTCGCACGGGCGAGGATCCGCAGCATGTTCGGTAGACGGCAGAGCGTCGCCCAACCCACCGCGCCGGCGCGCCCGCAGGTCGAGGCGGCGGCGAAGGTCTCCGCGCCCGTCCTGATGCAGGACGACGCGCCGGCGCGGCGCCTCGAGCCGGCCGCGCCGGTCCAGGTGGAGGTCACGCGCTCCGAGGAATATTACCGCACGAAGAGCATGATCTTCGGCGCGCTGATCGAGGCCATCGACCTCGCCCAGCTCTCGCGGCTCGACTCCGAGACCGCGCGCGAGGAGATCCGCGACATCGTCTCGGAGATCATCGGGCTCAAGAACATCGTCCTCTCGATCGCCGAGCAGGAGGAGCTGCTCGACGACATCTGCAACGACGTTCTCGGCTACGGCCCGTTGGAGCCGCTGCTCGCCCGCGACGACATCGCCGACATCATGGTCAACGGCGCCAACCGCGCCTTCATCGAGGTCGGGGGCAAGATCCAGCTCACCAGCGTGCGCTTCCGCGACAACCAGCAGCTGATGAACATCTGCCAGCGCATCGTCAGTCAGGTCGGCCGGCGCGTCGACGACGCCTCGCCGATCTGCGACGCGCGCCTGCCCGACGGCTCCCGCGTCAACGTGATCGCGCCGCCGCTCGCCATCGACGGGCCGGCGCTGACCATCCGTAAGTTCAAGAAGGACAAGCTCACCCTCGACCAGCTCGTGCGCTTCGGAGCGATCTCGCCCGAGGGGGCCGAGATCCTGAAGATCATCGGCAAGAGCCGTTGCAACGTCGTCATCTCGGGCGGCACCGGCTCGGGCAAGACGACGCTGCTCAATTGCCTGACCGCCTATATCGAGCACGACGAGCGCGTCATCACCTGCGAGGACGCGGCCGAGCTGCAGCTGCAGCAGCCGCACGTGGTCCGCCTCGAGACCCGGCCGCCCAACATGGAGGGCCAGGGCCAGGTCACCATGCGCGACCTCGTCAAGAACTGCCTGCGCATGCGGCCCGAGCGCATCATTGTCGGCGAGGTGCGCGGGCCGGAGGCCTTCGACCTGCTTCAGGCCATGAATACGGGCCATGACGGCTCGATGGGCACGCTCCACGCAAACTCGCCGCGCGAGTGCCTGTCGCGTATCGAATCGATGATCTCGATGGGTGGCTTCACCCTGCCCTCGAAGACGCTGCGCGAGATGATCGTCGGCTCGATCGACGTGATCATCCAGGCAATGCGCCTGCGCGACGGCTCGCGCCGCATCACCCACATCACCGAGGTGATCGGGATGGAGGGCGACGTGATCACGACGCAGGACATCTTCCTCTACGACATCGTCGGCGAGGACGCGAACGGACGCCTGATCGGCAAGCATCGCTCGACCGGCGTCGGCCGGCCGAAATTCTGGGAGCGGGCCCGCTATTACGGCCTGGAGAAGCGGCTCGGCGAAGCCCTCGACGCTGCCGAGACGGGGGCCGAGCCGTGACGCTCGCCGGCAACTTTCCCCTCGCGGCCGGCCTGCTTGCCGTCGCTGTTGCCGGGATCGTCTATGTCCTGCTGCTGCCGCTCCTCACCGGCGAGCGCCGCGCGGCACAGCGGCTGAAGACCATCAGCGTGCCGACGGCCGGCAGCTCCGGCCGCGCCGCGACGGTCAGTCGCCGGGATCAGGTCGCCAAGACCCTCAACGAGATCGAGGCGAAATCGAAAGGCGCGACCAAGGTCACGCTGGAGCTGAAGATCGCCCGTGCCGGTCTGCCCTGGACGGTGCGCACCTTCTGGACCGTCTCGGTGGGCATCGGCGCAGCCCTCGGCCTGATCGTCCTGATGATCACCGAGAGCCCGCTCGTCGCTCTCGGCGGCGTGTTCGTGGGCGCGCTCGGGGTGCCGCAATACCTCCTGCGCCGCTTGCGTCTGCGCCGCATCGCCAAGTTCAACAAGGAATTGCCGAACGCGGTCGACGTCATCGTGCGCGGCATCCGGACCGGCATCCCGGTCGGCGACTGCTTCCGGATGGTCTCGCGCGAGGCCGAGGAGCCGGTGCGCAGCGAGTTCCGGACCATCATCGAGACGCAGGCGCTCGGCCTGTCCCTCGGCGAGTCGGTGAGCCGCCTCTACGAGCGGGTGCCGGTGCCGGAGGTGAATTTCTTCTCGATCGTGATCAACATCCAGCAGCAATCGGGCGGCAACCTCTCGGAGGCCCTCGGCAACCTGTCGCGCGTGCTGCGCGAGCGGCGCAAGATGGCCGGCAAGGTCCAGGCGATGAGCATGGAGGCCAAGGCCTCGGCCTCGATCATCGCGGCGCTGCCCTTCGGTGTCGCCGGCATCACCACGCTGACGAGCCCGGACTACATCTCGCTGCTCTGGACGACGGATGCGGGCAAGATCGCCCTCGTCGGCTCGGGCCTGTGGATGGCCTGCGGGATCCTCACGATCAAGAAGATGATCGCCTTCGACTTCTGACCTCCGAGGCCGGCGCCGCGCCGGCCCGACGCAGGCTCCCGAGCGCCATGATCGACCTGATCGCTGCCAAGATCCTCGACCCGCGGTTCATGAGCACGGTGCTCATCGCGGTCGCGGTCGCAGCCACTGCCTTCGCCGTGGCGCAGCCCTTCCTCGAGACCGACCGCCTGGCCAAGCGGATGAAGCTCGTGAGCGACGAGCGCGAGCAGATCCGCCGGCGCGAGCGCGAGCGCATGGGCCCCGGCAAGGTCTCGATCCGGGCCGAGCAGAAGGCCTACATGAAGGACGTGGTCGAGCGCTTCGACCTGCGGCGCTGGCTCGGCACCGAGACCGCCAAGATCAAGCTGATGCAGGCCGGCTACCGCGGCCCGCAGGCCGAGACCGCGTTCCTGTTCTTTCGCCTCGTCGCGCCGGTGGTGATGACGCTCGGCTCGATCTTCTACTTCTTCGTCATCGAGGTGCTCGATCAGCCCTACCTGGTCCGGATCGCTCTGGTGATCGCCGCGGCCTATCTCGGCATCAAGGCGCCGGAGCTGTTCCTGATCAACAGCGCCAAGAAGCGGCAGACCGAGGTGCGCAAGGCTTGGCCCGACGCTCTCGACCTGACGCTCATCTGCGTCGAATCCGGCATGTCCATCGAGCACGCCTTCAGGAAGGTGAGCACCGAGATCGCCGTCTCCTCCGTGGTTCTGGCCGAGGAACTGGCGCTGATGACCGCGGAGATGTCCTACCTGCCCGACCGGCGCCTGGCCTACGAGAACCTGAGCACGCGCATCGGCATCGAGCCGGTCAAGGCCGTCTCGACCGCCCTGATCCAGGCCGAGCGCTACGGCACGCCGATCGGCCAGGCCCTGCGGGTCCTCGCACAGGAAAGCCGCGACCAGCGCATGACAGAGGCCGAGAAGAAGGCCGCGGCCCTGCCGCCGAAGCTGACCGTGCCGATGATCCTGTTCTTCCTTCCGGTGCTGTTCGTGGTGATCATCACGCCCGCCGTGATCCAGATCATGCGGGTGAACTGAGGACGCCCGTCCGATCGGGCCGGGAACCGGCATTCCTCGGCCCTGGTGATTGACAGGCGGCCGCGCTCCGGCCTAAGGACCCGCACCACGCGCGGCTTCCTCGCAGAAGTCCGCGCGTTTCGCGTTGCAGTCCCGCGGACCTCTGCGGGCGCGACACAACTGAACAAGAAGCCGGTCCAGGGGTTCGCCCCGGAGGCCGTTCGAGAACACGAGAGAACGATGTTCGCAGTCATCAAGACGGGCGGCAAGCAGTACCGCGTCGCCGCCAACGACACCATCACCGTCGCCACGCTGCCCGGCGAAGCCGGCGCCTCGATCGAGTTCGGCGAGGTCCTGCTGTTCACCGACGGCGCGGGCGCGACCCAGGTCGGCGCGCCGACCGTGTCCGGCATCACGGTTACCGGTGAGATCGTGGCTCACGGCCGCGACAAGAAGGTGATCGCCTTCAAGAAGCGCCGCCGCCAGAACTCGCGCCGCAAGCGCGGTCACCGTCAGGCGCACACCGTGGTGCGCATCACCGGTATTCAGGCCTGATCGCCCTCCCGCAGGGCGCGTAGTGGTCCGCTCCCGGGCCCCGTCCGCGACCGCATCCACCCAACACAGAATTCGGAGCATCTCCCATGGCACACAAAAAGGCTGGCGGCTCGTCCCGCAACGGTCGCGACTCGGAAGGCCGGCGCCTCGGCGTCAAGAAGTTCGGCTCGGAGGCCGTGATTCCGGGCAACATCATCGTGCGTCAGCGCGGTACCAAATGGCACCCCGGCGCCAATGTCGGCATGGGCAAGGATCACACCCTGTTCGCCCTCGTACCCGGCAAGGTGCAGTTCGAGACGCGCCGCGGGCGCGCCTTCGTAGCGGTGGTTCCGGCCCTCGAGGCCGCAGAGTAACGGCGGGCGCCTGACAGGCGAAGCGAGCGTCCCGCCGGTGTCCCAGACGACCCGGCAGAGACGTTCCCTTCGAGATCCGCGCCGCCACGCGCGGATCCGGGACCGGACGGACCAGCGGGGAGGATGGGGCACCATCCTCCCCTTCGTCGTCTCAAGGCGCGGCACGCGAAGCGGCCGCCTCGGAGGTGACCCGATGTTCCCGGACCTGACCCGCGACGACGTCTTCCGGATCGAGACGCGCCGTCTTTGGCTGCGCTGGCCGCGTGCCAGGGACGCGGAGGCCATCACCCGGCTCGCGGGCGAGCGGGCCGTGGCCGAGATGACGGCGCGCATCCCGCATCCGCTGCCACGGGCGGAGGTGGATGCCTTCCTCCTCGACGCGCGGGCCCGCAACATCGACGGCACCGGCCTCACCCTGGCTCTGTCGCGCCGCGCGGATCCGGCGGGGCTGATCGGCATCGTCGGCCTGTCCGCGGGCGCCGAGGGCGTTCCGGAACTCGGCTACTGGCTCGGCCGTCCCCATTGGGGCGCGGGTCTGATGGCGGAGGCCGCCTGCGCCCTGGTCGAGGCCTTCTTCGCCTATGCGGGCGGCGAGGTCCTGCAGGCCTCGGCACGGGTCGAGAACGCGGCCTCGCAGCGGGTGCTCGCGTCATGCGGATTCCAGCACGCGGGACGGGCGCAGAAGGCCTTCCCGGCGCGCGGCGGCGACCTGGCGGTCGACTTGTACCGCCTCGACCGGGCGCGCTGGCGGGACTGGCAGATGCCCTCCGCACAAGCCGCCTGAGGGTTCGGGCCGGGCGACGCCCCGGCCCGGATCGTGCGAAACTGGACGAGAGGGCGGCTCGACCGCTCAGCGCAAGCGACGGGTGTCACCGTGAAGTTCCTCGACGAAGCCAAGGTCTATGTCCGCTCCGGCGACGGCGGGGCCGGCTGCGTCTCGTTCCGCCGCGAGAAGTTCATCGAGTTCGGCGGCCCGAACGGCGGCGACGGTGGCCGCGGCGGCGACGTCTGGATCGAGTGCGTCCAGGGCCTGAACACCCTGATCGACTACCGCTACCAGCAGCACTTCAAAGCCCGGAAGGGCGAGCACGGCATGGGCTCGAACCGGCACGGGGCCAACGGGTCCGATATCGTGCTGAAGGTGCCGACCGGGACCCAGGTCCTCGCCGAGGACGGCGAGACCCTGATCGCCGACCTGACCGAGGTCGGCCAGAAGGTGCGCCTCGCCAAGGGCGGCAACGGCGGCTTCGGCAACGCCTACTTCACCACCTCGACGAACCGCGCGCCCAAGCACGCCAATCCGGGCCAGGAAGGCACGGAGATGTGGATCTGGCTGCGCCTCAAGCTCATCGCCGATGCCGGGCTTGTCGGCCTGCCGAATGCCGGCAAGTCGACCTTCCTGGCGACCGTGACCGCGGCCAAGCCGAAGATCGCAGACTATCCCTTCACCACCCTGCATCCCGGCCTCGGCGTGGTGAATGCGGACGGGCGCGAATTCGTGCTCGCCGACATTCCGGGCCTGATCGAGGGCGCGCACGAGGGCGTCGGTCTCGGCGACAAGTTCCTCGCCCATGTGGAGCGCTGCCGGGTCCTGCTCCACCTCGTGGAGGGCACCAGCGAGCATGCCGGCAAAGCCTACAAGCTGGTGCGCGGCGAGCTTGAGGCTTATGGCCACGGCCTCGCCGACAAGCCCGAAATCGTCGCCCTGTCGAAGGCCGATGCCCTCGATCCGGAGACCCTGAAGGAACAGGTCGCCCGGCTGAAGCGCGCGGCGAAGCGGGCCCCGCTGGTCCTCTCCTCAGCGAGCGGTCAGGGCGTGCCCGAGGCGCTGCGGGCGCTGGCCGGCGCGATCGAGGCCGGCCGCGAGGCCGAGGCCGCAGCCGAGCCGGCACCCGCCTGGCAGCCGTAGGGCTGCCGACCCTTGCCCTTGCGGCCCCGACCGCAGATCGTGAGGCCGGCCGGCAGCGCCCACGACGTCTGCCCCAACGCATCGGTCATGCGCCCGCCCCTCCTGTTCAAGGGCGACGACTTCGTCCACACGGACAGCGTCCCCGCCTCCGTGCTCCTGCCATGATCCCCGCTCTCGAAGATTTCCGCCGCGTCGTCATCAAGGTCGGCTCCGCGCTGCTCGTGGACCGGGCGCGCGGCCGGCTGCGGCATGCTTGGCTCGCGGCGCTCGCCGAGGACATCGCGGACCTGCATGCCCGGGGCGTCGACGTTCTCGTCGTCTCCTCCGGCAGCATCGCTCTGGGGCGCACCGTTCTGGGCCTGGCCCCGGGCGCGCTGAAGCTGGAGGAAAGCCAGGGCGCGGCCTCGGTGGGGCAGATCGCGCTCGCCCGCCACTGGTCGGAGGCACTCGGCCATCACGGCATCATCGCCGGCCAGATCCTGGTGACGCCGCAGGATACCGAGGAGCGCCGCCGCTATCTCAACGCCCGCGCCACGGTTCAGAAGCTGCTCGAGCTGCGCGCGGTGCCCGTGGTCAACGAGAACGACACCGTCGCGACGAGCGAGATCCGCTACGGCGACAACGACCGGCTCGCCGCCCGTGTCGCCACGATGATCGGCGCCGACGTGCTGGTGCTGTTCTCCGATATCGACGGGCTCTACACCGCCCCGCCGAAGAGCGACCCGGATGCCCGCCACCTGCCCGTGGTCGAGCGCATCACCCCCGAGATCGAGGCGATGGCCGGCGGCCCGGCCTCCGAGCTGTCCCGCGGGGGCATGCGCACGAAGGTCGAGGCCGCCAAGATCGCCGTCGGCGGCGGCACGCATCTCGTCATCGCGGACGGACGCGAGAAGAACCCGCTCCGCAAGGTGATCGAGGGCGGGCGCTGCACCTGGTTCCTCTCCGGCTCGACCCCCAATGCCGCGCGCAAGACCTGGATCGCCGGCTCGCTGGAGCCGCGCGGGGTGCTTCTCATCGATGACGGCGCCCTCCGGGCGCTGCAGGGCGGCGCGAGCCTGTTACCGGTGGGCGTGCGCGCCATCGAGGGCAGCTTCAGCCGCGGCGACGCGGTCGATATCCGCAGCCTTGCGGGCAAGCCCCTCGGCCGCGGCCTTGTCGCCTACGACAGCGCGGAAGCTGCACGGATCATCGGCCATCCGAGCGCCCGCATCGGAGATCTGCTGACCCATCCCGGCCGCTCTTGGATGGTGCACCGCGACGATCTCGCGTTGTTTGCCGAGTAGGTGCGAACACGCACCTGCAACGCTTGTTTCGCCGGTTGCGGATGTGCAATTACGGCTGGCCACTTCTCGTGATCGGATAGCGGACGTGCCTGTTCTGAACCTGCGATCGGATCTCGCCGCAGCCGACGATCTCGGCACGCAGATGGCCGAGATCGGCCGCCGCGCCCGCGCCGCCGCGCGGAAGATGGCGCTCGCCTCGGCGCAGGCGAAGGACATCGCATTGCGCACCATCGCCGAGTGCATCCGCAGCCGCGGCCCCGAGATCCTGCGTGAGAACGCCCGCGACGTCGCCGCTGCCAAGGCCGCAGGCCACAGCCAGGCCCTGATCGACCGCCTGACCCTCGACGAGAAGCGCCTCGCCGGCATCGCCGACGCGGTCGAGAAGATCGGCGCCCTGCCCGATCCGGTCGGGCGGCAACTCGCGGCGATCGAGCGGCCGAACGGCCTGCTGATCGAGCGCATCGCCGTGCCGCTCGGCGTGATCGGCGTGATCTTCGAGGGCCGGCCCAACGTCACCGCCGATGCCGGAGCGCTCTGCCTCAAGGCCGGGAACGCCGCGATCCTGCGCGCCGGCTCGGACAGCCACCGCAGCGCCATGGCGATCGCCCATGCGATGAGCGAGGGGCTCGCCGCGTCGGGCCTACCCGCCGACGCGATCCAGATCGTGCCGACCCGCGACCGTGCGGCGGTCGGCGCCATGCTCTCCGGCCTCGACGGCTGCATCGACGTGATCGTGCCCCGCGGCGGGCGCGGCCTCGTGGAGCGCGTGCAGGGCGAGGCGAAGGTCCCGGTCTTCGCCCATCTCGACGGCATCTGCCACGTCTACATCCACGGCCAGGCCGATCTCGACATGGCGCGCACCGTGCTCCTCAACAGCAAGATGCGCCGCACCGGCATCTGCGGCGCCGCCGAGACGCTGCTGGTCGACGCGGCCTGCGCCCGGACCCACCTCGTGCCCCTGGTCACGGCCCTGCTCGATGCCGGCTGCGCCGTGCGCGGCGATGAGGCGGCACGCGCGGCCGACCCGCGGGTGACGCCGGCGAGCGAGATCGACTGGCGCACCGAGTATCTCGATGCGGTGATCTCGGCGCGCGTCGTGGACGGGCTCGACGCGGCCATCGACCATATCGAGACCTACGGCTCGCATCACACCGACGCGATCATCACCGAGGATGCGGAAGCCGCCTCCCGCTTCCTCGCCGAGGTCGACTCGGCGATCGTCACGCACAACGCCTCGACGCAGTTCGCCGATGGCGGCGAATTCGGCTTCGGCGCCGAGATCGGCATCGCCACCGGGCGCATGCATGCGCGCGGGCCGGTGGGTGTGGAGCAGCTGACCACCTTCAAGTACCGGGTCCACGGCAACGGGCAGACGCGCCCCGTCTGACGCGGCTGTGCGGGCAACGTTGCCGCCGACCGCATCGGGCATGCGGATCGGGCTCTACGGGGGTTCCTTCAACCCGGCCCATCTCGGGCACCGGCATGTCACGCTGACGGCCTTGCGGCGCTTGGCGCTCGACCGGGTCTGGTGGCTGGTCACGCCCGGAAACCCGCTGAAGGACCGCGGCCTTCTCGCGCCGATGGCCGAGCGCTGTGCCCAGGCCGCCGCGATCGCCGACCATCCGCGCATCGCCGTCACCGGCTTCGAGGAGGCGATCGGCGCCCGCTACACCCGGCAGACGATCCGCTACCTCACGGCGCGACGGCCCGACGTGCATTTCGTCTGGATCATGGGGGCTGATTCGCTGGCGAGCTTCCACCGCTGGCGTGGCTTCCGCGAGATCGCCGCGCGGGTCCCGATCGCGGTAATCGACCGGCCCGGCCACACGCTGCGCGCCCCGAACGCGCGCGCGGCTCGGTTCCTTGCTGGGGCTCGCGTGCCCGAGGACCAGGCCGGGACGCTGGCGCTGCGGCGCCCGCCTGCCTGGACCTACCTGCACGGCCCGCGCTCGAATCTGTCCTCCACGCAGATCCGCCAGGGCCTGTGAACGGCAGATCGCGTATTGCAATCGCATCGCGAACCCTCCACTTTCGGACCGTGCCGCTCCGGCGGAATCCAATTCTCATCAGGAACCGTGACGCTGCCCGAGACGACCCACACCGAGGCCGCCAGCGCCGAGACCCACGCGCTGGCGCGAACCGAAGACCTGAGGGCGCTCGCTCTCGGTTGCCTCGACGAGATGAAGGCCGAGGAGACGATCGCGATCGACCTCGCCGGCAAGACCTCGCTCGCCGACACCATGATCATCGCCTCCGGGCGCTCGCAGCGCCATGTCGGCTCGATCGCCGACAAGATCCTGCAGGAGATGAAGGCCCGCGGCTTCGGCAATGCCCGCGTCGAGGGCATGCCGGCCTGCGACTGGGTCCTGATCGACGCGGGAGACGTGCTGGTGCACATCTTCCGGCCTGAGGTGCGCGGCTTCTACAACCTGGAAAAGATGTGGGGCGCCGACCGCCCCGCCGGCCAGCAGCTCGCCGGCTGACGGCGCCTCACCCTTGCGCCTTCTCGTCGCCGCGGTCGGCCGCCTGAAGAACGGGCCCGAGCGCGACCTCGCCGCGCGCTACCGCGAGCGCACGGCCCAGTCCGGCCGGGCGCTCGGCTTCACCACCTGCGACCTCGTGGAACTCGTCGAGAGCCGGGCACGGCGGGCGGACGACCGCTGTGCCGAGGAGGCGGCGGGACTGCTCGGCCACCTGCCGGCCGGCGGCATCCTCATCGCCTACGACGAGCGCGGGCGGTCCGATCTCACGAGCGAGCAGATCGCGGACCGGATCGGAGGCTGGCGCGACGCCGGGCGCGCGGCGCTCTGCGTCGCTATCGGCGGGCCGGACGGCCACGATGCCTCAATTCGGACGCGCGCGGAGCTGATTCTGTCCTTCGGGGCGGCGACGCTCCCGCACGGTCTCGTGCGCGTGCTCGTCCTCGAACAGCTCTACCGCTCCATGACGATCCTGGCCGGCCATCCCTATCATCGCGGCGAAGCCGGGGCCTGAGCGGCACGACCCGGTGACGCGAGGCTTCATCAGACGGGCGGCGGGCGCCCTGCTCCTTCTGGCCCTCTCTTCGGCCGCCGCGCCCGCGTGTGCCGAGGACCTGCCGGCCCAGGAGCAGGACCGTCTGCAGAAGGCCCAGGCTGAGCGCGAGCGCCGCGCCGAGAACCTCAAGCGCATCGAGGAGGCCCTGGCCGCCAGCACCGGCGCGCGCGCCCAAGCCGAGTCCGAGATCGCCGCGATCGGGCAGGATCGCGCGAAATTGAACGCCGCCCTGGTCGATGCCGGCCGGCAGGCCCAGGCGACCGAGGCGCGGCTGACGCGGCTGGAAGAGCGGCTGCGCACCATGGGCGAGAGCGAGGCCGCGATCCGGCGCTCGCTCGACGCCCGCCGCACCGTCATCGCCGAGATCCTGGCCGCGCTCCAGCGCATGGGCCGGCGCCCGCCGCCGGCCGTCCTGGTCAATCCCGAGGACGTCCTCGCGGTGATCCGCACCTCCATGCTGCTCGGCGCGGTGGTGCCGGAACTGCGCGGCGAGGTGGCGACGCTCGCGGGCGACCTCACGGAACTGGTGCGCCTGCGCAGCCTGATCGCCGCCGACCGGGAGGGCTTGCGCAACGACCTTGCCGGATGGGCCCGCGAGCAGCAGCGACTCAACGCCCTGGTCACCATCCGCCGCACCCGTCAGGCGGAAGTCGAGAGCGGGCTCGCCGCCGAACGCGTACGCGCGGCCGAGCTGGGCAATCAGGCGCGCAATCTCAAGGATCTCCTCGACCGCATGACGAGCGAGGTGAGCGCCGCCCGCCGCGCCGCGGAGGAGGCCCGCGCCGCCGAGGAACGGGAGGCCAAGGCGACGCAGCAGCGCTTCGCCGCGGCCGGGTTCCGCGACCCGGCGCGTCTCGCCCCCAAGACACCCTTCGCGCAGGTGCGCGGCGAGGTTCCACGCCCCGTCAGCGGCCGCCTCCTGCGCACCTTCAACCAGCCCGACGGCAATGGCGGTTTGACGCGCGGCATCACGTTCTCGACACGCCCGAAGGCCGTGGTCTCCTCGCCCGCTGATGGTTGGGTGGCCTTCGCGGGCCCCTTCCGGTCGTATGGCCGTCTCTTGATCATCAATGCGGGCGATGGCTACTATCTCTTGCTGGCGGGAATGGATCAGATCAGCGTCGAGGTCGGCCAATTCGTGCTCGCGGGAGAGCCGGTGGGCAGCATGGGCGAGGGAAGTGCGGCGCAGCCGGCAGCGGACGGCGACCGTGGCGATCCGGTCCTGTACGTCGAGTTCAAGAAGGACGGTGGCTCCATCGATCCGGAGCCCTGGTGGGCCAGGAGCCCCAGCGAGAAGGTTCGCGGCTAATGCGCAAGACTTCCCTCATCATGCTCGGCGCGTTCCTCGGCGCCGGGACGTCGATGGTGGCCACGCAGACCGACTTCCTGTCGGGTCCGCGCGCCGTCGCGGCGTCCGCCGAGACCTATCGCCAGCTCAGCCTGTTCGGCGACGTGTTCGAGAAGGTGCGGACCGACTATGTCGAGAAGCCCGACGAGTCGAAGATGATCGAGGCGGCGGTCAACGGCATGCTGACCTCCCTCGACCCGCATTCGAGCTACATGGACGCCAAGGCGTTCCGCGACATGCAGACCACCACCCGCGGTGAGTTCGGCGGCCTGGGCATCGAGGTCACGATGGAGGACGGCCTGATCAAGGTCGTGACCCCGATCGACGACACCCCGGCGGCGAAGGCGGGCCTCCTCGCCAACGACATCATCACCCAGATCGACGACGATCAGGTCCAGGGGCTGACCCTGAACCAAGCCGTCGACAAGATGCGCGGCCCGGTGAACTCCAACGTCAAGCTGAAGATCACCCGCAAGGAGGCCAAGGAGCCGATCGACGTCACGCTCACCCGCGACGTGATCAAGATCAAGCCGGTGCGCTCGCGCGTCGAGGGCAGCGACATCGGCTACGTGCGCCTGACCCAATTCAACGAGCAGACCTTCGACGGCCTGCGCGCCGCGGTCGACAAGCTCTCGACCGAGATCGGCCAGGACAAGATCAAGGGCTACGTCATCGACCTGCGCAACAATCCGGGCGGCCTGCTCGACCAGGCGGTGATGGTCTCCGACGCCTTCCTCGACCGCGGCGAGATCGTCTCGACCCGCGGCCGCAACCCGGACGAGACCCAGCGCTTCTCCGCAAAGTCCGGCGACATCACCAAGGGCAAGCCGGTGGTGGTGCTGGTCAACGGCGGCTCGGCCTCGGCCTCCGAGATCGTGGCCGGTGCTCTGCAGGATCACAAGCGCGCGACGATCCTCGGCACGCGCTCCTTCGGCAAGGGCTCGGTGCAGTCGATCATCCCGCTCGGCGGCTCGGGCGCGCTGCGCCTGACCACGGCCCGCTACTACACGCCGTCGGGCCGCTCGATCCAGGCAAAGGGCATCGAGCCGGACACCGAGGTCCTGCAGGACGTGCCGGACGAGTTGAAGGGGAAGGACGAGACCAAGGGCGAAGCCGGCCTGAAGGGCCACCTCAAGCAGAAGGACACCGAGGAGCGCGGCGGATCGTCCGCCTATGTCCCGCCGGATCCGGCCAAGGACAAGCAGCTCACCGCGGCGATCGACTTCCTGCACGGCATCCAGAAGGGCGCCGCCAACACCCAGAAGCCCAGCATGCCGAACTGAGCTCAGGTCTCGGTCTCCTGTCTCGAGCCCCGCCCGGCCCCAGGCCCGGCGGGGCTTCGCGTTTCCCAGGTCCCGCACCCGCGTTGAGGAAAAATTAACCCTGGCGGTCGGCAATGGCGTGGGGCCCCCTTTCGTCGTTACGGCGATTCCGGCGAGGCTCCGGGCCGAGGCCGTGGTGGGTGAGACGTCCGACGATATCCTGACCCAACCCTTGGGGGTGACACCGCCGCTCAGCCGGAAGGAGGCGGCGCTCGCCCGCGCACGGGCTCTGGCGCGCTCGCCGAAGGCCGTGGCCGGCGCCACGGGCGCGCTCCTCGTGGCCGTCTTCGGAAGTGTCCTGCTGTTCGGGGATCCTCAGGGCGGCGAGCCGCGCGTCACCGTCGCCATCACGCTGCGCGATCCGGCACCGGTGCGTGCCGAAGCGCCGCAGATCGCCGCGGTGGCGCCCGAAGCCGAGGCGCCGCCCGCACGCACGCAGCGGAGCGCCGAGGAGATCGAGACGGCGTCGGGCGTCACCGTGGTGCGTCCGAGCGGCACTGCGGCGCCGAGCGAGACGGTGGTCATCCGCGTCCCCTCTCCGAACGTGCAGCTCAACCCGGCTCCCGATCCGCGCCTCACGGACCGTGGCCGCCACGGCACGATGCCGAAGCTCGGCGAGGGACGGCTGCGGGCGCTCGACGTCTATGCCCGTCCCGAGGAGCCTGGCACCGGGCCGCGCATCGCCATCCTGATGACCGGCCTCGGCATCGGCCAGGCCGCCACCGCTGCCGCGATCGTGAAGCTGCCGCCGACGATCAGCCTCGCCTTCGCGCCCTACGGCGCCGAAATCGAGCGCTCCGCGGCCCGCGCCCGCGCCGCGGGCCACGAGGTCCTGCTCCAGGCGCCGATGGAGCCCTTCGATTATCCCGACAGCGATCCCGGACCGCAGACCCTGCTGACGGCGCTCAAGGGGCCTGAGAACGCCGACCGCCTCGCCTGGGCGATGAGCCGCTTCCCCGGCTATGTCGGTGTGGTGAACTTCATGGGCGCCAAGCTGATGAGCGACGCGGGCGCCTTCGAACCGGTGCTGCGCGAGATCGGCGCCCGCGGGCTCGGCTTCGTCGACGACGGCACCGCGGCCCGGCCCCTCCCCGCCGGCCTGTCGGCCAAGGTGAAGACGCCGCTGGCCCGCGCCGAGATCGTGATCGACGCGGTGCCCCGCGCTGACGCGATCGACCGTGAGCTCGCCCGGCTCGAAGCGCAGGCCCGTACAAAGGGGTTCGTTCTCGCTTCGGCCAGCGCCCTGCCCCAGACCATCGACCGCATCGCCCGCTGGGCCCGCGACCTCGACGCGCGTGGCCTGCGCCTCGTGCCGGTGAGCGTCGCCCTGCGCGGTGGCGAGACGCGGCTGTCGAAGGCCGAGTAGGCGCCACCGGGGCGTTGCCGCTGGCTCACTGGCTCCCTATGGTCCCCGCGCGATGACGATCGAGCCCACCGCCCTCCGCGAACCGCCCCTGCCCTACCGTCCCTGCGTGGGCGTCACCCTGATCAACCGGGATGGCCTCGCCTTCGTCGGGCGGCGCAGAGACATGCCGGCCGAAGCCGGCGACGCGGCCGCCTGGCAGATGCCGCAGGGCGGCATCGACGAGGGCGAGGTGCCCGAGGCTGCGGCCGTGCGGGAGCTCTACGAGGAGACGGGCGTCTCGCCCTCCTGCCTGCGCCCGCTCGGCCAGACCCCGGAATGGCTGACCTACGATCTTCCGCCCGAGCTGCTGAAGCGGTCCTGGCAGGGCCGCTACCGCGGCCAGGCCCAGAAATGGTTCGCCTTCGGCTTTCTCGGCACGGACGACGATATCGACGTGGTGAATCCGGGCGGTGGGGCGCACAAACCCGAATTCGATGCCTGGCGCTGGGTGCCGTTCTCGGACCTGACCGGGCTGATCGTGCCGTTCAAGCGGCCCGTCTACGAGGCCGTCGTCACCACCTTCGCGCCGCTCGCCGCATGGGCGCGCACGGCGTGACCCGCGCCGCGCGCGCCTGAGCCACCCCGTGCGCTGGCTCGCCATTCCCGTCGCCATCGCCCTCGGCTGGCTGCTCTTCACGCTGAGTCCGCTCTGGGCCCTCTACGACCTCGCCCGGGCGGTGCGGGCGCGCGACGTCGCCTATGTCGAGCGGCACGTGAACTTCCGGACGCTGCGCCTCTCGCTCGTCCGTCAGACCACGGCCGCCGTGAAAGCGGCGGCCGACAGCAATCCCACCTTGGAACCCCGCGAGCGGCAGCAGCTCAGCGATGCGGCGGTCGGGCTCGCACTCGCCCTCGCTGAGACCATGGTGACGCCGGAGACGGTGATTGACCTCCTCGACGACGGCTGGCCGCAGCGCCTCGACCTGCCGCGGCCGGAGGCGCAGCCGCCCTCCGGACTCAACCTCGACCGGGTCGGCAAGCTCGTCCCCTACTACCTGATGTCGGAGATGCGCGGCTTCCGCACGGTGGTCATCCCGGTGCCACCCGAGGCGGCGCGGATCGTGCAGACCCGCATCCGCATGCGCCTGCGCGGCTGGTCCTGGCGGCTCATCGACATCGAGGTGAACGAGGCCCTGCGCCAGCGCATGGCGGCGGGCCTCGCCAAGACCATCGCCAAGGCCCAGCAGGGGCTGGGGCGGAACTGAGATCCGGGTGTCGAGAGGGATCACCCCTCTCGCGGGTCCAGGGAGGAGCCCTGGATCATGCGGGTCAGGGCTTGGCCTCGGCCGGCGCGGACTTCTCGCCCTTCGGCATGCGGGGCTTGCGCGATTCCGCGATGCTCTCGGCCTTGTCCTCGTCGGTATCGCCGCTCTGCTCGATCGCTTTGTCCGGATCCGCCGCGAGGCTCCGCACGATCGCGAGCAGCCGCTCACATTCCGGCGCGTACTTGTAGCTCTCCAGCACGATCGCGGCGTCGCGCAGCGTGCGCAGGTCGCGCAGAGTCTGACTGTTGGCACCCGCCTGAAGCTCGGCCTTGCCCGCGATCAGATCCTCGATCTTCGCGCCCGCCACGTCGCAGGCCTGTGCGGACCCTCCAGCCAGACCGGCGATCAGCAGTAACGAGAGGGCGGAGAGGCGAAGGGTCGGGCGGATCATCAGTTCGTCTCGGGATCAGGCATGGTGCGGCGCGCTGCCGCCCAGGATGTCGTTGGTCAGGGCCACGAGCTGGCTCGGGCGATAGGGCTTCGGAACGAAGACGGATTGCGCGACGGCTTCGCCGTGGGACAGCTCCGCGCGGCCGCCTGAGGTGTAGACGACGGGCAGGTCCGGGCACTGGCAGCGGGCGAGCCGGGCCAGCGCGATGCCGTTCGTGTTGCGGGCGAGATCGATATCGGTGAAGAGCAGGTCGACGCTCTCCCGGGCCAGGATCTCCTCCGCCTCCCAGGCATCGGCGGCGGTGAGCACGCGGTATCCTTCGTCGAGAAGGGCCTCGGCGGCGAGCTCGCAGACGACGGGCTCGTCCTCGACGACCAGGACCGTGTTGGCGCCGCGATCGAGATGGGCGGCCGTCAGTCCGAGCGCGGGATAGGCAAAGGGGATCATGACGCAACTCCAACTCACCCGGCACGGAGATCCCATCCCCTCACCGGATCGCCGGACCAACGGAGCCCTGCGCGCCAGCGTTCGCCGTGTTTGCATCGAATTGCTGAGGTTTGGTGAGCGGAGCCTTAACCCTGCCCGCGCTCCAATGAACGGAGCACTTGAAATGGTTAACGAAGGGTTAGCGGCGCCTCCCGGGAGCCGCGCTTCGTGAATCGTGGCTGGCAGCTGGGAACCGGGCTGATCCTCACGGCGCTGGCCGGCTACGTCGACGCACTAGGCTTCGTGCGCCTCGGCGGCCTCTACACCTCGTTCATGAGCGGCAACACGACCCAGCTCTCCGTGTCCCTTGCCCACGGTGAGATCCGGCACGCCCTGATGCCCATCCTTCTGATCTTCGGCTTCCTCGCCGGCGCGACGCTGGGCAGCGGGCTCTCCATGGTTGTGCCGAGGCGCTGGGCGACGCCCGTGGTACTCGCCTACGAGACGCTGCTGATCATGGCGGCACTGGCACTCGGCCTGCCGACGCCGGAACTCGGCCTCGCCTCGTTCTTCATGGCCATGGCCATGGGTGCCCAGAACGCGGTTCTCGCCCAGGTGAAGGGCTTCCGCGCCGGCACCACCTTCGTCACCGGCGCCCTGTTCAGCCTGGCCCAGAAGATCGCCGAAGCGTTCACCGGCATGGGGCCACGGCTCGGCTGGCTCGGCGACGCGGCCGTGTGGAGCGCGCTCCTCGTCGGCGCGTTCGTCGGCACGCTGGCCTATGGCCGCTACGAGCTTTACGCCCTCCTCCTTCCGGCTCTCGTCGGCGGCAGCCTCGCGGTCACCGCGGCCCTGCTCGCCGCCCGCACCCGCATCGCCCATTGAGGACCGACATGACCGCACCGATCTCTCTGCTGAGCCACGTCAAACCGATCGAGGCGGGCGCGCACGTCACCGCTGCGCACTGGCTCGGCGACCGGCTGGCGCTCGCGCTGGGCGACGGCACCGTGGTGCTCGCGGGCGACGGCGAGACGGTGCGGGCAGCCGCCCACCCCGAAGGCTCGATCCTCTGCGCCGCAGGCACGGGCCGCCGGCTTCTCACCGGCGGCGACGACGGGCGTGTGGTCGAGATCCGTGGTGACGGCACCCTCGCGGAGGCCGCGACCGCGAAGGGCGGCGCCTGGATCGACGCGCTCGCCCTGCATCCGGATGGCGGCTTCGCCTTCTCGGCCGGGAAGCGCGTCGCCACCCGCGACCCCAAGGGCCGGGAGCGCACCCTTGATGCCCCCTCCACCGCCCGCGGCCTCGCCTTCGCACCGAAGGGGTTCCGCCTCGCGGTGGCCCACTACAACGGCGTCAGCCTCTGGTACCCGAACCTGGAGACGCCGCCGGAGGTGGTGTCATGGAAGGGCTCTCATATCGATGTGACTTGGTCGCTGGACGGCCGCTTCGTGGTCTCGACCATGCAGGAGAACGCCCTGCACGGCTGGCGGCTGCAGCCGGATCGCGGACACATGCGGATGTCGGGCTATCCGGCCAAGGTGCGCTCGGTGTCGTGGTCGTCCGACGGCAAGTGGCTCGCCACCAGCGGCGCCGAGGCCGCGATCATCTGGCCTTTCGATTCGAAGGAGGGACCGACCGGCAAGGCGCCGCGGGAATGCGGCGTGCGGCCGGCGCGGGTCTCGCAAGTCCGCTTCCACCCGAAGGCGCCCGTCCTGGCGCTCGGCTACGAGGACGGCTGCATCTTGCTCGTGCGCTTCTCGGACGCGGCCGAGCTTCTCGTGCGTCCGGCCGTGAAGGGGAGTGCCGTCACGGCCTTGGCCTGGGACGCGGCCGGCGCCCGCCTCGCCTTCGGCTGCACGGATGGGCAAGCCGGCCTCCTCTCCCTGCCGGGGTGAGGAACCGGAGCGCGGCTCCCCGCCTTTACGCTCACGCTGCCGCCACGGAGGATGCCCGTGTTCCGCGTGATCCGAACCCTCGGCCTCGCCCTCGGGCTGATCGGCGGCGGCATCGCCGCCCAGGGCCCCGAATTCACCCAGCAATACGTGCAGCGCCTCGGTGGGACGGTGGATGAGTTGCGGCGTCAGGTCGACGGTCTCGAGGCCGATGCCCGGGCGAGCGGCACCACTCGCGACGGCGCGGTCGATCGGCTGCGCGGCAATCCGGACCAGCTCGTCGCCCGCCGGGGCGAGGCGGCGCGCGGCGATATCGAGCGCCTCGCGGCGCTGAGCGCCCAGCAGCAGGCCATCGCCGCCGCGACGAGTCCGCTCGGCCGCATGGTGGCGGTGATGCGCCAGCCCGATCCGGCCCTCGCCCGGGCCACTTGGCGCGACTACCAGCCCGCAGTGCCGACGAATGCGGACGGTGTGGTCGCCGGCCTGCTCGGCTTCGTCGCCACCTGGGCCGTGTGGCGGCTCGCCTCGGATCTCGGGCGGCGCGCGGCACGGCGGCGCCCGCGCGAGCCGGTCACGGCGACGTGATCCCGGCGCAACCTGCGCGCACGGTGTGACCGGACATCTACAGCATCGAGCCTGCTCCTTGCACTAGGGAGGGAGTCGGACCTGCGCGCGGCGGCCGTGATCGCGCCGGGTCGATCCGCAGAGTCGCCCCATGCCGCGCGCGCCCCAACCGATTGTCGATCCGGCGCTCGATGCGGCAGCTCTGCTCCGGCGTGTGGGCTTCTTCGGGCTGTTCGTGGTGGTGCCGGTGACCGCGCAGGTGGCGCGCCGCGCCTCCGTGATCATCGCGCCGATCGCCGTCGTGCTCCTCGTCATCGCAAGCGCCATCGACGGGCGCCAGCGCGCCCTGCGCCCGGCTGGGACGCGGCTCCTGCGCTCGGCCGCCTTCCTGGCGGGCATGCTGGTGATTCTGTGGTCGGCCCTCTCGCTCGCCTGGACGCCCTTCCTCTCGGCGGCGGCCGAACGGCTCGCCAACCTCGCAGCGGTGATCGGCCTGACGCTGCTCGGCTACTTCTCGCTGCCCGACCGGATGCGCTCGGCCAACCTCTATCTCCTGCCCCTCGGCGTCACGGCCGCGGCCCTCGTCGCCATCGTGCTCGGCCTGTTCGGCGACAGCCTGATCCAGGGTGGGTCCGACGACGACAGCGCGCTCGGCCGCGGCCTGACGCTGCTGGCCCTCCTCGTCTGGCCGGCGGTGGCGTGGCTGCGCTCGCGGCGGCGCGACCGCGAGGCGCTGGCGGTGGCGTTGCTCGTGGCCGGCGCACTCGTCGCCTCGCCGAACGTCACGCAGATCGTGGCGCTCGCGGTCGGAGCGGTCGCCTTCGCGGTGACGAGCTTCCGACCGCGCCTGGGCACACTGCTCACGGCGGGCGTGACGGCGGGGCTGCTGGCCGCCGCACCGCTCCTGCCCTTCGTGGCGCGTCCGATCGGCTCCGCCCTGTTCGGACCGCTCGCGCCGGGGGTTCTCTCGCTCAAGAGCTGGCAGAAGGTCGTGACGACCGAGCCTGTGCGGCTGATCACCGGCCACGGCTTCGAGACGGCGCTCCGCGGCCGCTTCGTCGGACTCGTGCCGATGAACGCGCCGACCACGGCCCTGTTCGAGTTCTGGTACGAACTCGGCGTCGTCGGGGCGCTGGCCGCAGCCTTCGCGCTCTACGCCTCGGTGCGGCGCGCCGGCCGCGACGTGCCGGTCCTCGTCCCCGGGGCGATGGCGGCCTTCGCCTCCGCCTTCACGGTGGCCTGCATCGGCGTCGGGCTCACCGTGGTCTGGTGGCTGACGGCGCTCGCGATGACCGTCCTCGTCTTCGTGGCGATCGAGCGGGGCCAGTTCCGCACCAGCCGCCCGAAGGTCAGCCGCCTGCGCCGGATCCACGAGGGCGGGGCGGGCTGATCACGTCCGGGCTCCCAAAGGGGGCACCCCTTTGGTGGGTCCAGGGCGAAGCCCTGGGATGACGCCGGGGCGCCGCGCCGGCACCCCGCGAGAGGGATGATCCCTCTCGACACCCGGGGTTTCAGCCGATCTCGGCCTCGTCCTCGATCCGGGCCATGTCGTCGTCCGACAGGCCGAAATGGTGGCCGATCTCGTGGATCAGCACATGCGCCACGAGATGGCCCAGGGTCTCGTCGTGCTCGGCCCAGTAGTCGAGGAGCGGGCGCCGGTAGAGCCAGACGGCGTTCGGCATCTGGCCCGTCACCACCTCGCCCGACTGCGCGAGGCCGACGCCGCGGAACAGGCCGAGCAGGTCGAATTCGCTCTCGCACGCCATCTCGATAAGCGTCTCCTCGTCGGGGAAGTCGTCCACGACGATGCGCACGCCCGCGCAGAGGCGCCGGAAGCCCTCGGGCAGGGCGGCGAAGGCCGCGTCGGCGAGTTCCTCGATTTCGGCGAGGCTCGGCGCCCTGGCGCCCGCGAGCGCGCTCACGACCGCTGCGCCGCCGTCGGCAGCACGCAGCCCCCGAGGAAGCCGGCAAGGTCGTCGGTGATGTAGTCGATATGCGGCTCCTGCACCGCCTCCTGCTCGAAGGCCTCCCGGTAGGGATCGGCGACCTTGGGGACGACCAGCACGGTCGCCATGCCGAGATCGTGTGGCACCACGAGGTTGCGGGCGATGTCCTCGAAGAGGGCCGAGCGGGCCGGGTCGATGCCGTGGCGGTCGAGGAAGCGCTCGTAGGTGGTGCGCTCGGGCTTCGGCACGAAATCGGCCGCGGCGATGTCGAACACATCCTCGAAATGGCTGAGGATGCCAAGCTTCTCCGCCACCCGCTCGGCATGGCGGCGTGAGCCGTTGGTGAGGATCAGCTTGCGCCCGGGCAGGCGCTCGATGGCGTCGCCGAGCGCCGGATCGAGCTTGATGGTCGAGTGGTCGATGTCGTGGGCGAAGTCGAGGAAGTCGTGCGGATCGACGCCTTCTTCGATCATCAGCGCCTTCAGGGTCGTGCCATAGCGGTGGTAGAAATGCTTCTGCAGGGCTCGGGCCGAGAGGCCGTCGAGGCCGTAGAGGCGCATGACATAGAGCGTGATCCGCTCGTCGACCTGCGGCCAGACCATCGCGTCGCTGGGATAGAGGGTGTTGTCGAGGTCGAACACCCAGGTGTCCACCTGGTCGAAGCCGCGGGCGTCGCCGGTGGTGAAGTGGCACGTATCAGGTAGGTACACGTCTCACTCGGAGTGATGCGGCCGGGAGCGGGTGCCCCCGGCCGCGGAGGGGATCGGCTCAGCCCCTGCGGATCAGGGTGCCAGCGCCGTAATCGGTGAAGAGCTCGAGCAGCACGGCATGGTTCACCTTGCCGTTGAGGATGACCACCGCCTCGACGCCCTGGTCGATGGCGTAGATGCAGGTCTCGATCTTCGGGATCATGCCGCCGGTGATGGTGCCGTCGGCGATGAGGCGCCGACAATCCTCCACCGTGAGCTCGGGGATCAGCTTCTTGTCCTTGTCGAGCACGCCCGGCACGTCGGTCAGCAGAAGCAGGCGCTTGGCCCGCAGCGCGCCGGCGATGGCGCCCGCGAAGGTGTCGGCGTTGACGTTGTAGGTCTGGCCGTCGGCGCCGTAGGCGACGGGGGCGAGAACTGGGATCAGCTCGGCCTTGAGCACCGCGTCGAGGACGCCGCGCTCGACATGCTCCGGCTCGCCCACCAAGCCGAGATCGACCACCTGCTCGATGTCGCTGCCGGGATCCTTCACGGTCTTCATCGCGCGCTTGGCGCGGACCATGTTGCCGTCCTTGCCGCACAGGCCGATGGCCCGGCCGCCCTCGGCCGAGATCCAGCCGACGATCTGCTTGTTGATCGAGCCGGCCAGGACCATCTCGACGACCTCGACGGTCGCCTCGTCGGTGACGCGCAGCCCGCCACGGAACTCGGACTGGATGCCGAGCCGGTCGAGCATCTTCCCGATCTGCGGGCCGCCGCCATGGACCACGATCGGCTTCAGGCCGGACTGCTCCAGAAGCACGATGTCCTCGGCGAAGTCCTCCGCCGCAGCGCGGTCGCCCATGGCGTGGCCGCCATACTTGATGACCACGATCTCCTGATCGTAGCGCTGCATGTGGGGCAGCGCCTGGGCCAGTACTTCGGCGCGCACGTGGACGTTCGGCAGTTCGGTCATCGCGGTCCTCTGCGGGGCGCGGACGGCGTCGGACGCCGTCTGCGCGGGCGCCTTTCTATCGGAAGCGGGCCGGGCTGCGAAGCATGTGCGGGTGACAGGCGCATGACACGCCCTGCCCCGCAGGTTCCGTGCCGGCCGCGTGGCGCGGGCCGCACAACGGGCCGGAAACCCGCCGCCCTACTCCGCCGGAACGGTCATGCGCACCTCGCGCGGCGCGAACAGGCCCGCCTCCGGCTGCATGTCGACGCGACGGTCGTGCAGGCCGTGCAGCGTCGAGCGGTGGCCGATCGAGACGATGGTGGTGCCGGGCAGGCGCTCGCGCAGCATCCTGTAGATCGCGGCCTCGCTCGGCTCGTCCAGAGCCGCGGTCGCCTCGTCGAGGAACAGCCATTGCGGCTTGGCGAGCAGCGCGCGGGCGATGGCGAGGCGCTGCTGCTCGCCGCCCGAGAGGCGGCGGTCCCAGCTGTCGACCTCGTCGAGTCGGTCGGCGAGCTGCGGGAGCTGGGCCGCGACCAGCGCCTCGCGGATCGCCTCGTCGGTGAACTGGTCGATGGTGTTGGGATAGACGACGGCACCCCGGAGCGTCCCGAGCGGCAGGTAGGGCCGCTGCGGCAGGAGCAGGGCCGATTGCCCCGCCGGCACGTCGATCCGGCCCTTGCCGAACGGCCAGATCCCGGCGATCGCCCGGAACAGGGTCGATTTGCCCGAGCCCGACGGGCCGGTGACCAGGGTCGCGCCGCCGGTCCGGAAGGTGAGTTCGTCGGCCTTCACGATCTCGCGCCCGTCGGGAAGGGCGAGCGTCAGGCCGCGCGCCGTGACCGGCCCGGCGGTGTCATTGCCCTGGGCGAGGCCGTAGCCGGCGGCCGAGAGCGCCTCGGCCTTGGTCATCGCCCGCTTGAAGGAGCCGAGACGGATGGTGTTCGCCCGGTAGGAGGCCAGCGTGATGTAGCTGGTGACGAAGAAGTTCAGCGCGTTCTGGACGTTGCCGAAGGCGTCCGAAGTCTGCTGCAGGGTGCCGAGAGTGATCTTCTTCGAGAAGAAGGATGGCGCCGCGATGATGAGCGGGAAGACGGCGCTCGCCTGCCGGTAGCTGAAGGTGAAGGCGATCAGCTTGATGCGCCGATAGATGATGTCGACGTAGTTGTCGATCACGGTATGGAAGATCGTGGCCAGGCGCGAGGCCTCGGCGCGCTCGCCGCGCAGGAGCGCGATCTGCTCGGAATAGATGCGGTTGCGGGCCAGCGAGAAGCGGAAGTCCGCCTCGACCTGCTCCTGGCGGAAGTTGAGGCCGATCAGCGGCTTGCCGATGATGTGGGTGAGCCAGGTGCCGACCACCGCGTAGGCGATGACGAGCCAGACCAGGAAGCCGGGGATCACCGCGTCGGTGAAGGGCAGCACGAAGTCGCGCGACAGCGTCCACAGGATGACGATGAAGGAGACGAGCTGCGCGGCCTGGCTGAGCAGCCGGATCGACAGGCTCGCCGTCTGCTGGATGAAGGCGTTGACGTCCTGCTGGATACGCTGATCCGGGTTGTCGGCCTGCTCGTCGATGAACGGGATGCGGTAATGCGTGCCCTTGCCGAGCCAACGCTCGTAGAGGCTGTGCGTCAGCCAGGTGCGCCAGCGGATGTGCAGCGAGGAATCGACGAACAGGTCGACCATGCCGATCACGATGTTGAGGATCGCGAGCGGGATGAAGATCCACAGCACCTGATGCCAGAACGCTTCCGCGTTGAGCTCCTGCAGGGTGTTGTAGAGGTCGCGGTAGAAGAAGTTGAACCGCAGGGTCAGCGCCACGTCGGCGAAGTTGACGAAGATCGACAACGCCACGAGCCGCTGGCCGATCTGGCCCTCCGTGCGGCCGAACCAGCGGAACAGACCGATCTCCTTGGTCGGCGCGTCGCGGTTGGCGAAGTACGGGTCAGCGATGAGAGTGATGTCGCGGATCGGCTTCCAGTGGGAAATCGCGAGTACGATGCCGGCGAAGACCACGGCGCCGGTCGCCGCGAAGGCGGGCGGCAGGAGCGCGGCGACGACGGCGGGCAGCAGGTCCAGGGCGGCCACGGTCTTGGCGCCCGCGAGCAGCAGGTAGCCGATGCCGTAGACCGAGACGAAGACCTTGAGATAGGCGGAGAGGTTCGCCGAGGCGATGAGGATGCCCGCCATCGCGAAGCCCGCGAGCGAGACGTAGAGCGGGGGCGACGGGATCCCCGGCACCGCCAGCAGCACCAGGGCGACAAGTGCGGTGAGCGCAGCCTGGAAGCCCAGACCGGTTCTGAGTGCGGCCACGCGCGTCTCTCCCATAGTCCCGAGGCCGGGGCTGTCAGCCCGCGGCCGTCGTCAGCGCCAGTGACGGCGCGTCGTGGCGAGATAGTGGCACACGGGGCGCCCTGTCCCGTGAAACTTTGGCAAGGCCCGGGCGACCGATCGCCCCGCCTACCAGTTCCACTCCTCGAAACCCGGCTCGCGGCAGCGATAGCCGACCGGGCATTGCGGGTTGTCCCGCGTGGGCAGGAACCGCAGCTCCGCGACCTCTGAGAACTCGCAGAAGGAGCGGTCGCGCACCAGGCGCTCCGCCGTGCCCCGGCCGGTCGGGATGGTGATCTCGCCCTCGCGCTTCACCAGCGCCATCGCCTCGGCGCAGACGAGGCGTTGCGTCGCCGCGGGTGGGGCGGATGGGGAAGCGGGTCGCCCTTGCGCGACGGCGGAGGCACTGGCGGTGAGGCCGAGCAGAAGGGCGCTGACGAAGCGTCGCATCGAGAAAATGGCCAAGTGCCTCGGAACGCACGTGAACTCTGGGTGAGGCCGCGCGGGTCGCGCATCCCTCTCCCACGGTTAAGCATGGCAGTTTCCGCAGGCCCCGGGAAGGGCCTGGGTGTCACCCGCGCGCGCCAGCGCAACACAATTCGCCGTGGCGCCGCCGTAATCGGCTGATTTGGAATTTGCAGGCGCAGAGACCCGGTTAACATTTCGTTGAACACGGGACGGGATGGGACCGGCGCCGCTGCTTGACCTGCCCCCGCCGCGAGGACTGGTGTTCTGCGATGTCCGCTCTCTCGATTCTCGATCTCGACGCCGTCCGGGCCGCGCCCGTGAGCCATGAGCCCTACGCCTTCACGCTCGGCACCAACGTGCTGAAGCCCGAGTCGATCGACGCGATCCGCGCCGATTTTCCCGATATCGCCAAGCCCGGCTACCTGACGGTGGACGAGGTCGCCCTGAAGGGCCGCTTCAAGGCGTTGATCGACGAGCTGGAGAGCGACGCCTTCTCCGCGATCCTCGGCGAGAAGTTCGGCATCGACCTCGTCGCGTGCCCGCGCCTGACGACCATCATGAAGCGCTCGCAGCTCAAATACGGCTCGATCCACACGGACGGTCCGTCGAAGGTGCTCACCCTGCTCGTCTACATGAACGACGCCTGGTCCGCGCCGGCCGCCGGCCGCCTGCGGGTTCTCTACGACGGCAAGAACTACGAGCCCTTCGCCGTCGAGGTTCCGCCGACGATGGGCACGATGTTCGCGTTCCTGCGAGCGGACAATTCCTGGCACGGTCACGAGCCCTTCGAGGGCGAGCGGCGCGTGGTCCAGGTCGCTTGGTTGAAGGATGCGGCCGAGCTGGAGCGGAAGAAGAAGCGAAACCGCACGGCGCAGTTCCTCAAGGGCATCTTCGGACGCTGAGACATGAGCGGGGGAGCGGTCATGGCGGCGGGTCTCGATTCGGGACCCCTGGGCAAGGAGGCGGGACGGCGCGGCGGTGGCCGCGGCTGGCGCGCCATTCTGCTCGCGCTCGCAGCGGGCTGGGGCGCCTTCCTCGCCTACAGCGCGATCTTCCTGACCGAGGATCCGCCCCTGCGCCGCGCCGCAGCCGCGGACCGGGAGGCCGCGACCGGGCTCGATTTCCCCGCAGCGGGCTCCGCCCCGTTGCAGGCGGCCCGTCGCGTCGCCTACGGGCTCGACGAGCCGCGCGCCGCCTCGACGCCCCCGGCCGATCCTCCGACCGCCGCGCACGCCTCCACGGCCCGCGTGACCTCCGCCGAGTCCCCGGCTCAGCCCGGCCGGACGGGAGCCCTGCCCGAAGCGGCGGCGACGGCCCCGCCCACCGAGCGGATGGCGGCCGAGCGGCTGGACCATATCGGGGTCTGGGGGCCGAACGCCGCGGCCTGCGGCGCCCGTCACCGCCGCCGCGGCTACTATCAAGCTACGATCACCCCGGAGCGAGCGAAGGCCGGCCGTACCGTCTGCACCTTCCATGACGGCCACCGCGTCGGAAATGCCTGGGTCACGGCTGCGGAGTGCAGCGACCGTGGCCGCCGCTGGTCCTCGCAGGTGCGCCTCCTCGTGGAGGGCGACCGCCTGACCTGGTCGAGCGCCAAGGGCACCGCATCGTATGTGCGCTGCGGTCGGCGCGCAGGCTGATCTCGGAGCGTCAGCGCCCCGCGACCTCGGTCCGGGCCTTGAGGACCTCGATCAGCGCACGGTCGCGCCGCGCCTCCAGCTCCGCCACGGTGCGGCCGGCAGCCTCCGCCTCGACACCAGCCACGATGGCCGCTTTGACCGTGTCGGTGAGACGCGGCGTCCCGAGGCTCGCCCAGCGCAGCTCCTGGCTCGGCCCGAGATGGTCGAGGTAATGTCGGATCCCCCCGGCCCCACCGCCGAGATGGTAGGTCATGTGCGGCCCCATCGCCGACCAGCGCAGGCCAGGCCCGTTGCAGAGGGCGGCGTCGATATCGGCCACGCTCGCCACACCCTCCGCGACGAGGTTCACGGCCTCGCGGTAGAGCGCCGAGGCGAGGCGATTGGCGATATGGCCCGGCATCTCTCGGCGCAGGATCACCGGCCGACGCCCGAGCCGGGCGTAGATGGCGGCCGCTCGCTCCGCAGCCGTTTCGCCACCCGCAACGATCTCGACGAGCGGGACGAGATGCGGCGGGTTGAAGGGATGGGCGACGAGCACGCGCTCCGGTCGGCGGCAATCGGCGACGATCCGGCTCCGCAGCATCGCCGAGGTGCTCGATGCGATCAGGATATCGGCCGGCAGGCTGGCATCGATCCGGGCGAGCAGGCCGCGCTTGAGGCCTTCATCCTCCGGCGCGTTCTCCTGCACGAAGCCGACGCCCGCGAGCGCGGCCTCGAGATCCGCGTGCGTGCAGAGCCGGCCGGCGCCGGTCAGGCCGAGTTCGGCGAGCTGGGCCCGCGCGAGGTCGACCGAAGCCTGCAGGCGATCGGCAAAGCCCGTGGCCGGATCCCAGGCGGAGACGTCGATTCCGTGCGCAAGGAACAGGGCCGCCCAGCTCGCACCGACCGTACCGCATCCCACCACGGCGACGGCGCCGATCTCATCCATTTCAGAACTCCGGACTCTTCCACCGCACGCGCTTTACATCCGGTGCGACCGCTGCCTTAGTCAACGCGCGATGCTCTCGTTTTCGTGAGATCGAGCGGGCGACAAGACCCGCGACCGGAGGATGCCCATGCTCAAGCGCGCCCTTGCCTGCGCCGCCCTGTTCGCCCTCGCAGCGACCGCTCCCGCCCGCGCGCAGGACGTGGTCCGGCTCGGCAATCTGAAATTCGCCCATTACGGCGCGATCTCGTACATGAAGGAGATCGCACCGAAATTCGGCCTGAAGATCGACGAGCGCCAGTTCGCCAAGGGCGCCGACATCTACCCGGCCATGGCGGTCGACCAGATCGACATCGCGGCTTCGGGCGGCGACGGCGCCGTCGCCGCGCGCGGGAACGGCGTGAAGCTTCTCGTGGTGGCGGGCTTCGCCAATGGCGGCGTGCGCATCCTCAAGCGGCCGGATCTGCCGGCCAAGACCGCGGCGGACCTGAAGGGCCTCAAGGTCGCCACCGTCCGGGGCGGAACCCAGGACCTGATGCTGCTGGCCGAGCTCGACAAGCACGGCATGACCTGGTCCGAGCGGCCCGGCAAGGACGTGCAGCTGACCTATTTCAACAACTACGCCGACCTTAACCAGGCGCTGGCGCAGAAATATGTCGACGTGATCTGCCAGAGCGAGCCGCAATCGACGCAGGCGATCAGCGCCGGCTGGGGCGTCGAGCTGGTCAAGCCCTACGATACGCCGATCGGCATCCCCTATCGCCCGCTGGTGATGACCGAGAAGATGTACAACGAGAAGCCGGAGGTGGCGGCCAAGGTCCTCAAGCTGTTCGTCGCGGCCACCAAGGCGTTCATCGACGACCCGGCGCTGGCGGAGAAATACGTGCGCGAGCAGGTCTTCAAGGGCCAGCTCTCGAGCCAGGATTTCCGCGATGGCATGGCCAACGCGAGCTACACCTACGACATGCCGGCCGGGCACATGCAGACCACCTCCGACTATATGGTCAAGTACGGCCTCGGCAAAATGGTCAGCCCGCCAAAGAGCGACGCGGAATGGGTCAAGACCGACCTCCTGGATAAGGCCAAGGCCGAGTTGAAGACCAACTGATGCGCGTGTCCTCGCTCCGCGGCGCCATCGTCCCGGTCGGCCTGCTCGTCCTCTGGGAGATCCTCAGCCGCGTCGGCGTGTTCTCGCCGATCGTGCTGCCGCCGCCCACCGCGGTGGCAGCCAAATGGTTCACCGGCCTGCTGCCGGGCCTGCCCTACGATCCCGACACGCAGAGCTATCTCGGCTGGCTCTTCTCTGGCGAGATGCCGCACGACATGGTGTCGAGCCTGTCGCGCGTGGTCAGCGGCTTCGTGATCGGGGCCGGGCTCGCGGTGCCGGTCGGGCTGGTCCTCGGCACCAACGACCGGCTCTACGACCTGTTCAACCCGCTGCTGCAGGTGCTGCGCCCGATCCCGCCGATCGCCTACATCCCCCTCGCCATCGTCTGGTTCGGTCTCGGCAACCCGCCCGCCCTGTTCCTGATCGCGCTCGGCACCTTCTTCCCCGTCCTCGTCAACACCATCGCCGGGGTACGGCAGGTCGACTCGATCTACATCCGCGCGGCGCGCAATCTCGGCGCTGGCTCCTGGACCATGTTCCGCCGGGTGATCCTGCCGGCGGCGAGCCCCTTCGTGCTCGCCGGCATGCGGATCGGCATCGGCACCGCCTTCATCGTGGTGATCGTCGCCGAGATGATCGCGGTCTCGGACGGGCTCGGCTACCGCATCCTTGAGGCGCGGGAATACATGTGGTCCGACAAGATCATCGGCGGCATGCTCACGATCGGCGTGCTCGGCCTGATCATCGATGGCGCGATGAGCCGCCTCAACGACCATTTGCTGCGCTGGCACCGCGGCTTGGAGCGGTAGCACCCGCTTCCTCCTCCCCTCCTAATCAGTCAGTGCGAGACGGGAAACGGCATGTCGGCAGAGATCGTGGTCGCGGATGCCAGCAAGGTGTTCGGCAGCGGCGATGCCGGCGTCGCGGCCCTGCAGGACGTCACCGCGACGGTGCCGGAGGGGCAGTTTCTCTGCCTGCTCGGCCCCTCCGGCTGCGGCAAGTCGACCCTGCTCAACGCGATCGCGGGCTTCACGCCGCTGACCGCGGGCCGCATCACCATCGGCGGCGCGCCGGTGACCGGGCCGGGGCCGGATCGCGGGATGGTGTTCCAGGAATACGCGCTGTTTCCCTGGATGAGCGTCGAGGACAACGTGCGCTTCGGCCTCGACATCAAGGGCGTGCCGCGCGGCGAGGCCAATGCGACCGTCGATCGGATCACGGCCACCCTCGGCCTGTCGGACTTCCGCAAGCGCTTCCCGAAGGATCTGTCCGGTGGGATGCGACAGCGCGTGGCCATCGCCCGCATCCTGGCCCTCGATCCGCCGGTGATGCTGATGGACGAGCCCTTCGGCGCCCTCGACGCGCTCACGCGCCGCACCCTGCAGGACGAGCTGCTCAGGATCTGGGCCGAGTACCGCAAGACCGTGATCTTCGTGACCCATTCGATCGAGGAGGCGATCTATCTCGCCGACAGGATCCTGGTGATGACCTACCGGCCGGGCCGGCTCAAACGCGACGTCATGGTGGAGATGCCGCGTCCGCGCGACACCGCCTCGGCCGAGTTCAACGCGATCAAGCGGGAGCTCGCGGGCCTCGTGATGGCCGAGCAGCAGCGCTTCACCGACGCCGAGCTGCACGCGCCCGCGGTCGATTGATCTCAGATTCGCCGCTTTCGCGAACGAGTCAGGTCGGACGAACGCACATCCGGCGCGGATACGGCCGCGCATCGCAGGACGGCCCGGTGATCCGCTTCGACGACGTCACGAAGGTTTACAGGACGGACGGCCATCGCCGCACCATCCTGGAGCGCGTCTCGTTCACCCTCAAGCCGGGCGTCAGCTACGGGATCCTCGGCATCAACGGCGCCGGCAAGTCGACGACCATGCGCCTCATCGGCGGGGTCGAGGCGCCGACGAAGGGCGAGATCCACCGCGGTCTGCGCGTCTCGTGGCCGCTCGGCTTCGCGGGCGGCTTCCACCCGCAGATGACGGGCCGCGACAACGTCATCTTCGTCGCGCGCATCTACGGCGAGGATCCGCGGCGGGTCCTCGATTTCGTCGAGGACTTCGCCGAGCTCGGCAGCTATCTTGACGTCCCGATCCGAACCTATTCCTCCGGCATGGGCGCGCGCCTCGCCTTCGGGATGAGCATGGCGATCCCGTTCGACTGCTACCTGATCGACGAGGTGACCTCGGTGGGCGACGCGCGCTTCCAGAAGCGCTGTAACGAGGTCTTCTCCAGCCGCCGCAAGCATGCCGACGTGATCATGGTCTCCCACTCGATGGAGGTCATCCGCGAATGGTGTCAGCAGGGCATCGTCCTCCTCAACGGACGCGCGATCGTCTACGAGGACGTCAACGACGCGATCGAACTCTATCGACGCCTGAACGCCTGACCCGGTCCCCGCTGCCGAACCGCGACGGACATGGTTTCGCCGCGGGCGGGTGCGAGTGCAGGTGCCGGAACGATCGATCGCCGCGACCCGGCGGTCGGCAGGGGAAGCGAACCACCCGATGAACGTCGAGATCCGCAATCCGCAGGGTCAGCCGCTCAGCACGGCGGACAAGTCGCAGGCGGTTGCCGAATCGCTTCGGCAGATCGCGCGGCTGTCACGCTTCGCCGACCGGAAGAAGGGCATCCGATCCTACCAGAGCCACGTCAAGCGCGATCCGTGGCTGCCCGTTCTGTTCGTGCTCTGCTTCGTTCTGCCGACCCTGTGCGGCGCGATCTATTACGGGCTGATCGCCTCCGATCGTTACGTGACCGAGACGCATTTCGCGATCCGGCCGGCGCTCGGCGGTGCCGAGAAGGCCACTCCGGACAAGGTTGGCACCAATCTCGGCGTGCCCAAGGAGCTGATCGCGCAGGACACGCTGATCACGTACGAATACATCCTGAGCCGCGCGATGCTGGAGGTCTTGGAGAAAGAGATCCCGCTGCGGGAGTGGTTCAGCCGCGACAGCATCGACTACCTGTCGCGCTTCGATCCAGAGAAGCCGATCGAGAAATTCGTGAAGTATTGGCGCCAGCGCGTCTCGATCGACGTCGAGTCGGGATCGGGCATCATGACCCTGTCCGTGAACGCCTTCGACCCGCAGGAATCCCTGACCATCACCAGGGCCGTCCTCAAGGAGGCCGAGCGCATGGTCAACGAACTCACCATGCGGGCCCGGCGGGATGCGGTCGCGGAGAGCAACCGAGAGCTGAAGCTGGCCGAGGAGCGGATGACCCGGATCCGCTTCGCCGTGCGAGACCTGCGCAATCGAGACGGCGTCCTCGATGCGCAAAAGACGAACGAGGCGAACCTCAAGACGATCGGCGAGCTGCGCACCGCCCGGATCAACCTCGCCGTGCAGCTCACCGTCGCACAGCGCGATCTCGGCCCGAGCTCCAACCGGATCGTCGAATTGAAGACCCAGATCCGCGACCTCGACGAGAACATCGCCCGCCTCGAACGGCAGGCGGCGAGCCTGGATCCCGAGCAGAAGCGCCTGCTCTCGGACGCCCTGACCCGGTTCGAAGGGTTCGACAACGAGCGCAAGGACGCCGAGAAGTATTACGCGGCGGTTCTGACCGCGAACGAGCGGGCCCGCATCATCGCCGCGCGGCAGATCGAGTTCTTCAGCCTGATCGTACCGCCGGTTCTGGCTCAATCGGCCGTGCAGCCGCGGCGCGCCCTGATGATCAGCCTGATCACCGCAGGCGCCGCGATTCTGTTCGCTGGCGCCATGTTCGCCCGCAAGCAGATCGCCTGAGCCGCGCCGGCTGCCCGCCTCAGCGGGTAGTCGAGCCGGGCGTATGGCTCGGCGGCAGCGTTCCCCCCGGGCGTCCATCGGCCGTCGCGGCATCGACCCCGGACCCGGCCAGACCGGGTCCAGCCAAGTCGGTCGTCCGGGTCAGGCCGGCTTCGCCGGTGCCGCCGGTCCAACCCTGGGCCCGCCAGCCCTGGGCGCGCTCATCGAGATCGATCGAGCCGTGCTTGTCCAGGATCGCGAGGACTCGGTCGGCCATGTCGGCGTCGACGCGCGCGGTCACCAGGGTCCCACCGCGGCGCACGCCTTCAGCATAGGTCTCGGCCTCGCGCGGACTGAGGCCGGCACCCGTGAGGCCACCGATCAGGCCCCCGGTCGCGGCGCCGACCCCCGCCCCCGTCACCGCCGCCACGAGCCAACCCGCCGCGACGACCGGCCCCAGTCCCGGTATGGCGAGGAGGCCGATCCCCGCGAGCAGCCCGGCTCCGCCGCCGAGCACCGTGCCGAGGGTCGCCCCCGTCCCGGCCCCATCGGCCGCGTCGGATTCCGCGGCAGGCGCCGGGCGGCCCGGTTGCGCGGCGCGCTCGGTGAGCCGGTTCTCCGGGTCGCTCGCGACGATGCTGATATCGGCATGCGGAATGCCCTCGGCCTCCAGCTTGTCGACCGCGCGGGCAGCCGCGTCGTAATCGTCGAACAGGGCCGTGACGGCGCGTGTGGCCATGGGTCGTCTCCTGAACTGCTGGGCCTGCGGCGGCCGCTCCTCAGCGCGCCGCGACGTTCCCGCGGTAATCCATCCCGATCCGGACCTCCTTGCCGGCATGGGTGGCGATGCCCTCCCAGATGCCCTGATCGGTCTTCTTCAGATCGCGGATCTCGCCGAAACCCATCCGGCCGAAGCGCTCGCGCACCTGAGCCTCGGTGAAGCTGTTGGCGCCGGATTCGAGCGGCTCGCCCACCATGCCGTGGCCGTCCGGCCGGACCGCCTCGCTGGGCGTCTGGGCCGAGGCCGATCCCGCGGCGAGGGCCAGAAGGGCGATCGTGACGGTGAGGGCGCGCATCGGTGGGTCCTCGGCAGGGTCCGTGCCTTCTCAAGCCCCGGATCCGCACGGGGTTCCGGTCGGCCGGACCCGGAGGTTAACGGGATGCTAACCATCCGCCCGGCAATTCTTGCCGGGTCCGCCGGTTGCGGATGGGAGCGCGGGCATGAGCGAGACGGCCTCTGTGCCGGAGCGGATGGGCGGCATCGCGGGGGCGCTGAACGGCCTGGCGCTGCCGAGCCGCGGCGACCTTCGGGCGCTGTCGCGCCGCTCCGATCTGTTCTTCGCGACCGCCGTCATGGCCATCCTGGCGGTCCTGATCTTCCCGCTGCCCTCGGTCCTGCTCGACCTGCTCCTCGCCGTGTCGATCATCATGTCGGTCCTGATCATGATGACGGGACTGTTCATCGACAACCCGCTCGAATTCACCGTCTTCCCGACCCTGCTCCTCATCGCGACCATGCTGCGGCTCGCGCTGAACCTCGCCTCGACGCGCCTCATCCTGGGCCATGGCCACGAGGGCACCGCGGCGGCCGGCCACGTCATCGAGGCGTTCGGCAACTTCGTGATGGGCGGCAACTTCGTCATCGGGATCATCGTCTTCGCGATCCTGATCATCGTGAACTTCGTCGTGATCACGAAGGGCTCGGGCCGCATCGCGGAGGTGGCGGCCCGCTTCACCCTCGACGCGATGCCCGGCAAGCAGATGGCGATCGATGCCGATCTCTCGGCGGGGCTGATCGACGAGAAGGCGGCCAAGGCGCGCCGCGCGGCCCTCGAGGAGGAATCGGCCTTCTTCGGCGCCATGGACGGCGCCTCGAAATTCGTGCGCGGCGACGCGGTGGCGGCGCTGCTGATCACCTTCATCAACGTGGTCGGCGGCATCATCATCGGCGTGGCGCAGCAGGGCATGCCCATCGGCGCGGCCGCCAAGAGCTACACGCTTCTGACCATCGGCGACGGCCTCGCGAGCCAGGTGCCGGCGCTGATCGTCTCGACGGCGGCCGGCATCCTGGTCTCGAAGGCCGGCGTCCGGGGCTCGGCCGACAAGGCGCTCGGCAAGCAGCTCGCCCATTACCCGAAGGCGCTCGGCATGTCGGCGGCCGTGATGGTGCTGATCGCGCTCCTGCCCGGCATGCCGATGCTGCCGTTCCTCGCCCTCGCCGCCGGATCGGGCTACGCCGCCTGGCGCATCGCCAAGACCGCGAAGGAGGCGCCGCCGCTCGATGCCGATGGCAAGCCGGCCGACCCGGCAGCGGTCGCCGCGGCCAAGGAAGAGACCGTCACGGAGCTGCTCAAGCTCGACGACCTCAAGCTCGAGATGGGCTACGCCCTGCTCGCCCTGGTGAACGGCGAGGCCGGCGATCGCCTCACCGACCAGATCAAGGCGCTGCGGCGCCAGCTCGCGGCCGAGCTCGGCTTCGTGATGCCCTCGGTGCGCATCCTCGACAACGTGCAGCTCGACGCCAATGCCTACGTGGTGCGGGTGAAAGAGATCGAGGCCGGCACCGGGCGGATCTTTCCCGGTCAGTTCATGGCGATGGACCCGATGGGCGGCCAGGTTCAGCTCCCGGGCCAGCACATGCTGGAGCCGACCTTCGGCCTGCCCGCGACCTGGATCGATGCGGGCCTGCGCGACCAAGCCCAGCTCAAGGGCTACACCGTGGTCGATGCGGCAACCGTGGTCTCCACGCATCTCACCGAGATCATCAAGGCCCATGTCTCGGAGCTTCTGAACCATGTCGAGGTGCAGAAGCTGCTGCGCGAGCTGCCCAAGGAGCACGGCGACCTGCTCAAGGAGGTGGTGCCGAGCCAGATCTCGACCACCGGCGTGCAGCGCGTGCTGCAGTTCCTGCTCGCGGAACGCGTGTCGATCCGCGATCTCGGCGCCATCGTGGAAGGCATCGCGGAGGTGGCTGGCGGGGTGAAGAACCCGCGCGACATCGTCGAGCACGTGCGCGCCCGCCTCGGCCGCCAGATCTGCGCGCAGTACCAGGGTCCGGACGGCACGCTGCCGATCATCACCCTGTCACCGGCCTGGGAGCAGGCCTTCCTCGATGCGATCGTCGGCGAGCGGGAGGAGCGCTACCTCGCGATGCAGCCCTCGAAGCTGACCGAGTTCGTCAACACGGTACGCGACCGCTTCGAGAGTGCCGCCCGCCTCGGCGAGATGCCGGTCCTCGTGACCTCGGCCCAGTCACGGCCCTTCGTGCGTTCGATCATCGAGCGCTTCCGCCGCGAGACCCCGGTGATGAGCCAGGCGGAGATCCATCCGCGGGCGCGGCTGCGTACGGTGGGATCGATCTGAGCGTCCGACGGCTGGGTCCAAGCGGGCGCCTTCTCGCACCCAATCCCAAGCCGCAATCCGACGATCGCAGGCTGCCCTGCACCGGTGTCGGTCGTTGCCGATGCGGTCGGCCGATCGATCCAGTGGCGGTCCGCATCACGCCGGACCGCAGCTTTCGTCTCTCCCGAGCGGGAAAGGGCCAAAGGCTGGGGCGAAGGCTGATCGGAGGAACCCGCGCGCTGTGACGTGGCCCGAGGGCCGGGTCCATCCGGGGCGTTCTTCACCCCTCACCCCATCCCTCTCTGCTCGAGCCCATGCCTTCCTCGGACAGGCGAGGGCCGGACGGAGCCGGATCGGGCGGGCTCGTCGGCGAAGCGCGCGCCGCCGCCTCGAGGCTGCCTTCAGGCGGGGTGCTTCTCCATGCGGCGCTCCAGCTCGCGCGCATCGAGGCCCGGCGCCGTCAGCGGCGGCTCGGGCGGCGCTTCGGCCGCCGGCTGCCTCCGCAGGGCGCTGGCGAGGCGGTTGCGCTCGTAGAGCAGCACCACCACCACCGAGATCAGGAACGGAAGCCAGAAGTAGAACAAGCGGAAAACGAGCAGGGCCGCGATAACCGCCGGCCGGTCGATATCCGGCATCGCGACGACGAAAACCAACTCGAAGACGCCGAGGCCGCCGGGTGCGTTGGAGACGAGCGCCGCCGAGAACGAGGCGAGGAAGACCGCGAGCACCACGAGGAAGCCGGGATTGCCAGCCTCGGGCAGCGCGAAATAGATGATGCCGGCTGCGCCGAGGAGTTCGAGGGGCGCTGCGACGAGCTGGCGGCCCATGATGGCCGGGCGCGGATATTCAAGTTTGAAGCTGCGGATCGTCAGCGGCTTGAGTCTCAGCAGGGAGCCGGCGACATAGAGGGCGACGAAGGCAAGCAGCCCGACGCCGAGGACGCGCGCGGTGGCCGGATCGGTCAGCACGGCCGGCAGGATGCCGTTGAGCCGGGTCAGGGTGCCGGGCAGCACGGTGAGCACGAAGCCGCCGAGCAGGATCGTCCCGAGGCCGAACGTGAAGGAGCACAGCGCCACCAGCACGGCGACCTGCGCGGCCGAGAGGCCCTTGGCGGTATAGGCCCGGTAGCGCACGACGGCGCCGGAGAAAACCGAGGCGCCGATATTGTGCGAGAGCGCGTAGGTGGTGAAGGAGCAGACCGAGACGAAGAACCAGGAGATGTGCCGCACACCGAGATGCAGCAGCGCGATCCGATCGTACCAAGCGAGCGCCGCGTATGCGACGAGCGTCGAGAGGGCGGCGAGCAGGAAGTGATGGAGCGGGATCGCGAACAGGCTGCCCTTGATCTCGGCGATGGAGATCCCGGCGAGTTCCCGGTAGAGCAGGTAGCCCGAGACGACCACCGCCGCGAGGCCGACGAGCGGCCAAATAAACTCGCTGATCTTCTTCATGGCACCTGCCCTTCAGGGCGAACCTGATGCGCCAGGAAGAGGCGCGCCGCAAGTGAGGCCGAACGGCCCCGCGCAGCGCGTGATGTCAGCCGATCATGACCGTTTCATGCCGATCACGGATCCGAGAGCGGCGTCGTCCCCTTCGAAGACAGGATTCCGGACGCGGCCCGGGATCGTCCGGTCAGGCCCGCGCCCGGGCCAGCCCGATCCCGTCCATCGCCGCCTGCTCGCGGGCGGCTTCCGCAGCGCGCTCGGCCGAGCGCTCGCGGTCGTCGAGGATCTCGACCTTCTTCAGGTCCTCGAAGGCCTCGCCGAGCTCGGCCTTCGCCTCCGCGAGCTGGTCCTCCAGCGCGGCGGCGGACTGGCGCATGTTGTCCCGCCGCGTGGCCGCGGCGCGGGCATAGGTCGGATAGGCGAAATGTGCCGTGTCGGTGATGCCGGCCCGGGACTCCTCCTGCGCGATCTCCCGATCGAGTTCGGCCGCCATCCGCAGGAAGTCGGCCATCATCATCTCGATCTGGGTCACGCGACGGCGCTTCTCGTCGACCTGGAAGCGGCGCAGACGGATCAGCGTGTCACGCGATTTCATGGGGGACGCTCACTCCACGCTCACAAGGAGGCCCCCTTCCGGACATGCCGGAACGACCTCTCAGTCGGTGCCCACGATCTGGGCGAGACGGGCATATCCTTCGCCGATGGACGTTGCTTCTTCCTTACCCTGTCCCAGAAAAGCCTCGATATCGGGCATGAGCGCCACCGCCTGGTCCACTTCCGGCGACGAGCCGGCCCGATAGGCGCCGAGGCGGATCAACTCCTCCATGTCGGCATAGGTCGAGAGTACGCGCCGGGCGCGCCGCACCACCGGCAGATAGGCCGGGTCGCAGGCACGCGGCATGGTGCGGGAGACCGAGCGCAACACGTTGATGGCCGGGTAGCGCCCGCGCTCGGCGATGCCGCGCTCCATCACGATGTGCCCGTCGAGGATGCCGCGCACGGCATCGGCCACCGGCTCGTTGTGGTCGTCGCCCTCCACCAGCACGGTGAACAGGGCCGAGATCGTCCCCTCCCCCACGCCCGGCCCCGCCCGCTCGAGCAGGCGCGGCAGTTCCGAGAACACGGTCGGCGTGTAGCCCTTGGCGGTGGGCGGCTCGCCCGCGGCGAGGCCGATGTCGCGCTGGGCCATGGCGAAGCGGGTGATCGAATCGATCATGCACAGGACCTTCGCGCCCTGGTCCCGGAAATGCTCGGCCACCGAGAGCGTCACGTAGGCGGCGTTCCGGCGCATCAGCGCCGGCTCGTCGGAGGTCGCCACCACCACGACCGAGCGGGCGAGACCTCCGGCGCCGAGATCGTCCTGCAGGAATTCCTGCACCTCGCGGCCGCGCTCGCCGACGAGGCCGATCACCGCCACGTCGGCGGCGGTGTAGCGGGCGAGCATCGAGAGCAGCACCGACTTGCCGACGCCCGAGCCGGCGAAGATGCCCATGCGCTGGCCGGCGCACATGGTCAGGAAGGTGTTGATGCAGCGGATGCCGAGATCGAGGGGCGGCCCGACCCGGCGCCGCGCATGGGCGGGGGGCGGGTCGGCGCGCAGCGGGTAGATCCGCGGCCCCTCCGGCAGGGGGCCGAGCCCGTCCACGGGGCGCCCCAGGGCGTCGATCACCCGGCCGAGCCAGCCCTGGGACGGGCGTACCGCGCCCGCCGCCTCGTCGCGGACATAGGCCGGGCAGCCGCGGCGCACGCCGTCCAGGGAACCGAACGGCATGGCGAGCGCCCGGTCGCCCTGGAAGCCGATGACCTCGCAGGGGATCAGGCCGGCCGCTCCCTCGACGTCGAGTCGGCCGCCGAGCCGCATGGCGGCCACCGGCCCGGCGACCTCGACGAGCAGGCCGCGGATGGCCACGACGCGGCCGTAGACGGCGAGCGGCTCCACCCGCTCCAAGGCCGCCCGCAGGGCGGCGAGGGACATGGGAGCCGTCGCAGGATTCTCCGCCACCGGGGCGCCCTCTCAACCCTTCGTTTACCTCCCTCCTTAACACTGAGGTCATCGGGCTTGTAGCGGCCCGTGCTTTCCGAGTGTCGAGGCGGGTCGCGAGGCCGGCCGCGGCGAGCTGCCTCGACATGCCGCACCGGCGTGTCCGGCAGGCCACAGTGAGGGCACGACTCGTTGCAGGGGAGGCACTTGAATCGGGTTGCGGGGATCGACCGCGCGGGGAACGCTGGCACCTGTGAGAACAGATCGTCAACGTTACCGGCTTGGCCGCACGAGAGACACCAACAGATCGCTTGCAACCGAGAATCAGGTTTTGTTAACGATTAACCACTAGCGTTTCACGTCAATGTCGACGGAACGCCTGTCCACAGGCCGGGGCAGGTGAGCGGCGGGGGCGTGTCCGAACGCTGATGCGGCCGGCGGGGCTGGGGACCGACGATGCGGGTACTTCTGATCGAGGACGACAGCGCCACGGCGCAGAGCATCGAGCTGATGCTCAAGTCCGAGAACTTCAACACCTACACCACCGATCTCGGTGAGGAGGGTGTCGATCTCGGCAAGCTCTACGACTACGACATCATCCTCCTCGACCTGAACCTGCCCGACATGTCGGGCTACGAGGTGCTGCGCTCGCTCCGCGTCGCCAAGGTGAAGACCCCGATCCTGATCCTGTCCGGCATGGCCGGCATCGAGGACAAGGTGAAGGGCCTCGGCTTCGGCGCCGACGACTACCTGACCAAGCCCTTCCACAAGGACGAGCTCGTCGCCCGCATCCACGCGATCGTCCGCCGCTCGAAGGGTCACGCCCAGTCCGTCATCACCACCGGCGATCTCGTGGTGAACCTCGACCAGAAGACCGTCGAGGTCTCCGGCGCCCGCGTCCACCTCACGGGCAAGGAATATCAGATGCTGGAGCTCCTCTCGCTCCGGAAGGGCACGACGCTGACGAAGGAGATGTTCCTCAACCATCTCTATGGCGGCATGGACGAGCCCGAGCTGAAGATCATCGACGTGTTCATCTGCAAGCTCCGTAAGAAGCTCGCCAACGCCAGCCAGGGCAAGAACTACATCGAGACCGTCTGGGGCCGCGGCTACGTCCTGCGTGAGCCGATGGACGGCGAGGAGCGCATCGCGGTCTGATCCCCGCCCCATCCGCTCCCCCGAAGGGCCTGCCGCCGCGGAGACGATCCGCGCCGGCAGGCCCTTCGCGTTAGGGGGTATGGTTCCGACGCCGGTGCACCACGGCACGCCGCGAGGGGCGCCCCTGGCCCGGAGGCGGGGCCGGCGGCGCGGGTGCCCCTGTTCGGGCGGATGGGATGTGCTATGGCTCGGCCCGTGATGAATCCGACCCTGCACGGCTGGCGCATGCTGACCGCGATCCTTCAGATCGCGGCCTTCGTGCTGTTCGTGCTGCCGGCTCCGGCCCAGGCCGCCGTGCACCGGCATGCGGGTCTCCACGCCGCGCTGGACCAGGCTGCGGCCGAGCACGGCCACGCCGTCTCCGTCACGGATTCCGCCACTGATCTGGCCGACGCCGCCCCCGATGCGGGCAGTGGCCATGACACCTGCTGGCTCGGCTGCTGCTCCTGCCACGCCTTCGTTGGAGCGACGCCCGTCGCGCCCGCAGTCGCAAGCTGGACGGCGCAGCGCCTGCCTGTGCCCGCCCCCGAGGCCGCCCGTCCGGACGCGGCGCCCGGTATCCTGCCCGAACCGCCCAGACCCTTCGCCTGAAACCGGCGCGCCCGTCGGCGCGCCCTCCGCGTGGGACGCCGAGTCGTCCCGCGCCCGGGCTCAGACACGGTCAAGGGTGCCTTTTTCCCATGCGAATGCCATTTCGTGCCGCTCGCGCGGCTCTCTTCGCGCTCGCCCTCGGAGCCGGCGCGGTCTCGGCCCATGAAGGCCACGACCACGGCGATGCCCCCAAAGCGGCGCCTGCGACGATCGCACCGCGCGGCACCTCGAGCACGGACGCGCTCGAACTCGTCGCGGTCGCGCGCAACGGCCAGATCACGGTGTTCATCGACCGTGCCGCGACCAACGAGCCTGTGACGGTGGCCCAGGTCGAGGCCGAGACGCCCGAGGGCGCGGCCCATGCGGCACCGGCTCCGGACGGCAGCTACCGCCTCGACGCCCATTGGAGCGAGGCGCCCGGCGCCTACGACGTGCTGTTCACGGTGACGGTCGACGGCGCCACCGAGCTGTTCCCCGTCTCCCTCACAGTGCCGGAACCGCCGCCTGCGCCCCCCTCCGGCCCGGCCGCCGCCTGGCATGCCGGCCTCGCGGTCGCGCACGATTTTCGCCAGCACCTGCGGGAGGCCGACCCGATGCCCTTCCTCATCGGGGGCGCGGGCTTCCTCCTCGGCATCGTGGCGACCCTCGCTATCCGGCGCCGCCCCCTCGTGCCGGCCGTCGCCGTGCTCCTCCTGGCCGCAGCGCTGCTCGCCGCCCCCGTCGCCTTCGCCGGCGAGGGGCACGATCACGGCGCTCCGCAGGCGATGCAGATGGCGGCTCCCGGCCCGCAGGACCTCGCCCAACGCATGTCCGACGGCGCGGTCTTCGTGCCGAAGCCGACGCAGCGCGTGCTGAGCCTGCGCACCCTCGTGACCGTACAGGCCGCGCTCAGCCGCACCACCGAGCTGCCCGGCCGTGTCGTGCCGGACCCGAATGCCAGCGGCGTCGTGCAATCCTCGGTGGGCGGCCGCCTCTCGCCGCCGGAATCCGGCCTGTTCCCCCGCCTCGGCACCCGGGTCTCGAAGGGCGACGTGCTCGCCACCGTGACGCCGCCGGTCCAGGCGGTGGACGTCTCCGACATGCGCCAGCGCCAGGGCGAGCTCGACCAGCAGATCGCCATCGTCGAGCGCCGCGTGGAGCGCTACCGCAAGCTCGCGCCCGGCGGCGCCATCTCCCAGGTGCAACTGGAGGAGGCCCAGGCCGAGCTGAAGGGACTGATCGACCGCCGCAGCGCGCTGGACGGCGTGCGCGCCCAGCCCGAAGCGCTGACCGCGCCGGTCTCCGGCATCGTCGCCGAGGCGAACGCGGTGGCCGGCAAGATGGCGAGCCCCGGCGCGGTGGTGTTTCAGATCGTCGATCCGGACCGGCTCTGGGTCGAGGCCCTGAGCTTCGACGCCCCGGCCGCGGCCGCCGACGCCACCGCCCGCCTCGCGGACGGCCGGGTGTTGAGCCTCGCCTATATGGGCGCGGGCCTAGCCGACCGTAGCCAGGCCGTGCCGGTGCAGTTCGCGATCCGCGGCACGCAGGCGGACCTGCGCACCGGTCAGTTCGTCACCGTGCTCGCCGAGACCGACGCGCGCCAGACCGGCCTCGCCCTGCCCCGCACCAGCGTGGTCCGCGGCGGCAACGGCCAGAGCATCGTCTACGAGCACACCGCGCCCGAGCGCTTCGAGCCGCGCGAGGTGCGCGTCGAGCCCCTTGATGCGAGCCGCGTGCTGGTGGTCTCGGGCCTGACGCCCGGCCGCCGGATCGTCACGCAGGGCGCCGAACTCCTCAACCAAGTCCGCTGAGGAGGGCGCCCGATGTTCACGCTCCTCGTCACGCAGTCCCTACGCAACCGCCTGCTCGTCCTGACGCTCGCGGCCGTGCTCGTGCTCTACGGCGCCTTCGCCGTGACCAAGCTGCCGGTCGACGTCTTCCCCGATCTCAACCGGCCGACCGTCACCATCATGACGGAGGCCGAAGGTCTCGCCCCCCAGGAGGTCGAGCAGACCGTCACCTTCCCCCTCGAGACGCAGATGAACGGCCTGCCCGGCGTCAGCCGCGTCCGCTCGGTCTCGGGCGTCGGCCTGTCGGTCACCTATGTCGAGTTCGACTGGGGCACCGACATCTACCGCAACCGCCAGCAGGTCGCCGAGCGGCTGGCGATGGTGCGGCCACAGCTACCGCCGACGGTCACCCCGATGATGGGTCCGGTCTCCTCGATCATGGGGCAGATCGTCATGGTGGCGCTGACCGGCGAGCGGTTGAGCCCGATGCAGCTGCGCGAGATCGCGGATTTCACCATCCGCCCGCGCCTGCTCGCGATCCCCGGCGTCGCCCAGGTCATCCCGATGGGCGGCGAGGTGCGCCAGTTCCGCGTGGCGCCCCAGCCCGCGGCCTTGCGCGCACTCGGCGTCACGCAGGCGCAGCTCGAGACGGCGCTCGCCCAGTTCGGCACCAACACCGGCGGCGGCTTCACCGACCAGTATGCCCGCGAATACCTGATCCGGAACCTCGGCCGGACCATGGATCTCGACGACCTGCGCAACATGGTCGTCGCCACCGTCGAGACGAGGCCGGTCTATCTGCGGCAGGTGGCGGAGGTCTCCTTCGCGGCGCGGGTGAAGCGGGGGGACGCCGGCTATATGGGCGCGCCGGCCGTGATCGTCTCGGTGGAGAAGCAGCCGGGCATCGACACGGTCCGCCTCACCGGCGCGGTCGAGACGGCGCTGAAGGAGATCACCGCGAGCCTGCCGCAGGGCGTGCGCGCCGACCGGCTGATCTTCCGGCAGGCGGATTTCATCGAGACCTCGATCCGCAACGTCGAGGGCGTGCTGGTCGAGGCGGTCGCCGTCGTGGCGGTGGTGCTGTTCGCCTTCCTGCTCAACCTGCGGACCACCGCGATCTCGCTGACGGCGATCCCCGTCTCGATCCTCGCCACCGCCATCGTGTTTCACCTCGCGGGCCTCTCCATCAACACGATGACGCTCGGGGGGCTCGCCATCGCCATCGGTGAGCTCGTCGACGACGCGGTGGTCGATGTGGAGAACATCTTTCGCAGGCTCGGCGAGAACCGGCGGGCCGGCAATCCGCGCTCGGTCTTCGCCGTGGTGGTCTCGGCCTCGAACGAGGTGCGCTCCGGCATCGTCTACGCGACGATGGTGATCGTGCTGGTCTTCGTGCCGCTCTTCGCCCTGTCGGGCATCGAGGGCCGGCTCTTCGCGCCGCTGGGACAGGCCTATATCGTCTCGATCCTGGCGAGCCTCCTCGTCTCGATCACCCTGACGCCGGTCCTGGCCTATTACCTCCTGCCGGGGATGAAGCGGCTGGAGGGGCATGAGAGCGGGCTGGTGCGGCTGCTGAAGCGGCTGAACGCGGCCGTCTTGCGCGTCGCCCTCGCCCATCGGCGGCCGATCCTGGCCGGTGCGGCCCTCGCGGTCGCGGCGGCGGCCTTCGCCGCGACCACCCTGCCCCGGGCCTTCCTGCCGCCCTTCAACGAGGGCTCCTTCACGGTCAACATGACCTTCAATCCCGGGATCTCGCTCGTCGAAAGCAACCGGGTGGGGCTGGTGGCGGAGCGCCTGCTCCTAGAGATCCCGGACGTGCGCTCGGTCGGGCGCCGCACCGGCCGGGCCGAGCTCGACGAGCATGCGGAGGGCGTCCATTCCTCCGACCTCGAAGTGGCGCTGAAGCCGGGCGCCCGGCCCAAGGCTGAACTCGTCGCCGATATCCGCGGGCGCCTCGCCCTGCTGCCGGTCAACGTGAATGTCGGCCAGCCGATCTCGCACCGGCTCGACCACATGCTGTCCGGCGTGCGCGCCGAGATCGCGCTAAAGATCTTCGGCGAGGATCTCGACACGCTCCGCCGCCTCGCCGAGGACCTGCGGCGGCGCATGGCCGAGATCCCCGGCCTCGCCGACCTCCAGGTCGAGAAGCAGGTACTGATCCCGCAGCTGGAGATCCGCGTCGATTACGCCCGCGCCGCCCTCTACGGCGTGCAGCCGGCCGCCCTGGTGGAGCAGCTGAGCCGCCTCTCCAACGGGCAGGTGGTCTCGCGGGTGGTGGACGGCTACCGCCGCTTCGACGTCGTGATGCGCCTCTCCGATTCGGTGCGCACCACGGGCGGGCTCGGCGACCTGCTGATCGAGACGCCCTCCGGCTGGGTGCCGGCGCGCCAGATCGCCGACATCCGCGAGACGGACGGGCCGAACCAGATCCTGCGCGAGAACGCCCGTCGGCGCATCGTGGTGATGGCCAATACCGGCCCCGGCGCCGACATGGGCGCCATCGTCACTGCCATCGAGAAGACGGTGGCCGGGTCCCATCTGCCGGAGGGCTATGCCACCAGTCTGGAGGGCACCTTCCAGGCGCAGGGCGAGGCGAGCCGGACCATCGGCCTGCTCTCGGGGCTGTCCTTCGCCCTGGTCTTCGCCCTGCTCTACAGCCGCTACCGCTCGGCGGTGTTCACGCTCATCATCCTCGGCAGCATCCCGCTGGCCCTGATCGGATCGGTGGCGGCCCTGACGATCGCCGGGCAGCCGCTCTCGGTGGCCTCGATGATCGGCTTCATCACGCTGACCGGCATCGCCACCCGCAACGGCATCCTGAAGATCAGCCACATCCTCAACCTGGCGATCCACGAGGGCCTGTCCTTCGGACCGGAGCTCGTGATCCGCGGCAGCCTGGAGCGGCTGGCCCCGGTGCTGATGACGGCCCTCTCGGCCGGCGTCGCGCTGGTGCCGCTGCTGATCGGGGCCGACGCGCCGGGCAAGGAGATCCTCCATCCCGTCGCGGTGACGATCTTCGGCGGCCTGATCAGCGCCACGCTCCTCGACACGGTGCTGACGCCGCTCCTCGTCCTGAGCTTCGGCCGCAAGCCGCTCGAGCGCCTGCGTCAGGCCCGATCGAACCCGGCCGACGCGGCGTCAGGCCGCCCGGCCGAGGCCTTCTAAGCCACCGACCCACCAGGAGACAGCCGATGCGCAGGATTCTCGTGACCGCCCTCGCCGCCCTGCTCGCGACGCCCGCCGCGGCGGCCGGACCGAATGGCGGCCAGACCGCGACCGCCGACGGGCACCCCATCGAATTCGTCGGCAGCGCAACCGGCGTGACCTTCTTCCTCTCCGACGAGGACGGGACGCCGCTGAGCACCGAAGGGCTCAGCGCCAAGGCCTATATCCAGGCCGGGGGGAAGACCGAGACGCTGATCCTGAAACCCGCCGCGCCGAACAGGCTCGTCGCCGACCTCAAGGCCCCGCTCCCGGCAGGCGCCAAGGTCGTGCTCTCGGCCAAGCTCCACGGCCATAACCTGCAGGCCCGGTTCGCGCCCTGAACCGGGACCGGCCCTCAGGCCCGCTGGTGGCGCAGCAGCCCCGCGAGGCTGGAGCAGGCGATGACGCAGCCGACGCCCATCAGGCAGAGGCAGCCGATCGCCGGCCCCGGCCGGCCCCGGCCGAGCACGATGGCGGCGACCACGGGAAGCAGGGCGAGGACGAGCAGAAGAGTCACGGGCGACACTCCGAAGGTCTGCAACGCCGCCGACCCTAGGGGCGCGAGGTTAACCATCTTTCACCGTCGCGCGCATCGGTGACTTTCCTGCAACGGCCCCGCGGCCCGGCTGGCGGCCTCAATGGCAGCCGCAGCCGCTGCCGCAGCTCCCGCCCGCGGCGGGCGCGGCCTGAGCCGAGCCGCGGCGCTCCCGGTCGAGCCCGCGCTCCGCCAGCTCGGCGAGATAGGTCTTCCAGCGGTCGCAATACTCGGCCCCGAGCGTGTAGAGGTAGCCCCAGCCGTAGATGCCGGTATCGTGCATGTCGTCGAAGCCGAGCTTGACCGCGTAGTTGCCGACCGGCTGCACCGAGAGAATCTCGACAGCGCGCTTGCCGCCGATCACCTTGCGCTCGGCCGGCGAATGGCCCTGCACCTCGGCCGAAGGGCTCGACACGCGCAGATATTCCGCCGGCAGGGCGAAGCGCTTGCCGTCGTCGAAGGCGACGTTGAGGATTCGCTTGTCGGCGGACAGGCGGATCTCGGTGGGCCAGCGTTCCTCGCTCACGGATCAGGTCCCTTTCACAGGCGGCGTGCGGCGGCTGGTCCGGCCCAGCTTGCTCCCTGGCACACATCCCCTCATATGCCAGGACATGCTAGGTTCGTCACGCGACGCCATCGTCACCCAGCCGCAGCAGAGCCGTGATTCCGAGATGTGGGGACCGCGTACCGACTTCGCAGCGACCGCTGCCCCGGCACCTGCGCCGCTGATCGACCCGTTCCAGCGGGCGATCACCTATCTGCGCATCTCGGTGACGGATCGCTGCGACCTGCGCTGCGTCTACTGCATGGCGGAGGAGATGAACTTCCTCCCCAAGCGCGATCTGCTGACCCTGGAGGAGCTGGACCGCCTCTGCGGCGTGTTCATTGCCCGCGGCGTGCGGAAGCTTCGCATCACCGGGGGCGAGCCCCTGGTCCGGCGCGACATCATGCATCTGTTCCGCCGCCTGTCGCGCCACCTCGACACGGGCGCGCTGCAGGAACTGACGCTCACCACCAACGGCACCCAGCTCGGGCGATTCGCGGGCGAGCTCGCCGATCTCGGCGTGCGCCGGGTCAACGTCTCCCTCGACACCCTCGATCCGGACAAGTTCCGCGCGATCACCCGCCGCGGCGACCTGAAGGTCGTGCTCGACGGGATCGCCGCGGCGCGCGACGCCGGGATCAAGGTGAAGATCAACGCCGTCGCGCTGAAGGGCGTCAACGAGCACGAGATCGCCGACATGATCGCCTGGGCTCACGGGCTCGGCATGGACATGACATTGATTGAGGTGATGCCGCTCGGCGAGGTCGAGGGCGACCGCACCGACCAGTTCCTGCCCCTCTCGGTGGCGCGGCAGCGGTTGGAGGAGCGCTACACCCTGACGCCCCTGCCCGACCGCACCGGCGGGCCGGCCCGCTACGTGCGCGTGGCCGAGACCGGCGGGCGGCTCGGCTTCATCACGCCGCTGACTCACAATTTCTGCGAGAGCTGCAACCGGGTGCGCCTGACCTGCACCGGCAAGCTCTACATGTGCCTCGGCCAGGAGGACGCCGCCGATCTCCGCGCGGCTTTGCGGGCCTCGCCAGACGACGCCCTGGTCACGCAGGCGGTGATCGACGCGATCGCGCGCAAGCCCAAGGGCCACGACTTCGTCATCGAGCGCCAGCGCCCGGCCGCCGTGCCGCGCCACATGAGCGTGACGGGCGGCTGATCCATCCATCTGGGATCCCAAAGGGATGATCCCTTTGGTGGGGTGTCGGGGCGAAGCCCTGACGGAAGATCCCGGGCTCTGCCCGGACCCGCGAGAGGGATGATCCCTCTCGACACACGGGATCTCAGTCCGCGCTCATCGGCGGCAGGTAGGGCTGGCCTTCCGCCGTCAGCGCACGGTCCAGGGTCTCGATCGCGACCAGAATGCGGGTCAGGTCCTCGGCCATCGTCACCGGGGCGAGGTCCATGCCCGCGATGCGGCGGGCGAGCGTGTCGCGCTCGCGCACGAGGCTGGCGCGCGCCCGGTTGAGGGTCTCGATCGCCGACTCGGTCATGGCAGCCCCGTTCTCTGCCGCCCGGCTCCAGATGGCCGATGGCCCCGCGCGTCGGAACGCGCGGGGCCATCATGAAGATCCGGGGGTTCGGAATCGGTTACGGACAGGCGTGGCGCCGGCCGTCATTGCCGAGATAGGTGCCGGTCCGCGTGTCGTAGGAGCGGAAGCGGCGCACGCAATACGCCACGGCGCCGGCGTCGGACGTCGTCGCCTGCTCGGTCTCATCCTCGGCGCCATAGGTCACCGGTGCGTAGCCGCCGCCATAATAGCTGTCATAGGGGTACGGGTAAGCGTCATCGTATCCACCGTAGAGGCCGCCTGCGGCAAGGCCGAGACCGACGCCAGCCCCGAAGCCGGCAAGACCGTAGCCGCCGCGGCGCCAGTGTCCGTGGCCCCGATGGAAGCCGTAGCCTCGGTTGAAGCCCGCGGCGCGGTAGCCGTTGCCGAAGCCGGGATTGCCGAATCTCGGATTGCCAAGCCCAGGATTGTTGAATCCGGGATTGCGCCCGGCAAAGCCCGGATTGGCCGCGACGCCGGGATTGGTGGCGCCCGAACCGGCCACGCCGGGATTGCCGGCGAAGCCCGGCCGCGGACCGCCGCCGAAGCCGCGACCCGCGAAACCGCCACCCTGTTGGAGACCGCCACCGCGGAAACCAGTGCCACCGATCGTCTGCTGGCCGCCGACACCGCCGAAGCCGCCGCGGCCCGCCCCGAAGGTGCCCATCCGGACGCCGCCGCCTGCGAGGGCGCCGCCCCCACCACCGAGGGTGCCTCCCGCGATCCCGCTGCCGATGGCGCGGCCCCGCTGGGCATCGGCCGTTACCGGAAGCAGGGCGATCGCGCCGGTAAGCAGTGCTGAGGCGAAGAGAAGCTGTTTCATGATCCGATCCTGCCGCTCGCGAACTCTGTGAGACGTCAACGGCCGGCGGACTGGAACCGATCGTGCTACACTTTGTCCCGACGCGACCACGGTCAAATCAGAAAAAGGCCTGCAGCCCTGTCTGAGCCCGGCCGAGGATCAGCGCGTGCACGTCGTGCGTACCCTCGTAGGTGTTGACCGTCTCAAGGTTCTGGGCGTGGCGCATGACATGGTACTCGCCCATGATGCCGTTTCCGCCGTGCATGTCGCGGGCGGTCCGAGCGATGTCGAGAGCCTTGCCGCAATTGTTGCGCTTGACCAGGCTGATCATCTCGGGCGCCATCTTGCCGGCATCCATCAGTCGCCCGACGCGCAGGGAGGCCTGAAGGCCGAGCGCGATCTCGGTCTGCATGTCGGCGAGCTTCTTCTGTACCAGCTGCGTCTGGGCCAGCGGCCGGCCGAACTGCTTACGGTCGAGCGTGTAGCTGCGGGCGCGGTGCCAGCAATCCTCGGCGGCGCCCATCGCGCCCCAGGAGATGCCGTAGCGCGCCCGGTTGAGGCAGCCGAACGGCCCCTTCAGACCCGAGACGTTCGGCAGGAGCGCGTCCTCGCCGACCTCGACGCCATCCATCACGATCTCGCCCGTGGTCGAGGCGCGCAAGCTGAGCTTGCCCTTGAGGGTCGGGGCCGAGAGGCCCTTCATGCCCTTTTCCAGGACGAAACCGCGGATCGCCCCGTCATGGGCGTCGGACTTCGCCCAGACCACGAAGACGTCGGCGAAAGGGGCGTTCGAGATCCACATCTTGGCGCCCGAGATCCGGTAGCCATCCGCGGTCTTCTCGGCCTTCGTCTTCATGCCTGCGGGGTCGGAGCCGGCATCGGGCTCGGTCAGGCCGAAGCAGCCGATCCATTCGCCGCTGGCGAGCCTGGGCAGGAACTTCCGGCGCTGCTCCTCCGAGCCGTAGGCGTAGATTGGGTACATGACGAGGGAGGATTGCACGCTCATCATCGAGCGGTAGCCGGAATCGACGCTCTCCACGGCCCGCGCCACCAGGCCGTAGGCAACGTAGCTCGCGCCTGCGCAACCGTATTCTTCGGGCAGCGTCACGCCGAGCAGGCCGAGCGCGCCCATGGCACGGAACAGGTCCGGGTTGCTCGTCTCGTTCGCGTAGGCCTCGACGATGCCGGGCAGGAGCTTCTCCCGCGCGAAATCCTGTGCCACGTCGCGGATCGCGCGCTCGTCCTCGGTGAGCTGGTCCTCCAGCAGGAAGGGATCGTCCCAAACGAAGCGGGCCGAAGCCGAGGCTTCGGGCGCGGCAGAGCCAGGTGGGCGCGTCGGGGCGTTCATGGGCGGGTCCTCGGGCTCGATCCACGGCCGCGCGGACGGCGGCTCTTCGGTGGAGGCCAGTCTAGCGGCCGGGTCCCGGCCTGACACCCTGCCGGGGGCGGCGCCCCGTGACAGGCGGCCCGCTCAGCCCACGAACTCGGCCGCGGCGAAGCCTTGGAGGTAGAGGAGCGCGGTGAGATCACCGTGCTCGATGCGCACCTGCGCTGCGGCGGCGACCGCGGGCTTCGCCCGGAAGGCGACGCCGAGCCCGGCCTCGCCCAGCATGTCGAGGTCGTTGGCGCCGTCGCCGACCGCGAGCGTCTCCGCGGGCGCCAGGTGGAAGCGCTCGCGCAGTTCGATCAGCGTCTCGCGCTTGGCGGCCTTGCCGACGATCGGCTCCTCGACCGTGCCGGCGAGCTTCTCGCCTGCGAGCGTCAGGCGGTTCGCCCGGTTCTCCTCGAAGCCGAGCTTGTCGCCGACCGGCCCGGTGAAGAGGGTGAAGCCCCCCGAGACGAGGCAGGTATAGGCGCCGTGCGCCCGCAGGGTCCGCACCAGGGTGCGCCCGCCAGGAGTCAGGGTGATGCGCTCGGCGATGAGCCGATCGATCGCACCGACCGGCAGGTCCTTCAAGAGCGCCACGCGCTCGCGCAAGGCCGGCTCGAAGGCGATCTCGCCGCGCATGGCGCGCTCGGTGATGGCGGAGACATGCGCCTTCAGCCCGACCTGATCGGCCAGCTCGTCGATGCATTCCTGCTCGATCATGGTGGAATCCATGTCGGCGAGAAACAGCCGCTTGCGCCGATGCGCGTCAGCCGGCAGCACCGCCACGTCGATCGGCTCATCCCCGAGCGCGGCGCGCAGGCGCTCCGTCAGGGACGGGGCCGAGCCGGCCTCGCCCGCCAGCATCACCTCGGCCGCCACCTCGCCGTGCAGGATCCGCGGCTGGTGCGCGGTTCCCAGCACCCGCCGGGTCTCGGCCAGCACCGCATCGGTGATGGCGGGCCGGGCGGGGTTTGCTATCAGGACCGCGACGAGGGTCATCCGGGGAGCCGTTTCAGCGTGGTGTCACAGGGGCCGTCCACGGATCGGCCGGCGGCGATCCTCATCGCAGGGCCGACAGCCTCGGGCAAGTCGGCGCTCGCCTCCGCGCTTGCGCTGCGCCACGGGGGCGTCGTGGTCAACGCCGATTCGATGCAGGTCTACGCGGATCTGCGCCGCCTCACGGCGCGGCCGGACCCGGCCGAGGAGGCGCGGGTGCCACACAGGCTCTACGGTCATGTGGATGGCGGCGTGAACTACTCGGCCGGCCACTTCTCCCGCGACGTGGCCGCCCTGCTCAGTGCGCTCGACGGGCGGCTGCCGGTCTTCGTCGGCGGTACCGGCCTCTATTTCCGCGCGCTTGAGGAGGGTCTCTCCGACCTGCCGCCGGTGCCGGAGGCCGTCCGCGCTGCAGTGCGCGCGGCGGCGGAGGGCCGGCCGACCGAGGCGCTCCACGCGGATCTCGCCGCCCAGGACCCCGCGGGCGCGGCCACGCTCCGACCGAGCGACCGGGCACGGGTGCTGCGCGCGCTGGAGATCCTGGCGGCGACGGGCCGGCCGATCGCATCCTTCCACGGCAGCCGCATCCCAGGCCCCCTGAGCGGCCGACCACTGCGCAAGATCTTCCTGGCCCCCGATCGGACCGAGCTGCGCGCGCGCATCGACCGGCGCTTCCGAGAGATGATCGCCGGGGGCGCCCTCGACGAGGTGGTCGCCTTGAGGGAGCGCGGCCTCGACCCGATGCTGCCTGTGATGCGCGCCCACGGCGTGCCGGGGCTGATCGCCCATCTCGACGGGCGCCTCAGCCTGGAGGACGCGATCCTGCGCGGCCAGGGCGATACCCGCGCTTACGCCAAGCGGCAGTTCACTTGGTTCCGCCACCAGATGGGCACGGGCTGGACCTGGATGAGCCCGGAGGAGGCCTCCCGCTCGGCCTGAGCAGGCTGAGCCGCCTTACCCGGCCACCTCGGCGACCTCCGCCTCGCGCGGCTCGACCGGCGCGTCTTGCAGCGGTCGGGCGATCCGCTCCAGCGCCTCCGGGTTGACGATGCGGACCATGCGGTTGCGCACGCTGACGATCTCTTCCTGCCGCAGCCGCCGCAGCACCCGGTTCACGTGGACGGGGGTCAGGCCGAGCACGTTGCCGAGCTGCTCCTGCGTCAACGGCATGGCGAATTCCCGCACGCTCTTGCCGCCCGGGTCGGAGCCCGCCAGTCGCTCGCTGAACTCGCGCAGCACGTAGGCGATGCGCTCCTCGGCGCTGCCCTGGCCCAGGCTGACCACCCAATTGTGCAGGCGCCGCTCCTCCTCGGTGATCTGCCAGGCGCAGCGGGTGGCGAGGTCCGGATTGCCATCGAAGGCGGCCTTGAGCCGCTGGTACTCCACCCGATCCACGGTGACGTCCGAGAGGGCCACCACCGCGTCTGGCTGGTGGAGGACGAACATGCTCTTCACGCCGAAGATGTCGCCGGGCAGGAACACGAGGAGGTACTGCGAGCGCCCGTCCGTGAGCTCGCGGATGCGGGCCACCCAGCCGGTGCGCAAGCGGTAGACGTAATCATGCCGCTCGCCCTGTGCGACAATGGCCGTGCCGGCCCGGAAGACCCGCGGCGGGTCGGTGAGAAGCGCGTCGAAGGCTGCGTCGCCCAGGGCGAGGGAGGCGGTCAGTTCGGGCCGGTGAAGGCGGCTATACAGCGACATGGTGGCGGCCGGTACGCGGTGAAAACGGATCGAGCGCTAAACTGCTACGGTCGCGCCAGTTTTCAACACTCGGCCCGGTTGCGCGGGGCCCGGACCGCGAGTTCGTCCGGCAGAAGCGTGGCTCGGTCCTGCCGGGCGATCAGGTCGACCAGCGCCACCGGCCGGAAGTCCCAGGCATCGACACCGACATCGCAGGAGAAGCGCGTGTCGGGGATCGTGCCGTGGGTGTGCCCGTAGAGATGGCGGGCCCCGCGCCACAGGCCGGGCCAGGCCCGGTGCGGATAATGCGCCAGGAAGAGGCGGATGGACGTGCCGTCAGGTCCGTCGAGCCGGAGCCGGGCGGTCTCGACCGGCGCCTCCGCCCAGGCGAGTGTGCGGACGCGGTTGGTGTCGTGGTTGCCCAGGATCAGATGTTTGATGCCGTTGAGGCGCGCGAACATCGCGGCGCAATGGGCCCGGCTCGCATGGGCGGCGAAATCCCCGAGATGCCAGACCTCATCCTCCGGCCCGACCACCGCGTTCCACCCGGCAATCAGAGCCTCGTCATGGGCCTCCAACGCATCGAAGCGGGCGCTGCGCTGGCGCAGGATATGGGCGTCGCCGAAATGGGTGTCGGCAGTGAAATAGACGGTCATCCCCCTCGCGCGGGTTCCTCGGCCACGGCATCGGCGCCGCCACGAGATGGTGTGTGCGGCGTCCCGGGCCAGGGGGCCGGCCCTGCGCGACGCTCTCGGCCTGATCGCAGATCGTCTGGCCCCGGCCTTGCCTGGGACCGCCCGGACAATAAAGCTTGTTTTAAGCAATCAGCCGCCTCCTAGCCGGATGGTTCCGGACAGGGGGAGACGACACCCGGTCACGGCCGGTTGCGGGGAGCGGGTCAGATGGCGTTTCCGGTCGCAGGCAACGAGGCCGCGCGGCTCGCAGCTCTTCGTGCGCTGGGCGATCTCGGGGCGGATCCCGCCGTGCATCTCGACGCGATCTGCCGGACGGCCGCGAGCCTGTTCGGCGTACCCATCGCGCTGGTGTCGCTGGTCGAGGCGGATCATCTGCGCTTCGGGGCCGCTTGCGGCACCGACGGCGCGCCGATCCCGCGTGAGGGTGCCTTCTGCGGCCATACGATCCTGGCCGATGAGATCCTGGTCTGCGCGGACACGACCCAGGACCCGCGCTTCGCCAGCAGCCCCCTGGTGACCGGTCCGGCAGGAATCCGGTTCTATGCCGGTGCGCCGCTGATCATCGGGCCTGACCTGCGCATCGGCACGCTCTGCCTGCTCGACACCGTCGGACGCCCCTTCGGCGAGGTCCAGAGGCGCCAGTTGCAGGACCTCGCGGCCATCGTGGTCGGCCAGTTGCGTCTGCACGAGGCCAACCAGCGTCAGCAGGAGGAGATCGCTGCCCGCGAGGCCAGCGAGGCCCGCTACCGCGCGCTCGCGGACGCGCTGCCGCAGCTCGTGTGGATCTTCTCGGTCGAGACCGGCGAGAAGGCCTACTCCAACCAGCAATTCGACCGATACTACGGCCCGATCGGCAATCGGCGCGCCGAGCGCATCGGCCGCAACCATCCCGAGGACGCCGAGCGGATGGAACGGGCCTGGCGGACGGCCCTGCGCACAGGCAGTCCCTACCGGATCGAGGGGCGCCTGCGCCGCCGCGACGGCGCCTATCGCTGGCACAAGCTGATCCTGATCCCGATCCGCCAACGCGGCGAGATCGTGGCCATGCTCGGCACGGCGCTCGACATCGACGAGATCATCGGCGCCCGGCGCAAGCTCGAGGAGACGGGCAACCACCTGCAGCTCGCCCAGCAGGCAGCGGGGGCGGGCATATGGGAGTTCGATCTCCAGACGCAGCGCATCATCTGGTCGGGCGAGAGCGCGACACTGCATGGAGTCGACGCGCCGCAGGGTCACACCCTCTCCCTTGAGGAGTGGCTCACCCTCGTCGATTCCGAGGATGGCCCGGCGGCGATGGCCGGCGTGACCGAGGCGGTGAGGCGGAACGACAGCTTCACCGTCGAGTTCCGCGTGCCGGGAATGGACGGACGCACCCGCTGGGTGAGCAGCACCGGCCGGGCGGTCTACGGCGAGAACGGCCGGCCGCTACGGCTGATCGGGCTCAACATCAACGTGACCGCGCGCAAATGCGCGGAGGCGGCCCTGGTGAGCGCCAAGGCGGCCGCGGAGGCGGCCCGCGGCGAGGCCGAGCGCGCGAGCGCGGCCAAGAGCGAGTTCCTCGCCACGATGAGCCACGAGATCCGCACGCCGCTCAACGGCGTGCTTGGCTATGCCGACCTCTTGGTGGACGAGCTCGAGGCCGGCACCCCGGCGCGCCTCCATGCCGAGCGGATCCGCGGCGCGGGCGCGGCGCTGCTCACGGTGGTCAATGACGTGCTCGACTTCTCGAAGATCGAGGCGGGACAGGTCGAGCTCGCCGCCGAGCCCTTCGTCCTCACCGACCTGATGGATCAGGCCGTGGCGATCACCCGGGCGGGTGCGGACGGCAAGGGGCTGCGCCTCGACGTGCGCGTCGGCCCCGGCCTGCCCGGATGCGTGATCGGCGACGCCGACCGCCTCAGGCAGGTCCTGATGAACCTGCTCAACAACGCCGTGAAGTTCACCGATGCCGGCAGCGTGACGCTCGGCCTCGAACGGTTGGCGGGCTCGGACGGCGGCGAGGTACGCCTGCGCTTCTCCGTGCAGGATACCGGAATCGGCGTCCCCACGACCAAACTGCACAAGCTGTTCGAGCGCTTCAGTCAGGTCGATGGCACGATCCAGCGGGAATACGGCGGCACCGGCCTCGGCCTCGCCATCTCACGTCAGCTCGTGGAGCTGATGGGCGGCCTGATCGGCGTCGAGAGCGATGCGGGCCGCGGCTCGCCCTTCTGGTTCACGCTGCGCCTGCCCGTCGCGCCCGCTGCGCGTCCAGCAGGGCAGGCGGCGCCGTCCGCCGAGCCGGACTATCCGCCCCGCCGCATCCTCCTGGTGGAGGACATGCCGCTCAACCGCGACCTCGCGATCGCCGTGCTGTGCGCGGCCGGTCACACGGTCGACGCCGTGGAGAGTGGACCGGCGGCAATCGCGGCGGTCCGCGCGGCGTCCTACGACCTCGTTCTGATGGACGTGCAGATGCCAGGGATGGACGGGATGACCGCGACGCAGCAGATCCGCGCCCTCGACCAGGGCAAGGCGCTACCGATCGTGGCGATGACCGCGAGCGTGCGGCCGCAGCAGGTGGCGGCCTTCCGCGCCGCTGGAATGACGGACCATATCGGCAAGCCATTCAAGCGCGCAGCCCTGCTCGCGGGCGTGGAGCGTTGGACGGCCAGCGGCGAGGCCGCGCCCTCCCCCGCGGAGGCGGAAGTTGCTCCGAAGATCCTCGACCGTTCGACCTTCGAGGAGGTCACCGCCGTGGTCGGACAGAAGCGCATGCAGCACCTCCTGGCCACCCTCGCCAAGGAGCTCGGAGAGCGCTTCGGGCCGGCGGGCAGCACTCCCGAGCGCGGACAGCTCGCCCACGACGCCCACGCCATGATCTCGGCGAGCGGCGTGCTCGGTTTCCGGCACTTCGCCGACCTCTGCCGGGAGATCGAACTCGCCTGTGAGGAGCAGCGCAGCGTCGAGCCGATGCTCGGCCGCCTGCACAGCATGCGCTGCGCAGTCATCCGCGAGATCGAGAGTCTCTGCGCGGCCTGAACCGGCGCCGGCGACCGACCCGATCCGGGCGGCCCACACGACCCAAAAACGCAAAACGCCGGCGCGAGGCCGGCGTTCTGACGTTCCAGTTTGTGCGGGAGCCGTGCGCCTCAGCGCTGGACGACGACCCGGGTGCCGACCTTCACGCGCTCGTAGAGATCGGTGACGTCCTCGTTGGTCATGCGGATGCAGCCCGAGGAGACCGCGGTGCCGATGGTCTCCGGCTCGTTGGAGCCGTGGATGCGGTAGATCGTGCCGCCGAGATACATGGCGCGGGCGCCGAGCGGATTCTCGAGACCGCCCTTCATGTAGCGGGGCAGATCGGGGCGGCGGCGCAGCATCGTCGCCGGCGGGCGCCAATCCGGCCACTCGCGCTTCATGGTCACGGTCTGCACGCCACCCCAGGTGAAGCCCGGACGCCCGACGCCGACGCCGTAGCGCATCGCCTGGCCACCGCCGAGGACGAGGTAGAGCCGCCGCTCGGCGGTGGAGACCACGATCGTGCCGGCGCCGTAGGGACCGTTATAGGCCACCGTCTCACGCGGAATCGCCGACATCTGCGGCACTGCCGAGTCGAGCGGATCGGCCGTGTTCAGCGCGGCGTTGGCGGTCGGCACCGCCTGCACGCTCTGCGGGCGGACGCGCACCGAGAGCGCGTTGTCGAGGGGCTGACGGGTAAGCGGATCGATCTCGTAAGCGAGCGCGGGCGTCGCCCAGGCGGCAGCCGCGAAGGCGAGCCCGAGCAGGGCGGGGGCGTGTCGACGCATCGAGGTCTCTCGAAGGCAGAAGGTTGTGGAAACGCGGTGAAAATTCGTCCGGCAGAATGCTCGGACATCTCTCGCCAACGGGTAAACGAGCCCCGCTTAAAGCCAAGCCTGAAACCGCACCGCAGCGAGGTTCGGGGCCCCTCGTGATGTCATGGCAACACTGTGGCAGCTTTGCCGTAGGACCGGGATGACGACGCCGAGCGAACACGAACGCCGGCCCGATCTGCCCAGATCCTGAGCAATCATGACGGATCGACTGGCCGCACCGTCGCGACAGCGGCTGAACAATGTATCCAGTTTCCCGTGCGACGGGGTGCGCCGGCCGCGGTCTCCGACTTAGGATTGCATCGCCCGTCCCTGAGACCGCGGGCTACCTCGCAAGCGCGATCCCCGGCACCGGGGCGCGCTTTTTCCTTTTTGCGGATCCGAAAGGCCTGCGCCAGCTAGGCCGCGTCGAGGCCGAGATCGATGATCGCGGCGCTGTGGGTGATCCAGCCGCAGGAGATCAGATCGACGCCGGAGGCCGCCACGGCACCGACCGTCTCGACGGTGATCCGGCCGGAGGCCTCGGTGAGCGCACGGCCGTCGACCATCGCCACCGCCTCCCGCAGCGTCTCGGGATTCATATTGTCGAGGAGTACCGCGTCGGCCCCCACCGACAGGGCCTGTTCCAGCTGCGCCAGCGTATCGACCTCCACCTCGATCTTCACGAGATGCCCCGCCCGCGCCTTCGCGCGCTCGATCGCCGGGACGATGCCGCCGGCCACCGCGATGTGGTTGTCCTTGATCAGCACCGCGTCGTCGAGGCCGAACCGGTGGTTCGAGCCGCCGCCCGCCCGCACTGCATGCTTCTCCAGGCCGCGCAAGCCCGGGGTCGTCTTGCGGGTGCAGACGATGGATGCGCGCCCATGCGGGCGGGCCGCCTCCACCAGACCGGCCGTGGCGGTGGCGACCCCGGACATCCGGCAGAGCAGGTTGAGGGCGACGCGCTCGGCCGTGAGGATCGCCCGTGCCGGCCCCGAGAGCCGGATCACCACGTCGCCCGGCGCGACGCGGGCCCCGTCGCCGCGCTCCACCGCGACCTGCACGGCCGGATCGATCAGCTCGAATGCGATGCGGGCAGCGTCCACACCCGAGATCACGCCAGCTTGGCGCGCGGCGATCACACCGTTTAGACGCGCCTCGGGCGGGACGATGGAATCCGTGGTGATGTCGCCGGCCCGGCCGAGGTCCTCCAGCAGGGCGGCGCGCACCACGGGCTCCACCAGGAGCCGCGGCAGCGGCGACAGTTCGGAACGGATCTCGGTCATCACAGGGCCTCCGTGGCCGGAACGGTATCGGCAAAGGGCCCGCCAAGGGGCACGGCGAGGGTTCCGGCGAGGGCGCGTTCGAGCCCGCCGAGGGTGGTCTCGCTGTGGCGGGCGGGTGCCTGGGCGGGGCAGTCGCTGCGCCAATGGGCGCCTCGGCTCTCCGCGCGGGCGAGCGCGCCGTGGGCAATGAGCAGCGCGGTGAGCGCGGCGTCGCAAGACGGCGCCAGCGGCGCGAGGGCGGAAACGGCCGCGCGCAGGCCGGCCTCGTCCCGGACCACGCCGACGCGGGTCTCCATCAGCGCCCGGATCGCGGCGAGGTCGGAGCCGGCCCGAACCTGCGTCGCGGTTGGCCGGACGGCGCCGATGGGAGCGGCGTCGAGCCCGTCGGCGATGAAGCCCGCGAAGGCGAGCGCTTCGAGGAGCGAGTTGCTGGCGAGCCGGTTGGCGCCGTGCAGCCCCGTCGAGGCCACCTCGCCGCAGGCATAGAGGCCTGGCACGGTGCTGGCGCCGGAGGCATCCACCGCGATGCCGCCCATGTGGTAATGCGCGGCCGGGCGCACCGGGATCGGCTGGCGCGCCGGGTCGATGCCGGCCTCGGCGCAGAGCGCGGCGACCGTCGGGAAACGCGCGGCCATGCGGTCGCCGAGCGCCCCGCGCGTGTCGAGGAAGACCGTTCGGCCGCGGGCCAAAGCCTGGAAGATGCCGCGGGCGACCACATCGCGGGGGGCGAGGTCGCCGCCATCGACACCGGCCATGACCGGCTCGCCGCGCTCATCGATGAGGCAAGCCCCCTCCCCGCGCAGGGCCTCGGTGGCCAGCGGCATCGGGTCGGCGCCGGCCGCGATCGCGGTCGGGTGGAACTGCACGAACTCCGTGTCACGGAGAACCGCGCCGGCCCGCGCGGCGAGCGCGAGGCCGCGGCCGGTGGCACCTCGGGGGTTCGTGGTCGAGGCATAGAGCGCCCCGACGCCGCCGGTGGCCAGCACCACGGCCTGGGCCGGGATGCGGAAGGGGGCGCCGTCTCGCTCGCAGACCACGCCGGCCACGGCGCCGTGCGCGTCCTGCAGCAGGTCGGTGACGCGGGCGGCGACGACCTCGACCGAGGGAGCGGCCTGCACCGCGCGCACCAGGGCTTCGAGGACGCGGGCGCCGGTGGCGTCGCCCCCCGAGCGCACGATGCGGCGGCGTCCATGCGCGGCTTCGAGACCGAGCGCCAGGGCGCCGTCCGCCTGCCGGTCGAAGGGCACGCCGAGGCCGACGAGCCAGTCGATCAGGCGTGGGCCCTCCGCCGCAACGCGCAGGGCCACCGCCTGTTCGCTCAGCCCCGCACCGGCCGCCAGGGTGTCGGCCGCGTGGAACTCCGGCGCGTCGTCGGCGCCGATCGCGGCCGCGATGCCGCCCTGGGCCCAGCCGGTCGCAGTTCCGAGGCCGAGGGCTTGCGCCGTCACAAGCGTGACGGGCCGCGGCGCCAGCCGGAGCGCGACGCTGAGACCGGCGACGCCCGCACCGACCACGACGACGCGGTCGGCGGGGTTGCGGGACAGGGCGTTCATCGTGCGCGCACCGCCAGCATGCGCTCCACCGCCGCGCGCGCCCGGTCGGCGAGCGCCGCATCCACCGTGACCTCGTGGGTCATGGTCTCGAGGGCGCGCCGGATGTTGCCGAGGCTCATCCGCTTCATGTGCGGGCAGAGGTTACAGGGTTTGATGAACTCGATGTCGGGGTTCTCGGCGGCGATGTTGTCGGCCATCGAGCACTCGGTCACCAGCACGACCTGCCGGGGCCGCTTCTCGGTGACGAAGTTCATCATCATCGCGGTCGAGCCGGAGAAGTCCGACTCGGCCACAACCTCGGGGGGGCATTCCGGGTGCGCGATCACGGTGACGCCGGGATAGCTCTCGCGCACGTCACGGATGTCGGCCGGGGTGAACTGCTCGTGCACCTCGCAATGGCCGGCCCAGGTCAGGATCTCGACCTCCGGCACCTCGGCCTGGACGTTCTGGGCAAGGAACTCGTCGGGGATCATCAGGACACGCGGCGCATTGAGCGAGCGCACGACGGCGACGGCATTGCCGGAGGTGCAGCAGAGGTCGGACTCCGCCTTCACCGCCGCAGAGGTGTTGACGTAGGTCACGATCGGAACGCCCGGATACTTGGCCCGCAGGCCGCGCACGTCCTCGGGCGTGATCGAGTCGGCAAGGGAGCAGCCGGCGCCCATGTCGGGGATCAGCACGGTCTTGCCTGGGTTCAGCAGCTTGGCCGTCTCCGCCATGAAGTGGACGCCGGCCAGCACGATGACTTGCGCCTCGACGGTCACCGCCTCGCGGGCGAGCGCCAAGCTGTCGCCGACGATGTCCGCCACCGTGTGGAAGATCTCCGGCGCCTGATAGTTGTGCGCCAGGATGACGGCGTTCTTCTCGCGCTTGAGCCGGAGGATCGCCTCGATGTCCGGGGCGAGCGCCGGCCACTCGATCGCCGGGACGTGCCGGCTGACCCGGGCGTAGAGGTCGGGCAGGGGCAGACCCGGTGCGAGACCGGCGGGGCTGCGGGAGATCGGCTGACTGGTCGCCGCCATGGCGTCCTCCATTATGCTCAGTTTGAGCATTGTGCCGCCTAACTTAGGCGGCCCAGACAGCCCTGTCCAGATATGCTGAGACTGAGCATAAAGGTTTTGCGACGCGGTGTTATGCGCCCCAACTCTCGCTGCGATGCAGCAATATATTCTCAGCCGAACCGGTCGGGATCCGGCCCGGTGCGACCATCGACCCGGTCGAGGGCGGCAATTCGGTCCATCTCGTCCGCGCTCAAGGTGAAGTCGAAGACCGCGATGTTCTCGGAGATACGCTCAAGGGTCGCCGTCTTCGGGATGGCGACGAGCCCGCTCTGGATGTGCCAGCGCAGAACCACCTGGGCCGACGTCCGCCCGTGCGCCTTCGCGATCGCAACAAGGACCGGGTCGGCGAGGCCTTGGCCGCGCCCGAGCGGGCTCCAGGATTCCGTCACGATCCCGTGACGGATGTGGGCCGCGCGCAACGCCGCCTGCTGGAAGCGAGGATGCAGCTCGACTTGGTTCACCGCCGGGACGACACCGGTCTCCCCGATGATTCGGTCGAGATGCGCGGGCGTAAAGTTCGAGACGCCGATCGCGCGCGCCTTGCCTGACGCGCGCAACGCGATCAGCCCCTTCCAGGCCTCCACGAACCGGCCCTGCCCCGGACAGGGCCAGTGGATCAGGTAGAGATCGACGTGATCGAGTCCGAGCCGGGCGAGGCTCTCGTCCAGAGCGACCTGCGCCGCGTCGTAGCCGTGCCGGTCATTCCACAGCTTCGTGGTGATGAAGAGATCCGCGCGCGCGACATCCGCGTCCCGGATCGCCCGTCCGATTCCGGCCTCGTTACCGTAGATCGCCGCCGTGTCGATCGAGCGGTATCCGGCCCGGATCGCCGCACCGACCACCGCGGGGGCGCGGGCCTCCTCGACCTGATAGGCGCCGAAGCCGAGTTGCGGCATCGGCCGGCCGTCGATGAGGGACAGGCTCGGGACAGGGTCGGCCATGGCTGTCGGCTCCGGGCGGGGCGCCGGCCCCGGCTGAGCGGGGCGCGCGCTCTGGTCGCGGGATGATTTCGCCATCACCTGGCTCCTTTTGCGGCCCGATCCAGTGCCGCGAGGGGTCTTCGGACAGGACCGGTAACCTATGTTGCTGCAACCCCTGGATGCCTGCGCGAGAGTTGAACCAACAAGTGCAATACCGCTTTTCCGGCAACTTCTGCGCGAACGAGGTTCGATGTCTGGCCATCCAGCCCTGCCGAACGCCATCGCATCCCCAGACCTCCGTCCGGGTCTCACCGAGGCCATCCGGGCGCATCTCGGCCTGCATCTTCAATCCGCCTATGCAGAGATGAAACCGGCTCCGCCGACGCCCCATCTCGCCGAGCTGATCGCCAAGCTGGACGCGGCGCTGACGAAGACCGAGGATCGCGATGCGAAGGCGTTCCGGGCCGGCCTGCTCGAAGCGGTGCCGAGCCTCCACAACTTTGCCGTGTCCCTGACGCGCAACCCGACCACCGCCGACGACCTCGTCCAGGACACGCTCCTGCGGGCTTGGCGCAGCCGCGCGAGCTTCAAGGCTGGGACTAATCTCGGCGCGTGGCTGTTCACGATCATGCGCAACGCCTTCTACAGCGTGCACCGGAAGCAGTCCCGCGAGGTCTCGGACACGGACGGCGATCATGCCGCCCGGCTCTCGACCGTGCCCGAGCAGGGCGGCCATCTCGACCTGCAGGATGTTCAGGCCGCCCTCGACCGCCTGCCCGCGGTGATGCGCGAGGCGCTGATCCTCGTCGCCGTCGAGAACGCCTCCTACGAGGAGGCCGCCGAGATCCTCAAATGCCGCATCGGGACGGTGAAGAGCCGCGTCTGGCGGGCGCGCGACCAGCTCGCGCATATGCTGGGCTATACGGGGGCCGAGGTCGGAGCGGACCATCTCACCCTGTCCGCCATCGGCCATGACGGGCTGGCCGGGGAGATCTGACGCCCCGCGCCGATCGGGCGCAAGTCCGGGGCGGATCGAACCCCGGCACAGGACGTTTGCCACCCGCACCAGTTGCAGCGCGGGATGGCGGCATGAACGATCCACAGCAGCGAAACCCGTTGGCACTGACCCGGCGCACGATGGTCGAGGGCTGCGCCGCGGCCGTCGGCGCGGCGGGCTTCGGCTGGCCGGGCCATGCCGTCGCGGCGCCCGCGCCCGGCGATCCGGCGCCGCAGACGATGCCGGTGCGGCTCACCGTCAACGGGCAGGCGCGAGACCTCGAGCTCGACACACGCACCACCCTGCTCGACGCCCTGCGCGAGCATCTTGGTCTCACCGGCACCAAGAAGGGCTGTGACCACGGCCAGTGCGGCGCCTGCACGGTGCTGGTCGAGGGACGCCGGATCAATGCCTGCCTGACCCTCGCCGCCATGCACGACGGCGACGCGATCACCACGATCGAGGGCTTGGCCGAGGGCGACGCCCTGCACCCGGTCCAGGCCGCCTTCATCGCGCATGACGGCTTCCAGTGCGGCTACTGCACGCCGGGCCAGATCTGCTCCGCGGTCGGAATGCTGCGCGAGGCGAAGGCCGGCTGGCCGAGCCATGTCAGCGCGCAGATCGCCGAGCCGCTCGTCCTCGAGGCCGCGCTCGCCGAGCCCGAGATCCGCGAGCGGATGAGCGGCAACATCTGCCGCTGCAGCGCCTATCCCAACATCGTCGCGGCGATCCGCGACGCCGCCGACATCTGAGGGGCGCATCATGAAGGCCTTCAGCTACGAGCGCCCGAAGAGCGTCGCGGAAGCCGCCGAGATCGCGGCCGCGCGCCCGGATGCCCGCTTCATCGCCGGCGGCACCAACCTGCTCGACCTGATGAAGCTTCAGATCGAGACGCCCGGGACTCTGATCGACGTGAACCGCCTGCCGCTCGACACGGTGGCCGACACGGAAGGCGGCGGCCTGCGGATCGGCGCCCTGGTGCGCAATGCCGACCTCGCCGCGCATCCGCGGGTGCGCAAGGATTACGCGGTGCTCGCCAAGGCGCTCCTTGCCGGCGCCTCCGGACAGCTGCGCAACAAGGCGACCACCGCCGGCAACCTGCTGCAGCGGACGCGCTGCTACTACTTCTACGACACGTCGAAACCCTGCAACAAACGCGAGCCCGGCTCGGGCTGCTCGGCCATCGGCGGCTTCACCCGGATCATGGCGGTGCTGGGGACGAGCGAATCCTGCATCGCGACGAACCCTTCCGACATGAACGTGGCGATGCGGGCGCTCGACGCCACGGTCGAGACCCTCGACGCGCGGGGCGCGGCGCGGACCATTCCGATCGCCGCCTTCCACCGCCTGCCCGGCGACACGCCGCAGACCGAGACGACCCTGCAGCCGGGCGAGATCATCACCGCGGTGACGCTGCCGAAGCCGATCGCCGGCACGCATCTCTACCGCAAGGTGCGTGACCGGGCCTCCTACGCCTTCGCCACGGTCTCCGTGGCCGCGATCATCGTCAAGGGCGAGGGCGGCCGCCCGGCCGATGCCCGCCTCGCCTTCGGCGGCCTCGCGCACAGGCCGTGGCGGGTCGAGACCGCCGAGCGCGCGCTGGTCGAGACCGGCGCGGCCGACGCCGCCGCCGACCGGGTGCTCGCGGGCGCCAAGGGCTACGGCGCCAACGACTTCAAGATCCCGCTGGCGCGCCGGACCCTGCGCGCCGTCCTCGACGAGGCCGCCCGGGCCTGAACCCGCCGCCTGCTCCTATCGCCTGCTCATTCGCGAGGACCCTCTCCATGGAGATGAATCAGCCGATCGGCGCGACGCCCCTCGACGGGCGCCCCGACGGGCTCGTGGGACGCCCGGTCGACCGCATCGACGGCCGCCTGAAAGTGACGGGCCGCGCCCCCTATGCCTACGAGGTGCGCGAGCCCCGGAATGCGGCCTACGGCTTCATCCTCGGCGCGACGGTGGCGAGCGGCCGGATCCGCAGCCTCGACGCCGCCGCGGCCGGGCGCGCGCCCGGCGTGCTCCACGTGATGACGCACGAGAACGTGCCGGCCCAGGGCGAGAAGCGCGAGCAGGTCTGGCCGCAGCTCCAGGGCACCGAGATCCACTTCTTCGACCAGCCCGTCGCCTTCGTGGTGGCCGAGACCTTCGAGCAGGCCCGTGCCGCCGCCGCCCTGGTGCGCGTCGCCTACGACGCCGCACCGCCCAAGGCCTCCCTCAAGGCTGCGCTGCCGGAGACCTACAAGCCGAAGCCGGCCCAGACCGACCCGGATTCGCAGGCCGGCGACTTCGAGGCGGCCTTCGCCGCGGCGCCCGTGCGGCTCGACGTCACCTACACCACCCCGCCGCAGATCCACGCCCAAATGGAGCCGCACGCCACCATTGCCGAATGGCAGGGCGACCGGGTCGTGCTCTTCACCGCCAACCAGATGCTCAACCGCGGGCAGAAATCGCTGGCCGCGGTGCTGAAGATCCCGGAGGACAAGGTCCGGCTGGTCAGCCGCTACATCGGCGGCGGCTTCGGCTCGAAGCTGCAGATCCAGCCCGAAGCGACGCTCGCGGCGCTCGCCGCCCGCATCGTCGGGCGGCCGGTGAAGGTGGCGATGACCCGGCAGCAGGAATTCCATGTCGGCACCCACCGAACCGACACGATCCAGCGCGTGCGCCTCGGCGCCGACCGCGACGGGCGCCTGTCGGCCATCGCCCACGAATCCTGGTCGGACGCCGCGATCGGCGACCAGTTCTTCGAGACCTCCGCCAACGTCACCCGCGCGCTCTACGCCGCGCCGCACCGGATCACCCGGCATCGCCTGGCGAATCTGAACGTGCCGATCACCTCGGCCATGCGTGCGCCCGGGGAGGCGGTGGGCCAGCTCGCCTTCGAATGCGCCATGGACGAACTCGCCGAGCAGCTGGCCCTCGACCCGATCGAGCTGCGCGTGCGCAACGAGCCGGAGCAGGATCCCGAGAAACGCGTCCCCTTCACGGTGCGTCAACTCGTGCCCTGCATGCGCGAGGGCGCGCGGATGTTCGGCTGGGACAGGCGCCAGGCCCCGGGCAGCCGGCGCGAGGGGCACCATCTCGTCGGCATGGGCATGTCGGCGGCCGCCCGGCTCAACCCGCTGATGCCCTCCGCCGCGCGCGTGCGCCTCGCCCAGGACGGCAGCCTGACGGTGCGCATGGCGATGACCGATATCGGCACCGGCACCTACACCATCCTCGCTCAGATCGCGGGCGAGATGATGGGCCTGCCGGTCGAGCGGATCCGCGTCGAGATCGGCGATACCGATTTCCCGATGGCGGCGGGCTCGGGCGGCTCGTTCGGGGCGGGCTCGGCGGGCTCGGCCCTCTACGTGGCCTGCGACAACCTCCGTCAGGCGCTCCTCAAGGCCGCCGACATGGCGGTGGAGGGGGCCGCCTTCGCGGACGGGCGCGTCACCTCCGGCAACCGCTCGGAGGCGCTCGCCGACCTCGCCGGCCGCGACGGGATGGAGGCGACCGGTGAGATCAAGCCCGGCAGCCTGAAGGAGCAGTTCTCCCACTATTCCTTCGGTGCGCATTTCGCCGAGGTCGCGGTGGACGCCGAGACCGGCGAGATCCGCCTGCGCCGCATGCTCGGCGTATTCACCGGCGGGCGTATCCTCAACGCCAAGACCGCGCGGTCCCAGGCCATTGGCGGCATGACCTTCGGCATCGGCGCCGCGCTGATGGAGGACGCTGTGATGGACCCGCGCTTCGGCAGCTTCGTGAACCGCGACCTCGCCGAGTACCACGTGCCGGCCCATGCCGACGTGCCCGCGATCGAGGCCGTGTTCCTGCCCGAACTCGACGACAAGGCGAACCCGCTCAAGAGCAAGGGGCTCGGCGAGCTCGGCATCTGCGGTGCCGGCGCCGCGGTGGCGAACGCCATCTACAACGCCACCGCCATCCGCATCCGCGACTACCCGATGACCCTCGACAAGGTGCTGAAGGGCTTCGAGGAGCAGGAGGGACGAGCCACCCGGAGGAGCTGAGCGGACCGGGGCGCTCCGCTCGACAGCCGGAATGCGCGCCTGTGTCTTACGAGACTGCGATCAGGCCAGCCTCGGACCTGGGGCGCCGTGCCTTGCTCCTGCCCGCGCCGCGCTTGGCGGAGGTGGGCGCCGCCCGGACGGGCACGGCCGCGGCCGGCGTCCAGCCCGGCGCGCCTCCGGTG
>NZ_CABFPH010000006.1 GCF_902141845.1 Methylobacterium symbioticum | reverse complement strand
CGCGCCCGGCCTCGGGCACGCAGGAGGCGCCGCGCGAGACCTCCGGCTCGCACGAGGGCGGCGCGGCGCGCCGGGCCGCGCGGACGGAGGCGGATCGCGGGCGGCAGGCCGAGTCCCCCTCGGAGATTCCTGCGGCGGGCTGGAAGGATATCGGCCTGCGCGTCATCCACGACGTCTCCGAGAACCGCCTCGTCACGGTCGCGGCCGGCGTGACCTTCTACGTGCTGCTCGCGATCTTCCCCGCCACCGCGGCGCTCGTCGCCTGCTACGGCCTGTTCGCCGACGTGAACGAGATCAACCGCCACCTCGCCAGCCTGCACGGGATCCTGCCGTCGGGCGCGGTCGACATCGTCGGCGATCAGGTCAAGCGCATCGCCGAGACGCGCGACGGGACCCTGGGGCTGACGGCGGTCACCGGCATCCTGCTCTCCCTGTGGAGTGCCAATGGCGGCGTGAAGAGCGTCTTCGACGCTCTGAACGTCGTCTACGAGGAGCGCGAGAAGCGCGGCTTCATCCGTCTCAACCTGATCTCGCTGACCTTCACCGTCGGGGCGCTGGTCTTCATCCTTCTGGCCTTCGGCGCCATCGTGGTGCTGCCGGTGCTGTTCCAGACGGTCGGGCTCAGCACGGATGCATGGTACGTCGCGCTGCTGCGCTGGCCGGTGCTGCTCGTCGCCGTCCTGCTCGCGCTCGCCGCGCTCTACCGCTACGGGCCGAGCCGCGACGCGCCGCGCTGGCGCTGGGTGACCTGGGGCAGTGCCCTCGCCGCCATCCTCTGGCTCGGCGGCTCGGCCCTGTTCTCGTGGTACGTCGCCCATTTCGGCACCTACAACAAGACCTACGGCTCGCTCGGTGCGGTCATCGGCTTCATGACCTGGATCTGGCTCTCGACGATCATCGTGCTGATCGGGGCCGAGGTGAACGCCGAGATGGAGCACCAGACCGCCCGCGACACCACGCGGGGCCGGCCCGAGCCTCTGGGCCGCCGCGAGGCCCGCATGGCCGACACGGTGGGGGAGGCCGTCGGCACGTCCTGAACGCGGTGCGCAGGCTCGGTGCCGGGAGGGCGCCGGCTGGAAACATTCGCATACAATGCGCGGGCCGTCGCCCTGTATCGGGCGGTCACGTTGATTGGAAACATTCGAATTTGAGCGAGATCGGCCGGTCGAATACCGCGTTCGTCTTGACCGGCAGGCCGACCGGCCGCTAGAGCCGTGCCCGATCACGCCGGATCGGGCACGGCCCAAGGTCTCTGATGTCTCGCGCTCCCTCGCGCCGAACCGACCCCCGCTTCGGCGGAGCGCGCGTCCCATCGGCCCGCCCCGCGCACGGCAGGAGCCGGTGAGCGCGATGCGTCCGAGCCTGCGCACCGTCCTGTTCCGGACCCACTGGCTGCTCGGCCTCACCGCCGGCCTCGTCCTGGCGCTGATGGGCGTCACCGGTGCCCTGATGAGCTACGAGGAGACGGTGACGGACGCGCTCAACGCGGAGCGCGCCGCCATCGTCCCGGCGGACCGGGCGCGCCTCGCGCCCGAGGCGCTGGTCACCCGGATCGAGGCCGACCACCCGGGCCTGCGCGTCGGCGGCCTGACCCTCTACGCCGATCCGACCCGGGCGGTGCGCGTGCGCTTCGCGGGCGCGGTGCCGGGCGAGCACCTGTCCTCCCACTATGCCGACCCGTATGACGGCGCGGATCGCGGGGCGGTCGCGGGCGAGGCCGCGTTCGAGACGATCCGCGAACTGCACCGCTGGCTGCTCCTGCCCGGCGGCGGACGCGGCTGGGGCCGCACGATCACCGGGATCTGCGCGATCGCGCTTCTCGTCTTCCTCGGCACGGGGCTCTACCTGCGCTGGCCGAAGCTGCACCGCTGGACGATCTGGCTTCGCCCCAGCCTCGCGCGGCCTGGGCGCCCGCGCTGGTGGTCGCTCCACGCGGTGGTCGGCACCTGGGTCATGCCGATCTACCTCGTCATCGCCCTCACGGGCCTGTGGTGGTCCTTCGAATCCTACCGGGCCGGCGCCACCTACCTGCTGACCGGAAGCTGGCCCGAGCAGCGCCCGCCGCGGACCGCCGCACAGACGGAACCCGCCCAGCCCGAGCGGGGCCGGCGCGAGGGTTCCCGCGCCGAACGCCGGCCCGTCGCCCTCGACAGGGCGTGGCAGGCCTTCGCGTCAAGGGAGGGGGCCGGCGCTGCCGTGGCCGTCGTGACCCTGCCGAGAGGCCGGGACGGCGACATCCGGATCCGCTACCTCGCCCAGGCCGACGATCCCCTGAGCGCACGCTCCGAGGCGATCTTCGATGCGGCCTCGGGAGCCCTCGTCTCCGTGTCGCGCGCGGCCGACAAGTCGCTCGGCAGGCGCATCGCCGACAACATGCTGGAGGTCCATCGCGGGCGCTTCTTCGGGGGCGCCGTCGCCCTGGTCTTCTGCCTCGCCGCGCTCGCCATGCCGCTCTTCGCGGCGACGGGGCTCACCCTCTACATCCTCCGCCGCCGCGCGGCGCGCCGACGGGCGGCGCTGCCCGTCCGAGGCGAGCCGGCCCGCGCCTGAGGACGGCGGTTCCCGCGACCGCATCGGGCGTTTCCGTCGGGCCGTTATGGCTCTAGACAGGGCCACCCGCACCGCACGCGAAGGCCCGATGAGCGCGCAGACCGAGACCCAACCGAGCGCGGACGCCGCGGACACGGAGAAGCCCGTCGGCCCCGACGATCAGGTCATCCTGGTCGATGGCTCGTCCTTCATCTTCCGGGCCTACTTCCAGTCGATCAATCAGGACCAGAAGTACAACTCGCGCCCCTCGGACGGCCTGCCCACCGGGGCCGTGCGCCTGTTCTGCACCAAGATCGCGCAGTTCCTGCAGGACGGTGCGGCGGGCACGATGCCGACCCATCTCGGCATCGTCTTCGACAAGTCGGAGGGCTCGTTCCGCAAGGAGATGTTCCCCGACTACAAGGGCCATCGTCCCGACGCGCCGGACGACCTCAAGCGGCAGATGCCGCTGATGCGCGACGCGGTGCGCGCCTTCGGCCTCCACGCGGTGGAGCTGGAGCGCTACGAGGCCGACGACCTCATCGCCACCTACACGCGGCAGGCCGAGGCGCGGGGGGCGGGCGTCATCATCGTCTCCTCCGACAAGGACCTGATGCAGCTCGTCGGGCCGCTGGTGCGCTTCTACGATTTCGAGTCCGGCGCCAAGGGCAAGCCCGGCTACCGGCCCGAGCGGAACCTCGACGTGGACGCCATCGTCGCGAAGTGGGAGGGGCTGCAGCCCGCTCAGATCGGTGACGCCCTGGCGCTCATCGGCGACACGTCGGACAACGTGCCGGGCGTGCCGGGCATCGGCCTGAAGACGGCGGCGGCGCTGATCAAGGAATACGGCAGTCTGGACGGGCTGCTGGAGCGGGCCGGCGAGATCAAGCAGCCCAAGCGCCGTGAGACGCTGCTCGCCAATATCGATCAGGCGAAGCTCTCCCGGAAGCTCGTCGCCCTGATGGAGGATGTCTCCGTCCCCGTGCCGCTCGACGCGCTGCGCGTGCCCAAGCCCGATCCGGAGCGCCTCGTCGGCTTCCTCAAGGCGATGGAGTTCAACACGCTCACGCGGCGCATCGCGCAGATGCTCCACGTCGATCCCGAGGCGGTGAAGCCCGATCCGCGACTGCTGCCCGGCGCCCGGCCGCACGGCTACGCCAATGCCGAGGGCGGCAGCGACGCGCTGCCCTTCTTCGGCGATGCCGTGCCGCCCGACCCCGAGACCCAGGCGGCCGGCGCCGAGCGGCCGCCGGGCGCGGCGCCCCCGGGATCCGGTGAGCCGGATCCGTTCGCCGAGTTCGACCTGCCCGACGCGGCCCCGAAGCCGCGCACCCCGCCCGAGCCGACGCCCGGCAATCTCGTGGCCGCGCGCGCGGCCGAGTCGGTGAAGCCGTTCGACACGGCGGCCTACGACACGGTGCTGAGCCTCGAACAGCTCGACGCCTGGATCGCCGAGGCCGAGGAGGCGGGCGTGGTGGCGGTCGATACCGAGACCGATTCCCTCGACGCGAACCATGCCGGGCTCGTCGGGGTCTCGCTGGCGGTGGCGGCCGGCCGGGCCTGCTACATCCCCCTGGCCCATGTCCGCGCGGCCAAGCCCGACCGGAACGAGGGCGACCTGTTCGGCGAGGGCGCAGCACCGAGCGACGCGGTCGAGCCGGTGCCGGAGCAGATTCCGATCCGCGAGGCCCTGGCCCGCCTGAAGCCGCTCCTCGAGAATCCCGGCGTCCTCAAGGTCGGCCAGAACCTGAAATACGACTGGGTCGTTCTCGCCCGACACGGCATCGAGGTGGCGCCCTTCGACGACACCATGCTGATCTCCTACGTGCTCGATGCCGGCAAGGGCGGGCACGGCATGGACGAGCTCGCCCGCCGCCATCTCGGCCACCAGCCGATCACCTTCTCGGACGTGGCCGGAACCGGCCGCGCCAAGGTCACCTTCGACCGGGTGGCGCTCGACAAGGCCACCGCCTACGCGGCGGAGGATGCCGACGTCACCCTGCGGCTCTGGCGGATGATGAAGCCGCGTCTCGTGGCCGAGCGGCGGGTCGCCGTCTACGAGACCCTGGAGCGTCCCCTGCTGCCGGTGATCGCCCGGATGGAGCGGGCCGGCATCCGCGTCGACCGCGACATGCTGAGCCGTCTCTCGGGCGACTTCTCGCAGATCCTGGCGCGGCTGGAGGACGAGATCCAGGAGGATGCGGGCGAGACATTCTCGGTCGGATCCCCGAAGCAGATCGGCGACATCCTGTTCGGCAAGATGGGCCTGCCCGGCGCCAAGAAGACGCCGTCCGGCCAGTGGGCCACCCCTGCGACCCTGCTCGAGGAGCTGGCCCAGGCCGGGCACCCGCTGCCGCGCAAGATCCTCGAATGGCGCCAGCTCTCGAAGCTGAAATCGACCTACACGGACGCGCTCCAGCAGCATGCCGACCGGGAGACGGCCCGCGTCCACACCTCGTTCTCGCTGGCCGCCACCACCACGGGCCGGCTCTCCTCGTCCGAGCCCAACCTGCAGAACATCCCGATCCGCACCGAGGAGGGCCGGCGCATCCGCCGCGCCTTCGTGGCGGCCGCGGGAAACCGGCTGATCTCGGCCGATTACAGCCAGGTGGAGCTGCGCATCCTGGCCCACATCGCCGACGTGCCCCAGCTCCGTCAGGCCTTCGAGGAGGGCATCGACATCCATGCGGCGACCGCCTCGGCGATGTTCGGGGTGCCGCTCGACGCGATGACGCCCGACCTGCGGCGGCGGGCCAAGACCATCAATTTCGGTATCATCTACGGCATCTCGGCCTTCGGCCTCGCCGACCGGCTCGGCATCGGCCAGCCGGAGGCCTCGGCCTTCATCAAGCAGTATTTCGAGCGCTTCCCGGGCATCCGCGCCTATATCGACGACACCAAGAAGCTCTGCCGCGACAAGGGCTACGTCACCACCCTGTTCGGCCGCGTCTGCCACTACCCGCAGATCCGCTCGAACAACCCGCAGGAGCGGGCGAGCGTGGAACGGCAGGCGATCAACGCGCCGATCCAGGGCACCGCCGCCGACATCATCCGCCGCGCCATGGTGCGGATGGAGGAGGCGCTCGCGGCCGAGAAGCTGACGGCGCGCATGCTCCTCCAGGTGCACGACGAACTCGTGTTCGAGGCGCCGGAAGACGAGATCGCGCGCGCGCTGCCGGTGATCAGGACCGTGATGGAGCAGGCGCCCGCCCCCGCCCTCGACCTCAAGGTCCCCCTCGTCGTGGAGGCTCGCGCCGCCGCGAACTGGGAAGAGGCGCACTGAGCGCCGCCGCCATGAGAGTCCGGGTTTCGAAAGGGGTCACCCCTTTCGTGGGTCCAGGGCGGAGCCCTGGGGGTTCCGATCAGGGCTCCGCCCCGATACCCCGCCAAAGGGACTTGTCCCTTTGGGATCCCCATTACTGAGGACAGCGCGCGTGACCCGACCCTTGCGCCTGCTGTTCTACACGCACGCCACGACCGGCGGGGGGGCGGAGCGCGTCTGGGCCTCGCTCGCGGCCAAGCTCGCCGCGCGCGGCCACGCCGTCACCTTCGCCTACGATCACGAGGAGAATCCGGCGCCGATCCCGGGCGTCGCGCTGCTGCATCTCGGGCGCGGCCATGCCCATGCGGTCCTTGGCCTGCGCCGGCATCTCGCCGCCGAACAACCCGACATCTCGATCTCGGCGCTCGGCGTCTCGAACCTGAAGCACGTGCTGGCCGCGATCGGCGCGGGCCGGCACCGGCACGCCCTCATCTCGTTCCACGGCCATCCGCAGAGCGAGCCCGAGCGCCTGAGCCGCCTCGGCAACCGGGCGACGCCGCTGCTCTCGCGCCTGACCGCCCGCTCGGTCTTCGTCTCCGAAGGCTTGCGCGACCACTACGTCCGCGAATGCGGAGCGGCCCGCACCCACTGCATCCACAACCCCGTCGAGATCACCGCCGCCGTGCCGGCGCGGGACGTGGGCGAACTCGCCGCGCGCGGGCCGGTGGTCCTCGCGGTGGGCCGCCTCGTGCCGGCCAAGGACTTCCCGACGCTGGTCCGCGCCTTCGCGCGGCTGCGTGCCGATGCCCGGCTTGTCATCGTCGGGGAGGGGCCGGAGCGCGGCGCGATCGAGGCCGAGATCGCCCGGCTCGGCCTCGGAGACCGCGCCCGGCTCGCCGGCCATGTGGAGCAGCCCTGGCGCTTCTACCGGGAGGCTGCCTGCTACGTCTCGTCCTCGCGGGCCGAGGCGTTCGGAAATGTCGTCGTCGAGGCGCTGGCCCACGGCCTGCCGGTGGTCGCCACCGCCTGCGACGGCCCGGCCGAGATACTGGCCGACGGGGCCCACGGCTGTCTGGTCCCGGTGGGGGACGAGGCGGCGATGGCGGAGGCGATCGCCGCAGCGCTCACCGATCCTGGGCCGCCGGGCCCCCGCACCGAGCGCGCCCGGGCCTTCGCGGCCGAGGTCGCCGTCGACCGCTACGAGGCCCTGTTCCGGGAGGTGGCCGCCGGGAACGGCGCCTGAGGCCTCAGGCGGCCACGACCTGCCGCGCGCCGGCCCGGTCGCCGCGCAGCGCGCGGTGGCGGGCGAACAGGCGGCTCATCTGGTTGGTGATGGCGTAGGGCTCGACCATCGCGGCGACGCGCTCCGGATCGATGCGGCCCGCCTTGATGCCCTCCCAGATCTCCACGAAGCCCGCGGCGAGCGCCTGCGCGGAGGCCTCGGGCTGCGTCTGCCGCTCCACCAGGGCGCCGCTCACGCCCCGCACCACCAGCGGGTCGTATTGCGGCAGGCGGATCGCGCCGAAGGGGCGCCCCGCGGCGAGCCCTTCGAGCAGGTAGCAGGGCATGCCCTCGAAGAACGAGGTGAGGATGCCGGCATGGCAGCGGGCCATGATCCGGGCGACACCCTCCGCATCCTGGAAGCCGTGCCGCACGGTGACGTCGCGGATCGCGGCGAACTCGGCGTAGCGCTCCGGGTCGGTCGCGCCGATATAGTGCAGCTCGACCCGGCCCAGGTTGCGCCGGAGTTCCGCCACCGTGCGGAACAGGAGCGGCGGGTCCTTGAACTCGTCGAGGCGGCCGGCGAACACGATCCGCAGGGTGTCGTCGGCGCAGTCGAACGGCGTCGGCCGGAACAGCCCGGTATCGACCGAGACGCTGAGCAGCTCCGCCTTCGGATGGGCGTGCGGGAACTCGGTCTTGAGGCGCTCCACGATCGCCGGGTTCACGCAGTAGATGCCGCGGGCGAGCCGGAGCGCCAGCCGCTCGCCGGAGCTGTGGATGTACCAGTAGGTCTTGATGAGGGAATCCATCCGGTCCTTCTTCGAGCCCTCGCCGTGGATCATCTGGATCGCGGGCAGGCCGAGCAGCCGCGCGAGCGGCGCGAACTCGAAGCGGTGGAGGTCGGCGGTGGCGGGGCCCGGCCCCAGCGCCCGGCGGATCGCGCCGATATGGCGGAGCGCGCCGAGCACGTAGCGGAGCGTCGTCGACTGGGTCAGGCGCTTGGCGGCCCGGTTCACCGCCTCCGGCTCGATCCGGGCGACCGGCAGGAAATCGAAGCTGCGTCCGCCGACACTGAGGCGCTGCACGGCGCCTAACGTGCAGTCCCCGCGCTCGTCGGTCCCGACGAACAGGACCGAGAAATCCTCCGGATGATGCCGCAGGATCTGCCGGATATGGGTCTCGATGCCGCCGACCTTCGCGCCGCGCGGATCCATCGTGTACATCAGCAAGAGACGGTGCATCGCGCTCGCTCAATGGCCTTGAGGGGTCTCGACGGGGAGGCGCAGCGGCGCCGGCTGGCCGCGCGCGGCACGCTCGGCCAGTGCCGCCACGAGGGCGATCACGCGACCGCGGTCGGATTCGGCGAGGCGGTTCCAGCGGTCGAGGTTGCTCGCCGCGAGGGTCACCTGCGCGGCGCGGGCCGAACGTTCCTCCGCCCAGGTCCCGATGCGCCGGGCGCTCGCCGCAGCGTCGGCCGGGTCGATCAGAAGGCCTGAGGTGCCGAGCACCTCCCGGAAGACCGTCGCGTCCGGCGCGATCACGGTGAGGCCGGCGAACTGCGCCTCCAGGAGCGGCAGGCCCAGGCCCTCGTCATGCGAGGTCGAAATCAGGGCGTCGGCGCTGCCGAGCAGGGCGCGGACCTGCGCGCGCTCTTGGTAGCCATGCAGGATCACGCCGGGCGTGGCGCGCAGGCGCTCGGCATCGGGTCCCCATCCGGCGCGGCCGACGACGTGGAGGCGCGCCTCGGGGAATCCGGTGCTGCGGAGGGCCGTGAGGATGGCGGCGGCGGCGCCGAGATTCTTGCGCGGCTCTACGGTGCCGAGCGCCACCAGATCGAGCCGGCCGGGCACCGGCACGGCTTCGGCGCGGGCGCCAGGGGCGAGATCGAAGACGTTGCGCACCCGCGGCCGGTAGAGCGTGATCTCGGCGTCCGGCCGGCAGAAGCGCTGAAGCTCGGCCCTCGTATGCTCTGAGTTCACGAGGAACCGTGGCAGCGTCCGCACCGCCCGGCGGAAAGACGGCACCATGTAGAGCTTGGCCCGCGGGTTGAGGTCGGCGGCGCGCGTCAGCAGGAACAGGTCGTGGATGTAGGGCAGGACCCGCCATCCGAGGACCGTCAGCGGCAGCGAGGGCGGGAAGCCGGGGCAGAGGATGATGGCGCGGCGGTCCATCAGGCCTGCGGCCGGCAGCCCGGCGATCTGCTGCAGCACCATCCGGTAGCGGTCGCGAGCGGTGACCGCCTCGACCGGCAGCGGCGCCAGGGCCAGCGGGGAGAACAGCTCCTGGGCGATCCGCTCCAGGCCCGTCGTGCGGCGGCCACAATGGGTCATGTCGACGAGGATGCGCCCGGCGGTCGGTTTGGCGGCGTGATCGTCTGTCATGGGGCGTCCCCAGTCTTGTCGGGAGGGATCAGAAGGCGCGGTCATGCGCCATGCGCGGCGCGCGCCAGCCCGGGCCGCCGGGGCCCTCGTGCCGGGAGCCTGTCTCGCGTAGGCTTGCCGCGCGGCTGTTGCGACGGCGCGCCGCCTGCTGCCGCAGATGGTTGAGGATGCCCGCGGCGAGGCCTGCCGCAAGCGCGCAGGCGAAGGCGATCAGCATGACGGCCCGGGTGTTGGGGCTCGCGGGCCTGGTCGCCGCGAGGGCCGGGGCGACGACGCGTGCCACCGGCGGGCTGACGCTGTCCTGGGCCACGTTGCTGCTGGCGCGCAGGAAGCGCTGGAACACTGCCTGGCTCGTCTCGACCTCGCGCTCCAGCTCGCGCAGACGAACGATCGCCTGGTTGGTCTTGGTGGCGTTGCGCTTCTGCTCCTCGATCTGCCGTTGGATCTGCGCCTCGTTTGCCTCGGTGCTCGCGAGCTCGGCGCGCTGGGCCGCCGCGAGCCGGCGCAGCTCCGCCGTGATCGAGCCGCGCAGACCGAGGAGCTGCTGGTTCACCTCTAGCAAGGCAGGATGGCGCGCACCCAAGGTCGTGGCGAGGTTGTCGCGCTGGCGCTTCACCTCGGCGTACTGGATCCGCAACTGTTGGATCAGGGCCGAGCGCAGAGCCTCCCCCGTGGCGCCCGGATCCGAGCCCGCCTGCATGGCCTGCTCGATCTGCTGGAGCCGCGCGCGGGCCTCGAAGGTTTTGAGCTGGGCGCGGGCGAGCTCGTTCGTGCCGGTCTCGAGCTGCTGCTCGTTCACCAGCCGGCCGTTGACGGTCAGGATGCGGTTCTCGACCTTGAAGGCCTCGACGCGCGCTTCGGCCTCGCGGATCTTCCCGTCGAGCTCGGCGAGGCGCGTGCGGATCCAGGTGCCTTCGGCATTCGAGGCGCGGGCCTTGGCATCGACCTGATCCTCGATGAAGGCGTCGGCGATGTCGTTGGCGAGGCGCGCCGCGGTCTCCCCATCCCGCGACCAGACGTCGAGATCGACCACGAGGGTCTTGTCGGCGCGCTTGACCACGAGCCTGTCCGCGAGCCCCGACATGGCGGTCAGGCGCTTGCCCTCCTCGCTGAGGGGCTCGGCGCGGATCCCGAGCATGCCCTTGAGGCGCTGGGTCAGACCCGGGGGCGGCACGAATTCCGGATTCTCGGCGAGGTGTTCCTTGTCGACGACGCGGCGAAGCACGGCCGCGGTCGAGATCAGGCGGATCTGGCTGTCGACCACGCTGGTGTCGATGCTCTGGCGCAGGCTGGGATCGGCGCTGAGGCTGGTTCCGCCGCGCAGGTCGAGCAGGAGGGTGGCGGTGCTGCGATAGAGCGGCTTGGCGAGGGCGAGATAGAGGCCGCCCGCCACGAGCACGCTGGCAGAGACCGAAAGGATGATGCGGGACTGATCGCGCAGGATCACGGCGAGGTCCCCCAACGTGACCGTCTCGACGGAGGACTCCGGAGAGCCTTGCGTCTCGGACGAGATCGCTGCGGGTCTGGCGAGGCTCACTCGAGGTCTCCGTTCCGGCACCGATCCGTCCCAGTCTGGGACGGATCGCTCGACTGCATCCGCTTGGTGGCATCCCTCATGCCGCGCAGCCGTGGCCTGGACTGGCTTATAGCGCATGCTTAACAATTTGATTTAAGAATAGATCTCATTTCGCGCGAATTACGAAACGGGATCCACCGGGTCGCCGGGCTATGGATATCGCGGGCTTCAAATCAGGCATCGCTCTTGCCCGATCGGGAGCTGTCAAACAACGCCGTGCTGGTGCTCGTATCGGATCGAAACAGCCTGTGCCAGCAGGATACGTTGCGTGTCTCACGTCTCGATCAGCCCGCGATGCGCGCATCGTCCGTCGATGCCGGCAGCCGACCTAGAACCAGCTTGAGGATGCCATGACCGCGACCGAAGCCCCGATCTTCACCGCCTGGGACCAGCGCGATGCCCAGCTCTGGCAGACGCAGCCCGTCCGGCTCGCCCACCGCCTGCACGAGTTGCCGCTGTTCTCGCGCGCCGGCCTCGCCGCGCTGATCGAGCGCTATCCGTCGCAGCACTACAACCTCGTCCATATGGGCCCCGCGGGCCAGCGCCGGTTCTGGCGCGAGGGCGAGATCGGGAATCTGTCCGGCGCCGAGGTGCTGACGGCGATCGAGCAGGGCCGCATCTGGATCAACCTGCGCAACGTGGCCAAGATCGATCCGGCCTATCGCGACCTCCTCAAGCAGATCTTCGTTGAGCTGCAGCAGCGGATGCCGGGCTTCAGCACCTTCAACGAGGGCATCGGAATCCTGATCTCGTCGCCGAACGCGCAGGTCTACTACCATGCCGACCTGCCGGGGCAGGCGCTCTGGCAGATCGCGGGCCGCAAGCGCCTCTATCTCTACCCGAACACCCAGCCCTTCCTGGCGCCTGAGCATCTCGAGGGGATCGCGCTGTTCGGCCACGAGATGGATGTGCCCTACGAGCCCTGGTACGACGAGTACGCCAAGGTCGTGGAGTTGCAGCCGGGCCAGATGATGCACTGGCCCCTCAACGCGCCGCATCGGATCGAGAACCTCGACTGCCTCAACGTCTCGATGACGATGGAGTACTGGACGGACGACATCCGTCGCCGCCACATCGTCAACGTGGCGAACGGCATCCTGCGCGAGGGCTTCGGCATCGCGCCGCGCAGCCGCGCCACCGCCGGCCCCGCCTTCCTTGCCAAGAAGGTGATGCAGAAGGCCCTGCGCAATCGCGACTGGAGCCCGAAGGACAAGCCGAAGCGTGGCCGCCCGCCGGTGGATTTCCGCCTCGATCCGGCCCGTCTCGGCCAGATCGTCGACCTGAAGCCCGCCGGCGCCTGAGGCCGATCCGATGTCGCTCCTCCTCGCCGCGTCCGGGAACGCCGCCGTCAGCCGCGCGACCCCGATCGCCTACGACGTCTCGGTCGCCAACGACTGGGCCGAGGTCGATCGGGTCTGGGCTCCGCTCGTCCGCACCGGAGGGGCGGCGACGCCCTTCCAGGAGCTGCCCTGGCTGGCGGCCTGGTATGCCTGCCTCGGCAGCCAGCCGGGTGTTCTGCCGCTTCTGGTGACGGTCCGCGAGCGGGGCAGCGGTCGGATCGCCGCCGCACTGCCCTTGACGCTCGCCCGATCCGGCGGCCTGCGGGTGATCGCCTTCGCTGATGATGGCATCACCGACTACAACGCGGCCATCCTCGGACCTGCGGCACCGCAGGACGCCGCGGGCTGGCGCGCACTCGCTCAAGCGGTCCGCGCGGCGTTGCCGCGCGCCGACCTCCTGCGGCTGGAGAAGCTCGCAGGTCCGACCGCGCTCTGGCCGGGCGCGCGGGACTCGACCCTGTTCGGCAACCTGATCCGGATAGGCGATTCCTACGAGACCTATCACCGCTCGAACGAGAAGACCTTCCGCAAGGAGCTGGAGCGGAGCTGGCGCGTGTTCCAGCGCCATCCCGGCGCCGCTCTGCGCCGCGTCCGCACCCGGGCAGAGGCGGATTCCTTGATGGACGCCCTCGAACGGCTTCAGCGGGAGCGCATCGCCGAGCTCGGTTTGCCCTACATCCTCGACCGCCCCGACATCGCGCGGCACTACCGCAGGCTGGTCGCCGAAGGCATCGAGCCGGGCAGCACCGTGTTGACCGCCCTGGTGGCGGGAGACGATGTGGTGGCCGCCCTGTTCGGCCTGCGTGCCGGAGAGCACTATGCCATGGTCCGCCTCGCCGTGACGGGTGACGAGACTTGGCGGAACACCTCCCCGGGCCGGCTGCTGATCGCGCAGACCATGGAGCATCTCCACGGCGAAGGCGCGCGGATCTTCGACTTCACGATCGGGGAATACGCCTATAAGCGCCGCTTCAATGTGGAGCGGGTGCCGCTGGCCACCGTCCTCGCGCCTCTCTCGGCACGCGGCGCATTGGTCTGCGCCGTCGACCGCGCCAAGCGCCTCGCCAAGCGCTCCGACCTGCTCGTGCGCTTGCGTCGCCGCCTGCGCCCGGCGCCGCAGACCGACGTGCCGTTCTGAAGGCACCCGAGGCCGAGGATCCCGAAGGCACGCTGTCCCTCCGGTGGGATGCCGGAGCAAGGCTCCGGTGTCCTTCCCGAGTTCAACCCGGACTCGCGAGAGGGGCGATCCCTCTCGACCATCGATCAGCCGGCCCGGCGGCGGGTCGGCCAGTATTCGCGGAACAGGAGGGCGAGGGCGACGAGGTAGAGCCCGCCGGACCCGGCGATGGTGAGGACGAGGCGGAGCTTCGCGCCGAGTTCGCCCTGGAGCGAAGGAGCAAGGGCGAGGGCCACGACCATCAGCGCGGTCGCGGCCGCGATCTTCAGGAGCGGCGGAAGCGTGAAGCGCAGGCCCTGCCGCCACGCCCCGACGAAGCAGATGACGAAGCCGAGCGCCGAGCCGGCGAGGCAGCCGATGCAGGCGCCCGGCAGGCCGCCCCAGGCGAGCCCGGCGGCGCAGCCGGCGAGCGTGGCCGCGGCCTCGGCCAGGTTTACGCCGAGGAGAAAGCCGGTCCGGCCGAGGAGAAGGAAGACCTGATCGACGCAGTGGACGCGCAGGTTGCGGATCGCGGCCGCGACCGTGGCGATCGGAAGGAGCACCCGGGTGGCCTCGCGGAAGTCCGCGCCGATCAGGAGATCGACGAGGGGCGGCGTCAGCCAGATCACGCCCACCGTCGAGGGGACGAGGATCGCGAGCAGCAGCAGGCTGCTCCGGGAGACCTGCGCGTAGGCGGCCTCTGGACCCGAGCGCTCCATGCGCTCCACGGCGATCGGGAAGGCGGCGGCGGTCACCAGCATGGCCGCGACCGACATCAGCCTCTGGCCGAGGCCCCAGCCGACCGAGAGCAGGCCGACCGCCGTCGCGCCCTCGAACTGCTCCACGATCACCCGTATGCCGTTCACCGTGAACCAGCCGACCGCGCCCGCAGCGAGGAGGGGGGCGCTGAAGAAGAAGGCCCGGCGCAGCACCGTGCGGTCGAGGGAGACGGTGCGCGCGGGCACCACCGCGAACCAGAGCAGGGGCAGCACGGCGATCTGCGCGATGGCGAAGCCCGCAAGTGCCGCCGCCGCCGTAGGCGTCCAGAGCACCAGCCCGATCGCGATGCCGAGACCGAGGACCGGGCCCACCGTCTGCGCGGCCGTGTAGAGGCCGATCGCCTGTGCCGCCCGTGCGCGCTCCGCCATGTGCATCGTGAGGCTGCGGCTGATCGTGTAGCCCACCGCGGCGGCGAAGAGTCCGGGGGTCAGCGGGGAATCGCCGACGGTCAGCAGCGCCACCGTGACGGCGAGCTGCAGGGCGGCGCTCACCAGTAGGACGGCGTTCTCATGCGCGCCCTGCCGCTGCCGTTCCTCCGGGCTCGTCGCTGCCGCCGCGTAGCGCAGGACGTAGCTCGACCACCAGGCGAGACAGAGTTGGAACACCAGCTCCTGCATGGCCAGGATGAGCGCCACCGTGCCGTAGGCGGCCGGCGGCATGAGATGCGTCCAGACCACCACCGCCGCAAATTGGGCGAGCGGCCCGATCAGCTGCGCCGGCAGGTAGAGGAGCGTGCGGGATAGGAGCACGGGCGCCTCGTTCAGGCCCCTCACCGCCGGGATCGGCGCGAAGCGGGCGGGCTGTGCAGGAGAGCGGCACGGGGCGGGGCACCGGTGCTCGCGTGCAGCGATTGGCGCGCCGGGATCGACGCGCGGGACGCTCGTTCTAGCCGTATCTTCTCTCCAAGACGTGAACCGGCCCCGCGCCTGTGCAACCGCTCGGATCTGTTTATCGACCTCAGCACGCGAAGGTTGCGATATCTTAAGCTGCTGTCCCCAAGCTCGTCCGGTGCGGCTGCGGCCGCTTCTCGACGGTACGCATTTCGGACAGCCTCGCCTTCCATGACCGTACAGATCCCCTCCGAGGCGGACCGGCTCGAGGCGCTGCGCAGCCTCGCCGTGCGTCCGGTGCCCGAGCCGGAATACGACGCAGTCTGCCGGACCGCCTGCGCTTTGTTTAATGCGCCGATCGCCTGGGTATCCCTGGTCGAGGCCGACTCACAATGGTTCAAGGCTCGCTGCGGTCTCGATCTTGACGGCACGACGCGCGGTGCCTCGTTCTGCACCCATACCATCCGGTCCGACGAGATCCTCGTCATTGAGGACGCATCGCAGGATCCCCGCTTCGTCTCGAGCCCCCTTGTGCGGGGCGATGCCGGCGTCCGCTTCTATGCCGGCGCGCCCCTCGTCCTCGGGCCCGGCCTGCGCCTCGGAGCCCTCTGCATCGTCGACCGGATGCCGCGCCGCTTCTCCGAGCGGGAGCGCGCGCAGTTGCAGGACCTTGCCCAGGTGGTGATGGCGCAGTTGCAGGCCGGCCGGGCTGCGCGCGAGGCCCGGGAGAGCGCGGCGAGCTTCCGCCTGCTCGCCGAGAGCACCAGTGACATGATCACCCGATGCGACCTGCAGGGTACGCGTCTCTACGTCTCGCCGGCCTCCGAGACCCTGCTCGGCTACAGGCCGGAGGAACTCATCGGCACGAAACCCCGCGACCTGATCCATCCCGACGATGCCGAAGCCTATGGGCGCCTGCTCGGTCAGGTCCGCAGCGGCGCGATCTCCCGCGCGGTCACGCAGCATCGCTACCGGCACAAGGACGGGTCCTGGGTCTGGGTCGAGGTGTCCTTCGGCTTGGCACGGGCGGATGAGGGCGAGCAGCCCGCGGGATACATCGCCGCCGTGCGCGACGTCTCCCGCCGGAAGGAGGCCGAGGATCGCATGGCGCATATGGCGCGCCACGATCCGCTGACCGACCTGCCGAACCGTCTGCTGTTCCGCGAGGAACTCGATCGGGCGCTGGCCCGACTCGACCGCGACGGAACCGGCTTCGCGCTGCTTTGCCTCGATCTCGACCACTTCAAGAGCGTCAACGACACGTTGGGCCACCAGGCCGGCGACCGCCTGCTGCGCGTGGTGGCGGGCCGGATCCGCGGCGTCCTGCGCCGCGGCGACGTGGCGGCGCGCCTCGGCGGCGACGAGTTCGTAATCATTCAGGCGGGTTGCGCCGGGCCGGAGGACGCGATGGGGCTCGCCGCGCGGGTGGTCGAAGCGATGGCCGCACCTGTCGATCTTGGTGGCTACCCGACCGGGATCGGCATCAGCATCGGCATCGCGCTTGCTCCCTGCGATGCGCGCGCGCCCGAGGATCTCCTCGCCCGCGCTGACGTAGCGCTCTATCGCGCGAAGGCGGCCGGTCGGAACACGTGGCGCCTCGCGGAGGGCGAGGCCATGCCCGATGCGGCCCCGCTGCGGACCGAGGCGCCGGGCCGCCGCCGCGCCGCCGCGGCCGTGCCGGCGATGAGGGCCGAGACCGCGAGCCGGGTTCGGATCGGTGGCGAAGTCCGCGCTGCGCTCGCGGCGCATGAGATCGTCCCCTTCTACCAGCCCAAGGTCTGCTGCCGGACCGGGCAGGTCAGCGGCTTCGAAGCGCTCGCCCGCTGGCAGCATCCGACGCGCGGCGTCCTGACGCCGGGCTATTTCGGGGCGGCCTTCGAGGATCAGGACCTCGCGACGGCGATCGGCGACACGCTGTTGCGACAGGTTGCGGCTGACATGCGCGCCTGGAACGCGGGAGGGCTCGCGTTCGGCCGCGTCGCGGTCAACGTCTCCTCGGCGGAGTTCCGCAAGCCCGACCTCGCGGGCAGCATCCTGGAGGTTCTCGCCGCCTACGGCGTGCCGACCACGCATTTCGAGCTTGAGGTCACCGAGACAGTGTTTCTCGGGCAGGGCGCCGAGAATGTCCCGGCGGTGCTGAACCGCCTTCACGACAGCGGCGTCCTCGTGACGCTCGATGATTTCGGCACGGGCTTCGCATCGCTGACGCATCTGAAGCAGTTTCCGGTCGATCACATCAAGGTGGATCAGAGCTTCGTGCGAAACATGGAGCAGGACGGTGACGATGCCGCCATCGTGGCGGCCGTGGTCGGCCTTGGCCGCAGCCTCGGCATGCGTGTAACTGCCGAGGGCGTGGAGCGTCCTGGTCAGGTCGAGCGCCTGCGCGCTCTCGGCTGCGACTACGCCCAGGGCTACCATTTCGCCAAGCCGATGGCGGCGTCCCGCGTGCCGTACTTCCTGCGAAGCTGGGTCCTGTCTGCGCCGGATCCGATCCGATTCAGATCGGTCTGAGCGTCGCTGCAGACGAACCCTTCGCACGGTCACCGCTGGCAGGAGAATGCCCGGTGAGCGGGCGTCGATCGAGAGAGTCCGAGGCACGCCGGATGGGCCGGGTCTAATCCCGATCTGTTTTGATCAAAGATCCGTGATTCTGTTGATCGACTTTGGACTCAAATGCGCTGTTATTTTGAATAGGTGAGCCTTAAGGCGATGTTTACCACTGTAGTCGGATCGCCTATCTGACTCAGCCGGCCGCCCTGCCGTGGAGTCCGGAGGCGGTCGGTCCGGTTGAGTGCACCCCACGAAGCTCTCGAGCAACGGGAGCCTCCGCTCCGGCCGCGATGGCGCGGCGGGCGCTTCGTGAGAGACATTCAGGGTTGTAATTGGCGGGAAGCGCGTCAGGGAGTCCGAGGTGCCGACACGTTCGCTCATGCGGCCGCGCGAGGAAGGACAGGGCGGGGCGTCGGGCGCCCAGGCCTTTTCCTCCCGGCATTTCCTCAAGCTCGTCGAGGATACGGGCGAGGTCGGCTTCTGGTCGGCCGACCTGCGCCGCGATCAGCTCAACGCGTCGGTCGGCCTCTCCCGCATCCTCGGCCTCGATCCCATGGCTGAGGCGACGTTCAGCATGGTCCTCGACATGCTCCACCCGGACGACCGGGCCGCGCATGTCGACCAGTTCGCGGTGCTGCGCAGCGGGCAGCCGATCAGCCGAGAGTTCCGCATCGTCCGGCCGGACCGGACCGCGCGCTGGCTCCTCCACCGTGCGGAGGTGATGATCGGCCCGGACGGACGGCCGCACCAGGCCATGGGCGTGGTCTTCGACGTGACCGCTCGGCACGACAGCCTGCGCTCGGTCGAGCAGCGGCACGACCGCTTCAATGCCTTGCTCTCGGTGACCGCGGCGGTCGTCTGGATCGTCGGTCCGGACGGTGAGCAGCGCGAGATGCCGCAATGGCAGACCCTGACCGGGCAGAGCCAGGCCGAGGTCCAGGGGATGGGCTGGCTGCGGGCCGTCCATCCGGAGGACCGCGAGCGCACGGAGGCAGCGTGGCGCACGGCCATCTCCCACGCCTCACCCTACAACACCGATTACCGGATCCTGTGCGCGGACGGCGTCTATCGCTGGTTCAACGCGCGCGGCGTGCCGATCATGAACCGCGACGGCTCGATCCGGGAATGGGTCGGCGTCTGCCTGAGCGTGCCCGGCAACAATCGTTACGGGTCGTCCGCCGCACGCGCCGAGGCCCAGGTCCCCCTCGTCGACACCTCCGACCGCGGGATCACCGCCGCCCAGGTGCGGGCGGCTCGAGGGATGACCGGATTGTCGAAGGACGAGCTCGCGCGCCGAGCCCGCGTCTCGGTCTCGACCATCGTGCGTCTCGAGGATGAGGAGACGACCGTGCGCCCCCGGGCCGACACCGTGCTCGCGGTGCGCCGGGTGCTGGAACAGGCGGGCGTCGAGTTCACCTTCGACCCGAGCGCCATGCCCGGCGTCCGGCCCGCGCTGGTCCGGTAGGACCTTCGTCCGCGGCCGACGCGGACCGGATCAGAGGTGCTTGACGCCGAAGCTGTCGAGCAGGGGCAGAAGCGTGTCGCGGGCACGCAGGCGGTGGGTGCGGGCGCTCTCCATTGCCCCGGCCGCGTCGCCGACGCGGATGCAGTCGATGATCCGCCGATGCTCCTCGACCGACGCGCCGAGCTCGCGCCGAAGCTTGAGCGTGAACATCCGCGCCCGGTGCGACTGGTCCGTGATGGTCTGGATGATCCGGATCATGCGGCCGTTGGCTGCCCCCTCGACAAGGGCGCGGTGGAAGTGCTCGTCTGCCTCACCCCAGCTGCGCAGGTCCTGCTCCGTCCAGGCCGCGTCCATCGCATCGGTCTGGACCGCCAGATCGTCCGCCACAGCTCGGCGCTGGTGCTCGGGTCTTGCGGCGATCAACTCGGCGGCCCGTCCCTCGATGGCAACGATGACGTCATAGATCTCGCGCATGTCATCGGGGGCGAGCGCGCAGATCAGGATGCCGCGGCGCGGCAGCACGCGTACGAGACCGTCCTCCTGCAGGCGGATCGCGGCCTCGTGCACGGGCGTGCGGCTCATGCCGAGGCGAAGGGCGATCTCCTGCTCTGAAGCCTGATAGCCTGGCGCGAAGCTCGAATCGCGGATCGCCTGCTTCATGGCCGCGTAGGCGTCATCCACGAGGGACGGACGCCGCTCGCTGTCCCGATCCGCGTCGGCCCGTCCGCGCACCATCATCGTCCCTCCGGATCCGCTCCGAGCGTACCAGCTTCCATGCAAGCTGCAATGGTCACTTGACAAGACGATGAGAGTCGGCGCAACTCATGCCATCTTGCATGCAAGTTGGCGCGCAAAGATCCGCTCAAGGATCGATGCAAAGATCGACGCATGTCGGGTCAAGCCGGAGGAAACGATGGACGCATCGCTCGAGCGGGCGACCATGCGCAGGGTCGCGTGGCGCCTGATCCCCTTTATCTGCCTACTCTACTTTATCGCCTTCATCGACCGCGTGAATATCGGCTTCGCGGCGCTGACAATGAACAAGGACCTCGGCTTCTCGTCGTCCGTATTCGGCTTCGGGGCCGGGGTGTTCTTCTTCGGCTACTTCCTGTTCGAAGTGCCTTCTAACATCATCCTCGACAAGGTCGGTGCGCGACTCTGGATCGCCCGCGTGATGATCACCTGGGGTATCATCTCGGGCGCCTTCGCCTTCATCAAGGGCGAGACGAGCTTCTACGTGCTGCGCTTCCTACTCGGCGCGGCCGAAGCCGGGTTCTTTCCCGGGATCATCCTCTACTTGAGCTACTGGTTCCCGGCCCGTTACCGGGCCGGCGTCGTCTCGCTGTTCATGGCGGCGGCGCCGATCTCGGTGGTGCTCGGCTCGCCCCTCTCCGGCGCGTTGCTTGAGATGGAGGGCGTCATGGGCCTCCATGGCTGGCAATGGATGTTCCTCATCGAGGCCATCCCAGCCGTGCTGCTCGGCATCATGGTGCTGTTCTACATGACGGACCGGCCTGAGAAGGCGAAGTGGCTCTCCGACGATCAACGGGCCTGGCTCGTCGCAGAGATGAACGGGGAGCGCGCCTCCAAGCAGATCTCCGCCAAGCACAGCATCTTGAGCGGGATGGCCGATCTGCGCGTACTGGCCCTGGCGCTCGTCTATTTCGGCACTTCGGCCGGCCTCTACACCCTCGGCATCTGGGCGCCGCAGATCATCAGGAGCTTCGGGCTCTCCCCGATGACGGTCGGCTTCCTGAATGCCGTGCCGCCGACCGTCGCGGTGGTCGCGATGATTCTGTGGGCCCGCCACTCCGACCGGACGGGCGAGCGCACATGGCACGTGGTCATTGCCTGTCTCGTCGCGGCTCTCGGGCTGATGCTCGCCGGCGGGGCGTCCTCGGTCGCCGCGGTCATCGCCGCACTCAGCCTCGTCAATATCGGGATCAGCGCCGCCAAGCCGCCGCTCTGGGCCATGCCGACCATGTTCCTCTCCGGCTCGGCCGCGGCGGTGGGCATCGCCACGATCAACTCGATCGGCAATCTCGGCGGCTTCGTCGGCCCCTGGGTGATCGGCTGGATCAAGGACCAGACGGGCGGCTTCACGGGTGGGCTGGTCTTCGTGGCCGCGCTGCTCGTCCTTTCCGCAATCCTCAGCCTCGTCGTCGCCCGCGTTGGGCGCCGGCCCGACACCGCCGGCGCCGTCGCGCGCTGAAATGCCTGTTCCCTGTCACGGAGATTTCTGATGAAGACCTACAGCATCGCCGCCATTCCCGCCGACGGCATCGGTATCGAGGTCATCGCCGCGGGCATCGAGGTGCTCGACGCGCTGGCCGAGAAGACCGGCAGCTTCCGGTTCAAGTTCGACCATTTCGACTGGGGCTCGGACTACTACAAGACGCACGGCGTGATGATGCCTGCCGACGGGCGCGAGCAGATCAAGGACCACGACGCGATCTTCTTCGGCGCCGTGGGAGCGCCGGACGTGCCGGACCACATCACGCTCTGGGGCCTGCGGCTCGCCATCTGCCAGCCCTTCGACCAGTACGCCAATGTGCGGCCGACCCGGATCCTGCCGGGGATCACCAGCCCGCTGCGCCACGTCTCCGGCCCGGAGCTGAACTGGGTGATCGTGCGCGAGAACTCCGAGGGCGAGTATGCCGGGGTCGGCGGCCGGGTCCACCAAGGCCATCCCAATGAGGTCGCCACGGACGTCTCGATGATGACCCGCTCCGGTGTCGACCGTATCATCCGCTTCGCGTTCAAGCTGGCGCAGTCGCGTCCGCGCAAGCTCCTGACCGTGGTGACCAAGTCGAACGCGCAGCGCCATGCCATGGTGATGTGGGACGAGATCGCGGCCGAGGTGGCGAAGGACTTCCCCGACGTGACCTGGGACAAGATGCTCGTCGATGCGATGACCATGCGCATGACGATGAAGCCGGAGACCCTCGACACGATCGTCGCGACGAACCTTCACGCCGACATCCTCTCGGACCTCGCGGCGGCGCTGGCAGGCTCGCTCGGCATCGCGCCGACCGCCAACATCAATCCCGAGCGGACCTATCCCTCGATGTTCGAGCCGATCCACGGCTCGGCCTTCGACATCACGGGCAAGGGCATCGCCAACCCGATCGCCACCTTCTGGACGGCGTGCCAGATGCTGGAGCATCTCGGCGAGAAGCCGGCCGCCGACCGGCTGATGCGGGCAGTCGAGCGCGTCACCGCGGATCCGAGCCTGCACACGCCCGATCTCGGCGGCAAGGCAACGACCCGTCAGGTCACGGATGCGGTGATCGCGGCCGTGCAGGGCGACAACGAGTAGGCTATCACGCACTCGAATCCGGGATTCCGAAGGGACCTCGTCCCTTGGAGTTCCGGGACCTGAGGTCCACGCTTGCGAGAGGCGGCCTGTCCGGGCCGAGGACACCATGCGTCGTCACCGCCACGCCAAGATCGTCGCCACGGTCGGACCCGCCACCCATACGCCGGAGATGCTGAAAGCCCTGTTCCTGGCCGGCGTCGACACCTTCCGTCTCAATTTCAGCCATGGCATCCAGGCCGACCACGCCAAGGTTCACGCCGCGATCCGCGCGCTGGAACAGGAGGTCGGCCGTCCCATCGCCATCCTGCAGGACCTGCAAGGCCCGAAGATCCGCGTCGGTACCGTCCGCGACGGCCGGCTCGCGGTAGCGCCGGGCGAGAGCCTGCGCTTCGTGCTGCGCGGCGCCGACGGCGACGCCCGCGCAATCCCGCTGCCCCATCCGGAGATCTTCGCCGCCGTTGTGCCCGGTCAGGAACTCCTGATCGATGACGGCCGCGTGCGGGTGCGCGTCACGGGCATCGAGGCGGAGGCGATCGAGGCCGAGGTGGTGATCGGCGGCGCCATCTCGAACCGCAAGGGCGTGAACCTGCCAGGCACGCTGCTCGATGTGTCGCCGCTGACGGAGAAGGACCGGGCCGACCTCGCCTTCGGTCTCGATCTCGGCGTCGATTGGGTGGCCCTCTCCTTCGTGCAGAAGCCCGCCGACCTGATCGAGGCGCGCGGCCTGATCGGGGACCGGGCCGGCATCATGACCAAGGTCGAGAAGCCGCAGGCGCTCGACCGGATCGAGGACATCATCCGACTCTCGGACGCGGTGATGGTGGCGCGCGGCGATCTCGGCGTCGAAATCCCGCACGAGGACGTGCCGGGCCGCCAGAAGGAGCTGATCCGGGCCTGCCGGCTGGCGGTGAAGCCCGTGGTGGTGGCGACCCAGATGCTCGACTCGATGGTGTCGGCCCCGACGCCGACCCGGGCCGAGGCCTCGGATGTGGCGACCGCGATCTATGATGGCGCGGATGCCGTGATGCTCTCGGCGGAATCAGCCACCGGCCGCTATCCGGTCGAGGCGGTGGCGATGATGGACCGCATCATCCGCTCCGTGGAGGGACACAAGCTCTATCGCTCGATCGTCGCCGCCTCGGAGCCCGGCGAGGAGGAGACACCGCCCCACGCGGTCGCCACCGCGACGGCCGAACTCGCGCAGGCCGTGCACGCTTCGGCGATTGTGACCTACACCCTGTCGGGGACCACGGCCGCGCGCGTTGCCCGCAAGCGCCCGGCGGTGCCGATCCTGGCGCTGACGCCGGATCTGGGCACGTCGCGGCGGCTGAGCCTGCTCTGGGGGACGCACAGCGTGCGAGCGGACGAGGTCTCGACCTACGAGGAGATGGTCGCCAACGCGACGGCGCACGCGGTGGAGGAAGGCTTCGCCCGCGCGAGCGATCTCGTCGTGATCACCGCCGGCATCCCCTTCGCGGTGATGGGGACGACGAACAACATCCGCATCGCGCAGATCCCGGTGACGTAGGGACGGAAACCAGCGTTCTGAGGCGAATGACAGTAGAGCTTTTCGCCGATTCTTGTCCGATCTCGAATTCTGCGCCTGTCCGGATTTGCGACGCGGGACCGCTCTCGACACGACCGTTTCCGTCGGGATCAAGCTTAGCGGGTTCGGCTTCCGACCGTTGACGCGACGCCCCACAATGGCCGACACGCGGGCAGTTTCTGCTCAGGAAGGCGCGCCCTGTGTCCGACGACCGTCATCCGCCCGCCCGTTTCAACGCCGCCCGCTACTGCCTCGGCGCGAACGCGGCCGTGCGGCCCGACAAGACCGCGCTGGTGATGGTAGGGGAGGGCGGCGCGGTCGCGAGCCTGACCTTCGGTGAGGCGGACCGTGCTGTGCGCGGCATCGCGGCAGGGCTCCTCGGGCTCGGATTGCAGCGCGGCGACCGCGTGATGATCCGCATGGGCAATGAGGCGGATTACGTGCTGGTCTATTTCGGCGCGCTCGCTGCCGGCCTCGTCGCCTTGCCGTCCTCGCCGCAGCTGACGCCGTCCGAGGCTGCTTTCCTGATGGAGAATTCGGGCGCGGCCGCCGTCGCGGTGGCGAGCGGCTGCATGGTCGACCGCGCGGCGCTCGCCGGCCGGATCCTGCTCGGGCCCGACGACATCGCTGCGATGAAAGCCGGCGGGCCGGTCGCGGACTACGCCGACACCGCAGCCGACGATCCGGCGACCCTCGTCTACACCTCCGGCACGACGAGCCGCCCGAAGGGCGTGCTGCATGCTCACCGCACCATCTATGGCCGCCGGCCGATGCTGGCCCACTGGCTCGGTCTCTCCGAGAGCGACGTGATGCTGCATGCGGGTACCATGAACTGGACCTACACGCTGGGCGTCGGCATCACCGACCCCTGGGCGGTGGGGGCGACCTCGGTGCTCTATAACGGCCCGCGCGACCCGGGCGTGTGGCCGCGCCTGATCGCCGAGCGGCGGGCCACGATCTTCGCCGCAGTCCCGAGCCTCTATCGGCAGATCCTCAAATACGGTGACCTGCCCGCCCACGACCTCGCTAGTCTGCGCCACGGCTGCACGGCGGGCGAGGCGCTGCCTGTTGACATCCTGGAGGCCTGGCGCACGGCGACGGGCAAACCGCTCTACGAGGCTCTCGGCATGAGCGAGATCTCGACCTACGTGTCGAGCGGGCCGACGATCCCGGTGCGCCCTGGCTCGCCGGGCAAGCCGCAGCCGGGGCGGCGCGTCGCGATCCTGGCGCCCGAGGGCGCGCCTGAGCCGCTGCCCGCGGGCGAGACGGGCTTGCTCGCCGTCCACCGCTCGGAGCCTGGGCTGATGCTCGGCTACTGGAACCGTCCGGACGAGGAGGCGCAGGTCTTCCGGGGCGACTGGTTCGCGGGCGGCGATCTCGCCCGGCTCGATGCCGATGGCTACCTCTGGTTCGAGGGCCGCAACGACGACCTGATGAACGCGATGGGCTACCGCGTCTCGCCGAACGAAGTGGAGGGCGTGCTCGCCGAGCACCCGGATGTCGCCGAGGTCGGGGTGGCGGAACTCGCTGTGCGGTCGGATGTCCGCGTGGTCTGCGGCTTCGTCGTTCTGCAGCCGGGAGCCGAGCCGGACGCCGAGGCGCTGTTGGGTTGGTGCCGCGCGCGGCTTGCCGCCTACAAATGCCCTCGCGAGATCCGCTTCCTCGAAGCCCTGCCGCGTACGGCCAACGGCAAGGTGCAGCGCAAGCGCCTCGCCGACGCCCTGGCCTGAGGTCCGGCGATGTCCGTCCCGCACGCGGTCCTGCCGCTCTCCGTCTTCATCATCGCCAAGAACGAGGCCGACCGGATCGGCGCCACCATCCGCGCGGTGCGCGACCTGACCGACGACCTCGTCGTGGTCGATTCCGGCTCGACGGACGGCACGCAGGCTCTCGCCGAGAGCCTCGGCGCCCGGGTGATCCACAATTCCTGGCCGGGCTACGGGCCGCAGAAGCGCTTTGCCGAGGAGCAGTGCCGCCATCCCTGGCTCCTGAACCTCGACGCCGACGAGGTGGTGCCGCCCGAGCTCGCCGCGGAGATCCGCGCCCTGTTCGCGCAGGGCGAGCCGCGCCTGCCCGCCTGGCGCACCGGGATTGCCGAGATTTTTCCCGGCGAGGGCCGGCCGCACCGCTGGGCCTACACGCTCACCCCCGTGCGCCTCTACCGGATCGATGCCGGCCGTTATTCGCCGTCCCCGGTCCACGACCGGGTGGATTTGCGACCGGGGATCGTGCCCGGGCGCCTGCGCGGGGTGATCCACCATTTCTCGGTGCGCTCGCTCGGCGACCAGCTCGACAAGCTGAATCGCTACTCCGACCAGCAGGCGGACGACCTTGAGGCCCGCGGCGTTGTCATCCCGAGCTGGCGCGTTTTCGTCGAGCTGCCGGGCAATTTCCTGAAGGCCTATCTCGGCCGGCGCCACTTCGTGCGCGGCGTCTACGGCTTCCTCACCGCGATGAACTACGCGATCTCGCGCCACCTGCGCGTCGCCAAGCACTACGAACGCCGTCGCACCGCTGCCACAGCCCCGGCTTCAACGCGGGACCGGGTTGACCGACGCGAGGCGAACTCTTAGAGCCGGTGGTGCCGGAGACGTGGCCGAGAGGCTGAAGGCACTCGTTTGCTAAATGAGCATACCCCTAAAAAGGGTATCGAGGGTTCGAATCCCTCCGTCTCCGCCACTCCTTCTCTCGTCCTGCAAATCTCTGATTCGGAACGGCTTTTTCGCTCGCTGTTTTCATATTTGTCCCCGATTTGTCCCCGCAGAAGCCGGCGCCCGAAGGACCGGGTGGAGTACAGAGGAAAGAGATGCCGGCCGTCGTGACGGCGGCGGCTCGATATTTCGTTCCTTCGAATCCCTGCGAATCGCAAAGTCACCTCCGCCGGCCGATGTCGGGTCAGGTCCCGCGACGGCGCTCCCCGTCGCGGTGCCCGGGCTGGAGCGGGATGCGTCGGTTAGCCGATCTGCGGTCCCTGCGCGGCGAGGAGCGCTCCGTCGGCTGCTCGGACAGATCCCGCCCGGCTGGCCGGATCGACCCCCAGCCGCTTCGACCACTCCGACAGATTCTGAGGTCGGTAGGCGGGGTTCGCACGCCATCGTTCGAAGACGCTTCCGTCGATGGTCTCGTTGATGCGGGAGGTCGTCTTCGTGGATCCGACCCTTGGCGGCGACCCCACCGGCCGATCGAAGGGACGTGCGATCATGCGGAGGGGAGCGGGCACGAACTGGGCATAGGAATCCGCGATCGGCGCCGTCGCATCCGACGCGTCGGTCTCGAAACCTGGGCGGAACCGGAGTCCAGCGAGCGCCGCCTTGTCCATCAGCCATTTCAGAGGCGCCTGGGCGAGGATGTCGCTCGAATAGCCTCCGCCCACGTTCGCATGCGCACCGACGAACCAGCGCTGTTCGACTTCGTCGAGCGACCGGGTCGGTCCTGCGGCCGGCGTCGTGCTCTCGATCGTGCGGGTCCAGAAGGTTGGTTCGAAGGAACGGCGATGCTCGTCGAGGGCGAGCGCGTGGAAGGCACGCCTGTTCCAGCGATAGAGGTGGGTGTCGAGGAAGCGATATCTGGCGATGCGCGACGACAGGCTCGACAATGGGCTGCCCATCGAGCCGACGGTATCGAACACGCCGACGAACTCGATGTCGGCGGCATGGCAGCAGGCGGCGACCCAACGCTCCTCCAGGCTCGACGGCGCGTTAGCAGGGGCGCCCAGGAGGGTTCTAATCGTCTTCTCGTTTCCGCGCCGGTAGCGGGCGTAGAGCTGCTCGAGCGAGAGCGGAGCTCCCGGGCGCAACACGCCGCACTTGGCGATCAGCCCCGAGAGGCTTCTGGCGGCATAGGCGCCCCGGCTGAACCCGAAGATGAAGATCGCGTCGCTGGGCTCGTAGATCTGGACGAGCCAAGCGTAGGCATCGAGGATCTCGTCGTCCAGGCCGTGCCCTCCGACGCCGCCGCGCCACTTCTCGAGCAGGCGGGTGCCGACGCCCTGCCCGTAGTAGACATGCTGGTCCGGGGCCGCCGGGTCGCAGAGCGACTTGAGGCGCCAGACGTTCGTGTTGTTGCCGAGTGTATTCCAGGTGCCGTCGAGGAAGATGGCCAGCCGCTTCATGCCCCTGCTCTCCGGGAGGTTCGAGTTCGAGATCGCCGGGCGCGCCGACATGCAGCCGGCGCACCCGGGCCTGGCATCGGCTAGAATCTGCGGGCCAGATACCGCTTCAGCCGTTCCAGGAGCCCGGTCTGCTTCTCCGGCGGAGGCGGTCCGGCCGGCGGGCTCGCGGCCGGCCCGGATCCGTAGTGACGGGCCTTCGCCGCAAGATCTCGCTCCCGCTCTGCGGCGATCTGCTCGTCGCTCCAGGGGCCGGCCTCGATGACCTTGCCCTTCCGGATAACGTAGTGGGATCGGCAAGGCTGATGCCAGTTGCCGACGGACGGGTTCAGGCTGACCGTGTCGCCGTCGTAGGTCATGGACCAGTCCGTCGGCGTGAGGGGCGTGTAGACGTCGGTGCCGCAGCCGCAGCAGCAGCTGTGGGCGACCGTGCCGTACTCCATCGAGACGTACAGCACTCCCGGATCTAGCCGATCCGGGAGTAGATCGACGAAGCGATGCTCGAGGCGCCGGTGCCGCGTCATGCCGCCACCTCGTTCACCAGCAGGTTGCCGTCGGTCGTGTAGGTGCTGTGGAGTTCGCCTTCGAAGTCCCGGTAGAACCCCTTGAGCTTTTTCCACTTCACGACCGCCATGATGGCGTTGAGCGCATTCAGGTCGGCGACCTGGATGTTCGATGCATAGACGTCTTCGTCGCCGCCGCCGGCGAAGGAGACGTGCCGCCCGATGCGATCCCGTGCGCCGGGCGTGCTAGCGGTGACCCGGAGGATGCCGCCGAGCGTCCCGTCGACGAGTTCGAGCCCCATGCCGCAGTCGATGAACGACGCGCCGATCTCCTCGAGCTTTTGCATGATCAGGCGTTTGGCCTCGCCGGAGTCGACGCAGATGAAGGCGAAGTCGATGCCGTCGAGCAGGTGGAGATTGGTTTCGTCGAGCGCGACCGGATGGGCCGAGATGCCGCGATGCATGTTCGAGTAGATGCCCGCGAAGTGGTCGACCTTCTTGGGGACCTCCCGCAGATCCTCGATCGAAGGTGCGCCGGGGGCCCGAAACGCGTTGTGCTGAAGGAAATCGTCGCCGTCGAAGAGGCGGATCTCCGAGACCGGCGTCTTCGCGACGAGATCCAGGACGTATCCGCCCGAACCGCCGAGCCCGATGATCGCCACTTTGCCGCAGAGCTTCTCCGTGAGAGCGCCGATCCGGGCCCGGCCCGAGGCCGTCTCAATGTATCTGAAGACGCCCTCCTCGCCTTCGTCCTCGGGCGTGCGGTAGACCCGCGGGTCCGCCGTTGGATCGATCTGTCGCGCCGGCCCGGAGAGGATGCCGGCGTAGGTCGCCATCTTCTCGAAGTAGTCGGCATAGCCGCCGTCGGGCTTGCTGGAGAAGGAGTGCCGGGACGCAAGACCGTGACCCCACCGCTGCGGGCAGCTCTGGTAGCGGATCGCATCGATGGGCCTGCCGGTCGCGTCGCAAGGGTAGTCGCCATCGAGATGGACGACGTGACCGTTCACTTCCGCATCCGGTCGGCGGGCGACGTCGCCCGCCAGAAGAAGGTTCGAGATGAGCGTGCCTCTGCGGATCCGCCGCTGCGCGTCCACGTACGGGACTTCGCGCATGACGAGGTACCCGCCGACGATCTGGACGCAATAGCCTTCGTCGCGAAGACGCTTGAGGTCCGGACTAGCTCTGAACGGTGCGGGTGACATTGAACCGGCTCCCGTTCTTGACGTCCACGGCGCCGCCTGCCGTCAGGCTCCCGGCATGCGGCTCGGACGCCGCGCGCTGGTAGGTCATGGTGAACACGACGTTCGCCGCCGGGGCGGAGCCCGGGAAGGCGAGCCGCACGATCTGCTCGAACGTAACCCGGAAGCCGATGACCGTATGGGGCCGGGCATTGACGATGATTTCGATCTCGGTCGGCGGCTTGCGCGCCACGACGAAGCGCTCGACGCCGGGTGCGGTGAGATCGAAGGTCTCGTCGGGCTCGATCAGCCGGTCGGTGCCGCCCGGAACGTCGAGGAAAACCGCCTCGTCGGCGCCGGGCGCCGCCAAGGCATAGAGGTCGGCGCCGGCGATCTCGGGCTTGCCCCAGGTGATCCGGGCGTCCCGTACCACGAAACGGAAGTCGCGGTCGGAGCGGAAGGCGACGAAGCGCCCGACGCCGCGACCGCGCAGATCGAACGTCTCGTTGGAACGGACATTCTCGAAGTCGCCGGTCTGCAGGATCGCGAACAGACTGAAGTCGTCGGGAGGGTGCAGTCCGGCCTCGCGGAGGATCAGGCTGCCCTCTGGGACGGGATCGGGGATCCGAAGCGGACGGAACTGCAGGTTCCCGTACGCCAGTTCGATGCGGTAGGTGTCGTGGTGGTCGTCGTGACCGCGGTCGGGAAGGGGAGGCATGATGTGATTCCTTCGAGGATGGGCCGGACGGCGTCCGGTCTCGAAGGATCAATCGAAGGGATTAGGCTTGACCGGTAAGCTCGGCCGCGGAAAATTTCATTCCGTCGTGTCGAAGGAGCGGGCTGCCGGCTGCGCGCCAGGGCCGGCGCAGCCATCGACGGATCGACCTCCGCTTCACCCCGACGGCGACGTGGATTGCACCCCGGTGCGCGCGCGTGGGGACCATCTGTCGATGATGTCACCGATCTCCGAAGCCCGGCGACGAGACAGCCTCGCGGCCTCGGCGAATTCGGGCCATTGCCCGATCGCCTCGCGAACTTCTTCGACGACCGCCCTGGCGTCGGCCGGAGAAATGGATGCTTCGGCGGCGACCTTCATGATCTCTGGCTCGCCGGGATTTCGGCTTTCGCCGGCGACGGCGAGATTGTGTTCGCCGCAGGGTCCCACCGAACAGGTGAGGTCATAGGCGGGAGCGGTCGTCCAGCGCCCGTCGGACGACATCTGGAAGGCGTGGTTTTTGGCGTGGTCATCCCGGTTGTGGGCGAACACGTTGAATATCATGCGGCGGAAGACCTGCCGGACCTCCTGGACGTCTCGCGTCAGGTTGCCCGCGATTCTCATGAGGAGTCCATGGCTCCGGGGAGACGGTGGTCGGCCTCCGCGAGGCCCGACGCCGTGTGCAAGTGGACGCGGCAGGTCTCGGCGTGGTCGAACCTGCTTACGGTAAAATAGCTCCCCGCCTTCGTCCGGATCAGATCAGCCTCCGGGATGACGACGCCGGCGGCACGTGCCATGAGCGAGTAGGCATACTCCTCGGCACCGATCTCGGCCGGGTCGTCCCTCGGTCCGAATTTGAGCAGCCAATGCCCGTAGCCGTCGGGCAGACCTTCTCCGGCGTTGTAGCGGACAGTCCGGGTGGACGGATCGAAACCGATTACGACCTTCGGCCGGGCGCCCCCCGAACTGCCCTCTGCCTGCCGCAGGGTGTCGATGTCCGCCTCCGGCAGATCGTCTTCGACCTGCCGCGCCTGGCCTGCCAGCCATTCGAGATCGGCGACGCCTTCCGGCGACTGCTCGTCCAGCGGCATTTCGGGCACCTACCGCAGCGTACTCATTCCCCTGGTCCCGACCGCGGCCAGCCGGTCCAGCGGCGTCAGAAAGCGATAGTCGTAGCCTCGCTTCCGCAGACTTCCTTCCAGGAGCCGCCGTCCTCAGCCATCGGGAAGGCTGTCGTTGAAGAGACCATGAAGGCCTTCGAACGTCTGTGCCCGAGCCGACGTCACACCAGCCTTGGCCGGGAGGCGGAAGGGCGAGATTGGAAGCGGGGCGCCGAGGAAACCCCGATCGAACTCGAAGTAGGCCCTCCGTTCATCCTTGCGCCAAGCCAGCCTGCCGAGCGGGCGGCTTCGGTCGCCGATCGCGATCTCGACGCCGAGGGCGCCGATCTGCAGGAAGGACTTGTTCCGTCGCTTCGCGGTCATCGCCGGCGGCCCCTTGCTATCTTGAGAGGTTGCGCCATCACCTGTTCGAGAGTCTCGAACTGCCGGAGTATGAACAGGCTATCGAAACCGCTCTCGGCCTGTAGGGCGAATGCGATGTCGACCGAAGCGCTTGAGGGAGCCCAGGCTCACTCCCGACCGTTCGGCGAGCGCGTCCTGGGTCAGCTGTTCCCGCAGACGGCACTCCTTCGCCCAGGCGGCACCCGACGCCAGGATCTCCGAAGGTGCATTGAGGGATAACATGTTATCTTCACGGCCCTGGTTAAGCAGATAAGAGATAACATATTGTCTCTTGATGGGTAAAAACCGACGTGTCGAGGCACGTGTCCGCTAGGGCAACGCGAAGAGTGCGGCGGTCCTAGCAGCGCCAACCACCCGACACGTGATGGCTACCAGTTGCGCGACAGCTGGCCCTCCGGCACCGGTCCGCAGATGAAGAAGGCCGGGCAGCGAGGGCATGTGTCGGTCCCGGGATCGGTGGGAAACCGGCCGGCGCGGATATGGCGCAGGGCTTCCTCGAGAGACCGCTGCCGATTTCGGAGCATCGTCGGCTTCATGCCCACCTCGGAGACCTTGCCGTCGGCAAGGTGGACAAGTTCGGCGACGGCATCCGGATATGCCTGCCGCGTGGCAAGGGTCAGGATCGCTGCGGCAATATCCGTACCCTCCTTCGACCGCCTGTGCCCCGTCTTCACGCGTCTGAAGCGTCTCCGGCCGTCCGAGTGCATGATGAGATCGTCGGCGCGAACCCGGATCGCGTCGGCGCCGATCCGGAGGACGACGTCGTCGGTCGTCTCCGGCCGATGCCCGTCCCGCGTCGCTACGAAAAATTCCAGGAGCGCGCGCGCGTGGACGCCGTACTGGCGGAAGTCGGGATCGGGCAGACCGGCCTCTTCGAGGGCTACCGCCATGGCTCCGTCCAAAGCCGTCGGAGCGGGGGCGATGCTGCCCTCCACGATGCCGTGGACGACGACCCGCACGGCCTCGTGCATGCGCATGAACGGCGACTCGGTCCGACGTCCCCCGATCCGCAGCACATGGGTGTAGAAGAAACGGCGCGCGCACGACTCGTAGAGGCCGATCTGCTCGCTCGTGAAGACCATCTCGCCGCCGACGCGCAGGCTGATCACCGCATCCTCGACGGAAGCCGCCGGCTTCGGAACGGGCTGCACGTGATTTCGGGACAACCCTTCGCCGAGGCGGTCTACGAACCGCGACAGCGCGCGGGCGCCACCATCCGATCTTTGGGTCGCCGCGTAGAGGAGGAGTCTATCCCGCGCCCGCGATGCCGCGACATAGAAGAGGCATTCCTGCTCCTCGTCGTGGCCTGCATGCAGGGTCTCGATGCCGCCGCGATCGGCCCCCTCGATCATTCCATCCGGGGGCGGGCATGGCGGCGTCTGCGCCGGTCGTGGCAGCGTGTCGGCGTTCATCCCCGGCACGTGAACCACCGGGAACTCCAGCCCCTTGGCACCGTGGATGGTCATCAGATGGACGGCGTCCATGGTGCGCGCAGATGCCGGCAATTGCCTCAGATCGCGATCGTCCCGAAGACGGACCAAGCGCTTGATGCGCTCTAGGAGGCGCGGCACCGGAGCGCCCCGACCGGGCGGCTGAACCCGCAGGAAGTTCATCAGCTGCCACACCGCGATGCCTCGCGTGCGGCCGGCGACGTCACCGGCCTCCGACATCTCCGCCGCCAGCCTGGAACGGTCGAGAAGCAGGCTCGCAAGAATCGTCCAGGGGTGCGACCCGGCATCGAAGCCGGCGCATGCCGCGGCCACCGCCGCGAGCCCCTTCCGGCCGCGCTCCGTCATGCTCGAGCGATCAATCCAGACGTCCCACTCGCCGGGGAGGCAGGGACTGCGGCGCAACTCGGACAGCGTGGCATCGACATCGGGCATCGACATGGCGAAGCACGGGACGGACGCCAGTCTCACGATGCCCATTCCCCGCGGATCGCACAGGACCGACAGGAAGGACAGAAGGTCCTTCACCTCGGGCCGCTCGAAGAGACTGCCGAGATAGAGGACCGGGATGCCTTGGAGCTCGAGTTCTCGGGCGAAATCCGACAGCTTCTCGTTCCCGGTGCAGAGCACGGCTTGGTCGCCGTAGGAGTATCCCGCCCGGCGCATCTCCTCGATCGCTTCCGCGATCTTCTGCGGCAGAGCTTCCTTGCTGTCGACCTTGCGCAGCTCGGGACCCGCACCGCTTCGCCCTCGGCTCGAACTCAGGCTTCCGCCACCCGTCGGCATTTCCTCGGCGAAGGCGGAGAACGCGCCAACGATCTCGCTCGTCGAACGGTAGTTCACCTGCAGCCGTCCCCGGCGCCCTCCTTCGAAGTCTTCCTTGCCGAAGCGGCTCATGTTGAACGACGAAGCCCCCCGGAACCGGTAGATCGACTGGCGGGCGTCGCCCACGGCCCAGAGATTCTCTCCCTTGCCGCATAGCGCCTCCAGCAACCGGACACTCGCTCGGTTCACGTCCTGATACTCGTCGACCAGGACATGGGCGCATTGCTTGCGCATGATGTCGCGGACCTGCTCGTCGTTCTCGAGCAGAACGACCGGCCTCATCACCAGATCGCCGAAATCCAGGCACCCCTCGTCCGCCTTGAGACGCTCGTACGCGGCGTAGACTTGGGCGACTTCTCCTGCCCTGGCGGCGATCTTCTCGGCGTCGGCCGACGCTGCAGCCGCCGCCATGTCTCGGGCGAGTTCGGCGTATCGCAGTTCGTCCACCACCTCGTCCTTCGCGCGGGAGATGGCCTTCAACATCTCCGACACGATCCGGGTCGGATCATAGAGGTTGCGGTACTCCTTCAGATCGAAGCCCGGAAAGCGCTCTTCGAGAAGTTCGACCGCTTCCGCCCGGTCCATGAGCCGTCTTGGTCGGAGCGAAGGAACGAACCGCTTGATCAGGTCGAGCCCGAAGGAATGGAAGGTGCCGATCTGCATCGCCGCCGCGGCATCTCGATCGACCCGGGCGAGGCGGTCGGCCATTTCCCCCGCGGCCTTGTTCGAGAACGTCAGCAGAAGGATCGAGCGCGGATCGACGTTCTGGTCGAGAAGCCACGAAACACGTCCCGTGAGAGTTTGCGTCTTCCCGGTACCCGGACCCGCGGCGAGCAGATACGGACCGGAGAAACGTCGTGCGGCAACGCGCTGGCGCGCGTTGAGAGACGGGGGCGGCAGCCCTTCTTCGGTCTGCGCCTTCGCCGGAACGATCGGGAGCAGCAGCGCGTCCAAGAGCTGCTGGGCCACCACCTCGAAGGGCATCCCGAACTCGTCGGCGATCGCGGACGCCATCCTGCCATCGACGACATGGAACTTGCGGACGACGTGGCGCGGCATCAGCAGTTCGCGTCCGAAGAGGTCCATCTGGATCTCGCGGCGCTGCTGCCGGTTGTAGCCGATCCTTTCGAAACCCTCGGGCGAAGGCTCCGATGCACGTGCCGGGTCCATCGGCTCCGCTGGCACTCCCGGCGGCGCCTTGCCGTCACCGAGTTCGGCGTGGCCGATCTCATGAGCGACGAGGAAGGCCTGTTCGAACGGGGAGCCCACGTTCTCGTGGACAATCAAGTCGTCGGCAGGCGCGTATGTCGCCCGCGATCGGTCGAGCGTGACCGCACCGGGCCGAGCCTTCTCGACGTCGATGCCGCGAAGAGCGGCCGCGGCTACGGCGAAGGCGTAGGGATCCCTAGGATCGTGACCCGCCGCGACCGTCGCGTCGTGCAAGGCGGCCGCAGATTGCCGCGCGATCTCGACCGCATCCATGTCAGGCGTCTTCCGACATCAGAGCTTCGAGCCGCTCGCCTCCGACCTCCGCGTCGATCAGGACCTGTTCGAAGGTCGCGAGCCCGTCGTTGCCCGGTCGTCCGTCCGATTTGTAGCTGCGTGCTCCGGCGGGAACCGGGCTCCCGAGCAGACCACCGACGAGTTTGTCGACCGTGACGTCCAAAGCCGCCGCGAGCCTGCCGAGGAACCGACGCGGGACGGAGGAGAGACGGATCCTCCGTTCACGGAACGCAGCGATCACTTGTCGAGGGACGTCGAGCTGTCGGGCGATCTCGCGCAGGCGGCCCGTCTCAAGTCCGGCGAAAGGGTCTCCGGCTTCTCCCAGGGCCACGAAACGATGGGCCTCGAGCGCGTTCTCGATCAGGCGTTTGTCCTCGTCGGACAAGGGCCGTTCGTCCTCGACGAACGTGCGCGACAGCTCGCGCGCGAGATCGACGAGATCGCGCGCGAACTGAGGATATCGTGTCAGATAGGTTTCCAGCGTCCGACGATCGTGGTCGGGCTCGACCGAGAAGGCGTCGAGGACGTCGTCCCGGGATGGCTGCGAGGAAGCGGCGCTCATCGGTCGTCTCCATCCCTCATGAAGCGTTCGATGGCGAGGTATGCCTTGTCGCGATATGTCCTGATGGTCTTCTCCGAACGCCCTAGAGTCTTGGCGATCGTGACGGCGAACGTCTCGTTCGAGTCGATCGGTATCCCGAGCCGCAGCATCTCGATGATCCTGATTTGTTCCGCAGGTAGTTCGTCGATCGCTGCGTCCAGCCTCAACCGGTAATTCGTCGACGATTTTTCGGCGACGTCGAACGGATCGTATTCCCCCGCCGCATGCTCGACCTCCTTCGAAAGCTCGCCGGATTCGTCGTCGTACGACAGGCCGGTCGTCCGCTTCTCTTCGCGCCAGACCTTCCTCTCCGCATCCACCCGAAGTCTGCTCATCGCGCTGTCGAAGCGGATCTCGAAGAAGTCGAGCTTCTCCGAGTAGAGGTGGTGGTCTTCGGACAGTAGCGTCACGAAGCGGTCGAACATCCGGTCGCGGATCTCGCCGATGCTGTAGGATTCGACTTCGCCACCGGCGCGTTCGGCGTTCGGAAGCCGTTTGAGGACTCGCTTCAGCAGTTGTGCGTACAGTCGGTCGAAATAGCGGTCTGAGTTGTCGATGCGCGTGCTTCTGACGAAGTAGAGGAGACATTCGGTTTCGACGTACTGCGGATTGCCGCGCGGGATCTCGCAGCGCTCCACGAGTTCGTCGCGAGACAAGAGGTCGAGCTCCTCGAGCTGCGCAGTCGTCTCGGGACGACGCTCGTACGGCTCGCCTGGACCGTGGTCAGCCAGCCGACGCTTCCGCAGCGGTGTAATCAAAGCGATGCCCCCCGTGCATCTGCGATCACCGCTCGATGGACGCGGTGTTCTCCGGACTGCGCCGGCTGATGCTGTCTACCGATTTCGGTTGCCGGTTTGAACTGAGCACCTCCACGTTCCATGGAGCTGTGCACGCTGAATCGGGCCCGAGCAGGCCGACCGTCGTGCCGACGCGCGCGATAGGGCCGCGCTCGGCATCGACTTCAACCCCGACTGGATCGGCCTGCAGGGTGCGCGGTGCGTCGTGTCAGGCTGCGCGGTAGGACGGGGACCGTCTTCTAGGAAAACTATCCTGTTCGAGTGTGGATGGCGCGGCCGGTGTCCGAGGACCGGACGTGCCGCCGCCCGGCCCGTAGGACCCGGAGTCGAAGCTGCTGAAGGCGAACATCCGACCGACAGCAGCCACGGTTGCGCTCCCCCAGTGGCAGAGGATGCGCGTTGTGATCACCGGCCGATCCCATATCAGGTCCCGCCGGGTAAGCTGCCTGGAAAGCCGCGAAGGAACCTCGCGGCTTCACCGGCGTCAGGCTATTTGACCTGGACTGTCTCCCGACGCCGGGTCGGCGTCGCATTCCTTCCTTGCCTGGACGAAACGAGTTGGACCGATGCCGGTGGCCGATGAGACGCTCTACAGGCTGCTCCAGGTTTCGGATCTCCACTTCGGCAACATCCCGGCCGGACAGTCGACCGCTTCGAGCGCTCCATCTCCGCGCCTGATCGGTTTGAACCCGCTCTTCGACGGGCAATTGGGGCATCACGCTGCGGGTGTTCTGGCATTGAACGATTTCCATGCGAGGTTGCGTCGGCGGTGCGAAGGCTTCGACATGGTCGTGACCGGCGACGTCACGGCCAACGGTGCCGTCGGTCAGTTCGATCTGGCAGGGTCCTTTCTGGGGGCGGGGCCTTCGCAGTTCGGCTTCCAGCTCGGCCGTTCGGATTGGGCGGATACGGGCATCTCGGGCAACCACGACCAGTGGAACGGAAACAACTCGATGATTGGGGGGCCGACCCAGGGCCTGGCTCGGCATCTCCCACAACCAATGCCCAGGGTACGGGCCAGGATCCTGCCCGACGAGACGATGTTGAAGTTCCTCTTCATCGACACGGACGCCGACGTATCCGCCTTCAGTCCGAACCGCATCCTCGGCCGCGGAGCGTTCCATACGCAGTTACAGGCTCTGGAAGGACTGCCTCCCATCGGAGAACGCGAGATCCGCGTTCTGGTCATGCACCATTCCGTGGTCGGTCCCGTCAAACCAATCCCCGATCCCTCCCGTCCGGGCGTGGTGCAGATCACGCGTGGCGGAAGACGTCGGATGATGGAGATCGCCGATTTCTCGATGCGGTTGCTGAACCATTTCATCGTCGACAAGTCGATATCGGTGGTCCTCTCAGGGCATATGCACGTGGCCCTGTTGTCCGAATTGGTCGCCACCAACGGTCCCTACACCCGGCGCTACCTGGAAGCCCGCTGCGGATCGACGACACAACGCGACAGATTCGAATACAAGGACTTGAAAGGCATGCCGCAGGCCCGCGCGCTTCGCCCGAACACGCTGCTCATGCATGAGATCGTGCGCGAGCAGGGTAATCTGGTCTGGAAGAGCGTCGTCCATTGGCTGGCGCCGGCCGGGCGTTTCGTTCCGCTCCCGCCGGCCAACGTACCCGCACCTGCGACTCCCGGTCAGGTGAGCTTCGTGCTGAGTTAGGAAATCAGACCTCCGATAGATCCGAGGTCGCGCGGCTGCCGCCCGCCAGAGGCAGCGACCTCCAGCGGACGAAGAAATCGTCCTCGATCTCGTCCGTCAGCCTGAGGCTCACCTCATCTCCGATCGGTTGCGCGACGAAGTCGTCGAACAACAAGGGGACGAACCCCGCCGCCTCCACGAGCCAGCGCGTCGTACGGCGGGCGGCCTCCGCGTCGAGTTCTGCGACCAGCGAGACCTGTCCGACTGCTTCGTCCAAGTCGACCATAGGTCGGCCGCTGCCGCCTTCGCCCAGTCGGATGGCGGAGCCCGGTTCCAACCTCAACCGGTCGCATTCACGTCGCGCCAAGCTGGCAATGGCGTGGGCGGCAGCGACCAACGCCGCGGGCGTCAAACCATAGACGGCCAGTTCACGGGCGGCCGGCCCACCATGGCGCACCGTCGGGCTCGCCTGAAGCCGATCGCGTGTTTCGGGGTCCGCGACCTTGAGGCCGAGGAAATAGGAGCTCAAGTCCCGCAGCTTCGGAGACAACCCCGGAACGAGCGACTGCCTGAACGCCTCGCCGATCGACACCTCCTGGCTTTCGTAGGCCGTCACGTAGGGGAGTTCCACCTCCCGAAGGACCTTCGCATCCTCTTCGCCGGACAGGGCTGAATAGATTCTCGCGAACGCATCTGCATCCGCCTCGGACAGGACGGTGTCGTCGTCCAATCCTTCGAGATGGTCGAGGACGGCATCCGCGTGAAGCCGGATCCGCTCCATGGCCTGCTCGCGCGCCTCGGATGGTTCGCCTGCGGCGTCATGCAGGAGTGTCTTCACATCCGACCTGGACAACGACTTCTTCTCCCCCGTTCGGGTAGAGTCCATGTGACCCATGTCGCCTGTTCCCTTCACGGTCTCGGCAAGCAGGCGGAACATCCTGGTCCGCACGGCTTGTACTTCGGGAATCGTCAGTTTCAGGTAGCTCGCCGTTTCCTTGGCAGTCCTGTGGTCACGCCAAAGTGCGACGACGATCGCAGAATCCGGTTCGGGAAACGCGTCGAGGTCGCCCAGCTTGGCGGCGACATTCCCGAAGATGTCAGCCAGCTTCGAACGAAGACGATATCGCGTAATCCCAAGCCGATCCGCGATCTCGCGCTCCGAGCCCGCATCCTTTATGTAGAAGTCGAGTATGATCCGATCCTGATATTCCATCGACTCCACGGCGGCTGAGACGAGGTACAGGTCGAAGGATCGTTCCTGCTGCGCCTCGACGTATTCCCATTGTTCGTGCCGACGCAGAAAAGCGGAGGGATCAACGAGATTCGTCCGCCAGCGGGCCAGCTTGACGATCCTCGGTCGGGCGAAGCTCGCGAACGAAAGGTGAAGGAAAGTCGGGAATTGCGCCTTGTTCGGATCATACCGAGTGACGACCTCGGGCCAAGCCTCGACGAAAAAATCGTGCACGAGATCCAGGCCATCGCCCGGCGGCACCGCGTAGCCGTCGCGCGCAAGCCTACCGAGTACGCGGAGCAGGAAGGGGCGGTAGGTCAGGTAGTCCTCTCCGCGGATGCCTGCGGCGCGTGAGGTGATGTCCGTCAGGCGGTATCGTCCTCGCTCTATGCGCATGTCCGTCTCGGATTGGCCGCATGCCGGGCTGCGGGCGCAGCCCCGGAGATCCTTATTGGTCGCCTGAAATCGTCCTGGTCGAAAAACACGGATTTTTTCGGACGACCGGCTTCCGTACGGCACCCTGCATCCACCGCGCCAAACTTCGCGTCATGGACTTTCCCTCCGTCGCGAGTCCGGGAATGTGCATCTTCGGACCCGGATTTTCGAGAGACCGGGACGTGGCCAGCCGTCCCGGACGCCAAATGGCCGTGGACTGCGCCGGGGCGGACAGCTGCCGGTGGCCGGGTCGACCTACGCGACCGGACATCCGCCGTACGATCGGTGGTGCGGTTCCGGAAGTTCACCTGTGTCCGGGACGGGCGGCCCTCGATCGCAAAGTGGTACCGGGCGGCGGAATTCAACCGGACGTCGTATGAATGCCGACGCCGGGAGAGATCAGGCGCCGTACGCGCTCGCAGCTAACCTCGGGAACTTTCGCTGGCGGCGTCGGGAACGACGCGTCTCCCCTCGGGGCCTCAGCGCCGTCGCGGCTGAATCGATCCCGGCCCTGCATCCGAACGGCTTCGACCCAAGCGACCGGCCGCCTTCGGTGTCGGTCGCGGAGGAATTCATGAAGTGGGAGATTGCGAGCGGCGATGCGGTCCGTCGCGTTCCTTCACTCGGTTTCCGATGTCGGACACCGGCAATGGGAACGTGAAGGCACCGACCGGCCCGAACGTAGAAGTCCTCGCACCATCATCGCGGGCCGGCCGCCGGCAGCTCGCGCCCCAGGATCGCGGCAGCAAGGCCCCGCCTCAGCATCGCCTTGACGCGATGCTCCCGGCTCATGCGTCTGAGCGTGCGGGCTCCGCCCCTGTCGCCGACACCCGCATGGACGCCCGCCGCTTGCGCAAGAGCGTCGGCGATGTATTCGAGCGTCGCGGCCTCGCGCACAAGTGGTGCGATTCTTTCCTGCATGGGTTCTCCCCGTCGTTCGGACCGGCCGAGGCCGGTCGAACTTTTCGTCCGTGGGCATCGCAGGCCCGACGGCTGTCGCCGCGCGCTACCGCAGCGTGAACGCGTCCAGCCAGCCGCGTGCGGCGGCGTAGCGGATGATCTCCGCTCTCGTCTTCAGGCCGAGCTTCTCGGCGGCCCTGGCCTTGTAGGTCTCGACCGACTTCACGCTGACGTCGATCCGCCGCGCGATCTCCTTGTTGCTGAAGCCCTGCGCGATCAGCCGCAGCGTCTCCGTCTCCCGTGGACTCAGCGCTTCTCCGCCACCGTCCGCGTCCGCTCGTCCGGTCGTGGTCGAGGAATCCAGGGCATGGCTCGCGATGGACGGATCTAGGTAGATGCCACCTGCGGCGACCGCATGGACCGCGCGCAGGAGGTCGTCGGCCGCCGAGCGTTTCAGGAGGTAGCCGCGTGCGCCCGCCTCGAGCAGTGGCCGGACGTAGGCCGCATCCTCGTGGACCGTCAGCACCAGCACGCGCGTGCTGGGGCACTCGCCGGACACCCGCTCCGTCAGTTCGAGGCCGTTCAGTCCGGGCATCGACACGTCGACGACGGCGACGTCGGGCCCGGCGGAATGGATCATGGGTAGGGCGTCGGTGCCGCTCGTGGCCTCGCCGACTAGCTCGATCCCGGGGTCGGCGGTCAGAAGCGACCGGATGCCGGCGAGGACGATGGGATGGTCGTCGGCCAGAGCGACGCGGATGCGGTCCATGGGCATGCTCCTCGGGGCTCAGGCCGGGTACGGAACCGGAATGTCGACGAACAGCGTGGTTCCCACCCCCGGGGAGGTCTCCAGCGCGAGCGTGCCGTTGAGAAGCGACAGGCGCTCGCGGATGCCTGACAGGCCCAGCTGCGGCTTGGCCGGCGAATCATCCGTTGGAGGTCCGGGAACCGCTTCAGCGTCGAAGCCGACGCCATCGTCCTCGACGACAACCCGCATCTCGTCGGCACGGTGCTCGACCGAGACGCTGACCGTCGAAGCCCGCGCGTGCTTTAGGACGTTGGTGAGCGCCTCCTGCACGATCCGATAGGCGGCGGTCTCGATCGGCGCCGGCACCCGTGCGGCCTCGCCCACGAATTCCAGGTCGGCACGGATGCCGTGACGTCGGCTCCATGTGCTCAGCAAGGTGGCGAGCGCTTCGCGCAGGCCGAGGTCGTCGAGGGCGGTCGGTCGTAGGTCTACGGCGGCGCGGTGGATGTCGCGTCCGATCTCGCCGGCGAGCGTCTGAAGCCATTGCACGTGGCGGTCGGCTTCGTCCGATGCTCCTCCTGCGAGGAGCCGCTCCAGGCTCTTCAATCCGAGAGACAGGCCGGTGACCGTCTGGCCGACCTGGTCGTGCAGTTCGCGGGCGATCCGGCGCTGCTCGTTCTCCTGCGCTTCGCCGAGGCGGCGGAGCAGGTCGAGCCGCTCCGCTTCGGCACGCTTGCGCGGCTCGATGTCCGATACCACGCCGTAGATGAGACCGACGGGCTTGTCCTTGTGGAGCTTGGGTACGCGCCCGGCCACCCGCACCCAGCGCGGCTCCGTCCCCTGCTGGACGATCCGGAACTCCACGTCGAGCGGCGCGCCGTCCGCAATGCTTCGCCGTACGGCCTCGGCCAACCGCATGCGGTCTTCTACTCGAACCGCCTCCAACGCCTCGTCGGCATCCGTTTCGGAATCCCGCCCCTCCGGGGCAACCGCCTTCCAACCGAGGAGATGGGCGGTTCGCCCGGAGCCGCTCACTCGTCCACGCACCGTGTCCCAGCGCAGGGTGCCGAGCTCCGCCGCTTCCGCGGCGACGGCACCCTGCTCCTCGCTCGACCGGAGCGCGAGATGGAAGCGCGCCTGTTCGCCGGCCCGGCGCTGCGCCATGTCGCGGCCTACCAGTCCGACCAGCACGAGGGCCAGGCCGATGCTGAGCACGCTGCCGCCTGCGAGCACGAGGTAGGAGCGGGAGACCGGTGCGTTCAGCGTGGCGACCGGCATGCCGAAATGTACGGACCAGCCGCCGGTGTCCTCGAGGGTTCGATATACGACCTCGACGTTCGACCCCTCGGGCGTCGGTCCGGTGTAGAAGCCCTGCGGAGCTCGCCGGATGGCCGCCTGCAGAGCCGAATTCGCAGGATGTCCGAGTTCCTCCGCTTCGGCGCGTGTGCGGGCGATCGTGTTGCCGTTCGCGTCCACGATGGTTCCGACCCAGCCCTCCGGCGCCCCGGCGTCGCGCAGGATCGAGCTTACCGCGTTGGTGGCTAGCCGGACCGACAGAACGTACCGGAGTTCCCCGTCGCGGAGGACCGGTACCCGCAGGGCGACAAGACGCTTGCCCGAGATCGGCCCGACCGGGCCGATACCACCGATCGCCGGGCTTCTCGTCCGGACGACGGCGTCGAAGCTCATGCGGTCGGCAGTGGGGCCGAGTTCTTCGTCGAGGGTACGGAGCAGGTTGACGATCTGCGTGCCGTCGGGGCCGGCGAGCTCGACCGTCTCCCAGCGCGGATGGGCCTGCCTCAGTCGCTCGGCCTCGGCGTAGAAGTCGGTGAGATCCGGCCGATCGAGGGTGCTCGAGGCGGCCTCCGCCTCAAGCACCGTCACCTGCGAAGCGATGTCGGAGGCGACGCGTTCGGCCACGCGGGTCGCGCTGGCCACCGCGGCGCTTCGGTCGAGGTCGCGTTGCTGCTGAGCCATGAGCGTGGCCACCCAGCCGCTGAGCAGCAGGACCGGAATGGCGGCCGCGAGAACCAGCGCGGCGAAGGTGCGGCCGTTGCCGCGATTCAGCTGGTGCTCGGCGGCCGGCCCACTCCCATCTGCCGTCATGCTACCCATTCGCGCATGCTCCGCCGCCCCGACCTCGGCGATCCGTCCCGCGGATGCAGTCCACGCGTACCTATCGCCTTCCAGGCGTGCGGCCGCAGGCATCAGGCCCGACGTCCGCATTCCACGGAAGTTGCCCGCGCGGATCGGTGGCCGAAAGCTCCTCGGTCGAAGCCGGTGCAGCGTCGTCACCCAGAAGACGTCGGCCTGACGCGATGACCTGCAGTGCCTGACGGTCGCCGTCCGACGCGAGCACGTCCCGCTCGAGCCGCCGCAGGCGCTCGATGAGATCTGGAGGCGCAGCGTCGCGATCATGCAGCCCGGCTTCAACGAGGACGGTGACCACGCGCTCCAACCGGCCGAGAACGCGGCCTTCGAGCGAAGGTGACCGCATTTCTTTTGCTGAGGCCTTCCCGCGATTATTCATAGCCGTGCCTAAGGGCTACCGCCTTGGACATAAGTCGCGCTGCAGGGAGGGGGAAGGTCGGAGGCGGCGAAGCTGATGGCTTATGGCATCGCTCGCACCGGGTGCAAGGCGGCCCTGCCATTCCCCGCCGACGAGGTGCCAGCCGAGGCCGTCACGTCCGGATCGGGGAGCGGTGCATCGTGATCCCAAGCGGATCCGTCGAAACCCTCGAACCAAGCTCTGCGCTCGCGCGAATCCGCCGGATAGGGACAGGCATCTCGCGGTCGGCCGAGGATCCGGGCCCGCGCACCTTGTTTGATGACTTGCATGATCATGGCCGCTGGTCTTCTTGCCATCCCGAAATCCTGGTGACGCCTTCGGGTAGTCCCCACGGCAGGCGATCGGCAAGGAATTTATCCCACGCCGCCGTTCTCACCGACAGGTGTCAGGCTCGTCCCGACGGAGCATGAAGCGGAAGAAGCTTGACCGTTGTGGCAAGGTGGCATCCGCTCGTTCACGAATCGGACGTGGGTCTTGCGAGGGACCATATCGGCGGCCCCTCGCAGACCGACGATCAGATGGCCTTTCTGTCGTATTTGAACTCGGGCGCACTCTTCAGCGCTTCCTTGTCGGCGTCCACCAACGCCTTGAGCTTGCCGTCCGCGCGTTGCAGGAAGATCGACGACGGGTCGACCAGCACGTAGCGCTCGCCCACGCCGAGGAAGCCGCCGACGCTGACGACGACACCGGTCACCGTCTTGCCGTTCTCCATGACGAGATCCTCGATCTCACCGACCGTCTCGTTCTGCTTGTTGTAGAGATTCTTGCCCACGAGCTTCGAGGACGTCACCTCGGCCGGCTTCGCAGAGACGAACTTGATCTTGGCGGTCGCCGTGTCGGCCCTCGTCAGGCCGCCGCCTCCCGTCGAAGCACTCGTGGCGTCATTCGAGGTTGGGGACGTCGCGGTGCCGACCGGCGGCGTTGCCATGGACTTCGTTGGGGAATCGGACGGCTGGCTCGGCTGCTTGTCCTGCGCGAACGCGGGGACCGAGAGCATGACGCTGGAGACGAGAGCACCGACGATGATTTTCTTCATAATACTAGCCTGATGACATGAGTGAAGTCAGGGTTCGATGGAGAGGACGCTCCGGGCGGCATCCGCGCCGCCGGTATTCCTCGCGGCCGCGTCTCAGTAGCCGCACCCACAATATGGCCGACCCACGCCGGAGCCGTAGCCAACCGGTGCGTAGGGATATCCGTATCCGTCAGTCGGGCCACGGTAGGCGGGCCTGAATGCCGATGCGGCCAAGCCGAAGCCTAAGCCGCGATGACCGAAGGCGTATCCGTAGCGGCCGTGATGGCTCCCGTAGCCATGGTGCCCCTGTCGGAAGCCGACGCCGCGATGGCCGCGATAACGGTGGCCGAAGCCGGCCGATCCGTAGCCATAGAAGTCGCGACGACCTGCCCGAAGCCCGTGGCCCACGGCGTGGTGGCCGGCGTAACCGTGTCCTCCGCCAAGGGGCCTGGCTTCACTCGACGATCCGAGCAGGACGAGGGTCGATATCCCCGCAATGGCGATTGCAATACGATTCATGGTCTTGGCTCCTCGATGGCCGTGAAGAGGACCGCGCGCGGCGTCGGGGCGACCGCGTAGCGGCTTCGGCGGTGCGGCGTGCCTTGCCGATGCTTGGCGCGCATGCACGGCCTAACGGCGCGCCTGCGGGACGGTCCGCACCGATGAAGACTCTTTCGTCTCCATCTCCGTCCGGGATCGGGCGAGGCCCTTGGGTCAAGGCATCGACCTTCGTCCCGCTCGGTCGGTGATCTGTGGCGGGCAGTCGGGACCGGCAGTCGGAGAAGACCGTGGCGCTGTCGGGAGAACCCTGACACTCCCACGGACGCCTTCCTGCCAAGCCCGGACCAGCGGTTGCCGTTTCGCGAATGGGCACGCACGATCCCGGAACCTCGGGTCGACCTACGAGGCGGTGTTCCGCGTTCGCAATGGACAAGGCCGTCGGCGACGGGGCGAGCGCGCAGGCCGAAGGCACGGACCCTCACGGGGCCTTTGCGAACGGTCGGCAGCGAGCGTGTGAAAAGGAGCGGCATGAGGGCGGCATTGGCACGGACGGCGCAACTCGCGCGTGACTGGCGCGGGATACGATCCGGAGCGGAGCCATCGGCGAAGGCCGAAGGGTGGCCTTCGTCCAAACGATCGCGTTCCATCGAGGATTGGGCGCGGTACGGCGGCGGCCTCAGCACTCCCGACCTCGCCGACCATCGCGCCGCGGGCCGGCTTGCCGAAAGTGGGGCCTACGAAGGATGCTCCAGGCATGTCGTGCCGCCATCAGCTTGACGTAGCACCCACGGGATCCATGGAAGGTGCGCCGTCCGGTTGCCGCAGGTGGCGGCGCTGGCCAAGCGACCTTCCCGGCCCCGCGAACGACAACGGCGGGCACGTCACCGGACGAATGTTTCGAGCCCTCGCGAAGCTCGTCAGTGGCGTGCCCAGCCGGCTGTGGCGTTTGCTCGCTCTCGAATCCTGATTCGTACACTGCGACCGCCCGATCTTCCGGCGGCGCAGTCGGGAGTGTCATCCGCCACCCATCCACAAGGGCGAACGTGAGCCGGAGACACCGCATGCGGATTGGAGTTCATCTCCTGCAGCATCCCGCATTCGGCCTTGGAATCGGTCGTATCGCGCACGTCCGATCTTCCGCTGGTCCGTTTCCGAGACTGGATGCTCGGCACCTTGCAGCCTGCCGATGGTCGCCGCTCCGGTCTCCGACCTGCCACGGCCTTTCGGTGGAGTACCAGGACGGATTCAGACACGCCCGACGGTCCGGTCGTGTTCCCCCTAGCGACAAGCCTTCGCGGTGGGCGATTGTGCCATGCCCGTCACACGGGGCGCGACAATCGGAGACAGCAGTCGCCGCTGCGAGGAACAGGGGATGACTCCGTTGACTTCGGCGGTCGGAAGGTGACGGTGGAAGCGTCGAGGTTCTCGTGGTCCCGTGACCGCGAGCTAAGTGCCCGTCCAATAAGGGTCTGAGGCGGGGTTGAGTGGCCGGGATGGCGGTGATTCCAGGAGGGTGCTGAAGCCTGACCTGGAAGCGCCATGTGGACCCCGACCACCCGGTGGCAGCATAGCCGCGCGGACCTTCGCTATGAAACTGATCTGACAGACGCCGAGTGGGCACTTATCGGTCCGCTGATGCCGGAACCCGCCTCGTGCGGCCGACCGCCCGTCTGGACGATGCGGGAGATCCTGAACGCCATCTTCTACGTTCTACGAGGCGGCATCGCGTGGCGGCTGATCCCCAAGGACCTACCTCCACGAAGCACGACGTATGGCTACTTCAGCCGCTGGCGCGACACCGGCTTGTTTGGCCGGATCAACCACCATCTCGTCATGGCAGACCGCCAACGGGTCGGACGCGAGGCCTCGCCGTCTGCCGCGGTGCTCGATAGCCAGAGCGTCAAGACGACGGAGAGCGGCGGCCCGCGCGGCTACGATGCCGGTAAGAAGGTCAAGGGCCGCAAGCGCCAAGCGCTGGTCGACACGGATGGACGTGCCGTCGTGCTCGATCCGCAGCCAGCCGACGTGCAGGATCGCGACAGAGCCGTTCCGGTGCTGCGCCTGTCGCGCCGGACTTTCCCGTTCATCGCAAAAGCATTCGCCGATGCGGGCTATGCAGGCGACAGGCCAGCGACCGCGACGATCATCGCCGTCGAGATCGTGCGCAAGCCGCCCGGACAGGTCGGCTTTGCCGTGCATCCTCGCAGATGGGTCGTCGAACGGTTCTTTGCCTGGATCAGCCGCAACCGACGTCTCTGGAAGGATCCGGAGGCGACCCTCGCCTCCGCCAAAGCCTTCCTCTACGCCGCAGCCGTCATCATCCTCATCAGACGCCTCGCCCGCTCAGCCTGACTTCTCGGACGGACTCTAAGCGGATGCCGTCGATTTCCGCGGCGGGCGGCGTGAGTAAAAGAGCAGGGCCGAATCCGCATGCCGGTCGTTCATTCCGTGCGAGGTTGCCGTGCGGAGGCTCGACTGGTTGCCTTGGCCGGCCTGCATGCATGGCAGCCAAAGCCGGATCGAGACAATTTCCCATCGGGCATCTCTCCTCGACTTCCCGAACTCGCGGGTCGTCGCGTCGAGTCGCACCGTCCGTGAATGTGTTCTTGCTCGGAATTATGGACGCTGAGGCCGAAGTGCTTCCCCTTCCGTCGATGCCAAAGACCGGTGCCGTGCCGACCGGCATGTCGCGGCAGGTCGGTCGGCATGCGCGGCAACGATCCGGTCCCTGATTACCCGGGGCCTCGGCCACGTCCACAGACGAGATAGTCGGTCAGTTTGTCTCGTCCATGTCGAGTTTATGTCAAAGTATGCCGACTTCGGATGGCATAAAAATAATAGTATAATTCTAAAAAACGTTGTCGTCTGCGATGATTTCCGAGCAAATCGCGCTAAGTCCGGACTTGACGGATCGATAGGTGACGATCAAATCTGAAGCTGTTCCGCAGGTGGGGCGGCCGTGAAAGCCACTTGGACGAGTGAATGTTTGCAAGGTATGGACTATTATCTTGGTATGATTGCCGTAGTTGTCGACCTGCATCGTCGGCGCGGCCTCTTCGCCGCCCGGTCCACCTCCCTGCCAGTTGCTCGGCTGACCTGGCGCAACAGTACCGTCCGAAGTCGGCATAATCCGTCGCTCTCGGTTGTTCGGGGAAGCTGGCGAGATCGCAGAAGGCATGCGGAACCTGCACGGTGAACGTCAGCAGCGCGGCTTCGAGTTGTCGACTCAGGTTGGGATCAGTCCCGGCACACGTGATGGTGCGAAGGCAGCCGTCGTTCCGCACGACGATGTCGTGCCGCAAGGGCCGAGCGAGGAACTGCAGATGCCCGAGGTGGTCCACCGGGACCCGATTGCCGTCGTCCCATGGGCAGGCGAAAGGCAGCGGTCACCGAACGGTCAGCGCGGCACGCCGGGCGCGTCGCGATGAAGCCCGATCCCATGACCCTCGATCTGCTGGCGACGCTCGACGTCGTCGACGACGACGTCTGCGCGGTGGTGGATGCCTATCTGGCCGATCCGCGGCCGCGCATGATCGGTTTCGGGGATGGCTATCGGATCGACCCCTCGGCCGCGGTCGAGGCCCACCCTTTCGCCGATCAGCTACTCCGGCAGCCCTGGGCCTCCGACGAGTTGCGTCGGGCGGCGGTCCGCGCCGCCATCCTGCTGGCACGGCCCGAACGAGCAGCGTGACGTCTACTGCCATGCAGTCGTCGCAAGCGTGCGTCGGCTGAGGTGACCGAAGGCAACCAGGGCGGCGAGGCGCGCAAGATCGGCTACGTCGGCCTGGTGCGCATTAAGGATTCTGCAAAGAAGGCCCGCAAACCGGTGACCGAAGGTATGCTTGCCTTCACGATCGAGAACTTCGACAAGGTCGACGACCGGCACATCATCGTCGGAAGCGACAACAATCTACCGTTTTCGGCCAGCCGGGACACGCACCAAGTGGACGACGACGAGTTCGTGCTGCTCGAGGTGAATGATTTTTTGAAGACGAAGTAGGGGGCCGGTGCCCGAAGCCTCCGCACGAGGTCCCGGGACACCTGATTGAGATTGTTGCCGCGATGCGGCGGCAATACCCCTCGGACGTGCATGGGACGGCTCTGCAGGAGACGGTTCTGCACAGCCTCGTCGAAGCGCGCCTTGCCCATCTCAAGATCGCCGAAGCGTGGTTCCTGAATGGCGCCACCTTCGAAGCCATGGACCTTTGCCGGACGAGTTGGAACGGTCGCTTGGTCTTCGGTCGCCGTCCCGAGTTGGAGCGGCGTCGCAAGAGCATGATCAACTGCGACGGCTGGCGGGGAAACCGCCTGCGCCTCTGCCACACATGCGGCGACCGCATCCTGCTGGGCGACCATCACTTCCGCTTCGCGCCGCAGCCGGCACCTGCCTGCTTGCCTTCCGCGGCAGGCAGCGCGGGCTCGCCACAGCCTGCATCTGCCATGGCACACTTTGTCATGATCGCGACGACCGGGAGACAAACAAGCCACCTATATCACTCATCGTGCGCCTGAACGAAATGAAGACGCATCGATGGGGAGCATGCCAAAGCCCGTCGGAGTGCATCGCGGCCGAGGCATGCCTATTAGACGCGGCTTAAATCATCCGGGCCATTTTGCAGATGTCGTCGACCTCCGATTTCTCGAAGACGGTTGACTGCGAACGCGGACGGATATTTCAGGAGCATCTGCAGCCAATGGAGAAGGATTCCGCGATGAGGAAGACTGTCAAGCAACTGACGGTCGTGATGGTCTTCGGCTCGGCGGCCTTGGTCGCGACGGGCGCCTCCGCCTTCGAGCGTGGCGGCCATGCCGGCGGCCCAGGGTGGGCGCGCGGTGGTCACGGCTTGGGTCCAGGCGGCCATCGCGCGTTCCGGGGAGGCGGCCATGGAGGGGTCGCTCCCGGATTCTATCGGGGTCGCCGCCACGGCGGGGTGGGGGCGTTTGCGGGACGTGGCTACTATCGCCCGCAACGTCACTAGGACGACTTCGAAGCCGCCGCCTGCCAGACTTGCTCTCGGCTTGCTTCGGCGCTCTGAAGCTCGCGCTTCGGCCCTGCGCCCGGGGCCTGCGCGGGCGGTGCTGGAGGCAGTCGGACCGATTAGTCGGTAGGCTGCCGCTTCGGGTGGAGGCGTTGCCGCGACCAACTGCGGACGGCTGCCGATCGAGACGACCGCCACCTTGAACGCCAAGCCCCGGCGTCGGCGGCACACCTTCGCGCCCGCGAGATCGAAGGCATCTGCGTTCTTTAACGCGACCGACGAAAGCGAGGTTGCGCTTTCAAGCGGTTGCAGGTGCGTGGCGCTCCCGAGTGGTGCCGTATTCCAATTGTTTCGAGATTCGGAGAACCGATGCAGCGGACGGATGCTGTCCTGATCGAGGCAACGCGGTTGATGCATTGGTTTCCGGGCTGGGCACAGAGTATCGCCCTGGTTCTCGGCTGCTTTGCCGTCGTGCTGCCCCTTCATCAGATCGCGTATCGTTTTCTGACACGGGCGTTTCAGGGTCGCAGCCTGTTCTGGCGCTCCCTCGTCGGACGGACGCAAGGTCCCACACGGCTCGGCCTCATCATCGTCGCGGTCGGTGCCGCGTCGGCGATCGCGCCGGTGTCGCGGGAAGTCCGGGTTCTGGTGAACCACACCCTGCTCGTAGGTCTCGTCGCACTCGCCGGTTGGTGCTGCTCGATCGCGATCCATATCTCGACGGTGATCTACCTGCGCCGATTCAAACTCGACGCGGAAGACAATCTGCTCGCGCGGAAGCACTTCACTCAGATGCGCATTCTGGAACGCGCAGCCGTGACGCTCGTGGCTCTGGTGACGCTGGCGATATGTCTGATGACGTTCGAGCCTGTACGGCAATACGGCGTCAGTCTCCTCGCCTCGGCCGGAGCCGCCGGGTTGATCCTCGGCCTCGCGATGCAGCCAGTCCTCTCGAACCTCGTCGCCGGCATCCAGATCGCGATCACGCAGCCGATCAAGATAGAGGATGCGGTCATCGTGGAGAACGAATGGGGCTGGGTCGAGGAGATCAACTCGACATATGTCGTCGTACGACTCTGGGACTGGCGGCGGCTCGTTGTTCCGTTGACCTATTTCATTCAGAAGCCGTTTCAAAATTGGACGCGCGAAGGCTCGTCGCTCATCGGCAGCGTCTTCCTCTATGTTGATCATACGACGCCGATCGCGGCCATGCGGACGAAGCTTGCGGAGATCGCCGCGCAGTCGAGTCTGTGGGACCGCAAAGTCGTCAATCTTCAGGTTTCGGACATGCGGGAGAACGTGATCGAGGTCCGAATGCTGGTGAGCGCCCGCAATGCTTCGCAGGCTTGGGATCTGCGATGCGAAGTCCGCGAGAAGATGGTCGGCTTCCTGCAAACCGAGCTTCCCGGCGCACTGCCGCGACTTCGGACGGAATGGCTCCGGACCGAACGTGACCCCGCGCCGCGGTCCGACGTGCGCGCCCTTGCATCGTGACGGCACGCCGGAAATGCATGTCGGCTTCAGCACAGCAATTGGCCGAACCCGCCGCCGTTACTCGTTCCAAGAGGGTGAAGATCGGAAGCAGGACTATCCGGATCACCCACCGTGACTCGGGCTGTCCGAATTTCGGTGTGGGATCTCGCTGCTGGGTGCCGCGGCTAGGGCGGGATTTGACAGGTGGACGGAGCGCAGACGCGCTCGCAACGTGTAGACGATATCCGTCCACTACAATTGTCTGGATGAGGAGTTCTTTGCGATCGACGAGCCTCATCTTGTCCAATCAGCGGTGCGCACTGCCAACGCCAATGCACCGCGGACCGACGGAAAGGACCTATGGCAGGCTGAGCTGCATGATGCCGTCGAGTGGCGCTTCGCACATCCTCGGAGACCCGACGCCTGCTCCCGCCTGCCGTGACCTAGCCGGCCTCGCCGCTTCATCAACGACGCGGCCCGAACGGTTGCTGTTCCAGGTGCGTTGCGTGCCTGCAGCCACGCCTCTGCAGGTGCCGCTCGCGAGGAGGTTGCGCTGATCGACTGGATCGTGACCGCGATCGAGCGGACCGGCTATCTCGGCGTCTTCCTGCTGATGCTGATCGACAACGTCTTTCCGCCGATCCCATCCGAGGTGATCATGCCGCTGGCAGGCTTTGCCGCGGCGCGCGGCCAACTCTGCCTCGTCGGCGTGTTCCTCGCCGGCACGGCCGGATCGCTCTCCGGCGCGCTGGTCTGGTACGGCGTGGGGCGCTGGCTCGGACACGAGCGCTTGCGACACTTCGCGGCCCGGCACGGGCGCTGGCTCACCCTGAGCCCGGCGGAGGTCGATCGGGCCGGCGCTTGGTTCGCCCGGCGCGGCGGCGTCACCGTCCTGCTCGGGCGCGTCGTACCGGGCGTGCGCAGCCTGATCTCGGTGCCGGCTGGGGTGGCCGGTATGCCACTCACGCCCTTTCTGGCCTACTCGGCTCTCGGCACGATCGTCTGGACCGGGCTGCTGACGGCGGCCGGCTACGGGCTTGGCGAGAATTACCGCAGCGTGAGTCGCCTCATCGAGCCGTTCGGCAACGGCGTGCTGGTCCTGGCGCTCGTGCTCTACCTCTACCGTGTCGCCACCTACGGACGCCGGAGCGGCGTTCGGGGCTGAGACGCGGCAGAAACAGTCCTTTGCCGGCGTCATCGCGCGACGCTCCCTTCAGCGGAACGCGAACAGGCTGGCCGTGACATGCCGTAGAGGAGTTCGCGTGAAACGCTTTCTGATCCTGGTTGCCGTCGCGGTCATGGCAACCCTCCCGGCCCTCCTGCTGCGCACGACGGGCTGGCGGCCCAGCCCGCTCCTCGATGCCGCCGCCTTCGGCAGCGCCATCCTGGCGGCGGGCTTCCTGCTGTCTTGGGGAGCGGAGACGGCCGAGCAGCATATCGCGCAAGGCCTGATCCTGGCCGTGGTCGCCTTGGTGACCGTGCTGCCGGAATACGCGGTCGATCTCTACTACGCCTACAAGGCCGGGATCGAGGGTCCGGGGTCGCAATACGTTCATTATGCCGCCGCCAACATGACCGGCGCCAACCGATTGCTCGTCGGCCTAGCCTGGCCCCTGATGGTTTTCCTGCATTGGACGAAGGACCGGCACCGCGCGGTCGATCTCGCCCCTGTCAATGCGGTCGAGATCGGCTTCCTGCTGCTTGCCAGCCTCTACGCCTTCGTCATCCTGTTCAAGCGCAGCATCTCCGTCGTGGATTTCGTCGTGCTCGCCGGCATCTTTGCGGCCTACGTCTGGCGCGTGCGCAACCTGCCAAAAAGCGACAACCCGGACGAGACGGAGGAGCCGGGGCCGGCTGCTGCTCTGAACACCTTGTCTCCCGGCCGGCAATGGGCCGCGATCGGAACTCTCGTGGCTGTGGCTTGCGGCGTCATCCTCGCCTCGGCCGAACCCTTCGCTGAGGCCATGGTGGGCGCCGGCCGGGCGATCGGACTCAACGAATTCCTGCTGATCCAGTGGCTGGCGCCCCTGGCCAGCGAGGCGCCAGCGATTTCGGTGGCGGTGCTGTTCGTGCTGGCCAACCGTGCCGGCGACGGGCTGATCGCCATGATCAGCGACAAGATCAATCAGTGGACGCTGCTCGTCGGCATGCTGCCGCTGGGCCTGAGCGTCGGCGCGGGCGCGATGAGCCCCCTGCCGCTCGACGCGCGCCAGGGCGAGGAGTTCTTCCTGACGGCAGCCCAGTCTCTGCTCGGCATCGCGCTCCTGCTGCGCCTGCGCCTCGGCCTCTGGTCCGCGCTGGCGCTGGCGGGGCTGTTTGCCGTGCAGGTCGGGCTGGCCTTCGTCTACCGCAACGACGAGGCGCGCACGATCGCGACGCTGACTTGGCTCGCCTGGGTCTATCTCGGCCTTGCCGGCGTACTGTTCCTGATCAACGGACGCCGCCTTGTGGCCTTGGCGCGCACCGTTCTCACCGGTCAGCCGTCCGAGGATCTCTCGGATGGAACACGAACCGACCCGGAGCCACCGGCAGACGAGAGCAGAGTCCCGTCTACGGCTCGCTGATCGGCACGGTTTGGACAGAGCCGAGAACTCCGCCCAGTGCCGCCGACCTACTTGCTCGGCATGATCTTTCCGTCCGCCCCGACCCTAATCTCCTGCGACTGGCTGCCGGTCATGACCGTAATCTTGTACTGCACGCTGCTGGTCTCACGCTCGATCTCCGCTTCGGCCGCCTTGCCGCCCACCTTCTGCTCGGCGGTCGCGACCGCCTGCTTCAGGCTCGTGGGGGCGTTCTGCACGTCGGAGGGCTTCAAGCGGATGAAGTAGCTCTCGATCGGATGGTTGTCGCTCTTGGTCACCTGCCCCGTGGTCGCGTCGATGTGGTAGTCGGTGAGCTTACCATCGCTGCCGAGCACCTTGATTTCAAAGTACGGCTTGCCGTTCCTGCTCTCGAAGTCGGCCTCGATCGCGCGACCAAGTCCCTTGCTCTCGGCCGTGTCGAGAGCCTGTGCGAGCGAGACCTTGGCGGTCTGCAGACCTTCGTGCTCACGCTCCTTGTGACCGGTCGTGCCGTGGGAGGGTTGCGCAGCACCCGAAGGAGCGGCCGCAAGGGCTGGCGCCTGTGTGGACGGGCTCGTCTGGGCAACAGCAAAGCTGGTCAGGAGGAAGGGTGCGAGGGGAGGGGCGATCCGGGACATGGCGTCTCCTGCAAGATGATGGACAGCCGCGAAGCTGTGCGGCCTCAACGCTGGAGACGCCTTGCGTGAAGCGCCCGCCAGCCGCTCGGCGCGGTGCTCGCGCCGGAATAGCCGATGTCCTGGGTCTGAATCGGTACCGCAGAGCCGAGCCCCGTGCGGTCAAGCGTGGCATCGTGGCCGCCGCAGGTCGGATCGGGAACGCACAAAGCGGAGGAGGGTTCATACGCGGACACCATAAAGCGCAGCCCGCGCTCCGTTGCAGCGCCACGATGCAACGGGCTGCCATCCGAGGACCAAACGCGCCGATGCATCATCCGTCCCATACGGCATCGGTCGCGCTCACGGGCGGGGCGAAGCTGCTGCAGCCAAGCCTGACCTGCTGGCGCGTCGAGCGCGCAGCCCGCTTTGCCCCGATCGTCGATGCCGCCGCCTACTTCGCGCATCTGCGCTGCGCCCTTCTGCGCGCCCGCCACGCAGTTTTGTTCATCGGCTGGGAGTTCGACACCCGCATCAAGCTTGACCCCGACCACCCGTTGCCGGGTCTGCCAGAGGAACTCGGCCCATTCCTGTCGGAACTCGGCCGGCGCAGGCCGGAGCTGAGTATCCGCGTGCTGCAGTGGAATTTAGGAGTCCTCGGCACGCTGGCGCGCGGCACGACGCCGCTCTACCTCCTGAACTGGATGCGGGCCCGCGGCTTCAAGTTCAGGCTCGACAATGCTCACCCGCCCGGAGCCTCGCATCACCAGAAGATCGTGGTAATCGACGACGCGCTAGCTTTCTGCGGCGGCATCGACATGACAGACGACCGCTGGGACACTCGCGACCATGCCGACCAGGACATGCGCCGGGTGCGCCCGTCAGGACGCGCATACGCGCCGTTCCACGACGCCGCGGTCGCGGTCGACGGCGCTGCCGCCGCCGCTCTCGGTGTCCTGGCCCGTGAGCGCTGGCATCGCGCCACTGGCGAACGCGTCGCGCCGCCGAGGCCCCCTACACATGATCCCTGGCCCGACGGGCTGAGGCCACTTCTGCGCGACATGCAGGTGGGGATCGCCCGGACCGCGCCGTCCTTTCGCGGTCGCCCCAACGTGCAAGAGATCGAGCAACTCTACCTCGCCGCCATCGCGGCCGCGCGACACACGATCTATATTGAGAGCCAGTACTTCGCCGCACGCTGCATTGCCGAGGCCATGGCATCCCGTCTCAGGGAGCCGGACGGGCCGGAGATCGTCGTGATCAATCCCGAGCGTGCCATGGGCTGGCTCGAGGAAGCGGCCATGGGACGGGGACGCGGCCGTGTTCTAGCGCATATCCGCGGCGCGGATCGCTTCGGACGATTTCGCATCTATCGTCCGGTGACCGCAGCCGGGCAGCCGATCTATGTACATGCCAAGGTGCTGATCGTCGACGACTGCCTGCTGAAGATCGGCTCATCCAACCTGAACAACCGCTCGATGGGCCTCGACACCGAGTGCGATCTGGCCGTCGAAGCCATGCCTGGCCATGCGACCGATCGATCCGTAGCGGCAGAGATTCTCGGCTTGCGCGACGCGCTTCTCGGCGAGCACCTCGGCATTCCACCGGACGATATCGCCCGCACCCTGGCACGCACGGGTTCGCTGATTGCGGCGATCGAGTCTCTCCGCAGCGACACTGGGCGTACATTGATTCCCCTGGACGCATCAGCCGCAGGAGTCGTGCTGCCGTTGAGCGAGAGCGAACTTCTCGACCCCGAGCAGCCCGAGCCGGTATGGAGAGCCGTGCTGCACGCGCTCGCCGATCGGCGTCGCCGTCGCGCGCATCCGCTGCGCCGCGGAGCCGAACGAACGGGCGTCTCAAGCGAATGACTCTCCTCGGATCTTCAGCAGGTCGACTGTGCGCCTGTTGAGGTCGTCGAGCGCCGCGATCACCTTCAGGTTGGATTGGTAGGCACCCATCGCCACGCGCGACCCGGCCAATTCCGTCACAGGATTGACGCTGGGCGGCTTGAGATTGCCCTGCTCGATGTGCCTGCTTCCCGGGAGCTGGATTTCCGTTGACGATCTGCTGAACGGTCTGCCGATCGTCTCCGCCAACGATGCAGCCGTGCCCCTCGCGGTCGCACTCGCCGGTACCGAGGAGGCCTTCGTCGCTCGCTTGAATGCCGCGGCGTGGCGGCTCGGAATGAGTATGACGCATGACGAGAACGTATGGGACGATCCAGGGCCGTCCCACCATGCGACAGCGAGCGACCTCCTGTGACTGGCCCCCGCTTTGAAGCGGGGATGGGACCGAGACCGGAAAAGGCTCTGCCACGGCTCGGTCACGAAGCAGTGATATGGCCCTTCCGACGATCTGCGGATGGAGCAAGGAAGGGCGGCGTGGTGTGGGTCAGACGACTGGCCGCCATGGGGATCGGTCTTCTTCCGGCTTGGCAGGATGCGACTGCACAGGATTTCGCCGAGGCCTCGTCCGAGTCTCTCCGCATTGCGACCGAAGTACCTTTCGTCCGCAACCTGCGTGGTGCTGGCGGGGACCCTCAGACGTCCGTGGCTCAGCCCGATACGTCCGCCAAGCCGTCAGCGAACCTGACGACCTCGGTCCAGGAACTGCTCGGTCCCTATGGGGACCCCGGCGGATACCGAAGCTTCCTTCAGCGGAACGGCATCAGCTACAGCCTGACCTACATCGGCGAGAGCTTCGCCAACGTCGCCGGCGGCTCTCGCCGGGGCGGCGTCGCCGAGGGACGCCTCGACCTGCAGTTCGACGCCGATCTCGAAGAGCTGCTGGATTGGCAGGGTGCACGCATCCATGCCAATCTCTACCAGATCCATGGTACCGGCCTGTCGCGCTACTTCGTCAACAACTTCATCACGGTCAGCGCCATCGAGGCGCTGCCTTCGTCGCGTCTCTACGAACTCTGGTTCGAGCAGCGTTGGTTCGACGACCGGTTCAGCCTCCGAATCGGTCAACTCGCCAGCGATACGGAGTTCGCCGTCAGCCAGACCGGCACGCTCTTCGTCAACTCGACATTCGGATGGCCCAACATCATGGCCGTCGTCCTGCCGAGCGGTGGCCCCATCTATCCGCTCGCCACACCGGCCGTGCGGGCCAAGTACGTGCCCGACAAGAGCTTCTCGCTGCAGATCGGCGTGTTCGACGGCGATCCGGCCGGTGGCGCTCGGGTTGGGAACGACCTCGATCCCCAGCGGCGCAACCGGACGGGCACGAGCTTCCGCACGAACGATCCGGCCCTGGTCGTCGCGGAGGCGGCCTACGCCTACGGTCTCGAAGCGCACGACGACATCGAGCCCGGCACGTTCACGCTGGGTGGCTGGTACCACTTCGGCCGTTTCAACGACCTTCGATCCGACGAGCAGCGCCGCCCGCTCGTCGATCCATCCGGCACTGGGGTCGGCCGCTTCTATCGTGGGGACAGCGGCATCTATGCAATGATCGACCAGACCGTGTACCGCGAACCGGACGATCCGAATGATGGCGCGTCCGTGTTCGTGCGGGTGTCGTCCTCGCCGACCGACCGCAATCTGCTCGACTTCTACGTCGATGCTGGTATCGGCTACAAGGGCCTGCTGCCGGGCCGGTCAGACGACACGATGGGCGTGGCATTCGCGCTTTCGCAGGTCTCGCGCAGCACGCGTGGCTTCGATACGGACTCGATCCTCCTGGCAGGCTTGCCGGGTCCGCGCCGCAGCAGCGAGGCGGTGCTGGAGTTGACGTATCAAGCGGTGCTCGCCCCAGGCGTCACGCTGCAGCCCGACTTCCAATACGTCTTCCGACCGGGTGGCGGCATCGCCGACCCCCGCGACACAGACGGCGACAGAATCCACAACGCGGCCGTGTTCGGACTGCGCGCAACGATCCGCTACTAGAGCGCTCTCCGCCGAAGTGGATACCGGTTCGGCGAAAAGAGCGCGTCAAAACAAGGGCCTGGAGCCGTTGCCGATCGCAACGTGATCGGCAACGGCTCTAAACGTGCGCACGCGGCCTCCTGATGCCGGAAACGCGGATCGTTTCAGCTACGCTCGGAGCGGTCGGGAGGTCGTCGCAGACGGAATGGTATCGAAACGCTCAATCGGGTGAGGTCTTCGCCCGGCCCGATGACTGGCATGCGCCGCCGACGTACCGCCACCGGTGTGATCGCACTGTCGGTCGCCGATCCAGCCTCGACCCTGTCTCCGGACGAGAATGGTCAAACATCTAGGGCGCGGATCCGGGCTTCCACCAAATCATATTGGTGCCTCGACCCTTTCCGGCCCGAACAAGGTGCGTGTGATTGGCTTGCACTCCTGAGTCGCTATCAAGCTCAAGTATTAAGTCTCATTTCCATAAATGATATATTCCTTATGATGGCCGTGCTCTGCACGTGGAGCATAGATGCTGGTGCGATCTCGATGGAGATATATTTTGAGCCGCCGCCGGGCATGATGCCGAATTTTGATGTTAGCTCAGGCCGAGTCCGCGGATGAGCAGGACGCTGATGGCGAGCAGGACGAGGAGCGATCCGGTCACCGCGAGCGTGACGCGGGCGCCGACCCGGGCGAGCACGCGCACGTCGACGCCGAGGCCGAGCGCGGCCATCGACACCACGGTGAGGAAGCCCGCCAGCTTCGAGATCGGCGCCACCGACGCGTCCGGCACCAGGGCACCAAGATTATGGATTAGGAGCCTCTCAGAGAGGCGATTGCGCGAATCGCATACAACGTTGACCCAATTGTCTGATTTTAGACCAAGGCGATCCAGAGAATCGGTCGGGGACAAAGGAAGTTAGGATGAAGCGTTGTTAGAAGGCGAGTACGAAGCAAGTAGTTCTGAAGTTGTCGCGCATCGAGGCGCCGACGTCATCGTCCGACTGTTGGTATCGATGCAGCGGTCATCGCGCAATCCGCTTGCGGCGTGCCCGGTTGACGTCACCGGACGGCCCCAGATCGTCCTGGGTCCCGGGGGGGCGCTTGGGCGCACCGCACCGCTACGTCAAACCTCAGAGATTCTCGCTATCAAGGTCGACCAGACCGCACGTTGACCTGAACAAGGCCGCGCTTCGCGCGATTGTCGAGATACAGGTCTGGCCCGGCGGCATCCTCAGTGGTCATGGGTGCGACCGCAGCGCACGAGATCCACGACCGCATATAGGCTGCGCTGCGTCGGAACCTGCACGGTGTCGTGCAGCATCCCGTCGATGCGGCGCACAAGGTCAAGAACCCCAGGGTCCGTATGATTTGGGGTGCCCGTTGCCCTTGCTGATCGGTCGTTCGGAGCAAGGGTCGTGAATAGCGTGACGGTGGACAGGACCGGTATGGCACCGCACTTGGAGTGCAGCCGATCGGAAACGTGGAATCAATCATGTATTTCGAGTGTCAGGACGGTCCAGAGCGCCTTCCGGATGGTTCTACCAACACTATTGGTCGGTAAGATTTCGACGCTGCGAATCTCGGCAGGCTAATTGGCTCAGAGCGAATGTGTGGGAAGGCAGCCTCTGCAAGGGTTTCAGAGTCAGTGGGTGGCTGCGTTGAGAGGATTGGACTGCGGACATCGATCCTGCAACTGCCGGACCGATGCGGCCCCGCGGAATCTTGCGGCCGAAGCCACGCCTGACAACGGATCCGAAGAAGCCTGGGAGCGGTAACCCGTCTTCTCTCGATCTCGGTCGACCGTGTCCATCGACGTCGCGCCTCGGTTCCGCTCGAAACAGGCCGTGGATGCGACCGACTCGGCACCATCGATCTATGTCGTCAAGTGAAGTGTTCGAACTTTGACACGATCGAGCCACGCGCGAGGCAAGACACGACGCTAGCTAGATTTCGGCGCACGGCTCGCCATGCATCTGCAGGAAGTCTGGGATCGTGCAAGTCGCTTGAAGATGAAGATCCGAGCGGGACTGTGCGAGCGAGGGTCGGGCGCGACATTAATAGACAAACGCATATGGCAAAGATTTGCTTGGAGGCCTGTGAGGTTGGATAAGTCCTTTCCTGAAAATTCGGCAAGCCGGGTATCACTTGCCGTGGCGCTTTCTGCATTGGCCGGAGCGTCGGACTCGATCGGATTTCTGGAGCATTCCCAGCTTTTTATGTCGTTCATGAGCGGCAACACGACGCGTTTCGGCGTGTCGGCTAGTTTGTTCGACTGGGTAGGCGTGACAAGGTTTGGCAGCACCATTGCCTTGTTTTGTTTCGGGGCGTTCTCCGGCACATTGCTGGCGGCATGGTCGGGACAATGGCGCCTCTCGGTGCTTCTGAGCGTACAGGCCTTCCTCTTCGCGATCGGCAACCTGCTTCCGGAGGGGCCCGAGGCGTTCCCGCTGCATGCCTACCCGGTGGTCTTCGCTCTGGGCATACTGAATGCGACGCTTCAGGACGAGGGTGGACGAAGCATCGCTCTCACCTACGTCACGGGCACCGTGGTGCGGTTTGGAACCGGCCTCGCAAACATGGTCTTGCACAAGCCCGCCCCGTCGTTCTGGATCCAGGCGCCTCTCTGGGTCGGTCTGACCTCCGGTGCGGTCGCCGGAGGCTTCCTCCAGTCTTCCCTAGGCCCCCAGGCGTTTCTCGTTCCCGCCGCCTTTTCCGGAGCGCTGGCGGTGATCGCCTTCGGCCTGACGGTCGCACTTCCGGGAAGCTCCTACGTTTCGAGCGAATGGTCGGCTCAGCCCGATGCCCATCCGGACGCGCCGGCTACGGTCAGACCTTGAAGGTGCGCGGCGGTCGTTCCGTGGTTGCGGCGCCGTGCGCGCGGATCGAGGGCATGTCCGCTGGGAATCGCTACCAGCCGCGACCGCGCCGATCAGGCGGATCTCGCAATTCGGCGAACGTCCAGCACGTCGACGATCCTAGGGTCGACGCTGACGGCCCGATGACCGCTCAGGCACCACGCGGTCGTATCGATATCGGGGCGATCGTCCGTCGTCGTTTCGTGTGCGCTATTGCCGGCCGACCGCGGCACCCACCACGCGCGGCGACGGGCAGGTGGTCTCCACGGGGCCGTCGGGCGCGGTTGCCGCGCCTGTTCTTCAGCCATTCGCGTTTCGGCGTCGAGCTGCGCGGCGTTTCCGCAACTTGCACCGGACCGCCTCGGCTCCTTCCGGAGCCGCGCGATCGGTAGCGCTGAAAGCCTTGGCCGGCGGCGCGGACCTCGACGACGCAACGCGCCGCCGGCAGCCCTCGCCGTCTGTCGAGAGTCGGAATCCGGTGCGGGCTTCGGATGCGGGCGGCGGACGCCGAGGCCGCCTCGTCCCTCGCGCGATGGATTTCCGGCCCTCCGTCCGCGCCCCGCGGCAGCGCCGCCCCGGGCCGGCTCCGGTGCTTCCATGGGCGGGAGACAAATCCCATGCGCGAGGAGCGGCGGAACTTCCTTGTTGCCGCGACCGGAGAACAAGCCGCGGCGGGCGAGCTCGGTGGCCGACGCGCAGGCGTCGGCCACCGGATGCGCCGTGCTTCCGGCGGATCGACGGAGCGGACGACCACGTCCGAGAGCGGTCGGATGCAGAGGCTCACAGGTGTGATTGCGTTTCGTCGGGCCGGCAACCGAATACGGCTGCGGCTGCGGCTGCGACCATGCGCGCGCCGTCGACCGAAAGATGGTGCGAGTCGAAATAGAGCGGTCGGTTCCCGCTGACGATGGCGCAGGTCTTGTCCGTGCAGAGGGTCTCGCTGGGGCGCACGATCTCCACGCCCGCTTCGACGAGCATCTGCCGGGCCAGCTCGAGATACGCGGTGGCATGATCGACGGCCTTTGGACAGATGCCGGCGACCGGTGACAGCGGCTTGGTCCGGGAAAGATTGGCGAGGCGGTGAGGCACGTCGAAGTCGTTCGCCGGCACCGCATCGATCAGGATGACGCGCCGCCCGTCCTCTCGCAGCGATCTGACGGCGTTGAGGAGGCCGTCGTCCAAATCGTCCAGCTCCGCGTAGGTTCGGTTTGCCCAGAAACCGACGATGAAGACGGTACGGACCTGCGGCTGGTTGCCGAGCCATCCCAGGACAGCTCGATTGTGCTCCGCGCATCCAGGGAGTTCCGGCAGATCGACCAGCAGGAAAGGCGGACATTTCGATGCGGTCAGCTGCGCGAGGGACGTCCCGTTGTGGGCAGCATGCTCTGCCAGCGCGTATGAGAGTTCCACCCCGTGACTGTCGCCCCACACAGCATAGGTCGGAACGGTGTTCGGCGTACCGAGCGCGCAGGGTTCCACCTGTCCCACGATCCGTCCGACGGCGCCGTGGCAGGCTTCCCGGAGCGGGCTGAAACCGCCGGCGGCCGCATCGAAGGCCACGACTTCCGGAGCGAAGCGTCCCGGCCAGCCGTCCAGGAGGCGCAACGCGGCCGATCCAACGAACAGGACCGAGGATGCCACGGCGACATGGCCGAGAAGTCGGCCGCGTCGGATCGTACGGGGCGAACGGAACGGGCGTTCGACGAAGCGCCACGACAGGAAGGCCGCCACGACCATCGCGCAGAGCGCGCCGACCTGAGCCGCCCCTTGCAGCGGGCGGTCGAGGACGTAGCGGGCGAATACGATGATCGGCCAGTGCCAGAGATAGAGGGAATACGAAAGCAGCCCTACGAAGACCGCCGGCCGCCACCCGAGCGCTCGGCCGACGGGCGTGCCGGGTGCCGCGTGGATGACGAGCGCCGTGCCCAGCACCGGATAGAGCGCATTGAGGCCCGGGAACGGCGTGTCCTGCGTGAACCCGAATGCGGCGTAGAGGATCAGGCCCAGCCCCGCCGCCGCTGCTGCGAGCCGCACGCTCGGGCGGCTGATCCTCGGCACGGCGCCGATCGCCAGCAGCGAGCCGGTCAGCAGTTCCCAAGCACGGGTCGGCAACATGTAGAAGGTGAAGTTCGGATGGTCGGCGAGAAGCGCGATGCCGAGGACGAGCGAAGCGAGCGCGAGTGTCCATACGACCGCGGCACGCCGGTTCGATCCGAAGGCGTGCAGCGCCGCGAGCAGCAGCGGGAAGGCAAGGTAGAACTGCTCCTCCACGGCAAGCGACCATGTGTGCAGCAAGGGCAAGGTATGGACGTCGCTGGCGAAATAGCCGGCCTCCTGGGCGAACAGCACGTTGGAGCCGAAGAGGAGCGTGGCCCAGATGGTGCGCGGCACGGGTCGAAGGTGCGACGGCAGAAGCACGAAGGCGGACAACACCAGCACGACGGCGAGAACCGCGATCAGAGCGGGCAGGATGCGACGTGCCCTTCTTTCGTAGAAGGTTAGAAGGGAGAACCGGCCCTCGTCGATCTGGCGCGCGACGATCGACGTGATGAGGAAACCGGAGATGACGAAGAAGATGTCCACGCCGACATAGCCTCCCGCCAACCAGGGAACGCCGAGATGGAAGAGGACGACCAGGCTGACCGCGAGTGCGCGCAACCCATCCAGGTCGGACCGGTACTCGATATCCATTCCTGTCACCTGGCCTTCGTCTGCCGCCGATGTCGGACTTCGGATCCTCGAATTCTCCGTCAGGCCGCCTCGGTTGTTCGCCGCCGTTCTCGCGCCGCGATGGTATCGAGCGGTTTTTCTCGATCGACGGGCGTGAACTTCATGCTGAATTCTTCATCTGTCCGGCATGCGAGCATGTCGATGGCCCTTCGCGCGAGAAACTGCGTGATATCGGACTCTTCCGATCTCGGCCGGCACGATCCATCCCGAGCGCGATCAAGGTGGCGATCGAGGCGCAGGCGCCCCGAATCCGATGTTGCGTGACGTCGCGGCAATGAAGTTTGATCGTGGTCAAATCGAGCGCACGAGTTCCTCCCTGCTCGGCATGGCGAACGTTGCGGCCGTCGACGGATCGTCCGACGATGGCGGCGCGCGGGGAGCGTCACATCATGAGGCACGGGCAGATCCGCCGGGGCCTGTACGTCGAGGTGCCGGTCGGATTGCCGGAACGTCGCTGATCCGGACGTGCTCGACGTCGCCACGTGACCGAACCGCCGAGATCCGCCTCGATGCGGCCTCCGCCGACCTGCCGCTCCCGCCTCCGACCGCCAGTCGCCATGCCTCGAGGTCGGACCGGTCGGCGCCGCGGCCGTCTCGAGGGCCGTTCGTCCGGACCGAAGACGCGGCGATCCGACGCCGTTCGTCACGGAAGCGCCGACACGCAGGCGCCGAGATGCGAAGCGCCGGACGTGCCCCGAGCATGCCCGGCTCGAAGCCGGTACGCCGTCCACCCCACCGTCACAGGAAGGCGCTGGCTCGCACCGCGGCCGCGCGAGGCATCGGGAAGGCCTCGCGCGGAACTTCATTCCGATGGTCTCGCCGTCCTGCGGTGGTTTGAATGCGAGGTCGGCACGCGAACCGATCAGGGCGAGGCTGCTCGGCAACAGAAAGCGGATGGCCGGACGGCCAAGATGTGATATGGACGCCGCGTCATGTCGGCGACCCGGTCCCTTTGGCGCGAACTCCTCACGATCGTCCAGGTCGTGATGTTTGCCGCCTTCTCGATGGCGGGCGCGGGTCATGCGCATGCAGGCGCCAGCCACGCCGGCTATCCGAAGGTGGCTGTGGTCGACCATTCCGACAAATCGGATGCCGAGCTGTCGCGCGGCCTGTCAGACGACGTGGAACAACGGGACAACGGCGACGCATCGGCCGCACAATGCGGGATGAGCTGCTGCTGCTGCCAAGCCTCGCTCGCGCGCTGGTATTGTGCGGCCGTGCCCGTCTCCTGGCGTCTGGAGCGGACCTTGGCCGGGATCCGCGTCGTCGCGTTTGACAGCGTAAGTCCCGAGACGCTACCCGAGCCCCCTCGAACCTTCGCCTGAGGTCCGCGCTTCGACGCGCGTTCCGAGCGGTCGCCTGCGGAAGGTCGCCGCCGGCCTCCCATATCGCGAAGGCTTGATTCTCCATGCGTTCACTCTCCGCCTCCGCCCTGCGGATGGCCGTCCTGACGCTCGCCCTTTGGGCTTGCGCGCCGACGACTTCCTTCTCCCACGAAGGTCACGACCACGGCAGCGAAGCACAGGGTCCGCCGACGTCGACCGCGCCGCGCGGTACATCCAGCACGGATGCCCTCGAACTGGTGGCGATCGCCCGCGGCGGGCGGCTGGCGGTCTTCCTCGACCGCGCGGGCACGAACGAGCCGGTGACGGACGCCGCCGTGCAGGCGGAGACGCCCGAAGGACCGGCCGCCGGCACGCCGATGCCGGACGGCAGCTACGCGTTCGACGCTCCCTGGAGCGCCCATCCCGGCGAGCACGAGGTGCTGTTCACCGTGACGGCCGCCGGTGCCGCCGACATGTTTCCGGTCACGCTGGTCGTTCCGGAGCCGCAACCGGCGCCCCAGGCGGCGGGCGCTTCCGCCTGGACGATCGGCCTCGCGGCGGCCCACGACTTCCGGCGCCACCTCAAGGAGGCTGATCCGCTCCCGCTGGCGATCGGGGGAATCGGCTTTCTCCTGGGCATCGCCGTCACGCTTCTGATGCGTGGACGGCGCTACCTGCCCGCCACCGCCCTGGTCGCGCTCGTCGTTGCCCTCGCATTCGCGCCCCGTGCCTTCGCGGACGAAGGCCATGGCGGGACCGGCGCACCTGCGCCCCAGATTCTTCAGATGGCGGCGCCGAGCTCCCAGGACCTGGCGCGACGCCAGCCGGACGGATCGATCTTCGTGCCGAAGCCGACGCAGCGTGTCCTCGCGGTCAGGACCGTGGTGATCGCCTCCGATACCCTCCGTCGGACGATCGAACTCCCGGGCCGCATCGTTCCCGATCCGAGCGCCAGCGGCGTGGTCCAGTCCTCGGTCGGCGGCCGCCTTTCCCCTCCGGAGTCCGGAATCTTCCCACGGCTCGGCACGAAGGTGCGGAAGGGAGAGGTGCTGGCCTACGTGACGCCGCCGGTCCAGGCCGTCGACGTCTCCGACATGCGCCAGCGCCAGGGCGAGCTCGACCAGCAGATCGTGATCGTCGAGCGGCGGGTCGAGCGCTACCGCAAGCTCGCGCCAGGTGGTGCCGTCTCGCAGGTTCAGCTCGAGGACGCCCAGGCCGAGCTGAAAGGCCTGCTCGACCGCCGCTCGGCCCTCGACAACATCCGCCAGCAGCCCGAGGCGCTCAAGGCACCGGTCGACGGAGTCATCGCGGAGGCGAACGCGGTCGCCGGCCAGATGGCGAGCCCCGGCGTGCAGGTCTTCCAGATCGTCGATCCGACGCGCCTCTGGGTCGAGGCTCTGAGCTTCGACGCGCTGGCCGGCGGGCAGGACGCCACCGCACGCATGGCGAGCGGCCGGATGCTCCGTCTTGCCTACATGGGCGCGGGACTGGCCGACCGCAGCCAGGCCGTTCCCTTGCATTTCGCGGTGCAGGGCGCGCCGCCGGAACTGCGCACCGGGCAGTTCGTCACGGTGCTGGCCGCGACCGACGCGCAGCAGGCGGGATTGTCGCTGCCGCGCATGAGCGTGGTCCGCGGCGGAAACGGACAGAACATCGTCTACGAGCACACCGCCCCCGAGCGCTTCCAACCGCGCGAGGTGCGCGTCGAGCCCCTCGACGCAGGCCACGTTCTGGTCGTGTCCGGACTGGTGCCGGGCAAGCGGATCGTGACCCAGGGTGCCGAACTCCTCAACCAGGTCCGCTGAGGAGAGGCGCCCGATGTTCACGCTCCTCGTCACGCAGTCCCTGCGCAACCGCCTGCTCGTGCTGGCGCTCGCGGCCGTGCTCGTCCTCTACGGATCCTTCGTCGTGACGAAGCTGCCGGTGGACGTCTTCCCCGACCTCAACCGGCCGACCGTCACCATCATGACCGAGGCGGAGGGCCTCGCGCCCCAGGAGGTCGAGCAGCTCGTCACCTTCCCCCTCGAGACGCAGATGAACGGCCTGCCCGGCGTCACCCGCGTCCGCTCGGTCTCGGGCGTCGGCCTCTCGGTGATCTACGTCGAGTTCGACTGGGGCACCGACATCTACCGCAACCGCCAGCAGGTCTCAGAGAGGCTTGCGATGGTGCGGCCGCAACTGCCCCCGACCGTGAATCCGATGATGGGCCCGGTCTCCTCGATCATGGGCCAGATCGTAATGGTGGCGTTGAGCGGCGGCTCGGTCTCGCCGATGCAGCTGCGGGAACTGGCCGACTTCACCATCCGGCCGCGCCTGCTCGCGATCCCCGGCGTGGCGCAGGTGATCCCGATGGGCGGCGAGGTGCGTCAGTTCCGGGTGGCGCCCCAGCCCACGGCGCTCCGTGCGCTCGGCATCACGCACATCCAACTGGAGACGGCGCTCGCCCAGTTCGGCACCAATACCGGCGGCGGCTTCACCGACCAGTATGCCCGCGAGTACCTGATCCGGAACCTCGGCCGGACCATGAACCTCGACGACCTGCGCAACATGGTCGTGGCCACGGTCAACAACCGACCGGTCTACCTTCGGCAGGTGGCCGAGGTCTCCTTCGCCGCCCGGGTGAAGCGGGGCGATGCGGGCTACATGGGCGCGCCGGCCGTCGTCGTCTCGGTGGAGAAGCAGCCGGGCGTCGATACGGTCCGCCTCACCCGCGAGGTCGAAGCGGCGCTCAAGGACATCACCGCCAGCCTGAACGCCTGCGGCGCCGGTGCGGGAAAGACCGGGGCCTCGTCCCTGACGGAGCCGGCCGGCGAGGCCTGCGCGTTCAAGGGCGTACGCGCGGACCAACTGATCTTCCGGCAGGCCAATTTCATCGAAACCTCGATCCGCAACGTCGAGACCGTGCTGATGGAGGCGGTCGTCGTCGTCGCGGTCGTGCTGTTCGCCTTCCTGCTCAACGTGCGCACCACCGCGATCTCGCTGACCGCGATCCCGGTCTCGATCCTCGCCACCGCCATCGTGTTCCACCTCGCGGGGCTCTCCATCAACACGATGACGCTCGGCGGGCTCGCCATCGCCATCGGCGAGCTCGTCGACGACGCCGTGGTCGACGTGGAGAACATCTTCCGGCGCCTCGGCGAGAACCGGAAGGCCGGCAATCCACGCTCCGTCTTCGAGGTGGTGGTCTCCGCCTCGAACGAGGTGCGCTCCGGCATCGTCTACGCGACGATGGTGATCGTGCTGGTCTTCGTGCCGCTCTTCGCCCTGTCGGGCATCGAGGGCCGGCTCTTCGCGCCTCTGGGACAAGCCTACATCGTCTCGATCCTGGCGAGCCTCCTCGTCTCGATCACCCTGACGCCGGTGCTGGCCTACTACCTGCTGCCGGGCCTGAAGCGGCTGGAGGAGCACGAGAGCGGGCTCGTGCGCGTGCTCAAGCGCGCCAATGCCGCGTTGCTGCGCGGCCTGCTCGGGCACGCCCGGCTGGTGATGGCGGTCGCGGGCCTGGGGGTGGCGGTGGCGGGGATCGCGGCATCCTTCCTGCCTCGGACGTTCCTGCCGCCCTTCAACGAGGGCTCGTTCACGGTCAACATGACCTTCAATCCCGGCATCTCGCTGGCCGAGAGCAACCGCATCGGACTCGTCGCCGAGCGCCTGCTCCTGGAGATGCCGGACGTGAAATCCATCGGGCGTCGCACCGGCCGGGCCGAGCTCGACGAGCATGCCGAGGGCGTGCATTCCTCCGACTTGGAGGTCGACCTGAAGCCGGGCGCCCGGCCCAAACCCGAGCTCGTCGCCGACATCCGCGGGCGGCTCGCGGTGCTCCCCGTCAACGTGAATGTCGGCCAGCCGATCTCGCACCGGCTCGACCACATGCTGTCCGGCGTGCGCGCCGAGATTGCGCTGAAGATCTTCGGCGAGGACCTCGACACCCTACGCGCCCTCGCCGAGGACCTGCGGCAGCGCATGGCCGAGATCCCCGGCCTCGCCGACCTCCAGGTCGAGAAGCAGGTGCTGATCCCGCAACTCGAGATCCGCGTCGACTACGCCCGGGCCGCCCTCTACGGCGTGCAGCCCGCCGCCCTGGTCGAGCAGTTGAGCCGCCTGTCCAACGGGCAGGTGGTCTCGCGGGTGGTGGACGGCTATCGCCGCTTCGACGTGGTGATGCGCCTCTCCGACACCATGCGCACCACTCAGCGCCTCGGCGACCTCCTCGTCGAGACGCCGTCCGGCTGGGTGCCGGCGCGGCAGATCGCCGACATCCGCGAGACGGACGGGCCGAACCAGATCCTGCGCGAGAATGCCCGTCGCCGCATCGTCGTGCAGGCCAATACCCAGGCCGGCTCCGACATGGGCAGGATCGTCCAAGCCATCCAGGAGAAGGTCGCCACGACGAACCTACCCAACGGCTACACCACCAGCCTCGAGGGCTCCTTCCAGGCGCAGGCGGAGGCGAGCCGGACCATCGGCCTGCTCTCGCTCCTCTCGCTCGCGCTGGTCTTCGCCCTGCTCTACAGCCGCTACCGCTCGGTGGTGTTCACGCTGATCATCCTCGGCAGCATCCCGCTGGCGCTTATCGGCTCGGTGGCAGCCCTCTGGCTCGCCGGGCAGCCGCTCTCGGTGGCCTCGATGATCGGCTTCATCACGCTGACCGGCATCGCCACCCGCAACGGCATCCTGAAGATCAGCCACTACCTGAACCTCGCGATCCATGACGGGCTCCCCTTCGGTCGGGAACTCGTGATCCGCGGCAGCCTGGAGCGGCTGGCGCCGGTGCTGATGACCGCGCTTTCTGCGGGCGTCGCGCTTGTGCCGCTGCTGATCGGGGCCGACGCGCCGGGCAAGGAGATCCTCCACCCGGTGGCGGTGACGATCTTCGGCGGGCTGATCAGCGCAACGCTCCTCGACACGGTCCTGACGCCGGTCCTGTTCCTGACCTTCGGTCGCAAGCCGCTCGAACGGCTGCGAACCGATGCTCTACGCCATTCGGAGGTCTCTCCCGACACTCCGGGTAGCACGCCGGTCGAGGCGTTCTGAGGCCAACTCAACCAACCGAGAAAGGACATCACCATGCGCTCTGCATTTCGCATCGCGGCCGTCGCCATGGCCCTGGCCACCGCGTCGCCGTCGCTCGCCGCAGGCCCGAACGGCGGTCAGACCACGGTCTCCGACGGCCATCCCATCGAGTTCGTCGCCTCCGAGAGCGGCGTCACGTTCTTCCTGACCGGCGAGGACGGGAAGCCGGTCGACACGGCTGGCCTCACGGCGAAGGCCTTCGTACAGGCCGGAAGCAAGACCGAGACGCTGACTCTGAAGCCCGCCGCCCCGAACAAGCTCGTCGGCGACCTGAAGGCTCCGCTGGCCGCGGGCGCGAAGGTCGTGCTCTCCGCCAAGGTGCATGGACACACCATCCAGGCGCGCTTCGAGAAGCAGTAGGCCGGTCCGCCGACCCGAGCCGCGCCGGATCACCTGCGCGGCTCGTCATATGAACCGTCGAAGCCGACGAATTGGGCAAGAGTTCATGGTTTTGCGTCGATCTTTCCGGGAGTGCGAGAAATCGCTCTGCGCACGATCCGCGGCGTTCGGGCTCGCGTCGGTCGTAGCCGCGTCCCTCGCGCCGGCCTCGGCCGAGACGCTGGAAAGCGCGATGGCCAAGGCCTACGGCGGCAACCCCCAGTTGAACGCCAGCCGGGCGCTCACCCGCGTGCGCGACGAGGACGTCGCCATCGCCCAGTCGGGCTATCGCCCGACCGCGTCGATCAACGTGCAGGCCGGCGTCACCCAGCAGGAGGGCAGCCTCGAAGGGGGCACTCGGCAGCAGCTCCTGAAGCCGGCCTCGGCGGGCCTCGTCGTCAACCAGACCCTGTTCAACGGCTTCCAGACCGACAACAACACCCGCCGTGCCGAATCGGGCGTGTACGGCCAGCGCGAGACGCTGCGCTTCACCGAGATGTCGGTCCTGTTCAGCGCCGCGCAGTCGTACATGAACGTCCTCGCCGACACGGCGACCCTGGAGCTGCGGCGCAACAACGTCGAGGTGCTCGAGGAGCAGCTCCGCCAGACCCGCGACCGCTTCAACGTCGGCGAGGTGACCCGCACCGACGTCGCCCAGGCCGAGGCGCGCCTCGCGGGCGCCCGCGCCGACGTGAGCGCCGCCGAATCGGCTCTGCGCACCTCGATCGGCATCTACCGCCAGAACATCGGCGTCGAGCCGCGCCAGCTCGCCCCCGGCCGCCCGCTCGACCGCTACGTGCCGGCGAGCCTCGACCAGGCGGTCGCCGTCGGCCTCAAGGAGCACCCGCAGATCCTCTCGGCCTTCCACGCGGTCGACGCGGCCGAGGCCCAGGTGAAGGTGTTCGAGGGCACGCTCTACCCGACGCTCAGCGTGCAGGGCCAAGTGCAGCAGGCCTACGACCAGCAGCTCGCCAACACGAGCGGTTACGCGGCCTCGATCCTCGGCCGCCTGACCATCCCGCTCTACCAGGGCGGCCAGGAATACGCGCAGATCCGCCAGGCCAAGGAGACGGCCGGGCAGCGCCGCATCGAGGCGGAGCAGGTGCGCGATCAGGTCCGGGCCCAGATCGTCGATTTCTGGGGACGGCTCGAGGCGGCCAAGGCCCGCGTGATCGCCTCCCAGGCGCAGGTCCAGGCCAACGAGGTGGCGCTGAACGGCGTGCGCGAAGAAGCGCGCGTCGGCCAGCGCACCACCCTCGACGTGCTGAACGCGCAGCAGGAACTGCTCAACGCCCGCGTGAACCTGATCACGGCGCAGCGCGACCGCGTGATCTTCTCCTACGGCGTCGTGCAGGCGATCGGCCGGCTGACGGTGCGCTTCACCGCCGTGCCGGTGGCGGCCTACAGCCCGAAGACGCATTTCGACCAGGTCAAGGATCTCTGGTTCGGCGTGCGCACCGCTGACGGTCGCTGACGGGTTGCACGCCGCATCGGCACCCCGGCGCTCCGCCTAGGCGAAGCGTCCCAGAAGCATCAGCAATCCCACCAGGGCGGCGACGATGATCCCCGCCTTGAGAAGATCGCGGCCCGCCGCCTTCCGGATGTGCGGCCGGGCTCGTCTCCTGCCGCGAGGACTCGAGCCCCATTCCAGCTGCTCGCGAGCGAGCTTCTTTCCCGCCATGGCCGGAGGATCTCAGACGGGAAGCTTGGCTGCTTCCGCTGCCAAAGACTCGTCCTCGATCTGGACGGTGACGTGCTCGATGCCGTGCCGCTCCTTCATCAGGGAGCGGACCGCCCTGATGACGCCGGGGGCATCGGCGGTATCGTCCACGACCACATGGCCGCTCATCGCATCGAACCCGGAAGTCAGCGTCCAGGCATGCAGGTCGTAGACGCGCCGCACGCCCGGCATCGCCTCGATCTCGGCCTTCAGGTCCGCGAGGTCGACACCCGGCGGCGTGCCTTCCAGCAGGATGTGCAGCGCCTCGTTGAGGAGCCGCCAGGTGCGCGGCACGATGAACAGGCCGATGCCGGCGCCGACGAGCGGATCGATCCAGCGCCAGCCCGTCGCCATCACCAGAAGGGCCGCGACGATGACGCCGACCGAGCCCAGCATGTCGGAGAACACCTCGAAGTAGGCGCCCTTGACGTTGAGGCTCTCGGACGAGCCGCCGGAAAGCAGCTTCATGCTGGCGAGGTTCACGCCGAGGCCGACGAGCGCCACCAGCATCATCGGCCAGCCGAGGATCTCGTTGGGCTCGACGAAGCGCCTGTAGGCCTCGTAGAGGATGTAGGCCGTCACCCCGAGCAGCACGACGGCGTTGGCGAGCGCCGCGAGGATCTCGAAGCGCATGTAGCCGAAGCTCTTTCCCGGCGTGGGCGCCTTGGCGGCGTAGTGGATGGCGAGCAGGGCCAGGGCGAGGCCGCCCGCGTCCGTGACCATGTGCGCGGCGTCGGCCAGCAGCGCGAGGCTGCCCGTCAACAGGCCGCCCACGACCTCGGCCAGCATGTAGGTCAGCGTCAGCCCCAGCGCCCAGGCAAGCCGACCCTTGTTCCTCGCCGCGGCCGAACTCGATGGGATGCCCCCTCCATGGGAATGTCCGCGGGCGGCTCCGTGCGAGTGTCCCTGACCCATGATCCGATTTCCGTCCGTTGTGATGTCCATGCAGCCCTCGGCCTCAAGGATCGGCCGAGCCGAACAGGTCGGCCACGTGCGCGCCCGCGACGTGACCCGTCTGCCCCCTATGGCTTTCCGAGCAGGCCGCGTAGCCGGGGCCGTAGGCGGCCATGACGAGCTCGCGTCGTCCGTCCGGGGTCGCGCGGCTGGCCAGGAGCGCCTGCCCGCCGGGCCAGACCTCGGCATCGGCCGACGGTCCCCGTTCGGGTTCGCCGTAGCGGCGCACGCCCTCCTCGCGGATGGCCCGGCGCGCCTGCGCCAGTTCCTCCCCGTCCAGCGGCATGCCTACCCAGATCACCTGCTGCAACCCTTCGTCCCTGCAGACCACCAGGACCACCAGCGCCGTTCCGGCCCCGACCGCGGGACCCCAGCCCTGCGGGTAGTACAGGGCGGTCAAATTTGCCTCGCGGTCGGCCTTCAGCGGACGCGGCACCCGGTCGATCGGACCCCAGGCGAGACCGAACGGCGCCGTGAGGCCGGACGGCGCCTCCCCGGCCAAGGCAGCCGTCGCCCAGGCCTGTCCGACGGCGAACGCCGCCCAGGCCGTGCCCGCCCACGTCGCGACGCGGCGCACCTGCCTACTCCGCCGCCTTGAGGCGCCGCGGCGACGTTTCCACCGTCCGTCCCACCGCCTTCGGCGCGGATCCCTTGCCGAAACGGGCGTAGAGTGCGGGCAGAACGAGCAAGGTCAGCACGGTGGCGCTGATCAGGCCGCCGATGACCACGGTGGCGAGCGGCCGCTGGATCTCGGCCCCCGTCTCGGTCGCGATCGCCATCGGGACGAAGCCGAGCGAGGCGACGAGCGCCGTCATGGCCACCGGCCGCAGCCGGGTCATGGCGCCCTCCAGGATGGCCTCCCGCTTCGGCCGGCCCTCCGCGATCAACTGCTTGATGAAGGTCAGCATCACCAAGCCGTTCAGCACCGCCACGCCCGAGAGCGCGATGAAGCCGACCGCCGCCGGCACAGAGATGGGCATGTCCCGCAACCAGAGCGCCGCGATCCCGCCCGTGAGCGCCAGCGGCACCGCGCTGAACACCAGGAGCGCGTCGCGCGGAGTGCCGAGCGCCGAGTAGAGCAGCAGGAAGATCAGGAAGAAGCAGACCGGAACGACGACCATGAGACGCTGCTTGGCCGAGGCGAGGTTCTCGAACTGCCCGCCCCAGGTCACGTAGTAGCCGGCGGGCAGTTGCACCTGGCTCGCGACCTTCCCTTGCGCCTCGGCGACGAGCGAGCCGATGTCGCGGCCCCGGACGTTGGCCGTCACGACGACGCGCCGCTTGCCGTTCTCGCGGCTGATCTGGTTCGGCCCCTCGGTCACCGAGAAGCTCGCCACCTGCTTCAGCAGAACCGAGGATGCCCGACCGTTCGTTCCGGGCGGCAGCGGCACCGGAATGTTCTCCAGGGCCTCGCGGTCCTCGCGAACCTTGTCCGTGAGGCGCACGACGATGGGGAAGCGCCGATCGCCCTCGAAGACGACGCCGGCGTCGCGTCCGCCGATGGCCGCACCGATGACTTCCTGGATGGCGCCGGTGCTGAGCCCGTACCGGGCCGCCTCCGCCTTGTTGATCTTGATTTCCAGGAAGGGCAGACCGGCGGTCTGCTCGACCTTCACGTCCTCGGCGCCGGCGATGCTCTTCAACGCCGCCGCGACCTGGTTGGCCGCCTTCAGCATCGGCTCGAACTCCTCGCCGAACACCTTCACGGCAAGGTCGCCGCGGGTGCCGGCCAGCAGCTCGTTGAAGCGCAGCTGGATCGGCTGCGAGAACTCGTAGACGTTGCCGGCGAGCTCGCCGACCGCCTTCTCGATCTGCTCCTGGAGCTCGGCCTTGGACAGCTGCGGGTCGGGCCACTCCTCCTGCGGCTTGAGGATGATGAAGGTGTCGGAGGAGTTCGGCGGCATGGGGTCGGAGGCGACCTCCGCCGTGCCGGTCTTCGAGAAGACGTAGGCGACCTGCGGGAACCTGGAGACAGCCTGCTCGACCTTGAGCTGCATCGCCTGAGACTGGGTCAGCGAGGTCGAGGGGATGCGCATCGCGTTCAGCGCGATGCTCTTCTCGTCGAGCTGCGGGATGAACTCCGTGCCGAGCCGCGTGGACAGTACGCCGGCGCCGACGAGCAGCAGCAGCGAGCCTCCGACGAAGGCAAGCGGCGCCCGGACCGCCGCGGTCAGGGCCGGGCGGTAGACAGCCTTGAAAGTCCGGATGATGAGGTTGTCCTTCTCGGTGACCTTGCCGGTGATGACGATGGCGATCAGCGCCGGCACGAAGGTGAGCGACAGGACGAAGGCCGCTGCGAGGGCGATGATGACCGTCGCCGCCATCGGCTCGAACATCTTGCCCTCAACGCCCGTGAAGGTGAGGAGCGGCACGTAGACGAGGATGATGATGGCTTGGCCGTAGAGGGACGGCTTGATCATCTCCTCGGCCGAGGCGCGCACGGTCTGGAGCCGCTCCTCGGTGTCGAGGGTGCGCCCGAGCTCGTGCTGCTTCTCCGCGAGATGGCGCAGCGCGTTCTCGGTGATGATCACCGCCCCGTCGACGATCAGACCGAAGTCGAGCGCGCCCAGGCTCATCAGGTTGGCCGAGATCTTCGCCTCGACCATGCCGGTCATGGTCATCAGCATGGCGACCGGGATGACCAGCGCCGTGATGACGGCCGCGCGGATGTTGCCGAGCAGCAGGAACAGGATGACGATGACGAGGCCCGCGCCCTCGGACAGGTTCTTGACCACTGTCTTGACCGTCGCCTCGACGAGGCGGGTGCGGTCGAGGACGGTCTGGACCTCGACTCCAGGCGGCAGCGACTTGCGGATCTGGTCCATCTTGGCGTCGACCGCGGCCGCGACCGTGCGGCTGTTCTCGCCGATCAGCATGAGGGCGGTGCCGACGACCACCTCCTGCCCGTTCTCGGAGCCCGAGCCCGTGCGCAGGTCGCGCCCGATGCGGACCTCGGCGATGTCCCTGATCCGGACCGGGATGCCGTTCCGGGTCGCGACCACGACGGTGCCGATGTCGTCCATGCTCTCCAGGCGGCCGGCGGCGCGCACGACGTAGCCCTCGCCGTTGTCCTCCAGGTAGCGGGCGCCCTGGTTGGCGTTGTTCGCCTCCAGCGCTCGCGCGATGTCGCCGAAGGACAGGTCGAGGGAGGCGAGCTTCGTCGGGTCGGGCTGGACGTGGTATTGCTTCTCGAAGCCGCCGATGCCGTCGACGCCGGCCACGCCGGGCACGGTCTTGATCTGGGGCCGGATGATCCAATCCTGGACGGTGCGCAGGTAGGCGGTCTGCTCCAGCTCGGTCCTCAGGCGCTGGCCTTCGGGCGTCAGGTAGCTGCCGTCCGGCTGCCAGCCGGGCTTCCCCTCGGCCGAGACCTTGCGCTCCCCGGCCTTCGCGTAGTGGATCGACCACATGTAGATTTCGCCGAGACCGGTCGAGATCGGGCCCATGCTGGGCTCGGCGCCGGGCGGCAGGTCCTGCTTCACCTGTGCGAGACGCTCGGCGACCTGCTGGCGGGCGAAGTAGATGTCGAGCTTCTCCGCGAAGACGGCCGTGACCTGGGAGAAGCCGTTGCGCGAGAGCGAGCGGGTGTATTCCAGGCCCTTGATGCCGGCGAGCGCGGTCTCGACCGGGTAGGTGACCTGCTTCTCGATGTCGACCGGCGAGAGCGAGGGCGCTGTCGTGTTGATCTGCACCTGGTTGTTGGTGATGTCCGGAACCGCGTCGACCGGAAGCTTCGTCACCGCGTAGCCGCCAAACGCGGCGGCGAGCAGCGACAGCAGCAGCACGAGCCAGCGCTGGTGGACGGAGAAGTCGAGGATGCGGCTGATCATCTCGGGCCTCCTCAGTGGCCGTGCTCGGCTTCGCTCTTCCCGAGCTCGGCCTTGAGGAGGAAGGTGTTGGCGACGGCGATGTCCTCGCCGGGCTTGAGCCCGGAGACGACCTCGAAGGCGTCGTCGTCCGAGCGCCCGAGCTCGACCGGGCGCTTCTCGAAGCCCTCGTCCGTTCGCACGAAGACGACCCGCTTGCCCTCCATGGTCTGCAGCGCGGCCTTCGGCACGCGAACCGGGACCGTGTCCTGCGCGATCTCGATCTCGGCAGTGACGTAGGTGCCGGGCCGCCACGCCATGTCCTTGTTGGGCAGCGAGACGACGACCCGGGCCGACCGGGTGTCGGCGTTCAGCAACGGGCTGACGAAGATGACCTTGCCCAGCTCTCGGCGCTCGGCGCCGTCTTCGGTCAGCTTGACCGCCACAGCCGCGCCTTCGCGGACCTTGGGAAGGTCGGCGGTGGAGACCGAGAGTTCGATCCAGACGGTCGAGAGGTCGGCCACGGTGTAGAGGTCGGCCGGATCGCCCTCCTTGCCGACCGAGGTGCCGACGTCGACCTTCCGCTCGACGATGCGGCCGGTGAGCGGCGAGCGCAGTTCGTACTGGCGCAGGGTCGAGGTGTTGGGCGTCGTCTCGTCCTGCTTGGCGAGCTTGGCCACCTCCGCGGCGTTCAGCCCGAGCGCCGAAAGCTTCTGGCGGGCGAGGTCCTGGCGCAGGGCCGCCTCTGAATAGACGGCCTTGGCGTTCAGGAAGGCGGACTCGGCCGAAATGCGCTTGTCCCAGAGGGCCTGCTGCCGATCGAAGTTGGTCTTCTCCAACTCGGCCTTGACCGAGGCGGTCAGGTACTCGCTCTTGGCGTCGGCGACTTCGCGGCTGTCGAGAACGGCGACGACCTCTCCTTTCTTCACGGCATCGCCCAGACGCTTGCGCATCTCGGCCACCGTGCCGACCACCCGGGCCGGCACACGCGCGATGCGGTCCGCGTCGGGCGTGATCGTGCCGGGCACCAGGATGTGCCGGGACAGGGTTCCACCGCCGGCTTTGGCGACCTCGATGTCCTGGTTCGCGATCTGCTCGGCGGTCATCTTGAGATGACCTTCCTCGCCCTCGGCTTCCGAATGCTCGTGCCCGCCCCCGATGCCGCCTCCGACGGCCGCGGCGTTCCTTCCGGAGCCGCTGCCGTCCGGGCGGCCTGCGTCGCCGGCGGAAGGACTCCCGCCGGAATCCGGGCCGGGGGAGGCCGCCTGGACGAAGAAGGATGGAAGAAGACCGTCGGCGGTCGACGGACCGCGGACGAAGCTCGATGCGGCGGGAACGGCGGCGGCCACGAGGGCGCCTGCGGCCAGAGGGGCCGCGGTCAGGAGGATGCGCATGATGTCGGCCCTGCCAAGGTCCGAAGCCCGTCGGGGCGTCGAAGTCGGACCCGATTCGTGACGTGAAGGGGTGGTCCGGATCAGGATCCGGATACGGGACGCGCGCCTTCGCGGCGTCGGCTCACGCGCGAGGCGGTCTGGGCAGACGGTTGGGAAAGACCGATGAGGCGGTCTCGGACATCCGCGCGTAGCTCGGACGCGAAGCCTCCGGCAGTGTCGTCAGGTCCATCGCGTCCAGCTTTGCGACGACATGGCAGCCGCAATGGGCGTGGCAGGCAAGGCCGGGGTCGAACGCCGAAGCTCCGCCGGCGGCCGGATCCGACGTCATCGCGAGCTCGATGCCGTTGTTCGAGCCGCCTCCATGGAACGCGGCATCCTCGGCGAAGCCGGCAACGGGCGCGGCGACGGCCAGCGCAAGGACGAGCGCGAGCGCGCGGGCGGCTGCCGCCCACCAGCCCGTCACTGCCCCGAAGGCACTCTGGCGTCGTGCCGAAGTCATCGCGTCCCTTATGTACGATTCCCCGCGGCGACCACAAGCCGACATCGCCGGACGTCGTACGTTTTGCGCAAGGAGAACTTGACGGGAATGCCGTGGAACGTCCCGCGGCGGCAGGCCGATCGCCGATCCGGGAACCTGGATGTGCCGAGTGCCGGGCCGGACGGCCCGAGGAGCGTCGTTCGTCGCCGGTCGACGGAGCAGGTGCCCGTCCTGACCCGAGCCAGGACGGGCTTATCACGGTGCGGTTGAGGGGCTGGATTGCACCGTGAACGATGTCGGGCGCCTGCGGGGGCGGGCGCCCGGGAACGTGGCCGCGCAGGCCGTGGACATGCGGATCACGCCGGGCAGGGTCCGCCTCCGGCTCCGCCGTCCCGGGCTGTTGGACCTATCGTCCGGACGTCACTTCCTGCCCACGTCGTGTCCGTGTGCGTGGCCGTCCTTCTCGGAGTGCACCGGCGTGCCGTCGGGGCGCCTCTCCTGAGCTTCGCGGACGCGCGGATCGTCGCTGTGCGTCGGTCCTCCCGATACGCCGCCCGTATTCGGGACCGCGCGCTCCGGATTCGAAGCGTTGCCATGCCCGTCGACGGCGAGGACCGGGGTCGCCGCTCCCGTCAGCATTCCGAACGTGATCAAGGCGGCGAACAGGCGCTTCATAGGCTGAGCTCCGGATTCCAGACGGCGGCTGCCGCACGGATACCCAGATAGCGAAGCCGTTTGTCTGCAGGTTGCCCCGTCCGTGGCAAAGTGTGTCGGCGCCTTACGCGCTATGGTTGAGTTTGGCTAACCTGCGGCTGCCGGATCTCGACGCCGGCATCGCGGAGGCCGACGGCAATGGCAAGGGAAGTGTCCGGAGGAGACCTGGCGGCGGCGGCGCTCCGGATCCATCAGGGAAGGATACGCGTCTCGGTCGAGAATCTCGCGAACGCACAATCCTCGGCGTCCACGCCCGGCGGCGAACCCTATCGGCGCAAGATTGCGGTCTTCGAGCCGATCACAGGCGAGACCGACGAGCCGCCGGCAGTTCGGATCGTGCGGGACCGGACCGCCTTTCCGACGATCCAGAGTCCCGGCCATCCCGCCGCCGATGCGCAGGGCAACCTCAAGCTTCCCAACGTCCGACCTGCCACGGAAATGGGCGAGCTGCGCTCCGCCATGCGTGCCTACGAGGCGAACCTGCGCACCATAGCGACGCTGGACGATGTGAAGGGAAGGACGATCGACCTGCTGAAGAGTTGACCGACGTCGCCGACCCGCATCCTCGACCGTCCGCGTTCCTCCCGCAGCCGGACCGACAGAACGACGAACCCGCTCGGCGCTGCGATGTCCCGGGCCTCGGGAGCATCTGCGGTCCCTTCGATGGCCGCAGCCGTGGTCGGACCCTCGCCTCGGGCGGATCCGCGGCTTCGCGTCGGAGAGGTCGGATCACGGCCGCGTCTTCCGAAGATGTTGCATTGCAACCCAGCTATCGTCCGGGTCGTTGTCCGGTCCGCCCCAACCGGAAATAGGAGCACATCTTGTCGAAGCCCATCGCGATGCGTCTCGCCGCGACTCTCGGCCTGTTCGCCTTCATGGCTGGCCCCGCCTCCGCACAGAATCCGGATCTGACGACCAACCCCGAGAACACAGGCCGCGCTGCGACCGCGACACGGGCTGCCGAGACCGACAGCGACCTGCGGGAGTATCAGGTCGCCAAATCCGCGAGGGTCAGCCTCGCCCAGGCGGTCTCGACCGCGGAGTCCGGCGGCGGTCGGAAGGGCGGACGCGCCATCGATGCCGACTTCGGGAAGGCCGGCGGCGGGAACCCCTCGAACTATGCGATCAAGGTCGTCTATCCGGATGGCAGGCTGATCGAATACGCCATCGACGCCGACTCGGGCGAACCGTACAGAGCCGAAGATCAACCCGTCGAGCGCTACTTCACGCGTTTGAAGGCCAGCGACTTCCGGAACTCCAAGACGTCGCTCAAGGATGCCATCGAACTCGCCGAGCGGACGGCGAAAGGTGGCAAGGCCTACGAAGCCGAAGTCGGGCGCGAGGGCGACGCGGTCGAGTACAGGATCAAGGTCGCGCTTCTGGATCGGGAGGTGGTGATCGAGATCGGTGCGGACGGAACGGCGAAGGGCGGCTGATCCGCCGCACCTTCGCCTACGCGGAAGGGGCGGCATCCGCGTCCATCCTCTTCCGCGGACGGCATCCGATGTCGTCGACTTCGCGAGGGACGACGGTGTTCGCCGTCCGCCATGCCGGCCCGGCCCACGAGGCCGGGCCGACCCCGTCGCGCGGCACTCCGCCACCTTCACGTCGCCGATGGAGGAGGCGCTGCGACCGGGCTCTGGGGAATAGATCGGGAGGTCGCCGCCGAAGGTCGGGCGCCCCCGACTCCTGCTCCGCCGAGCCGAAGCTCCCCCGGGCGGCCGGGCTCGAGGGGAAGGCGGCGACTACCAGGGAAGGTTCAGTCGTCGTGCGTATGCGCTCGGCGCGGCCACATGCAGGCAGTCGCACATCCGGTGGATCTGTTGCCTTGCGGCTAGATGCGACCTGCAGCCCGCAGGCGTCCCGCGGTCCCGCTCGAAGCGCTCGGAAGCCTCGATTGCGAGCTCGACGGCTTGACGCGCGTCCGGACCGAGGTCCGTCCATAGATTGATCGTTCCGCCGACGCACCGCGCGGTGACCGCGAGGTCACGGTGCGCCGAGCTTGGCGAAGCACCCAATCCCTGGCACCACAGGTCGACCAGACCCACCAGAGAGGTAGGCACCGATTTTCCGAAGCGAAACGGTCTGCGGCGCATGTTGCTGCCCGGCCGTCGGTCGACCGGTTTCGATCCAGATCGAAAGATCATCCTCGATATTCGTTCCGCCGAATTCGGACGTACGGGAAATGGCGACGTGCCGTGGCGCGATGTCCCCGCTCCGTCGTCGCGGCGGTCGACCGGTTCGACGCCTCGGCGCGATCCGTCGCGCCGTCCGCATCCGCAGTCGCGGCAGGTTTCTCCCGGACGCGGCTGCGACGGTCGCGGCGTCCGCTCCGCGACGCGTCCGGAACCGGGAGAGACATGACGCGGGCCGGCTCGACGTACGTCGAGCCGGCCAAGGGGCACGGAGGAAGGCCGAGGCCGGATGTTCGGATCCCTCCGAAGTCCGACGCGGAAGCTGCTTCCCTCAGTGGCTGTGCCCGTGCGCGTGCCCGTCGCCGGGATAGTGCAGCGGCCTGCCATCGGCAGTCCTCTCCCTGGCTTCGCGGAACCGCGGATCGTCGCGGTGGGTCGTGCCGCCCGAAATGCTCCCGGTATTCGGAACGATCAGTTCGGGTCTTTCGGCGTTGCCGTGCCCGTCGACGGCCCGGGCCGGGATGGCGGCTCCGGATACCATACAGGCAGCGATCGCTGCAGCGAGTGTGCGGTTCATCGTTCGTCTCCAACTTGCGGGCGGCACCGGCCGCAGCGACGATCAAGATAGCCAGGCGAGTTGGCGTGCGATTGCCGCGCACGTTACGAAGTGTGTCGGGCGGACTGCGCCATGGGCAGGCGGACCTCGGCCCGCAGGCCGCCCTCCGGCCTGTTCGCCAAAACGAGCGAGCCGTTCTCGGCGTCGACCGCTCGCTTGGCGATGGTCAGGCCGAGGCCGGTCCCGCCGGTGTTCCGGTTTCGCGAGCCTTCCAGCCGGCTGAACGGTTCGAGCGCTCGCGGCACGTCCTCGGGCTGGATGCCCGGCCCTTGGTCGTCGATCCGCACCACGAGCGAATTCCCATCGGCGATCAGCCCGATCCCGACCCGCGTCCCGTAGCGGACCCCGTTGTCGACGAGGTTCTCCAGCGCTCGCCGGAACGTCACCGGGCGTACATCGGCGAGCGCACGGCCGGGCCCCCGGTATTCTACGTCCCGGCCGGCGTCCTGATGGGCGTCGGCGATGCCCATCAGGACGCTGGCCACGTTGACGATCTGCCTCGCCTCCGGATCGGCGTCGCCGCGCAGATAGGCGAGCGTCGCGTCGATCATCGTCTGCATCTCGTCGAGGTCGGCCGCCATCGCGCGGCGTTCACCCTCGTCCACCACGCGGTCGAGGCGCAGTCGGAGCCGGGCGATGGGCGTCCGCAGGTCGTGCGACACGGCTGCGAGCGCCTGCGTCCGTTCTCCGACCAGACGATGGATGCGTTCCTGCATGGCATTGAGCGCCCGGCCGATCCCGCGCGTCTCGTCCGGACCGATCTCCGGGACCCGCACGGTCGAGCCGTGTCCGATCCGTCCGGTCGCACGGGTCAGCTCGCGCAGGGGACCCGCGATCCGGTGCATCAGGACGACGGCCGCCACGCCCACCAGAACGGCCATCGCGGTGGCCAACGATGCCCATGGGGTTCCGAGCACCGAGCTGGGCGCATGCGCCGAACGGAAGGTAAGGGAGCTCGCATCGGGCAAAGGAACGGTTCCCCGGAGGTCCTGCTGGTGGAAGGACTCGTCCGGCGCATCGAGGTTCAGGACGAGTCCCGGACCGAGAACCGGTTCCAGGGCGAGGATCTGGTCGCGCAGGTCCCGAAGGGCCGGGTGTGTGCCGATGCCGGTCGGAGTGCTGCGGTCCCAGCCGACCTCGAAATGGCTTGAGGACAAGGCCTTCGCTTCGGTGTCGCGCGCTTCTTCCGGGCGCCGCAGGACGGCCTCCCGTACGAGGACGAGCTGTCGTGCGACCTCGCTGGCGAGGGCTTCATCGGCGGCGGCCGCCGCCGATTGCCGATAGAGCATGAGGGCCCCGCCGTGGACGGCAAGGACGGCCAGCAGCAGGACGGCGACGGTGCGCCCTTCCAGACTGCGGGCGAGCCTGAGCAGGTCCTTCACGCCTGGTCGACCTTGGCGGCCAGCACGTAGCCGGAGCCGCGCACCGTCTTGATGACTGGAGAAGCGCCCTCGGGTGGTTCGAGCTTGCGTCTTAGGCGGCTGACCAGGGTGTCGACGCTGCGATCGGAGGGCGCGGCGAGGCGGCCACGGCTCATTTCGAGGATCTGGTCGCGGCCGAGCACGCGGCCGGGATGCTCCAGGAACACGACGAGCAGATCGAACTCCCCGCCCGACAGGTCGACGGCCGCACCCACCGGGTCCGTGAGTGTGCGGCTGCGCAGGTCGAGGCGCCAGCCGTCGAAGCTCATCACCTCCGGCCGGGCGGCGGCGGCGGTCGGCGTCATGGCGGACCGGCGCAGCACCGCCCGGATGCGGGCCAGCAGTTCCGGCCGCCCGAACGGCTTCGAGACGTAGTCGTCCGCTCCCAATTCGAGGCCGAGCACACGGTCGGCCTCCTCGCTGCGCGCGCTCAACATGATGACCGGAATGCCCCCTTTCGCGCGAAGCGCCCTGAGCAGATCGAAACCCGATGCGCCCGGCAGCATGACGTCGAGCAGAACGATGTCGGCCGAGGTCTCGGGAAGCAATCGCCACATCTCGGTACCGGTTCGGCAGCCCGTCACCCGGTAGCCGCTCTCGCGTAGGAGGCGCGTCACGAGCACGCGCATCCCGTCGTCGTCCTCGACGAGAAGCACATGGGCCGCCTCGATTGCCTTCATGGTAGCGCGTTTCTCCTGATCGGGCCTCTTCCGGCAACGGCATGCCGATCGCCCGGCGCTGCGGGCCTACATCCTCTAGTGGCTGGAGGAGCAAGGCCGAGCGAAAGGAACAGGACGATCGGAGCGGCGGATGGGGCGGACGCATGCATCCGGACGGCCCCGCGTCGACCGATCCGGTCTTCGCGATGCCTGCGGGTGTCGTCGGGCGACGGCGTCGACCATGCCTCGGAGATGGGGCGGTCGAGCGGCCACGCGGAAGGCGGTTCGGACCCCGGCCGCATCGATGCCGTGTCGCCTTGACGTCTGGGTGCGGATGCGGTCCGCAAGACATCCGGCCATGGCTTGGTCCGCTGCCGCTCGTCACGGTCTGACGCGTCGTGCCCCCGGCATCCGCGGCGGCGCCGTGGTTTCCCGACCTCGGCTCGGCGGCCGAACCGCGGCTGTATGGTACATTCTCGTCGCATTGTCGGGCCGGTCCGTGCTCACGCGTCCTTCGGCGTAACCGACGGCGTCGCGGTGGATTGCCGTCGATCCGGATCCGTCGTCCGGGAGGGACGGCGCGGCAAGGCCGGGCGCGTGGAAGCATGTACGGCATGGCCGCGGTCCTCGGACGACTGCGGCCGCAGCGGCCATCCTCCGTGCCGGAGACGGGCGGGCCATCGGAGGTCGTCGCCGGCGCGGGCAGGGACACGGGGACCGTGCAGCCCGTAGGCTGCACGGAGTGCGGTTCGACGTCGGCGGCTTAGAAGTCGCGCTGGACGCGGGCGCGGACCTGGAACACGTCGGCGTTGGTCACGGTGCGCAGCGCGCCGAGATTGGCCGGGTTGTTCACGTACGCGGCACTGGTCTGCAGAGGGTTCCTGTTCAGATCGAGCACGCGGCCGGTCTGGACGCCATAGTTCTGGTAGGTGCCCTCCAGGCCGATGTCGAGGTCCCTCACCGGCGACCAGATCAGGCTCGCGCCGACATTGAAGGCGTAGGTGTCGCGGAGCTGCTGGTTCAGGTTGTAGAATTGGCTGCCGAAGGGGCCGGGGCCCGTGGAGGTATAGCCGAAGAAGGCGGACTGGGCTGCGCGGGATCCGGGTGCGAAGCTGAGTTCGCCGTAGGAGCCGAACAGGGCCGAACGTAGGGTCGGATTCCAGTAGTGAAGCAGCGAGGCTACAGCCGTGAAGCTGGTCGAAAGTTCCAGCCGGTTGGTGAAGGGATTCAGTACGGCGTCGCTGAAGAATTGCTGGAACGGCGCGCCCTGGAGAACCGTCGTGGTCTGGGCGTAGCCTCCGGCCCAGGACGAATAGCCGGTGTAGAGCTGGGCACCCTCGCCGTAGGCGCCCTGCAGGTACAGGGTGTCGCCCGGAGCGATGAAGGGTAGGTTGACCTTCATGCCGCCCTGGACCGCCCAACCGTATTCGGACTGAGTGCGGGCGACGTTCGCGAGGTTGGTGTTCGACAGCGGGGTACCGGCGTTGTTGCCGACGAAGTTCCCGAACGCAGCGTTGCCGGTGTTGATCTCGTGGACGGCGCCCGAGATCTGGACCGAGCCCCAGGGCTGATCGTAGCGCAGCACGCCGACGAAGTCGGGCATGCGGTTGCGTTGGACCACGTCGACGAAACCGACGCCCGACGGCAGACCGGTCGGGCCGAAGCCAGCAAAGACCGGTGTCAAAGAGTTGGTCTGGGCGAAGATCACGGCACTCGAGTTGCCCGCGACGGCGGTCGCCTGGGCGACGGACTGGGCCGAGTAGATGGGCGTGCGACGGAAGCTCGGATCTTCCATCGAGATGGTGGCCGAGAAGCCGTTGCCGAGGGTGGCGGTGTAGGCCGCGACGTTGGTCGAGAAGACGTCCGAGCCGAGCGTGCCGGCCTGGATCTCGAAGTCGTGGGCGTAGAAGTCGAAGAACGAGGACGCGCGACCGGCGGTGAAGCCGGCGAACTGCACGAAGGCCTTGTCCGTGTTGACGTACTGCTGCACGCGGCCGTAGCCGTCGACGCCGAGCGCCGGGAAGGCGTTGCCGATGCGGGTCTGCGTGCCCGAATGCAGACCCGGCAGACCGGTGCGGCTGGCCGCCTCGAGGCGGACGAAGGCGCGCAGGGAACCGTAGGCGGTCTGCGTGCGCGCATCGATGTTGATGCGGGCGAGGCCGCGGTAGCCGCTGTAGTCGCCCACGCTCGTTCCACGCGAAAGGGGCGCCTGCATGGCGTATTCGAAGCGGGCGCGGCCGCCGACGCGCAGGCAGGTGTCCGTCCCCGGGATATAGAAGAAGCCTGCGCCGTAGGCGGAGCAGACGCGGACGTACTCGATCGGCGCAGCCTTCTTGACTGGAAGGTCGGCGGCCTGCGCCGCGCCCCCTGCAGTAACCAGCGACGCGGCGCCGGTTAACAGTAGGTGCTTAATATTCACTTTCATTCTCCAGCTTTTAGAGACCCATTTATTCGCCTCTTTTTTGGGCGAATTCGCTAGATAAAAAGGCCGGACTCACTCATGGCAGTTTTAATTTCTCGGTCTCGAAGCATCCATGAGTTGCTCGAATGCACTGGTTCGGTCGAGCGCCGGCAAGAGTTAATTCCGTTTCTTCGGGCTGCCTCCTTGGCGGTCGAATGTCCTGCCGACGGGCCGTTCGAAAACGGAACCGTGGCGCTTCCGACACCTCGTGCGCGAATCCCTGCCCCCACCCGGCCGAAGCGGGCATCGTCTCGATACAACGATCCCGACGCTCGTCGATTCGACCAGATTCGGTTGATCATTCTCCATTTTTTCAGATCCGTGCGCTTCTGGAGAACGGAACATCTTAGATGTCGTTCGACATAAGCGCGAGATCAGTGAGAACATCGCTTCCGCTCGGATCGTCATTGATCTTTGCGATCGCCGCGTCTTGCGAAATCCACTAGCTGAGCAATATCGATTGTCGGGTGTCTGCGGTGCGCCGTCTTCGTGTCAAAGTGTGGCGCTTGGGAACCCAGGCGCCGCCGATGCTCCGGCGTATCGGGAGGGCACCGCGTCGACGAGGTTCGATGGTGCCGTGACGAAGCGATACACCCGGCAGCGTCTCGCGCGGCACGGCGTGATGGCTGCATCGACTTCGCGGAGGCCTCCTCCCCGCCTATCGGCGCCCATCCGCAGCTACGCGCACAGATCGAGGCCGGACCGCTGCTGTCCGGAACCCTCGATGTCGCCGGCGGCGCGGCCCGGCATGGTGGCGCAGGCCGCTCGGGAGGTACGTTACCGACGGCCCTCCCGCGAGACGGTCCGGAGTCAGCGTTCGATGGGACGGACCGGACCCACCGGGCAGCCAGAACTCGCCCGGAGTAGTCGCCACTGAGCCGATGGCTGGTCCGGCAAAGCGGTACAGGTCGACGCGGGGGCCTGTAGCCGTGCAATTACCCGACGCGATCGGACGCGGAATCGGCCGGTGGGCAGAGTCAATGTTCCGCGTGCAGGCATTCGCCGTGGTCGGCCAGAACCTCGATGATGCGGCACTCCCTGACATGGCCGCCGGCACATTGGTCGACCATTGCCTGCATTTCCTTTCTCAGGCCGGTGAGGCGCGCGATCCTGTCGTCGATGGCGCCGAGGTGCTTGCGCGCGATGGCATCCGCTTCGTTGCAGGGACGATCCGGCTGTCCGGCCAGGAAGAGCAGGGCTTTGATATCCTCGATCTCGAAGCCGAGTTCGCGTGCATGTCGGATGAAGCGCAGCCGTCGGACGTCGGACATGTCGTAGGTCCGCCGGTTTCCATCGGTGCGCTCCGGCTTCGGCAGCAGGCCACGCTCCTCGTAGAACCGGATGGTCGGGACCTTCACGCCCGCCTGCCGCGACAGATCTCCTATGGCAATCGGCTTCATCGCGCTTGCTCCTCTGGCGACTAGAGGAATTAGGGCTGTGCCGGACGTCAGGAAAGGCAGCCGCGATGAGCGACGAAGCGACTTTGGATTCGACCGGCACGGCTGTCACGCGCCTGCGGGTGACGGGCATGGATTGCGCATCGTGCGCCGCGAAGGTCGAGACCGCGATCCGTCGCCTGCCGGGCATCGAGCAGGTCGAGGTCTCCGTCGCGACCGAAACGCTCACGGTGAGGCATGCCGCCGATGCGGAAGCCCGGGCGATCACCGCCGCGGTGCGCGGACTGGGCTATGGCGTGGAGAACCCGGACGCGGCTCCGACGTACGATGCGACCGCGCCGGACGCGCCCTGGTGGCGGACGCGCAAGGCCATGCTGGCATCCGCCTGCGGCGCGTCGCTCGCGCTGGCCTACGCCCTGGGACACGCGGCGCCGGCGACGGAACGTTGGGCGTTCCTCGCCGCCATGTCGGTCGGCCTGGTGCCGATCGCAGGGCGGGCGTTGTCCGCAGCCCGACACGGCACGCCTTTCTCGATGGAGACGTTGATGACGGTGGCCGCCATCGGCGCCACCGTCATAGGGGCCACCGAGGAGGCGGCGACGGTCGTCCTGCTCTTTCTGGTCGGCGAACTGCTGGAAGGCGTCGCGGCCGGACGCGCCCGGGCCAGCATCCGCGCGCTCAAGGAATTGGTGCCGGACACGGCGCTGCTGGAAGCCGGCGGAACGACCGAACAGGTTAACGCCGCGCTCGTGCAGGTCGGCGACATCGTGCTCGTGCGCCCAGGCGACCGCATCCCGGTGGACGGTACCGTCGTCGGCGGCGAGGGCGCGGTGGACGAGGCGCCTGTCACCGGCGAGAGCGTGCCGAAGCGCAAGGTGGCGGGCGACGCGGTATTCGCCGGAACCCTGAACGGGGACGGCGTGCTGCGGATCCGGGTGACGGCTGCCGCGCGGGACAACACCATCGCACGGGTCGTACGACTGGTAGAGGAGGCGCAGGAAGCGAAGGCCCCGACCGAGCGCCTGATCAACCGTTTCTCGAAGATCTACACCCCGGCCGTGGTAGGGATGGCGGCCGCGGTCGCCGTGCTGCCGCCGCTGCTGCTCGGCGCATCCTGGGACGAGTGGGTCTACAAGGGCCTGGCCATCCTCCTGATCGGGTGTCCCTGCGCCTTGGTCATCTCGACGCCGGCGGCCATCGCGGCGGCTCTCGCGGCAGGGGCGCGCCAGGGACTGCTGATCAAGGGGGGCGCCGTCCTGGAGCGCCTGTCCGCCGTGACGACGGTCGCCTTCGACAAGACCGGAACCTTGACCGCAGGCCAGCCCATGGTCACCGACGTGCTCGCGTACGGCCGAACGGAGCGCGACGTGCTGTCCCTTGCGGGGGCATTGGAGAGTGGCTCCTCGCATCCGCTGGCCAGAGCCATCCTGGGGAAGGCCGCCGAAGACGGAGCGCCCATCCCGCCCGCCGCCGGGGCAAAGGCGCTCGGCGGCAAGGGCCTAGAGGGAACGGTCGGTGGTCTGGACCTCTTCCTCGGCGCTCCGCGCGAGGCCGCCCGGCGCGGTGCGCTGACGCCCGATCAGGAAGCGAAGGTCGCCGAACTGACGGAAGAGGGCAAGACAGTTGCCGCTCTCGTCGTGAACGGCGCCTTGGCCGGCTTGCTCGCCATGCGCGACGAACCCAGGCCCGACGCGAAGGACGGCATAGACCGTCTGGCTGCGGAGGGGATCGGAATGGTCATGCTGACCGGCGACAACGCCCGCACGGCACAGGCCGTCGCCGCAACTCTCGGTATTGGAGCTTGGGCGGAGCTTCTGCCCGAGGACAAGCAGCGGGCCGTTCTCGACCTGAAGGCTCTCGGGAGGGTCGTGGCGAAGGTCGGAGACGGCATCAACGACGCGCCGGCCTTGGCCGCCGCCGACGTCGGCATCGCCATGGGCGGCGGCACCGACGTCGCGCTGGACACGGCCGATGCGGCCATACTGCGCGGACGGGTCGTCGACGTGAGCCGCATGATCGAGCTGTCGCGGCGGACCCTCGCCAACATCCGCGCGAACATCGCCATCGCGCTCGGCATGAAGGTGGTATTTCTGGTCACGACCATCGCCGGTGTCACCGGTCTGTGGCCGGCCATCCTTGCCGACACCGGGGCGACGGTGCTGGTTACGGCGAACGCCCTGCGCCTGCTGCAGACGAGATACCGAGAGAATGGTCCAGCCGCTCGGTCGGAGGCCCGCATCGCGCCGGCGGGCCCGTCCCGGAGACCATGAGCGGGCGCACGGCGTCGGCGAAAAACCGCGCCCCACGGCCACGGATATTGCCAGAAATTGGCCATCCTAAGCGCAGAAATGTGCAGACATCACACCATGCATGGAGCTTTCCGGTCGTTGTCCGATGTAGCTGCCTTCTCTGGCGTCGGCAAAACAAGAGCCTTGACCTGGCGGCACAATTGATAGACCGACGATCCGAGGGGTGCATCTTGGAAACACGGCAATGGCAGAAGAAGCAGCGAGCCTTCCGTACGAACTCGTCGACCTCACAGGCAAGATCGTCGCCGCCTACGTAGCCAACAATTCGGTTCCCGCGACCGAGCTCGGCGCCCTGATCAGGATCGTCCATACGGCATTGATCGGCATCACGGCCGACTCGGCAGCCGGTGCCGGATCGGCGGAGGAGATGGTCAAGCCGACGGCGGCTCAGATTCGCAAGTCGGTCACGCCGGATGGACTGATCAGCTTCCTGGATGGCAGGAGCTACAAGACCCTGAAGCGACACCTCACCACGCACGGCCTCGATCCGCGTTCCTATCGTGAGCGCTTCGGTCTGCCGTCCGACTACCCGATGGTTTCGCCCGACTACGCTGCAAAGCGCTCGGCGTTGGCCAAGCAGATCGGTCTTGGCCGTCCCGGCACTTCCGCGGAGAGCCAGCCTGCAGCGAGGGATCGGCGCCGCAAGGCCGCCTGAACATCCTCTTCCCGCCATTCGTTATCGGATGACGAGTTCCGGCCGTCGGAGCGGCCGGACTCAAACCTCGCGGGACCGTTTAATTCGGCCCGACCTTTCGCGTTCCCCCTTGCCCCTGGCGGCGTAGCAGCCTTCACCGCGACGCCACCCTCGCCAGACCAGACCGTTTCCAAGCGGAGGTCCGCATCGCATCCCCGAAGTCGCTGCAGATTTCCGGGAGCGGAAGGTCGGCGACACGGGACCGCATGGTCCTCGTCCTTCAATGGACGCGCCCTTCCCAGCGCCCGCCGTCATACGGCCGCCGCATCGCAGCCATGGCCCGCGCCATGCGCTCTCCGCGGCAGCCGCTAGGACGTCTGCCGGAGCCGTGCATGCGCCGGGAAGCGCCTTGCGTGCCGGAAGCTACCTTCCTTGTCCTGGAGTGCGATCCGTCACGTCGGTCTGGGCATCGAAGACGATGGACGCGGATGGTCCGGGATGCCGACCGCCCGTCCCGGGTAGACCTGCAACGGCCGCAGCCGGCTTCGAGTATCCCTGGGTCAACCGAGAGAGGTCGGCATTGCAGCCACGCGCTGCGGGAAGGACGCCAACGGTTTCGCAGACATCCATCGTCTCGCCGCTACTTTCGGATGGCTAGATTCGTAACGGATCCCAATCCCCTGCGAGCTCGACTGGCTGCGGTGGCAGGTGGCCGCCATTTGTCGGCTTCGTGACAAAGCATTGCGGGCATCCAATCCGACCTGATCCAGTCGAATTTCTGCCGTATCATCCAGTTCCTTGCTCCGTGAAACATGGACTGGATTGATATGGTTTTCGAGGCAGATGGATTGTCCATAGAGGAACAATTGGGTCGACGTAATCGTGAGACTGACTTCTATATGATTTCGTGTTACTGCCAATTTCTACAATAATTCTTCGTAGCTATCTCACTTGGCGAGACGGGCTTGTCGATGTTGAGAATCTTTATTGCCTTATACGAGGGTGAGGTTGGCCAATGGAGCTTGTTCCGATGGCGCTGTCTGTCGGCGGATGGAAACAATCTCCACAAGTTGCTCGGCTGGCAGTCGAGACTGATCCATCGTGTTCATTCGCGAAAGCCCTGAACGACGGATGTGGTGCCGATCGCCGACAACCTTAACAAACGTCCTTCTTCATCGGACTCAGCCGGACGATCTGTTCGGCAATCCGGCAGATTTCGACGTCGGCCTCGACGGCCCAGCATTACTCCTCCCGGCGATCGTCCTTGGATTTTGGATCCACATGACAGCCGCCTTCCGCGGGAGTTCGGCGTTGCTGGTGGTCTTCCGCATGCGGCTCTTGGTCCGCCGCGACCCGTTCCGACGCGCGGCCTGAATGTGTCCTTGTTCGCGCGGTCGGATCGCAGCGACGGCTATGGACGGCTATAGAAAGAGATGAAGGAACGACCAATGGACACACTCGTGATCGGAGGGGGACCGGCTGGGCTGACGGCCGCGATCTATCTGGCCCGCTATCACCGTGCCGTCACGGTCGTCGACGACGGCAACAGCCGCGCCAAGTGAATCCCGCGTTCTTACAACCATGCCGGCTTTCCCGACGGCATCGGCGGCGAAGAACTTCTTGCGCGGATGTCGGCGCAGGCTCGACGCTACGGCTCGCAGTTCGTGAAGGGTCGCATCGATACGATCGACGGAGATTTCGGCCGTTTCCACGCCCGTGGGGACGGTATCGCCCTGGAGGCGAGCACGATCATCATCGCGACCGGGACGGTAAACCGGCGCCCGGACGTCGATCCGGCAACGCATCGATCGGCCCTCGACTACGGCCGGCTTCGGTATTGCCCCGTATGTGATGGGTTCGAGGCGACGGACCAGACGATCGGCGTCATCGGTGGAGACGCGCGCGGCGTCGCGGAGGCCCTCTTCCTGCGCACCTATTCGAACGACGTCACGCTGCTCGCGGTCGATTCGATGGACGTCTCGGCCGGCGACCGGCTGATGCTCGAGCACTCGGGCATCAGGATCGAGGAGCGTCCGCTGGCGCGGCTCGTCTTCACCGAAGACCATGTCTCCGCTCTACTGAAGGAAGGCGGCGAATGCCGCTTTGACACCGTCTACCCGGCACTGGGATCGGATTCGAACGACGGGCTTGCCCACGCCCTCGGCTTGGACATGGCCGACGGTTGCTGCATTGCGGTCGATCGGAAGCAGCGTACGAGTAGAGAGGGCATCTACGCGGCGGGCGACATCGTCTATGCGCTCGATCAAATCAGCGTCGCCATGGGACACGCCGCAATCGCGGCAACGACCTTGCATAATGATCTCCGCGCGCGCGAGGGCCGCAAGCACGGGCGCCGAAATTTGAGTCGAGGATAGAACCTGATCGCCCATGCCCGACGGTCAAGAGCGCAGATGGGGGCGACGGAGGCGAGATGCAGGTCGGGTCGTGGCGGATGGAGGGCGGCGTGCTGCTCACGTACGCGACGAGGTCGCGCCTCGTGCCCGGCTTGCACCCGTCCGTCGGGTTCGGCCCTGTCGTCGACTCCCTTCGCCGGTAGGCTGAGCCCTGTCGAGGACGGCGCATCGCCGATCCACCGCGTCTGCATGCTGCAGCCCCATTCGATCCGCAGCGGCTCCTTGCCTAGAGCCGTTCCCGACCGCGTTGCAATCGGGAACCGCCCCAAGCTCTTGTTTTGACGCGCGCTCTTGCGCCGAACCGGTATCCACTTCGGTGGAGTGCGCTCAAGTTGAGGGGCTACGGCCGCCTCCGTCGAGGCCGGCATCAGGAGAGGTGTGCCCGCCCTATTGCCACCCGGACTGCGCCCCGCTTCTCAGCCAGCTTCGACGCTCCCGTCGGGCGACTTGTCTTCGCTGCGAGCCACCTGCTTCAGCGGCAGGAGGTAACGCAACGTCAGATAGGTGACGAGGCTCAGGATGGTTGCGATGTCGTAGAGGCCGTACCCCACGGCTGCTCCCAGTGCCCCCGTAGCCCACAGGCTCGCCGCGGTCGCGGTGCCGGAGGCACGGCCGGCATGTTTCAGGATCGCGCCGCCGCCGATGAAGCCCACGCCCGTGATCAAGCCTTCCAGGATGCGGGCCTGTCCCGTCGACTCCGCCCCGAGGACGCGGATCGCGACCAGCACGAAGCCGCAGGCGGCGACCGCGACGAGGGGAAAGGTCCGGATGCCGGCCGAGCGCTCCTCCTGTTCACGTTCCCATCCGATCGGCACCGCGAGTGTATAGGCGACCGCGAGATCGAAGACGTGAGATGCCACTTCCCAGAGGCTGAAGGTCATGAACTTCATCGGCGTGACGGTTCTTTCGCGATGGCAGCGCTGTGCGCGCTACGTGGGAAGCCAGCCTCAACCTGCCCGCTTATACGCAATGCGGATCGCTTAAGGTAACTATCTGCGACTGCCCAAGTATCGAGGAGACCCACGAGGATCATCGCGGCCGTCCGGTACACTTCGGGCACGATCGGTCTGCGCCACATCGATGAGGTGAACCCGGTACGCAAGCTCTGGTCGACAATACTGACCGCCATCGACCAGGCCGAGGTATTCCTGGCGATCCAGAACGGGTGGGCCGCGGCTTCCGTGATGGAAACCGTGCTGCTGGCTTCACCGGTCGCCGGCGCGAAGGATCCGAGCACCTACGAGATTTCGAGCGAGGCGGTCTTGAAGCCCGAGGCTCACCCCTTAATGCTCCGTGGGGAAGATGGCCCGTTGCAACGGGGGTGACCGAGGCTGCCGCGGCCAAGCTCTACACGAGCCCCGAGGGCCAAGGCACTCTACGATCGTTGGTCCACTCCGCCGATCCCGCTACACAGCATCGACCTGTACCAGCCGATGGATGAAGCACTGCAGCGCGCCGTCCGACAGCTTAGCGACAGGCCTAATCCTGCAAGCTATCAACGACCAAAAGCCGGGGCGCTGGTGCGCTCGCCTTGATCCTTCGTAAGGCGGCCCATCGTCAAATGCCGGCTGTCGGGGCCAATGAAGCAATGGATGGCAGAGGCGCGGCGAGCATCTTTCGTCGTTCAATATAGGTAAATGATCCTATTGATCCGAGCGGATCCGTGCCAATCTCATTCCTTCGATTGTGGTCTGCGCCTTGATTGCAGCTTGGATCCACTGGCGCTGTCGAGGATGAGAGACGGCTCGCCCGCCCTGGAGATAATTTGAGCCAAGTGTCTGGAGTAAATCTGGAATCTCTGCTTGAAGCAAACTTATCAACATGGGGGTTTTAGTCGTACTTTGAGAGCACAAAGCACGCCTAAACCCTCCCACCCGCTCGGGTAAACGCAGCGCTTTTCGGAAGAAGGCATAGGGTCTTTCATGGCTTTCCAATAGGCTCTAAATCCTCGCCTCCGAAGCCGTGCCACATGCGCCCGATCGAAGGCTCCGCACGAGGATCCGTCGAGGCCAGCCATGAAGATCCGATCCGAAGCCGAACTGCCCAATGCTCTGCCGCGAGCCTTCCAATTCGGGAGCCCCCTTCCTGATGCACCCGTCGAGGTTAAGGCGGACGATCCAGAAAACTGGGAGCGCTATCCGATCGGTCTGCCGCACATCGTTGCCATGCGCGACGAGGACGACAGGACTCTCTATTCATTGCGGATCCGCGACCTTACCGGACGCTTGATCCCGATCAGGGGGGAAACGACCGATCTCGAGTTAGTCAGACGCGAGAGTGTGCAGGTCCTGGGTCAGCTGATCGGAGCTCGCCGGTTCGAGCCGGACGCCGAGGAAGCGGAGGAGATTGCAGAGGCACAATTTCTCCTTCGGGCGTCGTGGGAGCTTCCGTTTCGCGAGGGTCGAGCGGGACACGGGCGTTCGCCGTGGGAACCGATCCCGATCGAAGCCTTCGATTATGGAGACTATGCCAGGTTCCCGCTATGTTTTCCTTTCGTACTCCAGATTCGAGGCAGATTCGGTCAGGCGAATTATTGTATTGCGTGGCGCGCATCGGCGTCCAGTATCGCGCACGTCCATACGTACGATGAAGACTATGAAGTAGCTTTGCGAGCCGTTCAGATGCGGCTTGTTCGGTGGCTGTGCATCTGTCAAAACCGGGGAAGTGTCGTTTTGTATGGCGATCACGAAAGACCGGAGCTCGGACCAAAACCTGGGATCCGGCCTTTTTGATTGTGGACCGGCGATCGGCAGGATCGCGGTGATTGGGGGCTCGCAATCAGCGCGTTTCTGCCACGGCCAAATTTTACCTCCGGAGTACTATACGAGCCACGCCGTTGGACGGCTCGAACGTGGCGAGCTTCCCTCGTCAAACTGAACATTAAACTCATTTGAAATTCCACAGGAAAATTGCTGCGTAACATAGAGTCTTCAAAGTGCGGATACCATGTCTCGCACCTCTGCTCGAAGCCTAATTTCAAAAAAACATTTGCGTCGCAAGCGCGCAATTCTGCCGCCTCAAACGCCAGAAAGGCAGGCCCTGAGCGCATGATCCGGTCGATATTGTTCTTGATTGTTTTGTGACCTTCCGCGCCTATTTTCTGGCTGAGGTCTTGACAGAGACTCAGAAATGCTTCCGACAGAACATCCGTTCTCTTCTCGCGATCGTACGTCAGACCGATAAGCTCTCCGACGCGCGGGCCTTCGAAGCCGTATTTCTTGGCCGATATGGTTATTTGAGCCGCTACCAGAGCCCTTTGCAACACTATCCAGCTAGATGACCAGCCTCCACTCTCTCCAAACAGAGTCTTATCTTCGCTCCAACTATCCTTCATTACCTCTATTGCGTCCGAGTGTAGAAGATAGAGACTTTCCTTCTCGAAGCAATTGAGGAATAATACTCCTGGATGGGTGGCAAAGGCGTCCGAAGAAATGACGGTGTAGATCACTTGCGGTTCTTCCGGCATGGTAAATTGGACTTCATCTCTGAAGTCGGGCCCCAATCCGAACCTGACACGCTCTTCCCCATCCAGCAGACAGAACGTTCGTGGAAGGCGGTCCGTAGGCACCTGGTTCGCTTCGCGTGCGCGTGCTGCCTCGCAGTCCTCGTGTGCTGCCAAATAGCCGCCGCGCTGTGCGCCCGCCGGATTGTTGGCTGGCGAGATGAACTCCAGCCACCGACCGAGACTCGGACCTGCGAGCCGGTTGTAGAGAGCTGCATCCAGGTCCGACTCGACGACGATGTGCACCGGCAGTCGGGAGGCAGGCGTCCGGGATCTCCATCGCCAGGGATATACCTCGATCATCGTTCGTGAAATCCACCGACGGCTACGACTGCGACGCCGAGGCCGGGCTCCCGGTCCCAGAGATCGAAGGCCTGGGCGCTCTTCAAATCGTGCACGGCGGCGACGAACGTGACGCCCGGCATCGCTCGAGCGAGGCGAGCCAGGGAGCGGGAGAAGGCCGGCATCTCCGAGCTCGGGAACGTCAGGTCCAGGTCGTCGACCAGCACCAAGGTCGCCTGCGTCGCGCGTGCGAGCACGTTCGCATGCAGCGATAGCAGTGCGCGCTCTCCTCGCGACAGCCCACCCAGATGCCGCAAGCGAGCTCCATGATCGGGGGCGGCGGGGACCGCGTCACGGGGGGATGAGAGTTCCAGCTTCTGAGATCGACCGCGCGCGGCGGTCACGACCGCCGTGAGATGATCGACGATCGCATCGACGCGAGCATCGTCCAGGCCGTCGAAGAGATCGCCGACGCCTGAATCCGCGAGCGGCGGACAGTCCCTGGCTACTCGGTAGGTCGCGCCACTCATGGCGGCTTCCCTAGTCGAGTTCCGCGACGCGTCGAACCCACCGCCGTCGAACCCAACCGACAGCGAGACCGGCAATCGGCGGAGACCGGCGGCAAGTGCGTTGCCGGACGCGCGTACCTGTTTCCGATCGGTCTCCCGTCTCTCCTCGGCTCGCCGAATCGCATCGAGAATGGCGAGTCCGATCCCGTCGCTCGCTTCCGACGGGTTGCGCGAACCCGGCCGGAATCCGATGCGTGCCCATTCGCGAGCGCCCCAGGCGTCGCCATGCGACAGAACCGCCGACCAATCCACGGGCGGGCGGTCGCCGCCTGTCCAGACTGACAGAATTAGTTCTCGCGGTTCTCCGTCCACGTTGCAGGTGACTCTCAGGTCCAGCTGGGATTGGACCCGCGTCGATGCCTCGCCGAACTGACGCTCCCCGGGCTGAGATCCGGTCGACAAGGATTCGCCCGCCGGACTTGCGAGTAGTCCGAAGGATCCATGGATGCCCCTGAGGAGGGTGCTCTTGCCTACTCCGCTCCTGCCGACGACGAGGAGCAGTCGCGCGAGCTCGCGACCGCGGTCGTACGTGTCGGGCGGCGTCCAAGCTGGAAACGCCGGGATGCCCGCGTCCGCCATGGCGTAGGTCGGACGCGCCATGCTTTCCTCGTTGTGGAGCCTGCAGAAGCGGAGCAGTGCCGGATAGCGCCTCCGAAAGAGGCCAATACCGTTCACGGCGAACTGGATTGGCTTGAGGGAGAGAATCGAAACCGCACTCATCGCCCACCGCCTGCCAAAGGACCCGATGGCATCCACGCACCTCCGACGAAGACGACTCCGTGCCGCGGGCGATCCAGGCATGGCACCGGCTGCACCCCGCTCCTTCGGATCGCGATCTTCCCGAGTTCTGAATGCGCTTCCGGCGTAAGTTTTCGGTGTACGCGTCCGCGGGAAGGCGGCCCGCGCCACCTTCCCGCGGTGTACCGGCGCCTTGTTTTCGACAGTTGGATCGGACCACGGCCGGATCCGGCCCCTTTCCGGGAGTACGCGCGGGATCCGAAGAGAGTTGCCGGTCCTGCGGATCCGCAGCCCGCAGAGAAACCTCGCCGCCGCGGATCGTGCCTTTCGGCTCGACCGCGCGTGCCCTCTCGGAGGCATCTGCCGCTATGTCGGACGCGGAGAAGCATCACGAGGGATTGGATCGTATCGAAGACGATCGTCGTCGCCCCCGTCCAATTCGACGGCCTGCCGGATTCCATCCGAGATCAGGATCCGATGTTCGTCGGGAAGCCTGGTCCACCCGGATTTCAGATTGCGGAACCACTTCAGTCCTCTTGCGGCGGCGTTCAGCCATGCGAAGCCGACATCGTCGAGGCACCTGCGCATCGCCATGGCCTCAAGGATCAGCCCGATCTGCATCAGGTCCTTCTCGGCCTTTGCCACCCCCTGTGCCCGCCTGAGGTCCGAGATGAGCAGCTTGTGGACCGCGTAGCGCTGCGGAGACGGCACACGTACTCCGATGCCGGCCTTATGCACGATGAGGCCGTCCCGCGTGTCCTGAAGCAGGAACTCAAGAAACTTGAGCGTCTGCACTGCGGCAGCCCCCAGACCCACGAGAGGCCGGACTGTCTCGTCGGCCCTGCGGACCGTGGTCAGGAACTCAACCCGGAAACCTTGATCGTTCGCGTAGCCCACGGGCATCTGCGCGTATCCCGGGTGGAATACGGGCGAGAAGCTGGGATCGACGTCGTTCAGGAGCGCGCCCAGGTCAGGGAGGTCGTCCTGGTCGACCGCGATCTGGGCTCCCTGGGCGAGGTCGATGTCCGCCGTCCTGTAGCCCTCCTCGGGAAGATGGACCGAAAGCATTCCGGCGTAGCATTGGAAGGCGATCGTACCCACGAGTACGGCCTTGCCCCGAAAGAGGCCGGCTCTGGAGAAGGCGCCCAGCACCTCTCCTTCGGTCGAAGTGGGGACAGGACACCCATGAGAGCGCAGCGTCGACGCAAGCTCGCGGCGTATCTTGTATTGGGATTTAAGACGCCCGAACTGCTCCACACGTCTCAGGATATCGACGTCATCGACCGGCCCGACATAGGTCAGCGTGTGCTTTGCGCGAACGCCGCCGACTGCAGACCTGTATCCCTTGTAGTAGAAGTACTCGCGCCTGCCGCGCTTCTGCCTGACGAAACTCCCGTTCTCTGGGAAGCTCTCGGCGAAGGTCGCATCCTGGACCTGAGACGCCAGTTCGGAGAATGCGACCTGATCCAGATGGCTGAACGGCCGCATCGGAACCACGTTGTTACCAATCGAGCAGGATTGGTAGCAACGGTACCCTGCTACGGCAAGCCCTTGTTACCAGAAATATGCCGGATGGTAACAACGATCCTCGGCTCGCCGGGGGCGCGCCGCGTACACCTCGGGGCTTCGGTCAGGCAGCCACACCGGCGGTTGAGATCGAGATCTTTCAACATCAAAATCCAAATAGCCTGCGGGGCTGGGGTTGCCGAAGCCGCTCCCGCCGCCGGCGTCGGGATAGACCATCCTACGGCGCCGCGCCTCTCGAATGCCGCAAGCCGGCCCGTCGTCCGGCTGCCTTTTCCAAACGGAGGAAGGGACGCAGATCGAGGTCCGCGACGGCGTCCGACTGATCCGTCTCGAGCGTATCGTGGATCAGCTTCCACCATCCCTTCCAGACCATCCTCCTGACGGGTTCGGTCATGCCGGCGAAGGGGTGCGGGAGCCGGGCGAGAGCACATCCCGAGCGCAGGTAGAAGAGCGCCGCATCGACGAGCTTGCGGGCGTCGCGGAGGGGTGCTTCGCGAAGGAGCGGCTCGAGCACCAGCCAGTCCTTCTCCGACAATCCATATCGGTTCTTCGCAGCGAGGTCGGCGTAGCGCCGATCCTGCTCGATCCGCATCGGATTGCGGGTCCTCGGACCTTCGCATTCGCGTATCGTGACGCGCGACGGCGCTTCGGCTTCCCTGCCGTCCTGCGCCGGGACGCCGAGCGCAGCCAGTTGCGACGTGATCCGCAACGTGTAGTCGCGGCTTCCGGGCGACCGTACGATCTCGACGGACGTCACGAGTTTTCGCAACGTCACGACGAGAAGGTGGTCACGCTCGGTCGTAGGACGCAACGGCATCCGGAGTATCAGATCGTCGATCTGCTCCCGGAGGGAGGCGACCTCCGAAGGATCAACGTCGCGGACGAAGCTCGGCAGCGGCAGCCCTGCAAGCTTCTCCGCACACGTCTTCTTCTCGGCCGTCCATCTCTCACGCATCGCGATCAGGTCGTCGCTCGCGATTCCCCTGTTGACCGCATCGACGATGCTGTCCTCGAGAAGCTTCTCGAGCGCGTGGATCCTTCCGTTCAGGGTCCCGGCCTTGCGCGCGAGCCGGTCCTGAATCCGCCTGTTCTCGGCGACGTAGTTTTCCAGGAAGTGGCGGTGGGCTTCCTCCGACAGGATGTTGTCTCTGACTTCCCTGAGCAACTCCAATTCGAGCCACAAGGCGCTCAGGCGGCCCTTGTTGGGACATCCATCGACCTCGGCATCCCTGCAGACGAGCGACCGGACGGAGGAGGTGCCGTAGAATCCGTGCGACATCGGCTTGCCGCAGGTGCAGACGTACGCTCCGTGGAAGACCAGCACAGCTTTGTTGCTGTGCTTCTCCCGGGGCGGACGGGGTGCGTCGGAGCTCTCCTTGCTCCGCAGAAGACGGCGGACGACACGGATCCAGAGGTCGACGTCCTCGACGATCCTCCAGGCGGGAACGAAACGTCTGACGCGCGGCCCCGCCGACCTGCCCCTCTGGATCGTCTTCGTGCCGTCCGGCGACCGGAGCATCTCGGTGCGGCCGAAGATGTAGATCCCGACGTATCTCGTGATGCGCAAGACCCCGTTGTGGCCGATCAGGCGCTCGGGCCTCCAAAGACCGCCGTCCGGTGCCGGCACGTCGTCGGCATTCAGGATGCGGCATATTCGGCCAGCACTGATTCCTTGATCGTAGAGAACGAAGATCCTGCGGATCACCGCCGCCTCCGGCTCGTGGACGACGAGCGTTCCAGGCTCCGCGCCTCTGCGGTAGCCGTAGGGCACCCGTCCCATGTTGCGGCCGTCATCCGCGGCGAGGATCTTCGCCTCGCTTGTCGTCTGAAGCAGCCTAACACGCTCCTCTTGGGCGAAGAGACCATGGATCGTCGCCGTGACATCGTTGACGCGGCCCGTTCCCAGCGGGCCGGCGACATGGATCTCGACGCCGAGATTCCGCATCTCATCGTGTATTTCCAGGAGTTTCAGAAGATTACGTGATAATCGACTGAGATCGTAAACGAGCAGATACTTGAAAGCGCCGGTCCTGGCGAGTTCGCGGAGCTCGCGCAGGCCTTTTCGCTTCAGGACATACGCACCGGATTGCTCCTTGTCGCAGAACCGATGTCTCTCGGGGTGCGGCAGCAATCCCAGACGGCCGGCATACGTCGCCGTGGACTGGTCCTGCTGCTTGATGCTGGTCTCCTTCTGTTTTCTGGTGGAGTAGCGGCTGTACGAGACCCAGAACTCGTTCTCGACGTTCACTTGCGGGAAGCCAACGTCTCGCGATCTTGCGTCCAGTTCGGTGGCCAGGCGGATCAGGTCCGCATCGCTCGCAGGGGGCTTCGATCGAGTCATCGCTTCGTTCCGTCCGCGTTCCCGCAGGACCTCCGTCGGTTGAGGGATCGACGTCGCGCAGCCCGCCCGCGCCGCACCAAGGTCGGCGGCGTGGGCGGCTGGCAGGTCGAGTCGTTCGAAATGGAGACGGCAGGTCCCTACCGATGCGGATCGAACCGCCGCCGGTCCAGGGCGCGCATGAGCCCGGAGCCTTGCGCTTCCAGAGCGTCGACCAGATCAGGCCAGAATTCGAGCCTCCGGATCTGCCGGTCGGTCGCCGGAAACCCCGCATACCGCTCGGGCAGTTGCGCGACGAGGAGTCCGGTCGAAGCCATGAAGACGAGTGCCTCTCCGTAGAGTCGGGCGTCCATTTCGCCCAGGGCGGCGGAGCCGAGTAGAGGTTCCAGCACCGTCCACTCGCAATCGGAGAACTCGTAGGCGCCCCGATCGGCGGCGGCGTGGTGCTCGAGGATTGCTTCCGGGAACGCCAGCGCGCCTCGCATCGGATCCGGGTACACCCGCTCGATCCACCTCGGACTTCCGGGACCGGCTTCGCAGATGCAGTCATCCAGCGAAGACGGCAGACCGACGAGGAAGCGCATGGTGGTCGACCCCGCCGCGGCATTCCTGGACACGACGATGCGTGGGACGACCCGACTCAGTCGAGTCGCGAGTTCGCCGTCCTGTCGCCACTCCGCGGAGGCAGGCAGACGGCGAAGAAGGCATGCAGCCGCGTCACGGAGAGCTTCCGCGTCGTCGTCCGCGATCGGATCGGGCGAAGGGCGCGGTTCGAGCTTCGCGGCGGCGCGGGCGAGTTCGTGGTGTTCGAGTTCGAGCCGGCCACCTCTGGCCCGCAGCAAAAATGTGTCGCACTCCGCTGCGTCCTCTTCATCCAAGGCGGCGAGAGCAGCGTCGATCTCCTCCATCCTCGCGGTTAGCTGCGCGCGCTCGGCGGCTCGGGTGGCGTCGAATCGGCGCCGTTCGCGTCGGCCCACCGCGTCCCAATCCGCGCGGCGCTCCGGATGCAGAATCTCGTCCTTGAGCACGAGCAGGGCACGACGTTGCACCTCGCCGACCCGAACGGATGCCGTCCATTTGCAGGGACCGGCTCTGACGACTCTGGAGCACCGGTAGAGGCCGCCGGGTTCACTGGCCCACATCTGTCGCATCGTCGCGCCGCATTCGCAGAAGACGCGGCTGAACGGACGGATCGTGGGCCGTCGCTCTTCGGCACCGGCTTCGGACTTGGGCCGGGGCGTCTGCGTGGGCATGGCATTGACCCGGTCGAAGAGGTCCGCATCGACGATTGCCAGACGTGGCACGGCGATCTCGACGCAATCCGTCCTGCCGCGTCCCCATTGGAAGACGCCCTTGAGCAGCTTGCGCTGGAGGATGCCCGCTCCGTTGGGCTGCCAGAGCGTGCTCTCACCCCACAGCTTGCCGCGCGGCGCGGGCACATGGTCCGTGTTCAGCCTGCGCACGATCTCCATGAACGACAGACCGGCTTCGCGTTCGAGGAAGCATCGGACGATGACCGCGGCCTGCGCTTCGTCGATCGTCCAGCCACGCTCGTCCCCGGTGCGGCGATAGCCGTAGCTGCTCCAAGTGCCGAACAGCAGGCCGTCCCTGGCGGCCTCTCGCCGTCCCTCGCTCAGACGGATCCTGATCGCCGTCCGTTCCATCTGCGCATGCAGTCCGAGGACTGCCGTCAGTGCCGTGGACAGAACGCCGTGACCGGCGATGTGTATCGCAGTGCTGTGGAAGGCGAATTCCTCGCAGATCCGAAGAAGGTCGACGAGGTTGCGCGCCAACCTGCAGACGCTCGAAACGACCACGAAATGCGGCGATCTCTCGCGAACCGCCGCGCGAAGCGCAGCGAGGCCTTCGCGGCCTTCGAGGAGCGCGCCCGACCGGTGCCGGTCGACGAAGACGTCCGTACCGACGTCGACCATCGCGCCTTGCCGATCGCAATGGGAGAGACCGTCCGCCACCTGACGTCCGACGCTTAGCGAAAGCGGATCCTGGATCGAGCGGCGGACGTAGATGAACGCCCGAAGTTCCTGCGGATTGGTCAGGTCGGGCGGAGCCGGCAAAGCGCCGGAACCGTCCAGAAGATAGTTCAATGCGGAGTCGAGCGGGTCGAAGGGGGTGTCGTGCATGTCGAGCGGGTCCCGGAGATGCGGTCGCCACTCCACGGTGCGCGGTCGGTGCGCTCCGGGAAGGCGGACTGGACGGAAGAGGAGGTATCGAGAGACGGGATCCGGCACGACACTCGCTCCGCGAACATGGCGGCCCTGAACAATTCGAGCATCATCGCTTCTTTCTCCGATAATGGGATCCTTATGCGGTTCCCGGCCCTGGGATTGATCCCGAAGATCCAGGATTGCAACAGTTCCGAGGAAGATTTCAGATCTTGACTTCACCGAATCGGCTATTTTTCGACACTTCGATCATTCCGAGGGTCGAGGGTTCGACTTCCGGTCCGTTTCCGCGGATGCTGGGCGTGTTCTGGTCGTGTCGGCAGGACCGTGGTCGAAGTACTCGTCGGATCCGAGGTCGAAGGTTCGAGTCCTCCGACCTTGGCGTGTCGATTGATACGCGGTGCGATCGGCGCAGAGGCGCCAGCGCTCCTCGAGATCGACCCATGCCTTCCAGCGGGCCAGCGCGGCGACGAATTCCCGCTCGGCACGGTTGAGCGGGGGGCGGTCTTCCGGCGGCGTTCCGGTACCGGACCGCGTCGATCCGACCATTCCGGTCTCCGGAGGAGGCTTGCGGCACGCGACGCTCGGCGCAGTCCGGCGACGCCGCGTCACGGCAATCGGTTCCTTGCGGAGATTGAACCGGGCGGACCTGCCGGGGAGGCCGATGGACGGGATCGAACGATGACGTCCCGCAGGAAGGCTATCGGGCGGTGGAAGGTCCTCCGGCGATTGCACGTTCTCCGAGATCCGGGCATCTCCGGATCCGCCGCTCCGGCAGGGACCGGAGCTCGTGGCCGCTCCCCGGCCGGCCGGCAGCCCGGCTTCGGCAGCCGTCTCCGCGGATCCGCCCCGCCGTCCGCCGGGCACGGCTCTCCTAGTACCGGTCCCGCTCTGGCCTACGGGGCCCGAGTCGGTAGAACCTCGAGAACGTCCGGGCGTAGCCCGAGACTGGGTCGAAGGTGACGAGTTCGCTGGTCCTGCAGATTCGTCCATCACCGATCTCCGGATGTCCAACGACGATTCCCAGCATGTGTGGGATCGGAAAGAGGACGACGCTCCAGTCGGACAATTCCGGAGCGTCCCGCAGAATGTGCCCCATGGGGTGCTCGCCGCGGGCGATCCGTCCGAGGTCTTCGGCAAGGGCGCTGTGCCTGCGTGCGATGTACGCGAGATGGGGAAATGGGCCGGGACCGCGGTTCAGGATCGGCATCGCGACGCTCCGCCGTCCGTACTCGATCGGGGGGAGGGACAGCCGCCGCGCTCGAGCCTCGAGCCCTTCGGTCCCTGTGCACGGCCGCCGGAGCCCACCTCGTCGCCGGCGATCGAGCTCGGGACGGGAGATGCGACGAGCGGCCGTAGGATCGCATCGATCTCGGTGCCGTCGAGGCAGCGTCGCCGCGTCAGCGTCGACGCGAGCGTATCGAGACAGATTCGGCGCTCGGCCAGAAAGCACGTCGCGGCATCGGAGGCTCGGCGGAGATCCCGTTCGACCGCGGCCGAAACCTCCTTCGGCATCGATGCGGGAGGGAGCGCCGCGAGTCGGCTTCCCAAGCCCCAGCTGCAGTGCATGTGGATGCAGATCGCTGTGGCCTCGGCGAGATCGGCCGCAGCCCCCGTGCTGGGCGCACCGAACACGAGGATCTCGGCGGCGCGTCCGGCGAGATAGACAGCGAGCAACTGCCTGAGGTTCTCACGCGTCGCGTACCTATCCGGGGAGCGCAGTCCGGTCGTGCCTCCGCCTTCGACCGCGCGTGCGAGCACCACGTTCCGCAACTGAAATCCAAGCGCGTGGGCGACAACCGCATGCCCGCTCTCGTGAACGGCGGCACGGAGGTCGTCGGTCGCGTCCGGCGATGCATTCGACGGATCGATCTCGCATAGGAGATCTTCGATCGCGAGCGCGCGGTTCGCGCGTCGGGCCCGGCTGCGGGCGCGGCGCACCCAGGCGGCGCAGTCGGCCCC
>NZ_CABFPH010000005.1 GCF_902141845.1 Methylobacterium symbioticum | reverse complement strand
GTGATCGCCGCCGTCAGCGACGTCTTGCCGTGGTCAACGTGGCCAATCGTGCCAATGTTGCAGTGCGGCTTCGAACGCGAAAATTTTTCCTTGGCCATCGCTGTACGATCCTACGAAAGAGGCCGCGGCGCATCTCGCGCCGGATGAGAGTAGAGACCTGCGCTCTCGATCGCTCTCGAATGCACCGGCCGTCGCCGCCCGCGCTGGGTCAGACCCTGGGCGAAAAGCGCGGACCGCTTAGAGGGTCGCCGTCCTTTGATCAAGGGCCGTCGCGCCCGAGCAGGTGGCGGATCGAGGCAAAGCGCGGCCGAGACTCCGGAGCTTTCCGGCGACACTGTGGCAGTTCGGGCATAGTCGAGGCTATCAGCCAAGTTTAGCTTGGCGACAAGAACAGGACATTGCGGGCACGCCACACATGATCAAGAAGTTCCTCCTCGCGAGCGCCGCGTCGGCCCTCGTCGCAGGCGCGGCCTCCGCGGCCGATCTCCCGCGCCGTGCCGAGCCGCCGCCGGTCTTCACCCCGGTTCCTGTGTTCACCTGGACGGGATTCTACGCCGGCACGCATACCTCCTACGGGATCACCGACAACGGAGCGATCATCACGCGCGGCAACAATGGCCCCGGCGCGGGCCCGCTGATTGGCCCCACGAACACCAACACTGTCGCGAACGTCGCCTCCGGCCGTCGCATCGGGGTCTTCAGCACCGAGACTGACAAGATCGGGAAGATCGGCGGTGGCTTCGGCTACAATTACCAGTTCACGCCCGGCTCGGGCTTCGTCGTGGGCGTTGAGGCCTCGTGGACTTGGACGGACCTGACCCGTGGCCGCAGCTATGTGAGCCCGCTCAACGACGTGAGCACCTATCGGCAGAGCGTCGATTGGCTCGGCCTCGTCACCGGTCGCGTCGGCTACGCGTTCGATCGCGTGCTCGTTTACGGGATGGGCGGCTTCGCCTACGGCAACGTATTCTATGACGCGAATTTCCGCGGGAACGGCGCAGGCTTCCCGGTCGCCTATGCCGGCCGCTACAGCGATCTGGAGACCGGCTTCGCCTATGGTGGCGGCATCGAGTATGCCGTGCCGACCGATAGCTTCCTGAACTTCCTCAGCGTCGGCCGGTATCTCGGTATTAAGTCCGAAGCCATCACCCTGAAGGCGGAATATGTCCGCTACGATCTCGGCAGCCGGAATGTGCTGGTCAACAGCATCAACCCGGCGACGGGCGCTACCTTCACCGCTGCGACCGGTTCGTACACCTCGCGTTTCAACACCGAGGGTCACCTGATTCGTGCGGGCTTCAACTATAAGTTTGGCGGCTTCTAAAGATCTTCTGATCTAGTCTGAAGCTCAAACCTTACATTGAAGGGCGGGTGCCGAATGTGGCATCCGCCCTTATTCATTGAACACCAAAGGTGCAGACAAGATCCGCCGCCTACCACCGTGCAAGGGGCAATACGATCAGGCGCGTGCCGCCGGATCGGAAGAGGGTTCAGGCGCGGACCGCGAAGCGGGCGACGCGACGCTCGGGCTGACCATTCCCCACCTCGACGCGGGCCGCAGGCCGCAGCAGATCGCCGAGGACTTGGAAGCCCTCTCCTACCCCCTGCCCGGCCCGGATGCCGAATCCCAGCGCGAAGGACCGACGAAGCCCTTCGTCGCGCTCCAGACCGAAACGATCAAGGGCGGCGAAGAACGCCTCACGGAACTGGCTCGGACGGCACCAGCGCTTCTCGGCCATCTGCAGTGGCCAATCCCATAGGTTCTCGTCGCGCCGCGCGCCGAGAAGCTCACGGCCGATGAAGTAGCCGTTACGATGCTCCAACCCGTCCTCGGACAGAGACCACTCATCATTTCGGAATGTCGGGGCCGCGCAGCTGTCGATCATGGCCATCCTTGCCTCCCGCCTGGCCCTCGCGTCGCTTCTGGACGCGTTGCCTCGGTCGGAACATTTAAGGAACATTGGCCCGGAACGAGATTCTCGTCAAGCGCCTCGTTCTTGGTGCGTTCATGGGATGGCAGCGGCCCGTTCGCCCGTTAACGGCCCTTTCGGAAGAGTGGGTGCTCCACGCGGTCGCCGGTGCGCAGGCCGAGCCTGGCTGCCGTGCCGGCGTTGAGCTCCAGCACGGCGAGGACCGGCTCGCCCGATGGAATGATCGCGGTCGACAGCGGTTCGGTCTCGGCAGCGATCCGCGCGATCAACCCGTCCGCGCGGATGAAGAGCATGTCCAGAGACAGGTAGGTGTTCTTCATCCACATCGAGACCGGCTCCGTGCGTTCGAAGTCGAACAGCATGCCGTGATCGGCCGCCATGCTGCGCCGGTACATCAGGCCGCGGGATCGGTCGGCATCGGTGCGCATCACTTCGACGGAGAACCGATGCATCCCTGATTTCGCCTGGATGCTGAGCGGCTCGATTCTAGCGCTCTCCTGAGCGGCGGCGGGAACGGCAATCCAGGCAGGCGCAGACGCGGCCAACGTGAGGACGAGAGGCGCGAGCGCCCGGAAGCTACGCAACACGGGGGAGACCTTCAGTGGGAGGACGGGAGCGTCCCGTCGGGCAAACGGACTTCCGCCGCCATGGCTCCCTTGGAGCCGTCGCCGTAGCGCACGAGCACGGTCTCCCCAGGCTTCAACTCTGCAATCCCATACCGCCGCAAAGTCTCCATATGCACGAAGATGTCCGGCGTCCCATCGCCACGGGTGAGAAAGCCAAAACCGCGGAGGCGGTTGAACCACTTCACAACGGCCTGTTCCAGGCCGCTCGTCGGCGCCACGCTGACATGGGTCCGCGGCATCGGCAACTCGGACGGATGGATGGCGCTCGATGCATCCAGGGAGATCACGCGAAACGCCTGCCAGCCGCGGGCGCGCTGCACTGCCTCGACCACAATGCGAGCACCCTCGTTGGCGCTCTGATAGCCGTCGCGGCGCAGGCAGGTGATGTGCAGGAGCACGTCTGCGGTGCCGTCATCGGGCACGATGAAGCCGAATCCCTTGGCAATGTCGAACCATTTGATGCGGCCTGCGACCTCAACGAGATCGAGTCCCGGCTCCGTCGCATCTCGCTGGAACGTGCCGCTGACGTCCTCCGCCGACCTGGGGCCCCCCGACCCGGATCCGAATTCATCAGACATCACGATAAGCAACCCACACCGAATCGCATGCTGCGCTTCCGGAACAGGATTAACGAAGTCCTGATTCCGCGGAAGCCCATTTGGCCGTCAGGATGCCTCGTTGCGACGCAAGATCGCCAGCGGCGGCAGACCTGCAACAGGGCGCTCGGAGGGTACGCGATCCGGCTCAGGTGTGTGATCCGCGGCTATTTTTTGGGTTGCAGTCCGGGTCAAGAAGAGGCTGATTCGAACACGTTCACGTTTGCGGGAGTGGCGGAAGGCCGCGTCTATGGTGGCCTCGGAGCACCTTGGCCGGGTATGGCGTGCTCATGATCTCCGCAAATTCTTCGCAGGCGCCTTACCCGTCGGGTAACCACCGGCCAACGCCTCGTCTGCCCATCATTGATGCGGTTCGCGCCGGTGCAATCCTCGCGATGATGGCGTACCACACCTCCTGGGACCTAGGCTTCCTACGTCTGACGCCGGAGAATTATGCCCTAAGCTCTTTCGGCCGCACCGCAGCCCACGTCATTGCCGGCAGTTTCCTGTTCCTTGTCGGGATCGGCCTCGTCCTAAAGAATGGACGTGGCATCGATCCGCGATCGACCCTCTTCCGGCTTCTGCGCATCGTGGTGGCAGCGGCTGCGATTACCGGGGCGACCTGGTTCGCCTTCCCCGACAGCTTCATTTTCTTCGGCGTTCTGCACTGCATCGCCGCTGCGAGCGTGCTCGGCCTGCCCTTTCTATTTTTGCCGATCTGGGTGAGCGCGGCCTGCGCGGCCCTGGTTCTGGCAGCGCCTCATCTGGTGCATGCCGAAATCCTCGACGCGCCCGCACTCCTTTTCCTCGGACTCGGCATCGACACGCCGCGCACGAATGACTACGTGCCGCTCTTCCCCTGGTTCGGGTTGGTGCTTGCAGGGATCTGCGCCGGTCGGATCGGACTGCCGGCGCTCACACGCTCACGCTTCGGGCACTGGCAGCCGCACGGTAAGCTCGCGCGGTGGGCGACCTCGGCCGGGCGGCACAGCCTGGCGATCTACCTGATCCATCAACCCGTGTTGCTCGGATTGCTTACCGGTCTCGCGATGCTCGCAGGTCCGCATCCGCGAGCGGGCGAAGCGAGTTTCCGAGCAGAATACGTGCAGAACTGTATGCGTACGGGCGGTGAGCAAAGGTCCTGCCAAATCGCAGCGCGTTGCACGATGGAGCGCCTGCGCAGCGGGAGTCTCTGGCGCCCTGATGGCGGCTTCACCGTGGAGCAACGCCTAACGGCGCAAGCCCTATCACAAGCTTGCTACGAGGCTGCGGAGGGCACGCGGGTAGCTCCGTGAGCTTCCCCGCATGCCAGTTCTGTATCAGTCCTTAGCGCGCTCCACGTAGGAGCCATCGGCCGTCATGATCACGACGCGGGTGCCGGCAGCGATATGCGGCGGCACGGTGGTGCGTACGCCGTTCGAGAGCACGGCCGGCTTGTAAGAAGATGAAGCGGTCTGCCCCTTCAGCACCGGCTCGGTTTCAGCAACCTCCAAGACCACGCGCTGGGGCAGCTCAATCGTAAGCGGCGTGCTGTTGTGGATCGACAGCATCACGGCCATGCCCTCCTGCAGATAGGGGGCGGAATCGCCGATCACATCCTCTGGCACCGCTACCTGCTCGTAATTCTCGGGGTTCATGAAGTGGAACCCCTCGCTGTCTTGGTAGAGGAAGGTGTGCTCGCGATCCTCGACGAAGGCGCGCTCGACCTGCTCGGTGGTGCGGTAGCGCTCGGACACTTTCACACCGTCGGTGATGCGGCGCATATCGAGCTGCGTTACCGGTGTACCCTTGCCGGGATGGATGTTCTCCGCGAACAGGATGACGTAGAGCTTGCCATCCTTCTCGACGACGTTGCCCTTGCGGAGTGTTGAGGCGATCACCTTCACGGGATAGGTCCTGAATTTGACAAGGCGGTGCCCGCGCGCCAAGCGCGGTCGAGCCTCGCGGGAGCCACGGCTGGCCCCGCCACTATCCCATCTGCGGTCTCGTTGCCAGCCGCCGGGTCAAAACCGTGCCGACAGACGCAGATTCTCCTTGGTGGGCTCCTGCCCGACACGCCGACCGCCGCGCAGGCCTTCTCGCGCGCAACCGGATCACGGCAGCCATGCGCGCATATTTCGCTGCCTCTGGCTTTGTCGAGGCAGAGACCGCCTACCTGCAGATCTCCCCAGGCAATGAGGCGCATCTCTCGGCCTTCGGCACAGAGGCGATCGGGCCGGATGGCGCGCGCAGCCCGCTCTACCTGCACACCTCACCAGAATTCGCCTGCAAGACGCTGCTCGCCGCCGGCGAGACGCACCTGTTCAGCCTCGCGCGGGTGTTCCGCAACCGCGAACGGGGCCCGCTGCACCATCCTGAGTTCACGATGCTCGAATGGTATCGGGTCGGCGTTCCCTATACTGCGTTGATGACGGATTGCGCGTCGCTGATACGCCTCGCCGCCGAGACGGCCGGTACGTCTCGCTTGGTCTGGCGCGGTCGCTCTTGCGACCCCTTCGCCGAGCCGGAGCGGCTGAGTGTGGCCGAGGCGGTCTCACGCTATGCCGGGTTCGATCTCCTCGCTACGGTCTCGAGCAACGGCGCGACCGATCGCGACGCCCTGGCGGAGGCAGTCGCCCGCACGGATCTCCGCGTCGCCCCGGACGATACCTGGGCGGACCTGTTCAGCCGCGTCCTCGTGGCGAAGGTTGAGCCGAGGCTCGGGCTCGGCCGGCCGACTATCCTCTGCGAGTATCCGGTGAGCGAAGCCGCACTCGCCCGCCCGAGCCTGGCCGATCCGCGCGTCGCCGAGCGCTTCGAGTTGTATGCCTGTGGGGTGGAACTGGCGAACGCCTTCGGCGAACTGACCGATCCGGCCGAGCAGCGCCGCCGCTTCGAGGCCGAAATGGCGGAGAAGGGGCGGGTTTATGGGGAGGCCTATCCGATCGACGAGGAGTTCTTGCGTGCGCTGGCTGTGATGCCAGAGGCTTCGGGCTGCGCGCTTGGCTTCGATCGGCTGGTGATGCTGGCGATCGGCGCCCGACGCATCGAGGATGTCCTATGGACGCCGGTGGCCGGATGAGCCGCCCCTTACGCACCCTGGCCGAGCTCGCCGAGGCCGGCCTCCTGGCGCCCGCCGACCTGCCGGGGCTGGAGGCCGTCGCCGCGCGCTATGCCGTCTCGCTGACCCCCGACATGGCCGAGCTGATCGACCCAGACGATCCGGCCGACCGGATCGCGCGCCAGTTCGTCCCGCGGGCCGAGGAGAGCGTCACGGCGCCCGAGGAACGGGCCGATCCGATCGGCGACGACGCCCATGCCCCGGTGCCCGGCATCGTCCACCGCTACCCGGACCGGGTGCTGCTGAAGCCGCTGCACGTCTGCCCGGTCTATTGCCGCTTCTGCTTCCGGCGCGAGATGGTCGGCCCGGACGGGCTCGGCACCCTGAGCGAGGCGGAGCTCGACGCGGCCCTCGCCTATATCGCGGGCGATCCCGGGATCTGGGAGGTCATCCTCACCGGCGGCGACCCGTTCGCCCTCTCGCCGCGACGGCTCGGCGCCATCGCGGAGCGTCTCGCGCAGATCCCGCACGTCCGCGTCCTCCGGATCCATACCCGCGTGCCGGTGGTCAGCCCGGCCCTGGTGACGGACGACCTCGTGCGCGGCCTGAAGCGCTTCGGCCGGGCGGTGTTCGTGGCGCTGCACGCCAACCATGCCCGCGAGTTCACGCCGGCGGCCCGGGCCGCGGCGGCGCGCCTCGTCGATGCCGGCATCCCGATGGTGAGCCAGTCGGTGCTCCTGCGCGGCGTCAACGACGACCCGGAGAGCCTGGAGGCGCTGATGCGGGCCTTCGTGGAGAACCGGATCAAGCCCTACTACCTGCATCACGGCGATCTCGCCCCGGGCACCGGCCATCTGCGCACGGGCCTGCCCGAGGGCCAGGGCCTGATGCGGCAGCTGCGCGGGCGCCTCTCCGGCCTCGCCCAGCCGCTCTACGTGCTCGACATCCCCGGCGGCTACGGCAAGGTGCCGGTCGGCCCGGTCTATCTGCGCGAGGCCGATGACGGTCTGCGGGTGACCGATCCGCGGGACGGGGAGCATCCCTACCCGCCGAAGGAGTGACGGCATGCGCAGGCTTTGGGGACGCCTGAACTCGGTGAACGTGCAGAAGGCCGTCTGGGCCCTGGACGAGGCAGGACTGCCCTACGAGCGCGTCGAGGCCGGAGGCGCCCACGGCGTCGTCGACGATCCGGCCTATCGCCGCCTCAACCCGAACGGCCTGGTGCCGACTCTGGAAGAGGACGGCTTCGTGCTCTGGGAATCGAACGCGATCCTGCGCCACATCGCGCGGCGCGCGGGCCCGCTCGCCCTGCCGGCCGATCCGCAAGGTGCGGCGCGGATCGACCAGTGGCTCGACTGGCAGGCGACGAGCTTCACCCCGGCCATGCGCGACGCCTTCTGGCAGCTCTACCGCGCTCCGGCGACGGAGCGCGATCATGCCGCAGTTCAGGCCTCCCTCGCCCGAACCGAGCCGCTCGCGGCGATCCTCGACGCGCATCTGAAGGGCCGCGACTTCGTGGTCGGGACCAGCGTCTCCATCGCCGACATCGCCCTCGCCTGCGCCGCGCATCGCTGGCTTCATCTCCCCGTCGAGCGCGTCGGGCGGCCCGAGATGACCCGCTGGCTCGCCGGTCTGGCCGGCCGACCGGCGGCGGCCCGGGCGCTCGGCGAGCCGATCGGCTGAGGTCGCGGTCCGAGCCGTGATTTGACAACGCCTGCCCGCTGAACCACTTCTCGCCCCGCGCCGGGCCCCGCTCCGACGGGCCGTCCAGCCGCGCCATCCGCTCCCGCCCGCCGATCCGACCCGCCGCGGTGGACTCCGTCGAGAGGCTGATCCGTTCATGAAAGTCGTCGTCGTCGAGTCGCCGGCCAAGGCCAAGACGATCAACAAGTATCTCGGTCGCGACTACGAGGTCATCGCGTCCTTCGGCCATATCCGCGACCTGCCGGCCAAGGACGGCTCGGTCGATCCGGAAGCCGATTTCCAGATGATCTGGGAGTTGGAGGATCGTGGCTCGAAGCGCGTCTCGGAGATCGCCAAGGCGGTCAAGGGCGCCGAGAAGCTGATCCTGGCGACCGACCCCGACCGCGAGGGCGAGGCGATCTCCTGGCACGTGCTGGAGGCGCTGGCCGCGCGCAAGGCGCTCAAGGGCATCCCCGTCGAGCGCGTGACCTTCAACGCCATCACCAAGGCCTCGGTCGAGCAGGCGATGCGCAAGCCCCGCGAGATCGACCAGGCCCTGGTCGACGCCTATCTGGCGCGGCGGGCGCTCGACTACCTCGTCGGCTTCAACCTCTCGCCGGTCCTGTGGCGCAAGCTGCCCGGTGCCCGCTCAGCGGGCCGCGTGCAGTCGGTGGCGCTCCGCCTCGTCACCGAGCGCGAGTACGAGATCGAGACCTTCCGCCCGCGGGAGTACTGGTCGATCGTCGCGACCCTGGCGACGCAGGCAGGCGGCGTGTTCGACGCCCGCCTCGTCGGCGCCGACGGCAAGCGCATCCAGCGCCTCGATGTCGGCACCGGCGACGAGGCCGCCGCCTTCAAGCGCGACCTCGAACTCGCCACCTTCCGGGTGAAGAGCGTCGAGGCGAAGCCCGCCAAGCGCCACCCGCAGCCGCCCTTCACCACCTCGACCCTGCAGCAGGAGGCCTCGCGCAAGCTCGGCATGGCGCCTGCGCAGACCATGCGGGTCGCCCAGCGCCTGTACGAGGGCGTCGATGTCGGCGGCGAGACCGTCGGCATCATCACCTATATGCGGACGGACGGCGTCGACATGGCGCCCGAAGCCATCCGCGACGCGCGCTCGGTGATCGGCCGCGAGTTCGGCGACGCCTACGTGCCGGACGTGCCGCGCCGCTATGCGGCCAAGGCCAAGAACGCGCAGGAGGCCCACGAGGCCGTGCGCCCGACCGATATGGGCCGCTTGCCCAAGCACATCGCCCGGCATCTCGAGCCCGAGCAGGCGCGGCTCTACGAGCTGATCTGGACCCGCACCGTGGCGAGCCAGATGGAATCGGCCGAGCTGGAGCGGACCACCGTCGATGTCGAGGCGAGCGTCGGCCCGCGGCGGCTGGACCTTCGCGCCACCGGTCAGGTCGTGAAGTTCGACGGCTTCCTCACCCTCTATCAGGAGGGCAAGGACGACGAGGAGGACGAGGAGGGCAAGCGCCTGCCGCCGATGCAGGCGGGCGATCCTCTCACCCGCGAGCGGATCGCCGCGACCCAGCATTTCACCGAGCCGCCGCCGCGCTATTCCGAGGCGAGCCTCGTGAAGCGCATGGAGGAACTCGGCATCGGCCGGCCCTCGACCTATGCCGCCGTCCTGCAGACCCTGCGCGACCGCGAATACGTGCGCATCGAGAAGAAGCGGCTCGTCCCGGAGGACAAGGGGAGGCTCGTCACCGGCTTCCTCGAGAGCTTCTTCAAGCGCTATGTCGAGTACGATTTCACGGCTGACCTCGAGGAGCAGCTCGACCGCGTCTCGAACGCCGAGATCGACTGGCGCGCGGTGCTGCGCGACTTCTGGCGCGACTTTTCTGCCGCCATCGGCTCGACCAAGGAGCTGCGCGTCACCGACGTGCTGGAGGCGCTGAACGGGCTGCTCGGCGCCCATATCTTCCCCGACAAGGGCGACGGCTCGAACCCGCGCGCCTGCCCGACCTGCGGCTCGGGTCAGCTCTCGCTCAAGCTCGGTAAGTTCGGCGCCTTCGTCGGCTGCTCGAACTACCCGGAATGCAAGTACACCCGTCAGCTCTCAGCCTCCGGCGTCGAGGGCGAGGGTGACGGGTCCTCGGCGGAGGGCGGGCAACCGGGCGTGCGGGTTCTCGGCAACGATCCCGCGACCGGCCTGCCGGTGACGCTCCGCGACGGCCGCTTCGGGCCCTTCGTGCAGCTCGGCGAAGCCTCGACCGAGAAGGGCGCGGAGAAGCCCAAGCGCTCCTCGCTGCCGAAGGGGCTGGCGCCATCCGCCCTCGATTTGGATAAGGCCCTGCGTCTCCTGGCGTTGCCCCGCGAGGTGGCACGGCACCCCGAGACCGGTGAGCCGATCCTGGCCAGTCTCGGCCGGTTCGGGCCCTATGTGCAGCATGGCAAGACCTACGCGAATCTCGGCAAGGACGACGACGTCCTCGAGATCGGCGCCAACCGCGCCATCGACCTCATCGTGGCCAAGGAGCAAGGTGGCGGCCGGGGTCGTCCCGCCTCGGATCCCGGCCGCTCCCTCGGCAAGGATGAGGGCGGGCGTGAGCTCGTGGTGAAGGCGGGCCGCTACGGCCCTTACGTCACCGACGGCGAGGTCAATGCCACCCTTCCGAAGACGGCGAGCGCCGAGGCCCTGACCCTGGAAGAGGCGATCCGCCTCGTCACGGCCAAGCGCGAGGCCGGGGGTGGCAAGAGCGCTGCCCGGGGCCGGCGTACCGGCGCGGCCAAGGCCGGCGCTGCCAAGCCGGCAGCCAAGAAGACCGCGGCGACCAAGACCCCTGCGAAGAAGCCGGCTGCCCGAAAGACCGCGAAGACCGCTGCGAAGGGCAGTTGAGCCGAGCGGCAGCGGGACGACCCGCGCCGCCGCTTCCGGTCACACGAAGTAGGTGAGCGACGCCGCGACGGCCGTGGCTGCCGTTGCGGCCGCGATCGTGGTCGGATGCAGCAGGATCGAGCGGCGCACGCTGCCGAGCGATGCTTCGGGCCAACCGAAGGCCTCACCGGCGGCGCGTTCGGCGCGGAGGAGGCTGGCGTGGCGGCTCTCGGTGTCCGGCTTCGACATCGGCTCCGCCTCCCTTGGCGGTTATCCTGCCTCGCCTGCGGCTGAACCCGCGTCATCCGGCTTCGGCGAAGCTTTAGCCGGTGACAACGTGCGAACGCGTCCGAACGTTCCCTCCGCGGGGCCGAGCAATTGCTGCGGCTGGACATGGTTCGGCCTTTCCCGGCGCGCCTTATGCTCCGGCAGACGGCCGTGCATCGTCCGTCCACGGCCTCCACACGCCCGAGTTCATTGCTGTGCTCTCACGTCTCTCGCGCGCCTGCCTCAGCCTGATTCTGCTCTCCGTGGTTCCGGTCCGGGCCCAGCCGGATGTCCCGCCCACCGTGCGACGCTGGATCGCCACCGTCGTCACCCGGGTCGGCGAGGCGGGGCGGGCCTCGACCGCGATCCCCGACAGGACCGGGAGGGTCGAGATTCGTCTCCGCATCACCGCCGATGGGTCCCTGCGCGATGCCACGATCGAGCGCAGCTCCGGCTCGGCCCAGATCGATGCGCGCGCCCTCGCAGCCGCGCGGGCGGCCTCGCCGTTCGGGCCGCCCCCGCCCGCTGTGCTGACCGAGGACGGCACGACGGAGCTGAGCTTCCCGCTCGATGTCTCTGCGAGGCGCTGACGGCGCGACGCCCCGGGGCGAGGGAAAGGCGATGGTACGTCCGCGGCGACGGGCGCGACCCCTGTGACCGTCGCGCCGTCCTCTCGCCCCGTGCTCCGACCGGATGCTGAGGCGCAGCCGAGCCTCGGATCGCGATCGTGCATGGATCGGCGTGAGCGAACCCGCGCCCGATCTCTCGGGCCCGCACCCGGCGTCGTTCGCGGTCAGCGCGTCTCGGACATGGATCTGGGCTGGCCGGCCGCCTGCTCGGCGGCGACGAGCACGTCGAGGGCGCTCCAGGGCTTCGGCAGGAAGGTGGCGGCAGAGGGGAGATGATCGACCCGGTCGCCCGGCGCGCCGGAGGTCACCACCACCTTGATCCAGGGCCACCGTGTGCTGACGGCCTGAGCGAGGTCGACGCCGTCGAGGAAGCACGGGATCCGGATGTCGGTGAAGACCAGCACAACCTCCTCGGCATGCTGCTTGAGGTGATGCAGCGCCGCCTCGCCGCTCTCGGCCTCGACCACCCGGAACTCGGTCTCCTCCAGGATCGCGGCTGCCAGGTCGCGGACGGCACGATCGTCCTCGACGACGAGAATGCTCCGCTCACACACGGCTTGGCCCATCGGCAACACCTCTCTCGAACAGGTTGCACGGTCACGAGCACGGGTCTGCGCGGCGCTCGCCGGGATGCGCGTCGGTCGCCGGCAAGATGGGCGTGGAGTCCCCGAGACGCCGGCACACGGCAGATGAAGACGTACGGATCTCGTGACCTGAGACCCGGACGGATTCTTACGCGAGATCGTTGCGGTCGTCCGGCAATCCTGACTTCGGGCGCGTCCGGACAAGGCGCCATTCACATAGGATACTAACAGCCGCGATCCGGCAGAGTTTCGTCGGCGCACCGATTTTCTGAGCCGGCTGCAGCGTTGCCTCGAGCGCTCGCCGCAGGAGTGGATGCCGGTTCGGCGCGAGTGAGCGCGTCACAACAAGGGGTTAGAGCCTGTTTGAGGGCGAGCGGTGTCGATCACGCCTATCCCCTCCTCGCCCTGAGGATGAGGTGGATGGGCGGGATGAGCCAAGTCTCTGCCTGACGATCCGTCGATCCCGCTCAAACAGGCTCTCAGATGGCCGCGCTGCAGCCGCGACATCAGGAGACCACGCTCGCATCGCCTTCGCACGGGGCTTGCTATAGGAGCGGTGCGGATGGCGCGGCTCGTGAGCGCGGCGATGGGCCGGTCGGCGCATCGCGGCGGGGGCCGGATGGACAATGCGGATGCGGACTGAGCCCTGGTCTCGGCCGGTGTCGGTGGCCGCGTCCGCGCCGGATCGAGAGTAGAGATGACAGCCAGCGACGAACCGGTCCTGATCCTGGCGCCGGTCGGCGGGGATGCCGAGTTCGCAGCCGCGATCCTCGCCGAGGAGCGGGTGGCAGCCCGGATCTGCCGCTCCCTCGCCGAGATGGTCGCGGGTCTCGACGGCGCCTCCTGCACCATCCTCACGGAGGAGGCCCTGCTGGCCGAGGACCGTCAGGTCCTGGCCGACTGGATCACGCGCCAGCCGCCCTGGTCGGACTTCCCGTTCATCCTGCTGACGCTTCGGGGGACGCGGCCGGATCCCCGCCTGACCGAGGAGCTGGGCAATGTCAGCCTTCTGGAGCGGCCCTTCCATCCGGCGACCCTGATCACGGCCGTGCGGTTCGCCCTGCGCGGGCGGCGCCGGCAGCGCCAGGCCAAGGCCTATCTGGAAGAGCGCGAGCGGACCGCCGAGCGGCAGAGCCTGCTGATCCGGGAGCTGCATCACCGCGTGAAGAACACGCTCGCCACCGTGCAGGGGCTCCTCGGCGCCTCCGCCCGCTCGGCCACGAACATCGACGAGTTCTACGCGGCCTTCTCGGCGCGGATCATCTCGCTGGCCAAGACCCACAACCTCCTGACCGAGGATTACTGGCAGCAGGCCCAGCTGCGCGAGATGCTGGAGAACGAGCTCGGCCCCTACAACGATGCGGACGGGACGCGCGTGCGCCTCGACGGGCCGCGGATCGAGTTGGTAGCCGACCTCGCCGTTCCGACCGGCATGGCGATCCACGAACTGACGACGAATGCCGCCAAGCACGGCGCGCTCTCCGTGCCGCAGGGCCGGATCGCGGTGACCTGGGACGTGCGGCACACGGGACCGGACCGCGCCCTCCTGCTCGACTGGACCGAGCAGGGCGGCCCCTCCGTGCGGCCGCCCACGCGCAAGGGCTTCGGCTCGACCCTGCTGGAGCGGGTGCTGAAAGTGCAGTGCCAGGCCGAGATCACCTTCGACTACCGGCCCGAGGGGCTGCATTTCCGCATGGAGGCGCCGATCCCGAGCACGCGGACGGTGCCTCCGTACTGATCCCGGCTCGGTTTCAGGCCGTCTGCGCCTGCATCCCCGGGACAGCGGCCAGGAGGCTCCGGGTGTAGGGATGCGCCGGCTCGCGGAACAGGTCGGCGGTCCGGCGCGTCTCGACGATCTCGCCCCGGCGCATCACCGCGATGCGGTCGCAGATGGTGGCGGCCACGCGCAGGTCGTGGGTGATGAACAGCATCGCGATGCCGAGGCGGTTCTTCAGGTCCTCCAGGAGGGCGAGGACCTGGGCCTGGACCGAGACGTCGAGCGCCGAGACCGCCTCGTCGGCGACGAGCACGTCGGGTTCCATGGCGAGCGCCCGCGCGATGCCGATGCGCTGGCGCTGGCCGCCCGAGAAGGCGTTCGGGTAGCGCTCGGCGGCGCTCGGCTGCAGGCCCACCAGTTCGAGCAGCTCGCGGGCGCGGGCGCGGGCCTCCCGGGCCGGCGTGCCGTGCGCGATCGGCCCCGCCGTGATGATCTGCTCCACCGTGCGCCGCGGGTTGAGCGAGGCGAAGGGGTCCTGGAAGATCATCTGGATCCGCCGCCGCTCCGCCCGCAGCGCGGCCTGGCCCAGGCGGGTGAAATCGAGGGTGCCGAGACGGACCGTGCCGAGATCCGGCTCGATCAGGCGGATCGCGAGCCGCGCCGTGGTCGATTTGCCGGAGCCCGATTCGCCGACGAGGCCGAGGGTCTCGCCGCGGCGCAGGTCGAACGCCACCTCCTTCACCGCCGCGACGACCCGCGGCTTGCCCATCAGGCCGGTGCGGGTGGTGTAGGTCTTGGTCAGCCCGATCGCCTGGAGCGCCACGGGCTGCCCGTCGAGCGGCGCGCGCTCCGGGGGCGCGAGGCTCGGCACTGCGGCGAGCAGCGCCTTGGTGTAGGGGTGCTGCGGATTCCTCAGCACCGCCTCGGCGGTCCCGGCCTCGACGAGCGTGCCGCGCTGGAGCACGGCGACGTGGTCCGCGATGTCGGCGACCACGCCGAAATCGTGCGTGATGAACAGCACGCTCATGCCGCGCCGCTGCTGCAGCTCGCGGATCAGCTTGAGGATCTGGGCCTGGGTGGTGACGTCGAGCGCGGTGGTCGGCTCGTCGGCCACCAGCACGGAGGGCTCGAGGGCAAGCGCCATGGCGATCATGGCGCGCTGCCGCTGCCCGCCCGAGAGCTGGTGCGGATAGGCCCGCACGATCTGCTCCGGCTCGGGCAGCCCGACCTCGCGGGCGAGCTCCACCGCCCGGGCCCGGCGCTCGGCCGGCGTCAGGAGGTCGTGCGCCTCGAACATCTCGGCGATCTGGTCGCCGATGCGCATCACCGGGTTCAGGGCCGTCATCGGCTCCTGGAAGATCATGGCGATGCGCCGGCCGCGGAGCTGGCGCCAGCCGCGCTCGTCGAGGGCGAGCAGGTCCCGGCCCTCGAACTCGATCCGGCCGCCGGCGACCCGCAACACGCGCGGCAGCAGGCCGGTGAGCGCGTAGGCGCTCATCGACTTGCCCGATCCCGATTCGCCGACGACGCAGAGGATCTTCCCCGGCAGGAGGTCGAGGGAAAGGTCCTCGACGGCGTGCGGCCGGTCCGCGCCCTTCGGCAGCGCCAGGCAGAGGTTGCGGATGCGGACGACGGGCTCGGACATGGTCTCTGGCTCCCTGGTCAGGCGTTCCGGCTCGCCCGGCGGGCGATCACCGCCGGCCCCGTCTCGCCGAGGTCCCAGAACAGGCCGGCCATCAGCGCGAGCGCCTCGCGGGTGGACGGCCCGAGCAGGTGCTCGTCGGGGGCGTGCTGCGAGCAGGCGGGATAGGAGTGGGGCACCCAGAGGGTCGGCAGGCCGAGGATCTCCGAGAAGGCGTCGTTGGGCAGCGAACCGCCGAGATTCGGCAGCAGCGCCGGGCGCTTGCCCGTGGTCGTCTCGATCGAGCCGAGCGCCCAGGAGACCCAAGGGTCTTCCACCGGCAGGCGCGTGGCGCGGAACACCTCCGTCCGGCAGGGCCGCACCGCCACCATCGGGAAGCCCTGCGCGTCGAGATGCGCGCGGATCGCCGGCAGCAGGTTCTGCCAGTCGGTGCCGACGACGAAGCGCAATTGCAACGTCGCCTTGGCCGAGGGCGGAACCGCGTTGAGCGGGCCTTCCGGATCGCCGCATTTGAAGGCCAGGACTTCGAGGGCGTTCCAGCCGAATACCCGCTCGGCCGGGCTCAGGCCGGGCTCGCCCCAATCCGCGTCGATCGCCGGCGCGTTCGGATCCTCGCCGACGGTGATGTCGCTGAGCGCCGCGCGCACGCCGTCGGGGATCGGCGGCGGGCGCAGGGCGTCGACCAGGATCCGGCCGCGCCCGTCGACGAGGCTCGCGATGGCGCTCGCCAGCACGGTGCCGGGATTGCGCAGGAGGCCGCCCCAGTTGCCCGAATGATGGCCGCCCTCGCGCAGGTCCACCACGAGTTCGAAATTATAGCCGCCGCGCGAGCCGAGGAAGACGGTCGGACGCTCGGCCTTCACCCGCGGCCCGTCCGAGGCGATCAGGACATCGGCCTTCAGCGCCGCGGCCTCGGCCCGGCAGACCTCGCGCAGGCCGGGCGAGCCCGATTCCTCGCCCATCTCGATGAGCAGCTTGGCGTTGAAGCCGAGGCTGCCGCCGCGGGCCCGCATCACGGCTTCCAGCGCGCCGAGATTGATGACGTGCTGGCCCTTGTTGTCGGCGGTGCCGCGGCCGTACCAGCGCTCGCCCTCGACCACGACGCGCAGGGGGTGCAGCCCCTCGCGCCACTGCTCGGGATAGTTCCGCACGGTGTCGCCGTGCCCGTAGATCAGCACGGTCGGCAGGTCGTCGCCCTCGTGGCGCTCGGCGATCAGGAAGGGCCCGTGGATCCCGTTCGGGTTGTCGAGGAGGCGGGACGTGAAGCCGAGCCGCGCGATCGCCGGCTCGATGAAGTCGGTGAGGTAGGCGGTGAGCGCCGGCACCTGGCCCGGGGCCTGGCTCTCGGTGGGAAGGCCGACCGCATCCTGGAGGGCGGCGAGGAAGCTGCCGTCGTCGAAATGGGCGGCCGCGCGCGCGACGGCGTCGTGTCTGGACATGGGAGGCTCGAAGGTTCCGAGAGGCTTCAGGATTCCGGGATCAGTTGCGGCCTTCCGGGGCCGTGATGTCGCGCACGCCGTCGCCCAACAGGTTGATGCCCAGCACGAGGACGAGAAGGGCGACGCCGGGAATGGTGATCACCCAGGGCTGGAAGAACATGTACGGTTTGCCCTCGGCGATCATCAGGCCCCAGGAGGGCAGCGGCGGCTGCACGCCGAGGCCGAGGAAGGACAGAGCGGCTTCGAGCAGGATGGCGTGGGCCATCTCCAGCGTGGCCACCACGATCAGCGCGTTCAGGATGTTGGGCAGGATCTCCTGGACCAGGATCCGCGCCGTGCCGAAGCCAGAGGCGCGGGCCGCCGCCACGAAATCCTGGCCGCGGATCTGCCGGGTCGCGGCGCGGGTCACCACCGCGAAGCGGTCCCAGAGCAACAGGCCGAGAACCAGCACCACGACCTTCAGCGAGCCGCCGACCAGCGAGGCCATGGCGAGCGCCACCAGCACCACGGGCATCGCGAGCCGCGTGGTGACGACGTAGCTGACCAACGCATCGACGCGCCCGCCGAAATAGCCGGCGAGGATGCCCAGCGTGGTGCCGATCACCCCCGAGATCAGCGCCGCCGAGAGGCCGATCAGCAGCGAGATCTGGCTGCCGTAGATGAGGCGGCTCAGATAGTCGCGCCCGAGCTTGTCCGTGCCGAGCACGTGCTCCCAGCTGCCCTTGGCGTGCCAGACCGGCGGGATCAGGCGGCGGGACACGTCCTGAGCATAGGGATCGTGCGGCGCGATCAGCGGGGCGGCCAGAGCCGCCAGGACGATCAGGCCGAGCACGGAGGCGCCGATCAGGAAGCCGCCATGGCTGAGGCCGCGCCGCAGCGCGATCATCGTGGGCGAGCGGGCCGGGGCGAGCTTGCTCGCCTCTGGAGCGGGCTGCGCCGTCACCGGCGCGGCGGGCGCGAGGCCGGGAGCGGCCGGGGGGAGGATCGGCTGGAGGCTCATGAGCGCAGGCGGGGATCGAGGAGGGCGTTGAGCAGGTCCGCCGCCAGCGTCAGGGCGATGTAGATCATCGCCAGGACGAGCACGATGGCCTGCACCACGGGGAAGTCGTTGCGGGCGATGGATTCCCAGGCGAGCTGCCCGAGTCCCTGGAGGGAGAACACCGCCTCGATCACGATCGAGCCGCCGAGCATGAAGCCGAACTGGACGGCAGCGAGCGCGATCACCGGGATCACGGCGTTGCGGAGCGCGTGGCGGATCAGGACCTTGCGCGGCGGCAGACCCTTGGCGCGGGCCGTGCGGACATAGTCCGAGGCCAGCACCTCCAGCATGCCGTTGCGGGTCAGGCGCATCACCGCGGGCATGGCGTAGTAGCCGAGCGCCACGGCGGGCAGCACGAAGTGCTTCCAGGTGGCATTCCCCGAGACCGGCAGCCAGCGCAGGTTCACCGCGAACACCATGATCAGGGTGAGGCCGAACCAGAAGCTCGGCATCGCCTGGCCGAGGACCGATACCGCGAGAGCCAGCCGGTCGACCCAGGTGTCGCGGCGGACCGCGGCGAGCACGCCGAGGGGGATCGCCACGAACAGCGCGACGCAGAGCGCCACCACGCCGAGGGTCAGGGTGACGGGCAGACGCGCCAGGATCAGGTCGGAGACCCGTTCACGGAAGTAGAACGAGTTGCCGAAATCGAGCTGGAGCGCCTTTCCGGCCCAGGCGACGAACTGGGCCAGAAGCGGCTGGTCCAGCCCGTGCTGCACGCGGATCGCGGCGATCTGCTCGCCGGTGGCCTCGGGCCCGGCGATGGCGGTGGCGAGATCCCCGGACAGGTGGAGCAGCATGAAGCTCGCCACCGAGACGGTCACCGCCACCGCGAGCGCCACGAGGATGCGCCGGAGCGCGAAACTCAGCATGGCCGCCTCACTTCCAGGAGGCCGCGTAGAAGCGCGGCACCTCGTCGGGCTGCGCGGTGAAGTTCAGATCCTGGCTGAAGGCGTAGTTCGAGGGATAGGAGAACATCGGCAGGGCATAGGCCTCGGCCGCGATGCGCTTCAGCGCCTCGTTGTATTTCGCCTTGCGCGCCTCCGGATCGATGCCGGTATCGCCCGCCTGCAGCGCCGCGATCACCTGCGGATCCTTGGTGAGATCCTCCTCGCCGCCGCGGAAATAGACGCCCGTGAAGGCCGAGACGTCGTTGATCGAGAAGGAGCCCCAGGTCTGGAAGCCGATCGAGACCTTGCCGGCCCGCAGCGCGTCGCGGAAGGCGGCGTAGCGCAGATAGTTCAGCCGCGCCTTGATACCGACCGCACGCAGGTAGCCGATCACGGCCTCGGCGTAGTCGCGCTCGCGATAGGCGGCGAGGTCGATCTCGAAGCCGTCCGGATAGCCCGCCTCCTTGAGCAGCGCCTTCGCCTTGGCGGGGTCGTAAGCGTAGCGCGTCACACCGGTGTCGACGCAGCCGACCTGGCCGATGAAGCAGGTCGCGTTCATCACCCGCGAGCCGCCGCGCACGATGTTGTCGACCATCGCCTTGCGATCGATGGCGTAGGAGATCGCCTGCCGCACCCGCGGATCCTTGAGGGGCGACTTCTCCATCGCCCGGCCCATGACGTCGAATTGCAGGAAGCCGACGCGCATGGTCTCGGCCGAGAGCACGGTGACGCCCGGCGCGCTCTTCAGCTGGTCGGCCTGGTCGCTCGGCACGCGCCAGATCCAGTCGATGCCGCCGGTGACGAGCTCGGCCATGCGGCTGTCGCCGTCCGGGATGACGCGGAACTCGACCTTGCCGATCTTCGGCTTCGCGATCGGGCTGCCGGTCCAGTACTGCTCGAACCGGGCAAGCTTGACGCCGCGGCCGCTGTCGACGCTGACGATCTTGTAGGGCCCGGTGCCGACCGGCGCCTTGGCGAAGCCGTCGAGCCCCACCTTCTTGAAATAGGCGGCCGGGAAGATCGGCGTCGGCCCGGCGAGGTATTCGAGCGCGGCTGGGAACGGCGCCTTGAGGTGGATGCGGACCGTGTGAGGACCGGTCACCTCAGTCGACTTCATCCAATCGACATTGCCCTTTGTGACCGTACGGGCTTCGGGCGTCAGCACGTAGTTGAAGGTGAAGGCCACGTCCTCGGGCGAGAGCGGGTCGCCGTTGTGGAAGGTCACGCCCTCGCGAATCGTCAGGTCCAGGGTGACCGGATCGATCCAGGTCCAGGCGGTGGCCAGCATCGGCTTGTATTCGCCGCTCGCCGGGTCGCGGTAGATCAGCGTGTCCCAGGCGTTGCGGGCGAGAATCACGCCCTCGCGCGCGCTGTTGTGGTAGGGGCTGACATTCTCCGGCTCGCTGTCGGAGGCGTAGATCAGAGTGTCGTTGGCCTTCCCGGCAAGAGCGGGCAAGGCGGATGCGGTGAGGAGAAAAGCCGCGAGCGTCTGTCTCAGCATGTCCGATCCGCCTCCGAAGCATGGCCCTGCGCGAACCCCTCTGGTTCCGCTCTTGCCGCTTTTTTCGCCCTGCCAGGATGTTGTGCAGGATCGATCGCAACAAGTAGAATTTGGCGATCTCATCATTGCCGTTCGGGCAAGGCAGATCGGTAAGGCGCTCGATGCAGACGACCAGCCTGCGCTATTTCCTCGCCGTGGCACGCACCGGCTCGATCGCGGCGGCCTCCGGGCAGCTGAACGTCGCGGCCTCGGCGATCAGCCGGCAGATCGCCAACCTCGAAGCCCAGCTCGACTGCGTCCTCTTCGAGCGCCGGCCGCGCGGGATGGTGCCCAGTCCGGCGGGCGAGTTGCTCGCCCAGCATGCCCACCACGTGCTCCTGCGAGCCGATCAGGTGGCGACGGAGATCCGCGAATTGCACGGTCTCGCCCGCGGGCTGATCCGGATCGCCTGCTCGGAGGGCTTCGCGCTCGACCTGGTGCCAAACGTCATCGCGGATTTCCATGCCCGCTACCCCGGCATCCGCTTCGAGGTGACGATGCTGCCGCCGGCGCGGGTGACGCAGGTCGTCGCCGCCGGAGAGGCCGATATCGGCGTCACCTTCTCGATGGCCTCGAACGTGCCTGTCGCGGTGGCCTATCAGGCGGAAGTCGAGATGATCGGCGTGTGCGCACCGGACCATCCGCTCGCCGGAGCACCGCTGATTCAGCTCGCGGACCTGACCGCCTACCCGCTCGCTCTCCCGACGCGGGACACCACCGCCCGCCTCGTTCTCGAGGCGGCCTGCTACGCCGAGAACGTCATGGTCGAGCCGGTCCTCACCTCGAACATCCTCTCGACGCTTCTCCCCTTCGTGCGGCGCACGAAGGGGCTCGCGCTGATGTCGGCCCTCACCGTGCAGACGCCGGTACGCCTCGGAGAACTGGTCCAGGTTCCGGTGCGGGCGAAGACCAGCCTGATGCGCGGGATCGAGGTTCAGACGATGCGCGACCGGCGCCTGCCCCACGCCGTGCAGGCCTTCCTCCGCGACCTGATCGCCGCCTTGCCGGCCGTGGAGCGCGGCCTCGACATGCCAGCCTGAGGCCGGGCGACCTCCGCCCTCCCGGCCGCAGGGTCAGGTCTCGGAACCGGCCAGCATCGGCAGAAGCGCCCGCCGCAGCGCGTCCATCTGCGCCTCGGTCTCGGCCCGCGCCTGGCTCTCGCCGGGATCGAGCAGGGCGCGCAGGCGGGCGACCTCGGCTTCGAGCCGGTCGGTCTCCGCCTTGAGCAGGGCGACCTTCTCCTCCGCGATCCGGGCGCGGGCGAGCGCCTCGTTCCGCTCCTGCTCCCGGACCTGGACGCGGTCGCGCCACATCCGAATCGCGACGGATTCGGCCTCGCCGTGCATGGTCGCCTCCTGCGACGATGAGATCACGGCCTTCGATAGCACGGCTCGGTCGCGGGGCGGTGTCTGTCACGGGCATCGCGGCACTGCGCGGGTCGTCGCAGGGCAGCGGCCTGTATCCGATCACGGTTGCAAGGACGGTGACGCCCGGCCAAGCCGAACTCCGCCCTCGAATCGTACCGATTTCTACACGGCGCCGCCATGGAAGAGGCGAAATCTTCACCTGACCGTTGTCTTGTGAGAGACGCGATTCTCGATCGGGGTCCGCCCCGGCCGCAGCGTCCCACAGTTCGATGGGCCGGAACCGGTGTTCCGGACCGCATGGTCGGCACCGGTGGTGCCACGGAGAGGTGCCGATGTCGGCATTCACGGCCTGCCTGATCGCCGCAGGCGCTGTCCTCAGCGGCCTCACGCGCGTGCATGGGCTCGTCCTCGTTCTGGCCGGCACCGTCCTGGCGGTCGGCTCCGCCGCCGTTCTGAGCCCGGCGCTCGGCACCGGCTACGGGGTGCCGCTCACGCTCGTCGTCGCGGTGGTCGCCCTTCAGGTGGGCTACGGCCTCGGCGTGATCCTGCGCGCCGTGCTCGCCCGCCGCGCCCCGGCGCGCCCGGAGCGCGCGCCGCCCGCGGTCTATCTCGAGGCTCCCGAGGCGGTGCCTCAGGGCCTGCGCCGCTCTCACGACGGCGGGCCGTTGAACCAGCCCTGAAGCATCGCATACTGCACGATCTTGGCCCGGCTGCGGATGTCCAGCTTCTCGCTCGCCCGGCTCTTGTAGGTTTCGATGGACTTCGCGGTGACGCCGAGCTTGCCCGCGACCTCCTTGTTGGTGAAGCCGAGGGCGACCAGACGAAACACCTCGCGCTCGCGCTCGGTCAGCGAGATCGGTCCGCGGGGGCCGCGCAGGCTGATCCGGTTCGCCGGGCCGGCGGCCCCGGTGACGATCTGCGCGGCCACGGCCGGGTCGAGATAGAGGCCGCCGCTGCGCACGGCATCGAGCGCCTGGATCAGGCATTCGGGCGCCGAGCGCTTCAGCACGTAGCCGCGCACGCCGGCCGACACCGTCTCGCGCACGAAGTTGCTGTCCTCGTAGCCGCTGAAGATGATCACCCGCGTCTCGGGGGACAGGGCCTGGATCTGCCGCAGGATCGAGAGCCCGTGCATGCCCGGCATCGCGATGTCGAGCAGGGCGATGTCGGGCCGGACGGCCCGGATCAGGCGCAGCGCCTCCGGCCCGGAGGACGCCTCCTCCACGATCTCGTAGCCGGCGACGGTGGCGACGATCGCCCGAACGCCGCGCAGGCACATGGGATGGTTGTCGGCGATCAGAAGCTTCAGGGAAGTGTCAACAGTAGCAGACATCGCCCGCACGACTCCGATTCGAATGGAACCCCGCCGCATGTGCTGAATCTGTCTAAAAATTCAGCGGGCGGTGGGATTATTTGATCATTCCGCCTTGATTTATAGCCTGCGTAATCACTCTAAGTAATTCTTCGTTCATCATTCTGATAACACATTTCCACGAGTGATCAAATCACAATTGTGCACCGCACGTTGCATGACTTTTTTCCTCATTCCCTGATCGATGATCAGGGCGGGCAGGAGAGCCGGTTGCAGGACTGCTAAAACGGTCGTTTCGACCGGCGGTCGCGACTACACAGGGACAAAGTCCGGGCGTCCGCTTCCGCAACGCACAAGGGCTTGGCCGGATCCGGACCCGACGGGCCGCAACCTCAGCGGTAGACGCGCACGTGGTCGATCCAGAGGTCGTAATAGCCGGACGGGGGGACCGTGATCGGCCAGTCCTGGCTCATGGCGAGCGTCAGCATCATGAAGAACGGCGAGACGGACGCCTTGCGGTAGAGCGGCGCGCGGAACTTCTCGATGCCGTCGAAGTAGAAGACCACCTCGTCGTCGGTGATCTCGACCCCGTAATCGTGGAAGGCGAGCGAGTAGTCCGGCAGGCCGGTGAGGTTCTTCTGCGCGCGCCGATAGCCTTCCATCCGGCTCGACGGGGGCGGCCAGTCATGCTCGGTCGCCACGTAGGAGTTCGTCGCGTGGCCATAGGCCTCGATCACGTCGATCTCCACCGCGCCGTCCGCGGCGCTGTTCCGGATGCCGTGCTGGTCGAGCAGCCAGAAGGAGGACCAAGTGCCGGGGCCGGCGGGCATCATCATGCGCGCTTCGAAATAGCCCTTGCGGAAGCCTCCGCTGACGGACCCGTCCGGAAATCCTGTGGACAGGTGTCCGGTGAGCCAGACCCGGCCGTATCCGGCCGGATCCTTCCAGTCCGGCCAGTGCAGGCTGCGGATCCGCAGGAAGCCGCCCATGATCGTGTAGGGATCGAAGGTGGGGTCGTCGTAGCGCAGGAAGGAGGCCGCGCCGTATTCCTGACCGTCAGGCTTGGGACCGGCATGCCAGACCTTGCGCGAGAGCGAGTCGAAATCGTCGCTCCAGACCAGCGTGCGGCCATGCGCCGGGTGGCCCGGAGGGCGCTCGACCGGCGGCGAGGCGTTCCGGCCACCATCGACGAAGAGGTGGACGCGCAGGTTCACCGCCGTGGTGAAGGCGTGATCGTCCGGCGGCGTGTCCCAGCCGTAGACATCGAGGACGAGCGGGCCGCCCGCCGCGTTCGAGAGGTCGAGCCGCGCCGAGAACCGGCCATCGGAACCGGGCACGGTGCTCGTCCAGACGCCGTTCACCACGAGCGCGACATTGCGCAGGCCTCGCGCAAGTCCGGTGACCTCCAGCGGCCCGGCCCGGACCCGCATCGCCGGATCAGGAAGGCTCGCCGTATAAGCCTCGGGCTTCTGCTTCTGATTGTGCGTCGCCACGCTGGTCGGGCCAGGGCTGAGGAGCTGGAGCGCAACGGGCGGCTCAGGCTGCGCTCCCTGGGAGAGCGCGGTCCCCGCCAGAGCGAGGGTGGCGGCCAGGACCAGACCGACGATCGGGCCCAGGACGGCCAGCGCGGCGCGGGCGCGCCGAAGCCGGGTGTTGTCAGAGGGCAGGCATGACATCGGGGGAACTCCGGGCCGCGCCCGAACGGGCGCATGGTGGGCGTCGCGGGACAACGGCCCGACCGGCCGTACGGCGTCTCAGGCCGGGATCGGCCTCGGTCGCCCGGATAGACGGGGCGACCGGCGCACCGGGAGGGCGCGCGGCACCGGCCGCGTCTCGTCGGCCGATATGGTCGGCGCCGCCGCGAGCGCGGCGCAAATGAAGAACAGCAGGCCAGCATCGATCGTCGTTCCGGCCATGCAGCCGGCGATGAACAGGCCCAGGCAGGACGAGGCCGCGGCCCCGCGGATCGCACGGATCTCGGGATCCGGCTCAGTCCGGGGAGCCAGCAGGCAGGCGACGAAAAAGGCGGCGTAGGTCAGGGCGCCCGGGATGCCGATATTGGCCAGGATGGCGATGACGACGTTCGAGGCCCGGGCGCTGCCGACGCCGACGCCGAGTCCGTAGCTGTCGAAGAAGTTGACGAGAGCCTGTGTGTTCCAGGATCCGCGCTCCATCGCCGAGCTCGACGTGCCCTTCGAGAAGATGAGCTGCTGCAGGATGTCGACGATCATCGTCGTGAGCGCGTCGTTCAGGAGAACGGCGCAGACGACGAGGGTGCCGATCAGGGGGCCGATCAGAAGGAAGCTGAGGCGCGGCACGGTCGCGCGGCCGGTCACGAGCCGCAGCAGACTCGCGGCGAAGACGAGGACGAGATAGACCACGAGGCCGGCATAGGCGGTGGTCGACGTGGACAGGACGAGCGCCGTGCAGAGCAGCAGGGCAAGCGGCCCGGTGATCCGCGTTCGCCAGCCGCTTAGCCAGAGGCTGAAGCTGAAGGCGAACAGGGCGAGCGTCATGCTCGCAAAGGCGGAGGCCTCCGGAAACGAGCCGACGAGGCGCTTGAAGCCGACGACCTCGGCGCTGTCGAGCATGCGGTAGGGGGCATTCCGCATGAAGGCGAGCGCGTCGGCCGTCCCGGTGAAGAAGGTCGCGTAATCGATGAGCCCGAGCACGATGTTCAGGTAGCCCGTCGCGATCAAGGCGTCCGCCATCCAGCGCTTGCCGGCCGCGTCCCGCGCGAAGGCGCAGAAGACGGCGAAGCAGACCGCGTCGCCGACGAAATAGATGGTCTGGGTGAGGTTGCCGCTGACCGGCCCCAGGGGCGTCAGCAGAAGGCCTGTCCCGGCGTCGGTGCGGGCAATGGTGAAGACGTAGGTCACGCCGGCGAAGATCCGCGGCATGAACACCGAGACGAGGCAGGCATAGGCCGCCGTGAGCACGAGCCACAGGCCCGGCTCGGGCCAGCGGATGCTCCGCAGGAGGTACGGCGCTGAATCCCGGCGCAGGCTTACGAGAACGAGGAAGCCGAGGAGGACATAGGCCGGCTGCAGGCCAGACCCGCCGAGCGCCGTGAGCACGGAGGCCGCCGCAGCGCCGAACAGGGTCGCGACGATGCAGGCGGTCAGCGCGAAGCGCCGGCCCCAGAGCAGGCTCAGCAACCCCGCGACGAGCGTCGCGACGCCGATCCACTCGAAGGTCATGCCGCCCAGCCCGCGCTACCGCCCATCAGCCCACCGAGACGAGCGCCGGAGTCGTCGGGCGCCGCCGCTCGGGCTCGGCCAGGACGGAATCCACGAAGGCACGCATGCGCCTCTCGAAGACGGCGGTGGCGTAGCGCTCGGCATGGATGCGGATCGCCTGCGGATTGATCGGCAGGGCCTGCATGCGCTCGACGCCGTCCACGATCGCCGCGATGCTCTGCTCCTCGAAGAACAGGCCCGTGACGCCGTCGACCACGGTTTCGGTGGCGCCGCCGCGGCCGAAGGCGAGGACCGGACGGCCGCTCGCCATTGCCTCGACGGGCACGATTCCGAAATCCTCCTCACCGGGGAAGACCAGGGCGAAGCACTCGGCATAGAGCTGGCGCAGGCGCGCGAAGGGCTGCGGCCCGAGCACCGTCACAGTGGGTCCCGCAATCCGCCGGATCTCGTCGAGCATCTCGCCGCCGCCGACGACGATGAGCCGGCGGCCCATGGCGTTGAAGGCCTGAACGGCCAGATCGGGCCGCTTGTAGGGCACGAGCTCGCCGGCCATCAGCCAGACGCCGTCCCGGCCGGCTTGCGGATCGATGTAGAAGTCGTCCACTGCGACCGGTGGTGGGATCACCTCGGCATCGCGCTGGTAGTAGCGGGCGATGCGCTGGGCGACCGTGCTCGAATTCGCGACGAAGTGATCGACGCGCTGGGCCGAGAGAGCATCCCACATCCGGATGTAGTGCGCCGCCGGCAACATCAGCAGGCGTTTCAGCATCCCGGTCGTGTTGCGGTAGTCGTGGAACATGTTCCAGACGTAACGCATCGGCGAATGGCAGTAGCAGACGTGAACGGACCCGGGCGGGGGCACGACGCCTTTGGCCGGGCCGGATTCGCTGCTGATGATCAGGTCGTAGCCGCGTAGATCGAGCTGCTCCAGCGCCATCGGCATCAGCGGCAGATAGTTCTTGTACAGCTTGGCCGCGAAGGGCAGCCGCCCGATGAAGCTTTCGATCACGCGTCGGCCGCGGATCAACGGGCTCACGGCCTCTGGCTTGTAGACGTGGACGAAGAGATCCGCCTGAGGATAGATCCGGAGCAGGGACTCGACGACCTTCTCGCCTCCGCGCATGCCGACAAGCCAGTAATGGACGATGGCGACACGCATTCCGTCTCGGCCTCTCCAGCGCGGCGGAAACCCACGATCGGACGCTAGGCCCCGCTCGATCGGATGGTCTGTCAGTCGGCTTCCGCGAATCCGTCAGTCTTTTCCCGACACGGAGCGCCCCTTTTCCCGGGTGTGAGCCGGCCCTCGGCTCAGCAAGTGTGCAGGCTCCACGTCCCGGCCGGTCCCGGCCTGGAGAGGAGGCGCGATGCTTCTGCCAGAGAGATCCGCGGCACGGGTGATCTCCTGCGATGTGTTCGACACGCTGCTCCTGCGCGATCACCGCTCCGAGAGCCGGCGCTTCCGCGACATTGCCGCCCTCGCCGCGCAGCGCCTCGCCACCGAGCACGGTATCCTGCGCGATCCCGCCGCGATCTGGAGCGTTCGCGTCGAGGTGCAGCGCCACGCCTACCGTGCCCTCGACCTCGCGCGGCCGACCGGTGACGTGCGCTTCGCCGACATGGTGGACGCCATGGCCCAGGTCCTCGGGCTGTCCGGGCCACCGGCCGCAATCCTGCACGAGGCGGAGATCGCCGTGGAGCGCGCGCAGCTCTCGGCGAATGCGCCGCTCCTCGAATGGCTCGGCGCGGAGGCCCGAGCGGGCGCACGAGTGATTGCGGTGAGCGACATCTATCATGATGCCGCCACCATCGGGCTGCTCCTCGGCGCCCTGTGTCCCCGCCACCCGGTCGCGCGGATCTATACCAGCGCCGACCACGACGCGACCAAACGCACGGGCGCGCTCTTCGCGACCGTGCTGCGCGCGGAAGGCGCGGCTCCAGGCGAGGTGCTGCATATCGGCGACGACCACCGGGCCGACGTGAGCATGCCGCGGGCGCTGGGCTTGCGCACCCTTCAGGTCGTGCGCCCGCGCCACCTGATCCTCCGCCGCCGCACCGATGCCCTGCGCGCGCGGCTCGTCTCGGCGCTGGCCCCTCCCCCGCGCTACGACCGGCCGGGGAGCCGCCTCGCGTGAGGGCGGCTCACCCAGATTCCGCCCTAGCCGACGCGGACAGGTTCGGGCGCGAGGCGCTGGGGCCCGTATTCGCCGAGTTCTGCCTCAGGCTCTGGCTCACCGAGCGCTTCCTGCCGGATGCCGAGGACGCGACCCTGCTGTTCTGCGCCCGCGGCGGCCTGAGGCTGAAGGTCCTCTACGAGCGATTCCTCGCCCGGACCGGTCTGCCCGGGCGCGTCCCCCGCGCCGCGCTCATGGTCTCGCGACTGGTCGCGGCCCGCGCCGCGCTGCAACCGCCGAGCGAGGGCGTCCTGTCGGAACTCGGCCGCGAATTCGCGGGGCGACCGATGACGGAGGTCGCCGCCGCGCTCGCGCAGCGCGGGGACCTGGACCTGCCGGCCGCCTGGGATGCGCCGTTCGCGGGCGACCGTTTCGCGGCCCTGCTCACCGCCGACGAGCCTGCGGCGGCGGCCCTGCGCGCGGCCGTCGCGGAACAGGATGTGCGGTTCCGCCGGCACCTCGATGCCTGCACCGGCGGCCGGCGGCACGGGCTCCTCGTCGATACGGGGCTCTACGGGAGCACGGTCCGCCTGCTGCAGGACGGGATCCCGGCCATGGGCTGGTCGGGCCTCCAGTTCGCCCGCAGCAACTACAAGCGCCTTCCGACCCCACATTTCGCCCGCACCCTCGGCCTCAGCGTCGAGAGCGACAGCTACCGGCCCTGGGAGGTCTCCACCGCGGCCCTCCGCTTCTGGCACCTGATCGAGGCGGCCCTGGAGCCTGACCTGCCGAGCGTGCGCGTTTTCGCGGACTCGGTCGGCGATGCCCCACCACGGGCCAATCTGGAGGTCGCGGGCTGGGAGGCGCGGATCGGGCCCGCGGGTCCCGGCCTGTTCGCGGGCGCCCTCGCCCATATCGAGACGCTTCGTCCCGACGACCTGCCTCGCATTCCGGCGGAGGCGGCGCGCGGCTGGCGCGCCTTCAAACGTGCCGTGGTCTGGCCGGATGCGCGCATGGTCGCCGCCCTCGAACTGGCGGACCGGTCCCGCGATTTCGGCCGGCTCGACACGGTGGCGCAGTTCTCCGAGCCCGGCGGCACGCTCGCGCGAATCCGTGACAGCCTCTGGCGCGAAGGTGCCCTGGTGCGCTGTTTCCCGCGCGCTGGCCGGGCCGGCCTCGTCCTCCTCGAGATCGCGCACGCCGCCCGCACCCTACGGCTGCAGCTCTCGGCCGTGCGGCGCACGGCGCGTCCCGCCCGACAGGGAGCGCCGTGATGCGGATCCTGCATCTCGCCAATCACTGTCATGAGATCGGCAACGGCATCATGAATGTCGCGGTCGACATCGCCTGCCGGCAGGCTGAGGCCGGGCACGCCGTGGCCTTCGCGAGCGGCGGGGGCTCCTATGTGGAGCTGCTCGCGCGGCACGGGGTCGAACACCATCACCTGCCGCAGAACTGGCGTGCGCCGCTCAGCCTGCCCCGCACCGCGATCGGCCTGCGCCGGATCGTCCGCACCGTCGGCCCCGACATCGTCCACGGCCACATGATGACGGGGGCGGTGCTCGCCCGCCTCATCCGCGGCCGCGCGCCCTGGCGGATCGTCACCACCGTCCACAACGAGTGGCAGCGCAGCGCCACCGCGATGGGCGTGGGCGACCGGGTGATCGCGGTGAGCGAGGCAGTGGCGCTGCGGATGGCGGCCCGCGGCATCCCCTCGCGCAAGCTCGATGTGGTCAGGAACGGTCCGCTCGACTCGCCGCGCCGGTCGGACCTGCCCGACGCGGCCGTCCTCGACCTCGGGCGGCCGGCGATCCTCACGGTCGCCGGGCTCTACGAGCGGAAGGGCATCGCCGACCTGATCGCGGCCTTCGACATCGTCGCCGCGCGCCACCCGTCGGCGACCCTCCACATCATCGGCGACGGGCCCGACCGGGCTCGCTTCGAGGCGCTGGCCCGGGCCTGCCGCTCCGGCGAGCGCATCCGCTTCGCGGGCTTCCAACGCGATCCGCGCCCCTGGTACCGCGGCGCCGATATCTTCGTCCTGGCCTCGCACAGCGAGCCCTTCGGCCTGGTCATCGCCGAGGCGCGCGAGGCGGGCTGCGCCGTGATCGGCAGCGCGGTCGGCGGCATCCCGGAGGTGCTGGAGGATGGCCGGGCCGGGCTGCTCGTCCCCTCCGCCGATCCGAAGGCCCTGGCCCGGGCGCTTGGTGACCTCCTCGACCATCCCGACCGGCTCGCGCAGTGGCGGTCGGCGGCGCGGACCGGCCTTGCCTGGCTCGATGCGCGGCGTGTGGCGGCCGAGACCGTGGAGGTCTACGGACGGGCGCTCGCGGCCCTGCCCGGTCGCGCCAGCAGCGCCGGGGTCACGCTCGCCAGCGGAAGCCGGGGTTAGTGCCGATGTCGTCACGCTTCGCCCGGAACTCGCTGTTCAGCACGCTCGGCGGCCTCGCCACCGCGCTCGGCAGCTTTCTCAGCATGGTCATCGTGGCGCGCCTGCTCGGCCCCTCTGGCACGGGCACGATCGCCTACGCGCTCTGGCTCGCCACCCTGGCGGTGACCATCGCGGATTTCGGCATCGTCCAGACCCTGACGCGCTACCTGCCCGAACTGACCGCGGAGGGCGACGACCGGACGGCCCGGGACCTCGCCGCCGCGCTGCTGCGGCCCTGCCTCGCCCTGGCCATCCTCGGCGCGGTCCTGTTCGGGTGGCTCGGCACCGGCGCGGCGGGCCCGACGCCGGACAGCCCCACCCACATCTGGTGGCTGATCGGGCTCCTGTTCACGCTGCAATTCGTGGCGAGCTTCGGCCTCGGCCTGCTCCGCGGGCTGCAGCGCTTCGACACGGCCGCCAAGCTCACCGTGCTGTCCTTCCTGCTGCAGCTCGTCGCGGTCGCGGCCGGCGCCCTCGCCGACGGGGTCGAGGGCGCGCTGCTCGGCTATTGCGCGGGCAGCCTCCTGCCGATCGGGGCGATCGTGGCGGCGCTGCCGCGGCGCCACGCGGTCGATCCGGGGCTGCGCCGCCGCGTGCTGCGCTTCGCCCTCTTCTCCTGGGCGGGCGCGCTCACGGTCGCCTTCGTCTGGTCGCGGCTGGAAGTCTTCTTCCTACAGCGATCGTTCGGCGCGGAGGCGGTTGCGCTGTATACGATCGGCTTCACCTTCTCCAATCTCGCCTCGCAGGGTCCGCTCCTGCTGACGGGCGGGCTTCTCGCCTATTTCTCCGAGAATTTCGGTCAGCGCCGCACCGACCGGATCGGCATCGCCTACACCACGGCGACGCGGCTGATGGCCTTCCTGCTGCTGCCGGCCTGCTTCGGCCTCGCGGCGATCCTCCCGGCCCTGCTGCCCCTCGTCTACGGACAGGCCTATGCCCCGGCCGTTCCGGCAGCCTGCGTGCTGGTGGCGGGGGCGGCGATCGGCGCCACCGGCTCGGTCGGATCCCAGATGATCTACGCGCACGACCGGAGCGATTTCATCTTCGCGAGCGGTCTCGTCGGCGCCGTGCTCACCATCCTGTCCGGCTTTCTGGTGATCCCGCAATTCGGCCTGATGGGCGCGGCCGTCGCGCGGACCGCGATCCACGCGGTGATGCTCGGCCTCGGCGCCTGGTTCATCACCCGGCGCTTCGGTTACCCGATGCCGATGCGCGAGCTCTGCCGGCTGCTCGTCGCCGCCCTGCTCTGCGCGGGCGCGGCCTCGCTCTGCATCCACCTCGTGCGCGATCCGCGCAGCGCGCTCGTTCTCGCGGTGGCGAGCGGAGCCGTCGTCTACATCGCTGCGGTGCGGGCCCTCGGCGCCCTGCCGCAATCCGACATCGAGCGCCTCCGGAGGCTGCTCGGCCGCATCCCCGTCCTCGTGCGCGGGCCGATGTCCGGCCTGCTGACCCTGCTCGCGCCGCGCAGAGCCTGACCGTCGCAGCCCGAATCCGGATCCACCCCTCTCGTTACGGGATTGCAGCATGCTCCAGGTGATGAAGCCCCACGTGAAACAGGTGCTCGGCGGGATCTCGCACAGCGCGGCGCAGAAGAGCTACGTGCGCCAGATCCTGTTCAATGCGATGGCCAAGCGCACCGATGACATCGCGCGGCTGCAGGAGATCGAGGAGGTCCGCTTCCTCGGCCACGTCTTCCTCAATCTGCCTCGGGCCAACGCCCAGATTCTGCAGGATCTCTGGGTGACCTTCGAGACGGGAGGCCAGCGCGACGGCTACTTCGTCGAGTTCGGCGCCACGAACGGGCGCACGAACAGCAACACCTTCCTTCTCGAGGACGGCTACGGGTGGCGCGGAATCCTGGCCGAGCCCAACCCCGTCTGGCACGCCGACCTCGCCCGTAACCGCAACTGCGTCATCGAGCACCGCTGCATCGCGGCCCGCAGCGGGGAGACAGTGGAGTTCCTGGCCACCGACGACCCGGAACTGAGCGCGCTCGCCACCTGCGCCGCCAACGATCACTTCGCCGCGGTGCGCAGCACGGCGCCGCGGATCAAGGTCAATACCCTCTCGCTGAACGACCTTCTGGCGCAGCACGGGGCGCCGCACCGGATCGATTACATGTCGGTCGACACCGAGGGCAGCGAGCTCGAGATCATGACCGCCTTCGATTTCGGCCGCTACGACGTGCGCCTGCTCTCGATCGAGCACAACAACACCGCCAACGAGGCCCGCCTCGACGCGCTGATGCAGGCGCAGGGCTATGTTCGCCGCTTCCCCGAATATTCTCAGTGGGACGCGTGGTACAGGAAAGCCTGAACCACCGCGCCCGCCGCCACCGGACCGATCAGGCGCCGGTGCCGAAGACCAGGGTGCCGCTCGCGGCCATCACGGCGGCATTCGGATCGAGACGGTCCCAGCCCGCCGCAGCCATGTTCGAGACCACCGCGTCGAGCCCGTAGGCCGTGCCGTTGAGGTCGATCCCGGTGACGAAGAGGTTGCGGTCATTGAAAACCTTGTTGGCGACCGCGTCGTAGTAGGGGTTCTCGTTGCCGTCGTTCAGATAGGTGATCGTCACCTGATGCGGACCGGCGCCGAAATCGCCCTGGACGCTCACGTCCTGCCACTGGCCGGCGGCATGGTCGGCGGTCACGTCGAAGGGCCCGCCGACCGACGTGCCGTCGACGCTCACCACGAATTGCGGCGCCCCGTTCCAACTGTCCCCCGAGATGTGGATGGTGAGCGTGTCCTGACCGGGCGCGGTGACCGGTGCCGTAGGCGTCGTTGGCAGGGGCGTCGTGGGCGACGAGGTGCCGGGCGTCGCAGCGCCGGTGCCGAAGACCAGGGTGCCGCTCGCCGCCATCACGGCGGCGTTCGGATCGAGGCGGTCCCAGCCCGCCGCGGCCGCATTCGAGACCACCGCGTCGAGGCCGTAGGCCGTGCCGTTCAGCGCGATCCCGGTGACGAAGAGGTTGCGGTCGTTGAAGACCTTGTTGGCGACCGCGTCGTAGTACGGGTTCTCGTTGCCGTCGTTCAGATAGGTGATCGTCACCTGATGCGGACCGGCGCCGAAATCGCCCTGGACGCTCACGTCCTGCCACTGGCCGGCGGCATGATCGGCGGTCACGTCGAAGGGGCCAGCGACCTGGGTGCCGTCGACGCTCACCACGAATTGCGGCGCGCCGTTCCAGCTGTCGCCCGAGATCCGGATCGTCAGCGTGTCTTGTCCCGCGGCCGGTGCCGTCGGCGTAGTGGGGGTGGCGGGTGTCGTGGGCAGGGCCGGCGTCGTGGGCGGATCGATCGGCGTCACGGTGCCGCCCGCCGTCCCGAAGATCAGCGTCCCGTTGGCGGCCATCACGGCCGCGTTGGGGTCGAGGAGGTCCCACCCCACGGAGGCCGAGTTCGAGACGACCGATCCCAGCCCATAGGACGTGCCGTTCAGCGCGATCCCGGTGACGAAGAGGTTGCGATCGTTGAAGACCTTGTTGGCGGCTGCGTCGTAGTAAGGGTTCTCGTTGCCGTCGTTGATGTAGGTGACCGCCACCTGATGCGGGCCGGCGCCGAAATTGCCCTGAACGGTGACGTCCTGCCACTGGCCGGCGGCGTGGTCGGCATCGACGCTGAAGACCTGGCCCAGCGGCGTGCCGTCGACGCTCACCACGAATTTCGGCGCGCCGTTCCAGCTGTCGCCCGAGACGCGGATCGTCAGGGTGTCGGGCTTGGCAGTGGGCGGGGGTGGGGTGACGTTCGATGCGGACGCCCCGTACAGGCCGCCCGTATCGGCCCCGTCGGGGGAGGACACGGTCTGGAGTGCGACCGCCGTCGCGGATGGATCGGCAGAATAGACGCGGATGTAGTCCACCGACATCGTCTTCACGCTGTCGGTGATGCCCTCGATGCCACGCGTGATCGCGAGGTTGACCAGCGGATACATCGGCCCGTGCATGTCGGACGGGGTCGCGACCTGCCCGACCGGGTTGCCGTCGTAGAAGAAGGTGATCGTGCTCGCCGTCCAGAGGGCGCCGAAGGTGTGATAGCCGGCCGACAGGGTGGGCTGGTTCGACCAGATCGTCTGGTGTGTCGGCTGGCCCGTCTCACCGGTATGGATCGTGTTCGTCAGGGCGGTCGGATCGGCCCCATAGGCCTCGACGATGTCGATTTCCGGCGGCCAGACCCCGTCCGCGTTGAGAAGCCAGAATCCCGGCCACGCTCCGGTCTCGGCCGGAAGCTCGGCCCGCATCTCGAAGTAGCCGTAGGTCTGCGAGAAGCTGTTCGAGGCCTGGAGCAGCCCGGACGTCCACAGACCCGGATAGACGAGGTCGGCCACCGCCCCGGTGGCGGGCGCGGCCTGGATCTGGAGCGCCCCGTTGACGATCTGGAAAGGCTGCACGCCGGTCGATGGATCGACAAAGGCCGATTGACCGAAACCGATATCGACGCCCGGCCGCAGGATCGAGCCGGGACGCGTGCTGGCCCAGACAGTGCCGCTGCCGGTGGCGGACACGCTGAGTTGGTTGAACTCGTCGTCGAAGGTCAGGCGGTAGCCCGTCAGATCGACCATCGGCAATCCCCCAGCAACGGCCGCATCGCGGCAAGATTCCGGCCTCTCCGGGCAACGGATCGCATGCCGACCGCATGCATCCGCCCGAACGGAGCCGTGACATACCGAGAACAGGAGGAGGCAATAGTTAAGGATTTATTATCGCGATCTTTGCCAAGCCTGAGGCGTCCGGCATCGACCTGACGGTGTCAGGATTTTCCTGGCACCGCAGCCGCAAGCGCTTTCGCGCGGCTTCCCGGCGTGACCGGCGATGCATGGGTACGCGCGGCGGCGAGTTTGGCTCGATAGAGGGCGAGCAGATGATCGCACCACGTCTCGGGCATCGGCGCGAGGTCGCGAGCGCGGTGGAAGCCGGACTCGCTCATCCAGCGCACCTGCAGGTCGTCCCCTGCGAGGCGCTGCATCTGGGCCGCGAGGCCCGCGCGATCGTCCGGGTCGCAGGCTTCGCCGCAACCGAGATCGACCACCTCCTGCGCGATCAGGGCGTGGCGCGAGACCAGGACGGGCAATCCACTCATGACCGCCTCGAGCGTGACGAGGCCGAAGGTCTCGCGCCAGCGCGTCGGCACCACGAGGAGGCGGGCCTCCTCCGCCAGGACCGCGATCTCCGCCGGGCTGCGCCACCCCATCAGACGGGCCTCCGGGTAGTCCCGGGCGAGTTCGGCCCGCAGCGGCCCGTCTCCCACGATGCGGAGAGGCAGCCCCGCCTCTCGGGCGGCAGCCGCGACCACATCGACGCCCTTGTCGCGCTCGAGCCGGCCGACGAAGAGGATCTCCCGGTTGCCCTCGGCCCGGACCCGCTCGCTGCGCCAGGGCACGACGGGATTGCGCAGGACGGTGACCCGGTCGGGACCGATCCCGCCGCGGGCGAGATAGGGTCGCATGCCCTCGTGGACAGCCACGACGGTGGCGGGACCGCGCGCCAGATCGATCGATGCGCTGCGGATGGCCTGGCGCCCGACCCGCCAGAGCTTGTGCGCGTAATGGCGCCTGTCGCAGTTTGTCGCGACGCAGCCCAGCGAGAGCGGCACCCGCTCGCAGACGCTGCCGTTGCGGAAATCGAACTGGCCGCCGTTCGGGCAGACCAGAAAGTAGTCGTGCGCCGTCATCACCAGCCTTTCGGCCACGCGGCCGAGCGCCGTGAAGGCGGCGGGCGAGAGCACCTTGTGCCAGTTGTGCAGGTGGTAGACCGTGCCGGGCGTGTCGTGCCGGGCGATCCACGCCTCGATGAAGTGACGGGCGGAGCGGCTGTAGAGGCCGCGCAGAGCCGCCGCGCCCCGGCCACCCTCGAGAAGCGCACGTCCGCCCAGGGAATGCAGGTCCAGACCGGGCAGATCGAGCCCGGGGTCGGTGCTCCCGTTGAGCAGCGTCACCGGCACGCCCCGCGCGCTGAGCATGCGCCCCGAACGCAGCGCGATGCCCGCCGCCCCGCCGCTCTCCACGGCGTCGTCGCTGATCACCACCACGCGCTCGATCATCTCCGGCTCCTCGGCTGGCGTTTCGCGACGACGCGCGTCAGGTCAGGCTCTCGATACGCTCGGGGCGGAGCCGCCCGCGCAGCAGGTCGCCGAGGGCGGCGAGATTGCCGGCGACGCGCCCGCGCCGGTCGACATGCGGCTCGGGCCGGCCCAGCTTCAGCAGGTTCATCGCGACGTTGCGTCCCATCAGCCAGGCTGCCCGCCGCGCCGCGAAGCTGCCCTTGCGCACGAGATGAACGGGATTGGCGATCTGCGAGTAACCGAAGCAGAGGCCGGACTGGCGTCCGCCCTTCACGCCGAGATGGACGCCACGGGCGCCCTCGATCCGGGCGAGACGGCCGAACGCGGCCGCCTGGCGGCTGAAATCGACATCCTCCAGCCAGCCGTAGCGCGGCAGGCTCTCGTCGAAGCGCAGAGTTCCCGCGCGGACCGCCGCGAGGCGGAAGGCCATGTTGCAGCCATAGGCATTGTAGACGGACCTGACGGCGCTACCGGTCTGGGCCGGCCCGAGGGCGGCGAGGCGCAGATCGGCCTCGGCGAAACCGATGCCCGGTCCGGTGATCCCGTCCGCGATCACGACGCCGGTGGCGCCGACGAGCCCGGGATCCGTCAGGAACGCCTGCTCCAGCGCGGCGAGATAGTCCGCCTCCATCACGAAATCGTCGTCCAGGAAGCAGACGATATCGAAGTTGGCCAGGCGGTCGAGGATCGCGTTGCGCTGCCGCGTCAGACCGCGCGGGCCCGTCACGATCTCGGCGCCGAGGCGGGCGGCGTCCGGAGCGACGTCGTCTTCCGAGGGGGCGCAGACGATGATCGCGTCGGGCGGACGGCTCTGCCGGGCGATGCGGGCGAGGGTTTCGCCCATCACCGCAGGGCGCCCGGCCGTGGCGAGCCCGATGGCCATGCGGAGCCGGCCGGACCCGGTCGCCACGGCCTCGGACGGCTCCGAATCCGCAGGCCGGGGGATGAGCCCGTCGACCCAGGCGGCCACCTGTGCCCCACCGATCAGGCCGTAGATCCAGGCCCGGCCCGCGGCCGCGCCGAGCGCGCCGAGGACGATGTCCCGTGCCATGGAGTCACGCGCCGTCGGAGACTGCATCGGACGCAAATTGTCGTTCATTCCGCAACTCCGGATACAACAGCACGGTCGAATAAGCTGCGACAAAAGACAAAAAACCGAGGCAATATTACTGATAGCAGTTGACTTTACTATCCATATTCATCGATCATCGCTCTGTGATGCGCCAGGCCGCATCGGGACAGGAGGCCGGATCGATGAAGAACCCCGTTCTGAGCGCGGTGCTGACGGCGTCCGTGGCGGTCTCCGCGCTGGCGGCCTGCCTGGCGCCGGCTCAGGCCACGGAGGCCTACCGGCTCGGCGCCGAGGACCGAGTGCGCCTCCGGGTGAACGAGTGGCGGCCGGGCAAGGGCGAGACCTACGAGTGGAAGGCCTTCACCGGCGAGTTCACGGTGGATGCCGCCGGGCGCCTGGCGCTTCCCTTCATCGGCGCCGTCTCGGCCGCGGGCCGCACCACCGACGACATCGCGGCCGAGATCGGCGATCGCCTGCAGCGCAAGGCCGGTCTGCTGCAGCGGCCCGACGCGGCCGTCGAGGTGGCGCAGTTCCGTCCCGTCTACGTCGTCGGCCTGGTCGACAAGCCCGGCGCCTATCCCTACCGGCCGCAGCTGACCGTCCTGCAGGCCGTCGGCCTCGCGGGCGGGTTCTACCGGCCGCCCGAGATGGGCGTGCAGCGCCTCGCCCGCGAATCCGTGACCGCCCGCGGCGACCTCGCCGATATCCGCGTCGAGCAGATGGCCCTGGCCGCCCGCAGGGCCCGCCTCGAGAGCGAGATGAAGGACCTGCCCGCGATCACCTTCCCCGACGCGGTGACCCGCCAGCGCGCCCTCCCCGCGACGGCCGACGCGATGCGCGAGGAGCAGGCCCTGTTCGAGGCCCGCCGCGCCGCCCTCATCTCCCAGACCGAGGCGCTCAACCAAGCCAAGCAGCTCATCGCCGCGGAGATCGAGACCCTGCAGGCCAAGATCGTCTCCCAGGACCGCCAGATCGGCCTCGCCCGCAAGGAGCTGGAAGGCATCATCGCCCTGGTCCAGAAAGGGCTCTCGATCAGCCCCCGGCAGCTCGCCCTGGAGCAGACCGTCGCTCAGATGGAGAGCACCCGGCTCGACCACGTGCTCGCCATGTCGCGGGCGCGGCAGGACATGTCCAAGAACGACCGGACGCTGCTCGACCTGCGCAGCCAGCGCCAGAGCACGGTCCTCAGCGACCTGCGCGAGACCCAGACCAAGCTCGCCAAGCTCGACGAGCGCGCCGAGACCCTGACGCGGCTGATCAACGACAGCGAGGTGGTCGCCCCGCGGATGATGGCCGAGGCCCGCACCTCGCGGCGGCGCAGCGCCGTCTTCCTGATCGTGCGTCAGACCGCGGAAGGCCCGCGCGAGATCGCGGCTTCCGAGGGCGACGCGCTGATGCCGGGGGACGTGGTGAAGATCGACGGCGAGGCCGAGACCGGGCGCAATGCGGAGCCGCAGGGCGAGCCGCGGACCGGAGGCCGCCTGAGCAGCCTCACCCCCTGACACGGCCGGAACCGCCGCGGCCTCGGCCACGGCGGTCCGGTTCGGGGGCAGGCTCCGGCCGAGGCGCATGGCGACAGATCCCCTCAGATCGAGCGCGAGACCGCGGCGAGGTCGCGGGCCTTGTTGAGGATCGCCCCGAAGAGGTGGGCCTGGGCCCCGTCGATCGAGGCGGCGGCCTCCGCCAGCGCGCCGGCCTCGGTCTCGCCCCAGGCCGTCACCAGGACGAGCCCGTCGAGGAGCCGGCAGACGGCGCGCACATCCATCGCCTCGCGCATGGCGGTCAGGTCGAGGACCACCACGTCGTAGGAGGCGGCAAGCTCAGCCAGCAGGGCGTGCATCTGCCGCGAGCCGAGGACGTCGCTCGAATTCGGCAGGCGGTCCTTGGTCACGAGCGGGAGCAGGGCGAGGTTCTGCACCCCGGTCGGACGCGTCATGTCCCGGCCCTCGCGCAGCATCTCGAGGAACCCGGCCGCCGCCGCGGGAGCGTGGACGCGGGTCAGGGCGGCGTCGAGGAAGTCGGCATCGATCAGCAGCGTGCGGCAATTGGCCTGCGCGTAGAGCGCGGCGAGGTTCAGCGCGACGCTGCTCTTGCCCTCGCCCGTCGCGATCGAGGCCACGCCCACGGTCTGGGTGACGCGTCCCTCGCAGGCTGTGTCGATGCGGATCTTCACGCCGCGCAGCGCCCGGCTGAAGGCCGAGAAGGGCCGCTCGATCACCTCGAAGCCGAGGGGGCCCGGGCCCGCGCCCTTCACGAGGGGGATCATGCCGAGGCACTCGATGCCGGCCTCGCCCTCGAGATCGGCCGGGTCGCGCACGCTGCGGTCGAGATGGCTGCGCGCTGCAGCGATCATCAGCCCGCCGAGCAGGCCGAAGGCGCCGCCGAGCGCGAGGATGAGCTTGGTCCGTGGGCTGCTCCGATCGAGCGGCACCATGGCTTTGGTGACGATCCGGGCGCTGGAGACCGGCAGCGTCTCCTTCTGCGCGGTCTCGGTGAGCTTCTCGAGCAGGTTCTGGTACATCTTGCGGTAGCTCTCGGCCTGGGCCTCGAGCTCCGACAGGGTGACCTTGGCCTGGCGGCGCTGCTCGATCTCCCCGATCAGGGTGCGCAGCTCCGCCTTCAGGGCGCGCTCGCGCCCGCGCGCCACCTCGTAGTCGCTGAGATAGGTCTGGCCGATGCGCTTCATCTCGGTCGCGACCTCGGCCTCGATCTGCACGACTTCGCGGTGGGCGGTGACGACGGCCTCGTGGTCGGGCCCGTAGCGCTCACGCAGCTCCGCCTCACGCTGCACTGCGTCCTGCTGGCGCTGGCGCAGGTTGGTGATGACGGGGTTGTTGAGGGCCTCACCGACGGCGGCGCTGCCGGCCGCCTCTCGCCCGACGACCCCGACGCGCTCCAGCCGCGCCGCCGCCTGCATCGTCTGGGCCCGCGCCGTGACGAGCTGGCTGTTCATCTCGCTGAGCTGCTGCTCGATCAGCAGGCTGTCGCCGGCGGTGACGAGATCGTTGCGGGTCTTGAAGGTCTCGACCGCGCGGGCGGCCTCGTTCAGCGTGCCGCGCAATTCGACGATGCGGGCACGCAGCCAGTCGACGCCCTGACGCGCCGAGTTCGATTTGGCCGAGTACTGATCGCGCAGATAGGCGTCGGCATAGGTATTGGCGATCGCGGCGGCGAGATCCGGCCGGTAGGCCCAGGCGGAGACCTCGATCACGTAGGATTGGCCGACGCGGCGCACGCCGACCCGCTTTCCGAGCGCCGCGACGGTGGTGCGCAGGCGCCGCGTCGACTCGGCGGCCGGGTCGGCGCCGAGATCGGCAGCGCCCTCGGTCTTCGTCTCGCCCCGGGTCTCCGCCTTGCCCTCGTCCTTGGCCGGTGCGTCCCGCGGGACGAATTCGGGATCCTGCTGGAGATTCAGGCCGGCCACCACGTCGGCGGCGAGCCGCTCGGAGCGGAGCAGCTCGACCTGGCTCTCCACCTGCGCGTTGTCGAGGGTCAGGTCGAGCATGCCGGGCTCGAACCAGAGCAGTTGCTGCTGCTTCTGCGGCTCGATCAGGAGCTGGACCGTCGAGACGTAGGTCGGCACGCTGAGCCAGCAGAACAGGGCCGCCGCGGCGAGACAGACGACGACCGTGACGCCGATCGTCGTGACGGAACGCCGCAGGGCCGTCCGCAGGCTGCGCAGGCTCAGCTCCCTGCTGGTCGCCCGCTCTTCCTGCGGGGCCGGGACGCGCGCCGTGTTCGCCTGAAGCATACTGCACCTGCCGGGATGGGTGACGGATCCCGGGCAGCGCTCCCCGGCGCCTCGGGCGCCGTCGCTGCCGGGGAGAACGGGGCTCGACGCTCAGGAGGGCCGGACCTTGCAGGTCCGCCGCGCCTGCCGGTCAGTAGACACCCCGGGAATTCAGCACCGCGGGCACGGTCTTGAGCATGATCCGGATGTCGCCGCCGAGCGACCAAGTGCGCACGTATTCTCGGTCGAGCAGCACGCGGTGCTCGTAGCTCACGTCGTTGCGCCCGCTGCACTGCCACAGGCCGGTGAGACCGGGCCGCACGGACTTGTACTCGACGATGCCGCCGCCGTAGCGCGGGATCTCAGCCGCGACGATCGGCCGGGGCCCGACGAGGCTCATCTCCCCCCGCAGGATGTTCAGGAGTTGCGGCATCTCGTCGAGGCTGGTCTGGCGCAGGATGCGACCGAGGGGAGTCACCCGCGGATCGTCCTTGAGCTTGTGGGTCGCCTTCCACTCCAGCATCGCGGCCGGGTCGGCTGCGAGGTGGCGGCTCAGGGCAGCATCGGCATCCTTCACCATGGTGCGGAACTTGAAGCAGGGAAAGGGCACGCCGCCGCGGCCGATGCGCGGGTGGCGGATCAGGATCGGGCGGCCCTGCATCACCAGGATCGCGAGGGCGATCATCAGGATCAGCACGCCGAGGAGGACGATGGCGGTGGCGGCGACCGTGATGTCGAACACGCGCTTGGCCCGCAACGCGTGGGAGGTATCGAGCGCGGGAAAGGTCTGGAGCCGGGAAACGGGAGCGTCGGAGGGAGAAGTCTGCGCGGACAGTTTTCTGAGCAAGGAAGCCTCCTGGTCACCTGCCGACGCTTGCACGAAGCCCCGGCGCTGAAGCGCGTCGTGGTGGCTCATGGTCACGAATCAGCCCGCACAGTGCCGGAGGCAGCATGCGGGCCCTGCCATTATTCTTGTCACTCCCTGCGCGATTACAGGTAGTCTGGCTGTATCGGCTCGTTGTTAACCGCGCTGGCTCATTGGTTAAGGCAAAATTAATACCTGAGCTACCGGAGCGGCGCGCGCGCACCGTCGGGCTTTTGTCAGGGCTGTCAGGTTTTACCCCACAGCTCACAACGTCTTGATGGGCGGAACGGGTCGATCCCACGACGGCGGTAGGTGGGGCGCCGCTCCGGAACCGGCCGGGATGCGGGTGCCGACGGGACGCGTCGCTGGAGCCGGTCCCGATCACGTTGCAACCGGGAATGGCTCTACGCTCCTGCTTTGATGCGCTCTCTTTCGCCGAACCGGCATCCACTTCGGCGGAGAGCGCTCCAAGGCCATTCCGGCATGAGCATGCGCATGGATGCAGGCTCGAGATCCATCCGAGCGGCCTCTCAGACGTTCGGGACGCGATGCGCGGACGGGACGCGGGCGGCCTCACTCAGCCCGGCGATCCGCCGATAAGGGGCTTCGACGTCTGGCCACTCAGCGCGACACCGCGGCCCGGATCGCAGTGAGCAGCTCGCCCTCGAACAGCAGGGCGGAGCCGTAATGGAACTCCGCATCAAAGGGACGCCGGGAATTCATCGAGAGCGAGGCGCTCTGCAACGCAACGAGCCGGCCGCTCTCATCGAAGAGGCCCGACCCGGACCCGCCATAGCCGTCGTTGCAATCGTGCCGGACACGGCGAATGGCGTCCTCGCTCGGACTGTCGATCTGCCGGATCGTGCAGGATTCGAGGCTGCTCGCGCCCCGGTAGTTCTCGTGGCCTGCGGGCGACACCATCGTGACCGGCAGGGCCGCCGGCCCGGTCGGGAGGTCGGGCGGCTCCGGGACGGGCTGGGGACGCGCGTTCTCGACCGGGCCGTCGAGGCGCAGGAGCGCCCAGTCGTCGGTGATGTGCAGGCTCTGCGATCCCGGTGCCGTGCCGAGTCTCAGGGAGGACGCGATGAAGGTGTAGTTCCGGCCGTCTATCTGGAAATAGCAATCCGTGACCGGTCTGGTGACGGCGAGGCGGCGGTCGCGGAAGTTGTGGGCGTTGAGCACCACGAGGTCCGGCACGCCGACGAGCCAGGCCGCAGCGGCCTTCTGCGGCACGCCGTCCGGCCGCCGGCACCAGAGCACGCCCGCTCCGGGGAAGCGCCGGTGATCGTCGCCGCTCATCTCGTGTCGCCCGTCCCGGGGATAGAGCGCGGCCTCACGGGTGCGCGCCTTCGCCTCGGCTGGGGTCGGCATCAGCCGATCGGGGGGCGCGAGGAGGCCGAGCGCCGCGAGACCGATCCCGCACCAGGACGCCGGCCCGCGCGCGCGCTCTGCCCACATCGTTTCGCCCCCGCGATGCGGCGCGGCGCATCCACGCCCACCGTTCGCACTGTGTTGCGCCACCGGCCCCGCCGGGGTCAAGGCCCCCGATGCGGATGCGCAAAGTACTCACTCGAATTGCCGGATATTCCCGGTGAAAAATGACCGATGCCCTAAAGACATCGACCGGCCGTTGGTTCTAGAAATACTGGGGACTGAGGCGGTAATAAGTGTCTCATAAGACAAGAACTAGCGGTTCTTTTCTTATATATCACACAGGGCTCGGATTGCTGCCGAGACTGCTTCAGGCTTCCGACGCTTAAGGTTCCGCGTGACCGCCCGGTCGAGAGACGGAACGAGACGGCAAGGAGACGCACATGAGTAGGCTTCTGAATTCGGTCTCGATGCTCGCCGTGATGGCCCTCGCGCCGCTTGCGGTCGGCACGGGCGCCCAGGCCAACGACAAGCTCGTCGAGATGTCGAAGAGCGAAGACAACTGGGTCATGCCCGGCAAGAACTACGACTCGAACAATTACAGCGAGTTGACTCAGATCAACAAGGACAACGTCAAGAACCTCAAGGTGTCTTGGACCTTCTCGACCGGCCTGCTCAACGGCCACGAGGGCGCCCCGCTGGTCGTGGGCAACAAGATGTACATTCACACCTCCTTCCCGAACAACACCTTCGCCCTCGACCTCGACGATCCGGGCAAGATCCTCTGGCAGGACAAGCCGAAGCAGAACCCGGCCGCGCGCGCCGTGGCCTGCTGCGATCTCGTGAACCGCGGCCTCGCCTACTGGCCGGGTGACGGCAAGACCCCGGCGCTGATCCTGAAGACCCAGCTCGACGGCAACGTCGCGGCGCTGAACGCCGAGACCGGCGAGACGGTGTGGAAGGTCGAGAACTCCGACATCAAGGTGGGTTCGACGCTCACGATCGCTCCCTACGTGGTGAAGGACAAGGTGATCATCGGCTCCTCGGGCGCCGAGCTCGGCGTGCGCGGCTATCTGACTGCCTACGATGTGAAGACCGGCGAGCAGAAGTGGCGCGCCTATGCCACCGGGCCCGACAAGGACCTGCTCCTCGCCGACGACTTCAACATCCGGAATGCCCATTACGGCCAGAAGGGCCTCGGCACCGCGACCTGGGAGGGCGATGCCTGGAAGATCGGCGGCGGCACCAACTGGGGCTGGTACGCCTACGACCCGGGCACGAACCTGATCTACTTCGGCACCGGCAACCCGGCACCATGGAACGAGACCATGCGTCCCGGCGACAACAAGTGGACGATGACCATCTTCGGCCGCGACGCCGACACGGGTGAGGCCAAGTTCGGCTACCAGAAGACGCCCCACGACGAGTGGGACTACGCCGGCGTCAACGTGATGATGCTGTCCGATCAGAAGGACAAGGACGGGAAAATGAGGAAGCTCCTCACCCATCCCGACCGCAACGGCATCGTCTACACGCTGGACCGGACGGACGGCTCTCTGGTCTCGGCGAACAAGATCGACGACACCGTCAACGTCTTCAAGTCGGTCGATCTGAAGAGCGGCCAGCCGGTGCGTGATCCGGAATACGGCACCCGGATGGACCACCTCGCCAAGGACATCTGCCCCTCGGCGATGGGCTACCACAACCAGGGCCACGATTCGTACGATCCGAAGCGTCAGGCCTTCTTCATGGGCATCAACCACATCTGCATGGATTGGGAGCCCTTCATGCTGCCCTACCGGGCGGGTCAGTTCTTCGTCGGCGCGACGCTGAACATGTATCCGGGCCCGAAGGGTGACCGGCAGAACTACGAGGGACTTGGCCAGATCAAGAGCTACAACGCGATCACCGGCAAGTTCAACTGGGAGAAGATGGAGCGCTTCGCGGTCTGGGGCGGCACCACGGCCACGGCGGGCAACGTGGTGCTCTACGGAACCCTCGACGGCTTCATCAAGGCGCGCGACTCCGACAACGGCGACCTCCTCTGGAAGTTCAAGCTGCCGTCGGGCGCGATCGGCTACCCGATCACCTACAGCCACAAGGGCACGCAGTACGTCGCCATCTACTACGGCGTCGGCGGCTGGCCGGGCGTGGGCCTCGTGTTCGACCTCGCCGACCCGACGGCGGGCCTCGGTGCGGTGGGCGCCTTCAAGAAGCTCGCCAACTACACCCAGATGGGCGGCGGCGTGGTGGTGTTCTCGCTCGACGGCAAGAGCCCCTACGACAACCCGAATGTCGGCGAGTACGAGCAGCACGCCGGCAAGTAAGGCACATCCTCGACCCCGCCGGCCGGCGGCCGGCGGGGTCACCCTTGAGACGCGCCGGACAACGCTGACACCGGGCACGCCATGCCCTGCGGCCGCGCGCATCAGAACATTCCCGAGGAAACGGAATACCAGCCATGTCGCGCGTCACCGGACGACATTGCGCGGCCGTCCCGGCCGCCCTCCTGATCGCTCTGGCGAGCCTCGGCGGCCCGGCCGCCGCGCAGGAACCCGCGGCTCAGGACGGCCGCCAGCCGGCCAAGGAGCAGCCCGCCGATCCAAATGCCCTGCGGATCTGCGCGGCCGAGCAGCCGCCGCTCTCGCTGAAGGACGGGTCCGGACTGGAGAACAAGATCGCCGTCGCGGTCGCCGAGGCGATGGGGAGGAAGCCCGTCTTCGTCTGGTCGGGCAAGCCCGCGATCTATCTCGTCCGCGACGGGCTCGACAAGAAGACCTGCGACGTGGTCGTCGGCCTCGACAGCGATGATCCGCGGGTCCTCACCACCAAGCCCTATTACCGGGCCGGCTACGTCTTCCTGACTCGGGCCGACAAGGACCTCGACATCAAGTCCTGGTCCGATCCGCGCCTCAAGGAGATCGGCCACATGGTGGTCGGCTTCGGCACGCCGGGCGAGGCGATGCTCAAGGATATCGGGCGCTACGAGGAGGACATGGCCTACCTCTACTCGCTGGTGAACTTCCGCGCGCCGCGCAACCAGTACACCCAGATCGACCCGGCCCGGATGGTCTCGGAGGTCGCCACCGGAAAGGCCGATGTCGGCGTCGCCTTCGCGCCGGATGTCGCCCGCTACGTGCGGGATTCCACCGTGCCCCTGCGCATGACGCCGGTGCCCGACGACACCAAGCGCAGCGATGGCCAGCCCATGCGGCAGAGCTTCGACCAATCGATGGGCGTGCGCCGGGACGACACCGCTTTGCGCGACGCCCTCGACGCGGCGCTGGTGAAGGCCAAACCCCAGATCGCCGCCCTCCTCAAGCAGGACGGCGTGCCGACCATCCCCCCTTCGAACTGATCCCCTCGCGCGAGAGCGACCCGGAAAACCGCATGATCAATACCAAGAAAACGCTCGCTGCCGTCTTCGGTCTCTCCGTCGTCGGCGCCGGTCTCGCCGCGGTGGCTCAGCCGAGCGGCGGCCCCCAGACGGGCATCGTCTTCCGCAACACCGTGACAGGCGAGGCCCTCGACACCAGCCAGGGTAAGGAAGGCGGTCGCGATACGGAGGCGGTGAAGACCTTCTTCCAGACGGGCAAGAATCTCTACATCGACGACAAGTCCTGCCTGCGCAATGGCGAGAGCCTGTTCGCGACTTCCTGCTCGGGCTGCCACGGGCATCTGGCGGAGGGCAAGCTCGGCCCCGGCCTGAACGACAATTACTGGACCTATCCCGCCAATACCGAAGATGTCGGCCTGTTCTCGACCATCTTCGGCGGCGCCAACGGCATGATGGGCCCGCACAACGAGAACCTGACGCCGGACGAGATGCTGCAGACCATCGCCTGGATCCGGCATCTCTACACCGGTCCCGTCCGCGATGCCGTCTGGCTCAACGACGAGCAGAAGAAGGCCTACACGCCCTACAAGGAGGGCGAGAAGATCCCGCAGGACGCCAAGGGCCAGTGCAAGCCGCTGGAATAGGGGCCCGACGGGAAGCCGCGCGCCGTCGGCGCGCAAGAAGAACGCACAAGGAGGAAACCGCATGCGCACCCTGATCCTCGCCCTCGGCGCCAGCCTCGTCCTTGCCGGGCCGGCGCTCGCCTATGACGGCACCAAGTGCAAGGCGCCGGGCAATTGCTGGGAGCCGAAGCCGGGCTTCCCGGACAAGATCGCCGGCACGAAGTACGACCCCAAGCACGATCCGAAGGAGCTCAACAAGCAGGCCGATTCGATCAAGGCGATGGAGGAGCGCAACAAGAAGCGCATCGAGAACGCCAAGAAGACCGGCAAGTTCGAGTACGACGTCGCCAAGATCGCAAACTGAGTGCGACGCCGCGCGCCCGCCCTGTGCGGGCGCGCCACGGAGGTCATCATGAACGACATCCGCCGCGGCGACGCGATGCTCACCGACTGGCGCGCCGCCGCCCGCCGCTTCGAGGCGGCGCTGGCGGGCGCCGTGCTCGGCCAGGAGGCGGTGATCCGGCTCGTCACGATCGCGGTCTTCGCCCGGGGGCACGTCCTGCTGGAGGGCGATGTCGGCGTCGGCAAGACCACCCTGCTGCGCGCCGTCGCGCGGGCGATGGGGGGAGCTTATGAGCGCGTCGAGGGCACGGTCGACATGATGCCGACCGACCTCGTCTACCACACCTATCTCGGCGAGGACGGACGCCCGCGCATCGAGCCCGGCCCGGTGCTCGCAGCGTCCGAAGACCTCGCGATCTTCTTCTTCAACGAGATCAACCGGGCGCGGCCGCAGGTGCACGCCCTGCTCCTGCGCCTGATGGCCGAGCGCAGCCTCACCGCCTTCAACCGCGAGTACCGCTTCCCCCTCCTCCAGGTCTTCGCCGACCGCAACCGGGTCGAGCGCGAGGAGACCTTCGAGCTGCCGGCCGCCGCCCGCGACCGCTTCCTCATGGAGATCGGCATGGAGGCGCCGCGCGACGCCGCCACCCGTCGGGCCCTCGCTTTCGACCCGCGCTTCCACGACACCGACCGCCTCGTGGCGGGGATCGAAACCGGGATCCTCGATCCGGCGGCGCTCGCCGGCATCGCGGCGGCGATCCAGCACGGCGTGCGGGCGAGCGAGGCGATCGAGACCTACGTGGTCGCGCTCTGGGAGGCGTTGGTGCGCCCGCACGCGGCCGGCATCCGGCTTCCCGGCATCGACGACATGGCCGGGCTCGTCCAGGGCGGCGCCTCACCCCGCGGCGTCGCGGCCCTGGTACGCGCCGCCCGCGTCCGCGCCTGGCTCGAGGAGCGGGACTGGCTGGTGCCGGAGGATATCCGCGCCGTCTTCGCGCCGGTGATGGCCCACCGCGTCTTCCTCGAACCGATTCACGAGATGGGCCGCGCCGAGATCGTGCCTGCGCTCTGCCGGGCGCTGTTCGAGACGGTGCCGGCCCCGTGAGCGGCGAAGGCGCGGAGGCGGGCAAGGGCGCCGACATCATCTACCTGCCGCGCTGGCGCGCGCGCGGAAACCATGCCGGTGCCCATCGCGGCCGGGATGCCGGCGGCCCCGGCACCTTCAAGGATCAGGTTCCCTTCCTGCGCCTGCCGGACGCGCGCCGGCTCGACCTCCGCGCCTCCCTGCGCGATCCGTTCGAGGGGATCCACGTCCGCCGCTTCGAGGCGCGCGTCGCTGTCGAGGTCTGGGCGCTGGTCGATCTCTCGGCCTCGATGCGCTTCCGCGGCCTCGGCGACCGGATGGCGCTTGCGGGCGCCTTCTGCGAGAGCCTGGCGGCCTCGGCCACACGGATCGGCGACGGCTTCGGCCTGATCGCCTGCGATTCCGGGATCCGCGAGGAGTTCTCCCTGCCGGCGACGCGCAGCCGGGCCACCGCCGCGGCGGCCGCGGCCCGCCTCGGCGCGGCGATGCCAGCGGGGGCGAGCGCGGCGGGACTTCGCGCGGCAGCCGCCCGCATCGCGGGCCGGCCGAAGCTCGTCTTCCTCGTCTCGGATTTCCGCTGGCCGCCGCCCCTCCTCGAGCAGGTCTTTTCGGGGCTCGCCTTCCACGACCTCGTGCCCGTCCTCCTCGCGGATCCGGCGGAGGCGGAGGCGCTGCCGGACTGGGGCCTGATCGAGCTGGAGGATCTGGAGGGTGCGGGGACACGCCTCGTCCTGATGCGGCCGTCCTTGAAGAGGCGCTGGCTTGCGCGCGAAGCGGAGCGCACCGCCGCGCTCGGCCGCCTCGCCCGCCGGCACGGCCGCGCCCCGTTCCGGCTCGCGGAGCGCTTCGATCCCGCGGCCCTCAGCCGCCACCTGCTCGGAGGCTGACGCGTGCGCCCGCTGCTTGCCGGCCTGCTGATCCTGCTCGCCGCGGCGTCGGCCACGGCGCAGCCGCGCACCGTCGAGGTGCGGGTGCCGCGCACGTTCGGATATTTTCTCGGTGACCTCGTCGAGGCCATCGTCGAGGTCGAGACGGAGCCGGGCTTCACGATCCAGGCAGCCTCCCTGCCGCAGCCCGGACCGGTGACCTACTGGCTGGACCTGCGACGCGTGGAGACCGAGACGGCCGGCACGCGCCACCGCCTGCACCTGACCTACCAGACCTTCTACGCTGCCATCGACGCGCGGACCCTGGAAGTTCCGGGCTTTCCGCTCGTGCTGACGAGCGCCGACACCCACGGCGCCACCACGGCACCGATTCAGGTGCCGGCCTGGAATCTTGGCGTCTCGCCCATCCGCGAGGTCCAGCCGGCGCGACGCGCCGATCCGGCCGAGTACCTCCGGCCCGACGGCCAAGGCCCCCGCCTGGACCCCGCTCCGCCTCGCACCGCGGCGCTGGCGCTGGCGGCCCTCGCGCTTCCCGCCCTGCTGCTGCTCGCCCGCGATCGGGCCTGGTGGCCGTTCCGGCCGCGCCCGGCCCGCGCCTTTGCCGAGGCGGCCCGTCGTCTGAGATCCCTCGCCCGGCAGCCGGACAGCGAGGCCGGCTATCGCGAGGGGCTGCTGGCGCTCCACCGCGGCCTCGACGCGAAGGCCGGAAGCCGGCTGCTCGCCGACGACCTCGACGCCTTCCTCGGCCGCCACCCGGCCTACCGGCCGCAGGCCGACAACCTCGCCCGCTTCTTCGCGGCCTCGCGGCTCGCCTTCTTCGGCAACGCGGTGGCCGAAGCGCGGTGCCGGATGCCGCTTGCCGAGGCCGAGGCCACCGCCCGCCAGCTCGCCGTGGCGGAGCGCGCCGCGTGAGCGCGCTTCTCGCCGATCTCGTCCGGTTCGGAGCCGAGCGACCGACGCTGCTCTGGTTGCTGCCGCTCGCACTGCTGCCACTCGCCGCGACGCCGCGCCGTCGCACCCCGTTCGCTGATCTCGCCGCCGCGCCGCCGGACGCACTCTCGCGCGGGCTTGCCGCTGCGCTGGGCGCCGCCGGCTGCCTCGCAGTGGCGGCGCTCGTCATCGGCATCAGCGGTCCCTACCGGACGGGCGAGCGCATCACCCGGACGGGGATCGGGGCCGAAGTCTCGATGCTGATCGATCGCTCGGGCAGCATGAACGAGACCTTTGCCGGACGGCAGCCCTCGGGCGCCGAGGAATCGAAGGCCGCCGCTTCGCGCCGCATCCTCGGCGACTTCGTCGGGAGCCGCGCGCACGACCTCTTTGCCGTCACCGCCTTCTCGACGGCGCCGATGCTGGTCCTGCCGATGACCGACCGGCACGCGGCGGTGCGGGCGGCGATCGCCGCGATCGACAGGCCGGGTCTCGACTACACCAACGTGGCGCGCGGCCTCGCCCTGGCGCTCGGCCAGTTCGGTGCGGCGTCCGGGGATGCGTCGCGGGTGCTGCTCCTGGTCTCGGACGGGGCGGCGGTGATCGACCCCCGCGTGCAGGAGACCCTACGTGCCGCCTTCGCCAAGATCCGGCCGAATCTCTACTGGCTGTTTCTACGCACCAAGGGCTCGCCCGGCATCGCCGACAGGCCGGCGGGCGAGGACACGCCGCAGGCGGCACCGGAGCGCCATCTCGACCTGTTCTTCAAGAGCCTCGGCGTCCCCTACCGCGCCTTCGAGGCTGAGGGCCCGGAGGCCGTCGCCGCTGCGATCCGCGAGATCGAGGGGCTGGAGCGCGATCCCATCCCCTATGTCGAGCTCCGCCCACGGCGCGACCTCGCGGGCTGGGCCTACGGGCTCGCCGTATTCGGGCTGACCCTCCTGATCCTCGCCAAGCTGGCGGAAGTGGATCTCGCCCAAGGCCGAGCGGCCCCGCCGGCCCGTAGATCCGAGCGGAGGATGGCGGCGTGACGTGCCTCACCGCGAACTCGCTTCACAGGCCGCGCATCCCCACTCCCCGGCCGGTGGGGAGGGGGGAAGCTCGCGCCTTTTCGGAAGCAGGCCGCCATGCCCGCTGACACCTTCCATATCGCCTGGCCCCGCCTCCGGCCGGGTCTCCTCCTCGCCCTGCCCGTCCTGCTCCTCGCGGGGGCACTCGCGGGCGCCGTGCTGACCTGGCGGGCCGCGGCGGCGAACCGGGAGATCGCCGACCTCGAAGCAGGCCGGGATCGGCCGGTGGCGACCGACGCCCCGGCCCCACTCCTCCTCGCGCGCGTGCTGTACCTTGCCCATCGCGACGCCACCGAGGAGATGGAGCCCCTGGTCGCCGCCCTTGAGACCCGGGCGGCGCCGGCACTGCTCGCCCGTGCCCGCTACGCACTCGGCAATGCCCGCCTGCGCCGGGCCCTCGATCTGATCGAGCGCAGTCAGCTCGATCCGGCCGGCCCGCTCATCGTGCTCGCCCGGCAGGAGTATCGGCGCGCCCTCCAGGCCCGGCCGGATTTCTGGGACGCCAAGTTCAATCTCGATGTCGCCTCTCGCCTCATCCGCGACTTCCCCGAGGTCGACCGTCAGGTCGGCGACGAGCTGAAGGCGGAACCGAAAAAGATCTGGACGGACATTCCCGGCCAGCCGCGAGGGGCGCCGTGAAGACCCGCCTGCCCTGGCGGTGCAACCTTCGCGACGGGCGTTTCCGGATGCTTGCCGGCGCCATCCTGCTCGTGCTCACGGCTCTCGTGGTGCCACCGCTGCCGCTGACCCGCGATGGCGTCCAGGTGCTCGCCGTCGTCGACATTACCGGCAGCATGAATGTGCGGGACTATTCCGCAAGCGGTCAGCCGCAGAGCCGGCTGGAGGCAGCCAAGGCGGCTCTGCGCCATCTGCTCGCCGGCTTGCCCTGTGGATCGCGTTTCGCGCTCGGCCTGTTCACGGAGCGCCGCCCGTTCCTCCTCTTCGCCCCGGTGGAGGTCTGCGACGGCTTCGCCCCCATCGACGGCGCACTCGCTGCCCTCGACTGGCGCATGGCCTGGGAGGCTGACAGCCGCGTCTCCGCCGGCCTCTACCGTGCCGTGGAGATGGCGGCCGAGATCGGCACCGACCTCGTCTTCATTACGGACGGGCAGGAGGCTCCTCCGCTGCCACGCGGGCAGACCCCACCCTTCGAGGGCAGGCCCGGGGCGGTTCGGGGCTTGATCGTCGGGGCGGGCGGCTACGCGCTCGCGCCGATCCCGAAATTCAGCGACCGTGGCCGTGAGATCGGCTTCTATGCCGAGAGCGAGGTGCAGCAGGAGAACCGGTTCGGGCCGCCGCCGGCCGATGCCGAATCCCGCGAAGGCTACAACCCGCGCAATGCTCCCTTCGGCGCGGCTGCGGCGCAGGGCAGCGAGCATCTGTCCTCGGTGCGCGAGGATCATCTCAAGGACCTCGCGAACCGGACCGGCCTCGCCTACGCCCATCTCGACGGGCCGGCCTCCCTCGACGCTCCGCTGCGCGCCGCCGCGACGGCCCGGCCCGTGCCGGGCCGGTTCGATCTGCGGCCCTTCCTCGGCGCGACGGCCCTCCTCCTCGTGCTCGCGGCCTTCACGGCCGCCCCCTTCGGCGCCCTGAGCGGACGCCTGACTCCCCGAAAGGCTTGAGATACTGCATGCGCCTGATACGTCCCGCGTTGCTTCCGACACTCCTGTTCGCCGTCGCCGCCACGGCGGCGCTTGCCCACGGACCGACCCCGCAGAAGATCGAGCAGACCATCACCATCGCGGCGCCTCCGGCCGCAGTCTGGACGATCGTCGGCGATTTCGGCGGTATCGGCGCCTGGCATCCGGATGTGGCGAAGGTCGAGGCGACCGGCGGCAATGGCGAGGGCGCGAGCCGGAAGGTGACCCTGAAGGGAGGCGGCACTCTCGATGAAGGGCTCGACGAGTGGAAGGCCGACGGGATGACCTATTCCTACCGGATGAGCGAGCCCGACCTGAAGGCGCTGCCGGTCTCTTCCTATTCCGCCACGCTCACGGTGACGCCGGAGGGCGCGGGCTCGAAGGTCTCCTGGGCCGGGCGCTTCTACCGGGGCGACACCGGCAACGAGCCGCCTGAGGAATTGAGCGATGCCGCCGGGCGCGCGGCGATGGAGCGCTATCTCGGCGACGGGCTCAGGGGCCTGAAGGCGAAGGCCGAGGGGAAGACGGCGCCTTGAGACGGGCTCGCGCCTCGCTCCGGCCGGCGCTCGCGGCCGTCCTCGTCCTCCTGCCTCTCCGAGCGGGAGCAGCGGTCTACGTCGCGAGCCAGGATGGTGGCGCCCTGACGCGGGTCGATGTGCCGTCGGAGGCCGCACCCGTGGGGGCCGGGGCCGCCGCCCTCGCGGCCGCGCCTGACGGGACGCTCTACCTGACGCATCCCGACCAGCGCGCGATCAGCGCTGTGGAGGCTGGCACCGGCCGCGTGCTGCGGCGCCTGCCCTTCGCGGGCCAGCCCTTCGGCCTTGCGGTCTCCGAGGATGGGCGCGCGCTGTTCGTTGGCGATTGGCAGGGCGGCCGGCTCGTTCGGATCGATGCGCGGAGCGGGGCCGTCGAGGCAGAGATCGCCCTGGGGCCGGAGCCGGCGGGGCTGGTGCGTGACCGCGCTGGGCGCCTGTTCGTGGCCGAGCGCGGGAGCGATTCCGTCGCGGTCGTGGACGGCGCCACGATGACCCGGCTCGCCCGCATCGGCGTGGGACGGGCACCCTTCGCGCTGGCCTTATCGCCGGACGAGCGCCGCCTCTATGTCGGGAATGTCCGCAGCAACGACCTGACGGCGATCGACACGGCCGCACTGACGGCGCTCGCGACCCGCCCGGCCGGGCGCAGTCCCTACGGCGTGGCGGTGCAGGCCGACCTGATCCTGGTGACGAACCAGGAATCCGCCTCGGTCTCGGTCCTCGATGCGGACCTTGCTCTGCGGGCGACGATTCCGGTGGGCCGCTATCCCGAGGGGATCGCGGTCTCGGAGGGGCGCGCCTACGTGGCGAACTGGTTCTCGGACGACGTCTCGGTGATCGATCTCACGCAGATGCGCGAGGTGGCCCGCCGCACGGTTCCGGGTGGTCCGCGCGCAGCCCTGACGCTGCCAGCCGAGCCCGGTGGAGCCGCACGGTGAGGCGCGGGACCGTGCTCGGTCTCTTGACGGTCCTCCTCGCCGGTTGTGGCGAGGAGGCGCCGGAGCGCGAGCCCGGCACGGTGGCCGCGCGCAGCGACCGGCCGGCCGACGCTGCCGATTGGCTCGGCCCGACCGACACGACCGACCCGGCGCTCTGGCTCGCCCGACGGGCGGCCAGCGACGGGAGCATCGATCCGGCCGCTCTCGGCGGCCTCAAGGCGAACCTCGCCGCCGCGCGGCAGAGCTTCGTCGAGGATCCGCGGATGATCGCCAACCGGACGGCGCAGCTCGAGACGATGCTCGCCGAGATCGGCGCCGCCGAGGCGCCCGCCACCCTGATCGGCGACCTGACCGGGATCGCCGCCGCCAGCGGGCGCCGCCAGCTCTACGGCGAGTTGTGCCAGCATTACATCACCATTCGCCGCACCGGCCTGCCTCGGGATGCGGCCCTCGCGCGGCTGCGCGCGCGCTACACCGCGCAGGATCGGCCATGACGGGCGCCACGGCGATCCCGCCCGAGACGCGGGTGCTGATCGTGGACGATCACCCGATCGTGCGGCAGGGCATCCGGCGGATCCTCGAGGATGCCGGCGTGGCGAGCCTGTTCGAGGCGGCCGATCCGGTCTCGGGCTACCGGCTCTTTCATCGGACCCGGCCGGACGTCGCGGTGGTCGATCTTGCCTTCGCGGGCAACGGACTCGCCGGTCTCTCGCTGATCCGCCGCATGCGCGCGCTCGAGGCGAAGGCGCGCATCCTCGTCCTCAGCATGCATCGCGATCCCGTCATCGCGGCGCGCTGCCTGGAGGCCGGGGCCAGCGGCTTCCTGTTCAAGGACCTGCCGGTGCGCGATTTCCTGGAAGCCTTCGCCAGCATCCGCCGAAACCACCCCTACCTGCCCCATGATCTGGCGACGGCAATCGCAACGCATCATCAAGAGCGGCATAGCGCCCTGAACGCCCGAGAACTCCAGATCTATACTCTGCTCAATGATGGCAATAGCTACAGAAACATCGCCGACATTTTGTCGATCGGCTATCGAAGCGTCGTTAATTCCTGCGCATCCATCAGGAAAAAGCTCGAAATAGCGCGGCAGATTCCCTGACAGGATGCGGGTATTTCTGGCCCGATCAGTAATGCGGCGGCACCTCAGGGGCGCGGGGACCGGCGCGCTCGGTCAGAGTCTCCACCTGCTCCTGCATGGCAGCGACCTGGCGCGTCAGCCGATCGATCAGGCGCCACTGCTCGGTGACGACACGATTGAGGTCCTCGATCGTCACGTCATATTCGGTCAGGCGCATTTCCAGTCGCGTCAGCCGTTCGACCTCGTCCATCACTGCCTCGTCATGCCGCCTTCAAGGCGACGTCTGCCACCGCGATCCGATCGCGACCGCCGCGCTTGGCCGCGTAGAGTGCCGCATCGGCACGCCGCATCAAGAGGTCGAAGCGGATGCCGGATCCGCACGCGACGCCCGCGCTTGCGCGGAGGCGCAGGTCCGGCAGGTCGGCGACCCTGATGGCGGCGAAGGCCTGTCGCACACACTCGACCTGCGCGACAACTGCCTTCGGCTCGCGCGCGACCAAGAGGCAGCCGAACTCCTCGCCGCCGAGGCGGCCGAACAGCGCATCGGGCGGCAGCAGCGTGCACGCGACCTCACAGAACGCGATCAGCACGGTGTCGCCGATCCCGTGACCGTAGCTGTCGTTGATCGCCTTGAAGTGATCGAGATCGAACAGGACCAGAGTCAGCGGCCGTCCGGTCGCCGTCAGGGCCTCGGCGCGACCGAAGAATGCGCGGCGGTTGGCGACGCCGGTCAGCGAATCCGTCGATGCGGCGACGCGCTGGCGGTGCTCGGCGCGTTCCTTGGCCAGCGCCGTGAACAGGAAGGCGACGACCAGCGTGAACAGCATCGAGGCCAGGCACAGCACGGTGACCCAGGCCGAATCGAGGGGGCTTCGAAGTTCGGTCGGCGGTGCGAGGAGCGTGGCCGGGACGCGGATCGCATAGCAGGCCGCGTAGACGGTGAGGAGCAGCGCGGCCGGCCGGCGCGATGGCAGGGGCTCCCGTCCGCGAGGCCAGAGCATCAGCGCGCCGTGCCCGGTATAGATGGCGGCGATGGTCGAGGCGACGACGATCCGCGCCGCGATCGCCTCGTAGAAGGCCGGCACGAGACAGAGCACGACCCAGAGGGCGGCACCCGCGAAGGTCGCGACGGGACGGAACGCGCGCCCCTCGAAGCTGCGGATACCGCTCCAGATCAGCCCGTAGGCCGCGATCATCACGGTGTTTGAGAGCCCGATCGAGACGGCGTCGGGGATCTGCCCCCGCAGGGCGAGACCGGCCGACGCGACCGACCCTGCCAGATGCGCGATGCCCCAGACGAGCAGCGCCGGCATGTCGCGCGACTGACGCCAGGAAAGCAGAAACAGCAGGCCGACCAGAAAGGTCAACGCGAAGGTCACGATCAGCAGAGTCGTGATGTCGAGGCGCATCGCTCGCTTCTCAGCCCCTCATCACGATCATGACCGCAACAGCCGGACGCCGGCGTGACTCTCGATGGATCGTTGTCCCTGATAAGAACGGACGTATAGGCCCCGAGACTGTCCCGGTCGAGAGCCGTGCCTCGACCGGGAGCCACAGATACCCCGCCGCCATAAGTCGGCAGGTTTATTAAATTATCCCTTATTTCTAGCCGGGTATGCCGATCTCGACTGAATTAAGTTGAGCGGATAACATTTCTGCGCTGATGAAAAGTCTTACCGAGGCGCGAGAGAGCGAACGGTCCAAGTGGCCCAGTATGTCGGCCGGCCGTACAGGGCCGAGGCCTGGCCACCGTTCGCGCTGGGGGCGAGCCGATCGAGCCAGGTCAGGAAGCCGCCCTTGACCGAGAAGATGCCCGGCGTATCCAGATTCCCATAGCGGTCGGTCATCCAGGAATGCGCGGCCCGGTCGTAGCGGCCGCTGCCGTCTCCGCCCGAGCGCAGGCCGAGATAGGCCGGCGAGCGCTGCGCCGCGACCGGGTCCGCGTATAGCTTGAGCTGGCCGATCCCATCGAGGGACAGGTCGGCGGTGTATTGGACGCAGATATCCGGCACCGGGCCGCCCGGGGCGTTGGCGGGCCGCCGACAGGTGTAGGAGACCACCCAGCGCTCCATTCCTTTCGCCTTCGCGACCCGCACGAAGCTCCCCGCGGGTAGGCCCTGGATCAGGATACGCGGCGCCGACCAGACGCGCGGGGCGTTGAGGTCTCGGGCGGTGCGCAGATAGAGCGCGGTGCGCCGCAGGGCGGCCGGCTCGCGGCAATCCTCCGGAACTACGTCGGTGTAGAAGTAGTGGTAGGTGCGTTCGCTCACGCTGACCGAGCCGCCGAGAGCCGGCGCGTCCGGAGCTTCGCCCGTGCAATTGCCGACGACCGGACGACCGGTCTCGTCGAGGACGGCCGCCGGTCCGGCTCCCTCCCGATTTCGCCCGCTCGTGAACGGCGTCCAGGCAACGCCGTACCCGTCCTCGCTGCGGCTACGGACGTCGAACGTCTCGAAATCGTAGGTCCGCGCCTGGATCTGGACGCGTCTGGCCTGCTCGCCCTCGCCCACCGTCGCAAGCAGGAAGACATGGACATAGTCCTCGCCGGCCCAGTCGCGGCCCGCGACGACGATCGGGTCGCGCGGCCGGACACCCACTTCGGCCGCAGGCTCCGGAGCAGCTTCCGTTCGGCTGCCTCGGCGGCGTCCTCGGCGGGGCCGTTCTGGGGAACGGATCTCCTCCCACAGACGCGCCGCGCTGGGCGGCATCAGGGTGGCGAGTTGCTCGACGGCACGGCCAGCGCGCACTGCGCCGCTGTCGCTTGGATCGAGTGCGCGGCGCTCCAAGCAGGGCTTGCCGCCCCGCCCTTCGTTCAGCGGCGTCTCTCCATGGTAGACAACCTGCAGCGGTCCGGGTCTGTCACTCGTGGCGAGACGGACGATCTGCACGCTGCGGGCGAACGCACAAGGGCCTGGCGCGAAGAAGACGCCTTCCGCCTCGCCCCCATCCCTGCAGATCTCAAGCGCACCGCCCCCCGTACGGTAGCAGGTTGGCGGCAGGGCATCCGACTGCGCGCGCGCGGGCACTGGAGCGGCGGGGACTCCGAGGATCAGCGCAATGAGGAAGCCGACACGGGCACGCCTGAAGCCGTTCCCGATCGCGCTTGAATCGGGAACGGCTTCAGGCCCATGTTTCCACGCGCTCTGTTTCGCCGAACCGGTATCCGCTTCGGCGAAGAGCGCTCCAGCCGGTCCGATTCGTTTGGTCTCGTGCGCGCTCCTCATGTTGGCGTTCGCTATCCTCCTCGCAGGTCCCCATGGCCCCGCTTCTCGCCCCGGAACGCGCGGACACCCGCAAACGCTCCGAGAGGCCGCGCTTTCAACAATCATGAACCGGTTGCGACCTCGCTGGTTGGCGGCTCGAAGGCCTGGGCAAGCGGGATCGAATTCCGAAGCGATCCGTTCAAGACCGGACATGCTCGCCGGGCGGGCTCGTGTCAGTTGGAGCGTTTCATGGACATCGCCGTCGACAAGGTCACCGAGTTCGTTCTGCGGCTGCGCGCCGTCGAGGTGAAGGAAGGGGCCACGGATCCGTATTCCGGTTCGAACCCGATTGATGACGGCTCGACCGACGTGCTGGTCTCGGGAACGGACGACGCCACGGAACGGGAGATCCGCGGAGCGATCGCGAGCCTGAACGATGACGAGCGGGCCAACCTGCTCGCTCTGCTCTACGTCGGACGCGGGGACATGGAGCCGGAGGAATGGGCCGATGCCGTTCGCTTCGCCCGGGACCGCGAGGCGGCGGGCGAGGGAGCCGCCTACGAGTTGCTCGGTGTTCCGAACGCCAGCGATCTCCTCGAGGAAGGCCTCGACCGCCTCGGCATCACGCCGGATTTGCCGCAAGATTGAGGGGCAGCCGCGGGGTCCGTTCGCACCGGTTGGATTGGCAGAGGCAGAGGCCGTAGGCGATCTCATCTCGCCCTCTGCGTCCCGCCATTAGCACCTCAGAGCGGGACGGACAGGCGCCACGCCCCGCGGGGGTCGAACCGGCGGCTGAACGTTCAACAGGGTGTGAACCGTCCCACGATCCAAGGATCACGGGACAGGCCGCAGGAAGTCGAGGAGCGCCGCGTTCACGCCGTCGGCCTCCTCGTGCTGCACCCAGTGGGTTGCCTCGGCAAACCACAGGATACGGCCGTCCGCGCAAAGATCGAGGCTCGCCTCGGCGAGGCCCGATTGCAGCGCGTGATCACGCCGCCCCCAGATCACCAGGGTCGGCGCCTGGATCGGCGGCGACGGGTGACGCGGCAGGCGGACCAGGGCTCGATACCAATTCAGCATCGCGGTCATCGCGCCGGGCTCGTTCCAGGCAGCGGTGTAGCGGTCGAGTTCGGCCTCCCGAAAGGTGCCCCGTCGACCGGTCGCCACAAGGGTCTCGCGCAGGGCGGCGCAGTCGTCGGCGAGAAGCCACGCTTCGGGCCAGCGCGGGATCTGGAACAGCGCGACATAGGCGCTCCGGAGCCATTGCCCCGGGTGGCGGAGCATATATGCCCCCGCAATGCCGGGATGCGGTGCATTGAGGATGGCGAGCCGTTCCACCCGGTCCGGATGGAAGCTAGCGATCCACCAGGCGACGAGACCGCCCCAATCGTGACCGACCAAGCGGAACCGGCCGATTCCGCGCGCATCGGCAAGGCCGACGACATCGGCGGCGAGGCGATCGAGATGATAAGCCTCGACGGCTTCCGGCTTGCCGCTGAGATTATAGCCGCGCTGGTCCGATATCAGTAGACGTAGACCGCCGGCGACGAGAGGCCCAATCTGGTGGCGCCAGCCGAACCAGAATTCGGGGAAGCCGTGCAGGAGGATTGTTGGCGCGCCTTCGATCGGGCCGGCCTCGGCGAGATGGAGGCGCAGGCCTGGCAGATCCACGAAGCCAAAGGCGATTCCGTCCGTCATCGCCGCATCATCATCGATCAGCCTGGCAGCGGCAGGGGCGCGATCCTGGGCGGCGCGATTCCAGCCTTGCGCTCCAACAGGCCGGGCGGCGGCACGGGTGCGTCGATGATGCAGACCACGCCGCTCAGCTCGTAGTTCAAGTGGACCTCGCCGGCGAGTTCCCGGGCGAGGCCGCGCTCGATCAGGCGCGAGCCGAAGCCCGTGCGCGTCGGCTTCTTCACCGCAGGTCCGCCACTCTCCGCCCAGCGCAGTGTGAGGCGCGTTTCCTCCTCGCGGCGCACCGTCCATGTGATGGAGACGTGGCCGGTTTCTTGGGAGAGAGCGCCGTACTTCACCGCGTTGGTGCCGAGCTCGTGCAAGGCCATGGCGATGGAGAGAGCGACGCGCGGCGGCAGGCGGAGGGACGGTCCCTCGACGGAGAAGCGCGCGGATTCGGCATCCGCGGCATCGAGCGGGCGGATCGCGTCGGCCACCACGGCGCCGAGTTCGGCGCCCTCCCAGCTCTCGCGCGTGAGCACGTCGTGGACGCGGGCGAGCGCCAAGAGCCGCGCCTCGAAGGCGGCGCGGGCCGCATCCGCCGCCTCGCCGTCGAGACCGCGCAGGGACTGGTTGGCGATCGACTGCACCGTGGCGAGCGTGTTCTTCACCCGGTGGTTCAGCTCGTGGATCAGGAGCAGCAGGTGCTCCTCGGCGAATTTCGCATCGGTGATGTCGACGTTGCAGCCCGTATAGCCGAGGAACCGCCCCGCATCGTCCAGGCGCGGCACGCCCTCGCAGCGCAGCCAGCGGACGGCGCCGCCGCGATCGATCACCCGCACCTCGCTGCGGAAGGGCACGCGCGCCGCGAAGGCGTCGGAGAAGGCCTCCGAGAAGGCCTCGACATCGTCGGGGTGCACGATGCGGCGCCAGCCGGAATCGGCCAGCTCGACGGCCGGGATGCCGAAGAGGTGGTCGAAATGCATGTTGACGAAGCTGACCTCGGCATTCTCGTCCGTCATCCAGATCAGGGCGGGTGCCGAATCCGCCATGTGCCGGAAGCGCGCCTCGCTTTCGCGCAGGGCCGAGAGGCCGCGCTTGGCATCGTCGAGCGCCCGGTCGCGCTCGGCCTCGCGGGTGCGCAGGCGCAGCGACGCGTCGGAGAGCACGTCGGCGAGGCGCCGAATCTCGTGCACCGGCGAGGCGATGCGCGGGATCGCCTCGCCGCGGGCGAGCGCCGGACCGGAGGCCGCGAGCTGGCGCAGGGGACGCGAGACCCGCGACCACAGATTGACCGCCAGCACCGACGAGGTGGCGAGGACGAGGAGGCCGAAGCCGCCGAAGGCCCAGGTCCAGCGGCGCAGGCGCGCATCCACCAGTGCCTGCGGGATGCTCGCCCCCACCGTCCAGCCGGTGAGCCGCGAGCGCGCCTCGACCACGACAACGGGCTTGCGCTGCCGGTCCTTGCCCTCCCAGACCCCCGGCGTGGCGGTCTGCGCCTGCCGCAGCGTCGCGAGGCGGGGCCGTCCCACGACGGCGCCCGGATCGGGCAGGCGTGCGAGCACCGTCTGGTCACGGTCGGAGATGCCGGTGGTCCAGCCCTCGACGACCTCGCGGGCGAGGATGCCCTGGAGCCGGCCGAGCGGCGCATTGAAGCTGAGGATGAACGGCACATCCCCCTCGACCATGACCGGCACGGCGACGGCGTAGGTCGCCAGATCCGGCATCGGGCCCGGCACGTAGCCGGAGACCATCGCACGCTGCGCGCCGGACGCGATTTCCGTGTCGAAGGGCAGCGCGGTCACGGGCAGCGGTGCGCCGCGCTTGACGCCGGTATTGACCAGTTGCTGCCCGTCCGGCTTGCGCAGGATGATGTCGAGGTCGATCGCGTCGCGCACGAGCCGGGCCTGTGCGTCGAAGGCGTCGAAATCGCCGGCCCGGAGGCGCGGCGAGGTCGCGAGGGTCTGCAGAACCGAGACGAGACCCGCCGTATCGCGATCGACCGAGAGCGCGATGCCGCGCACGTTCTCGCGGGCATCCTGCTCGAACCGCGCGCGCTCGGCCGCGGCGTAGCGCATCAGCAGGATCGCGGTGAACAGGAGACCCGGACCGATCAGCGCGATGACGAGCGCGACGAGATAGACCTGCGTGGAGAACCCGTTGCGGCCGAAGCGGCGCGCGAACCAGCCCGGCTTCCGCTCGCCGGCCGGGATCGCCTGAGCCGCCGCGCGCGTCTGGCCCGGCGGCTCGGCCACCCTGGCTCCGGGCGCGTCCTGACCCGACGGTTCCTCGTGTCCCGTGATCGCCGGCCGGTTCATGGTCGGTCGATATGACCGAGATCGCGGTTCGGGTCGAGGTGGTCGCGCACCCGCTGCTTCAGCGCCTTCACGTCGGGGAAGCCGCCGTCGCGGACGCGCTCCCAGATGGTCACTCCGTCCACGACGATGCTGAAGGCCCCCCCGCTCGCGGGCCGGAGTGCGACCTCGCCGAGATCCTCGCCGAAGGTGGACAGAAGTTCCTGCGCCATCCATGCCGACCGCAACAGCCAGTTGCAGCGTGTGCAGTAGGTGATGGCGATCCGCGGCTTGCGCGCGGTCTCGGGCGTCTCGTCCATGGTGGCGCATGGCGCATCGTGGGCGGAGCCTTGTCAACCGCCCGGCGCGAGCCGCCGCGGGGACGGACGCGACGATTGCGACCCGGCGCATGGATTCAGCTCGCACAGGAGCCTTGACGCGGCGCCCCGTCGCGCCCTAGAAGGCCCCCGTCCCGGACGCCACGGCGCCGCGGGCGATGCCTCGGCGCTTCGATCTCGCCGGCACGGACGGTTAGCACAGCGGTAGTGCGTTCCCTTCACACGGGAAAGGTCGCAGGTTCGATCCCTGCACCGTCCACCATCTCTCCGATCCTCGATGGAATGCAGACGCCGCGGCCGGACATAAACCGGAAACCGCGACCCGCTACCCGACTGCGCGAGACGCGGCCCACGCCGACCGGCGCGGGGCTGCTCCGATCCGCCCAGCGAGACGATTCCCCACCGGTGCACAGCCCAGCTCCGATCCCATCCCCGGCCGCTGCGGCCTTGCGGCGCCCTGTTCGGAGCCGCTGCATCGGTATACCGTACACCCGCATTGCCGCTGAGGGCGCAGGATCATGAAGGCCCACGGCGACCCGCGCGACATCCCGCCGCCGCCCGGCAAATCCCCGTTCCTCCTGATCGGCCTCGTCGTCCTCGGGCTGGTCGGCTGGGGCGGCTATGGCCATTGGCGCCAGCGCGCCGACGCGGCGGAGACGCAGCGCAAGATCCAGACTTTCGTGCCCCATCTGCGCACCGCCGCCGCCTTGCGGACGGACAAGCCGGTGGACCTCACACTGCCCGGCGAGACCCAGGCCTTTGCCCGGGCGGCGATCTTCGCCCGGGCCACGGGCTACATCGCCGAGCGCCGCGTCGATATCGGCTCGCGCGTGAAAGCGGGCGATATCCTGCTGCGCATCGCCGCTCCCGATCTCGACCAGCAACTCGCCCAGGCTGAGGCCCAAGTCGGCCAGAATCGGGCGCAGCTGGTGCAGGCCAAAGCCCAGGTCGATCAGGCCCGGGCGACCGTGAATCTCGCCAACCTCACCAACAACCGGACCTCGACTCTCGCCACGCAGGGCTGGGCCTCCCGCCAGACCGCCGACAATTCCCAGGCGAGCGTGCTGAGCCAGACGGCCAATCTCGCTGCGGCGGAAGCCGGCGTGAAGGTGGCCGAGGCCAATCTCAAGGCGCAGGAGGCCACCGTCGACCGGCTCAAGGCGCTCACGAGCTTCAAGGACGTGAGCGCCCCCTTCGACGGTGTCGTGACGACCCGCAGCGTCGATGTCGGCGACCTCGTGAAGGCGGATGGCGGCGGCACGGCGCTCCTCAGCATGGAGCGCGACGACATCCTGCGGATCAGCGTAAACGTGCCGCAGAACGCGGCCGTCGGCGTCCGGCCCGGCGTCGAGGCCTCGATCCGGGTCCCGCAGATGCCCGATCGCACCTTCCGCGGTCAGGTCGAGCGCTCCTCCGTGGCGCTGCTCACGGCCTCGCGCACGCTGACCACCCAGGTCGACGTGCCCAACCCCGACGGGAGCCTCCGGGCCGGCCTCTATGTCTATGTCAGCCTCAAGATCCCGCGCGTCGAGCCCGCGGTGGTGATCCCGTCCGAGGCGCTGGTGTTCAACCAGCGCGGAACCCAGGTCGCCATCGCGGGTGAGGATGGCCGCGTCGAGTGGCGCACCATCCGGGTGAAACGCGATTTCGGCCAGACGATCGAGCTCGACCAGGGGCTCTCGGGCCAGGAGCGCGTCGTGCTCAGCCCTCCGGCCGATCTGCGCGACGGCCAATCCTACGAGCGCCGCGACGATCCGGGCCAGGAACGGCCGCTGCAGGCCGCCAACCGCTAGAGCCGCGCCCGATCGCGTTGCGACGGGGCACGGCTCCAAGCCTTTGTGGTGACGCGCTCTCTTGCGCCGAACCGGCATCCACTTCGGCTTAAGAGCGCTTGAGAGGGTCCCCCGGCGAAGTGGATGCTGGTTCGGCGTAAGAGCCTGTTCCGAGCGGATCGAGCGGGTGTTGATCCGGCCTATCCCCTCCCCGACCTCATCCTGAGGTGGATGGGTGGGAGGAGCCGGATCTCTGCAGGAGGCTCAGTCGATCCAGCTCGAACAGGCTCTCAGTTCACGCGGACATTCAGCTTCATCTTCGGATGAATGCCGCAGAGGACCTGGAAGCTTCCGCTCTTCGGGAAGGTGATGGCCGTCCGGCTGCCGGGCGCCTGGTCGCCCGAGTCGAAGCTGAACGTCTCGGATTCGATATAGGCGTGATGCAGCAGGTCGCTGTCGTCGTTGACGATGGTGACGGTGTCGCCGCGGCCGATCACCAGGCTGCCCGGCTGAAAGGCGCGCCCCTTCTGCGAGACGAGAAATCCGGAGGCTTCGAGCCGCGTCGAGACGAGCGCGCCGCCGGCCAGGATGGCGCCGAAGCAGATCGCCAGCGCGACGCACCCGCGCGGACGGATATGGGGGCCGATGAGGCGCATGAGATCCCTCGTCCGCCCGCCTGATCGGGCGCACCTACGAAGACTAGGACGAAACCCGTTGACGAATTCTTTCAGGTTGCATGCCGAAGTCGTTCCAGCACGTGGGGCAGATCGCGGTGGATCCGTCGCAGCGCAGCTAATTTCATCTTAAGGTCTTGCGTTGATTTTCATCGAACCTGGCCTAACCGACAGAGCCTGACTTGACCCCTTATCGGACGACAGGGCCGATCGCCCCGCTGCACCAGCGCTTCCGCGCGCTCGGGCGGAGCGTTTCCGATGCGGTCTCCACGATCCGCGGCCGGATCCTGTTCGCCTTCCTGACCATGAGCCTGATCACCGGCGCGCTCGGCCTCTACGCGATCGCGGGGATCCAGCAGGTCGGCGACCTCGTCCACCGGACCTATGACGAGTCGCTCATGTCGATCAATTACGCCCGGGCGACCGCGGCGGATTTCGCCAAGATGCGCTCCGCCTTTGCCCGCCGCGTCGAGTCGCGGAACGCCGCGGTGATCGCCAAGCTCGATCAGGAGATCGCCGACCTCGTCGTCACCCTCGCTGAGGATCTGACCGTCGCGGTCGAGCGCTCCCAGTCGATCCGCGCCCGGCGGACCGCCGAGGCCGTCCAGGCGGGCGTGACCGTCTGGGACGAAATGCGCCGGAGCTTCCACCCGGAGCAGGCCGAGGTTCACAGCGAGGCCTGGGACAATCTCGACCATCAGGCGGCGGTGATCGACGGGCAGATCGACCTGCTCGTGAACTACACCGCGGGCGATGGCTTCGCCTTCCGGCAATCGGCCCGGACGGTGGTGTCCGATCAGATCACCTTCACCGCCCTCTCCGTCGGCGCGGCCATGGTGCTCGCCGGCATCGTCGCATGGCTGCTGCATCGGCGTATCATCGGTCCGCTCTCGGCCGCCTCGGCCGTCGCGCAGCGGATCGCGGCCGGGCGCCTCGACGACGCGATCCCGACCGGACGCCGGGACGAGCTCGGGCGACTGCTCACCGCCATGGCGACCATGCGGGACAACATCCGCGCGATGATGGAGCGCGAGGTCAGCCAGCGCCGCTCCGCGGAGGCCCTGCTCGCCGACGCCCTTCAGAGTTCGCGCGAGGGGATCGTCGTCGTCGATGCGCAGGGGCGTATCGTCGTCGCCAATGCGCAGGCCGCCCAGTTCTTCGGCGGGCTCGGGGCGGAGGTCGAAGCCGGCACGGCCATGATGCCCGCTCCGGGCGAGGCGCCGACGACGGAATATGCCGCGGTGCTCGCCGAGAACGGGAAGCACCACCTCTCGGACGGGCGCTGGCTGCGGGTCAGCCGCTCTCCGATCCAGGGAGGTGGATTCGTCGCCGTCTGCAGCGACGTCACCCAGCTGATGGAGCAGGACCAGCGCCTGACCGAGACCAACCGACGCCTCGACGCGGCCCTCGACAACATGTCGCAGGGCCTTTGCCTGTATGACGCGAACCACCGCCTGATGGTGGTCAATCGCCGCTACGGCGAGATCTACGGGCTTCCGCCCGGCGCCGTGGCTCCGGGGATGACCGCGCTCCAAGTCCTCGCCCGCAACATCGAGACCGGCACGATGCGCGGCCGCAGGCTCGAGGATCTGGTGCGCGAGACTCGGGACGCCTTCGGCCAGGGTTTCGAGCACACCCTGTTCCAGACGACGGAGACCGGACGCATCATCGCGATCATGGGCCGGGCGACCGGCGATGGCGGCTTCGTCGCGACCTACGAGGACGTGACCGAGCGCCGCCAGGCGGAGGAGCGCATCGCCTTCCTCGCCCACCACGACGTGCTCACGGGGCTGCCGAACCGCCTGAAATTCGCCGAGCAGATCGAGGGTGCCATCGCCCAGGCCGGGCGGGACGACGGCTTCGCCCTCCTCTCGATCGACATCGACGGCTTCCGTCCGATCAACGACACGCTCGGACGGGTGGTCGGCGACGAGGTCCTGCAGGCGGTGGCCAACCGGCTCAGCGCCTGCGTGCGCGAGGTCGATTGCGTCGCCCGCCTCGGTGCCGACGAGTTCGCGGTCATCCAGCGCGGTGTCGAGCGGGCGGAGGACGTCGCCGTCCTCGCCAAGCGCATCGGCGAGGTGATCAGCGCGCCCTATACCCTGTCGAGCCACCGCGTCACGCTCGGCGTCACCATCGGCATCGCGCTGGCGCCGGGCGACGGCATGAGCGGCGAGCGGCTGATGAAGAGCGCCGACATGGCCCTCGACCGCGCCAAATCCGAGGCGCGCGGCGGCTTCCGCTTCTTCGAGCCGGAGATGGATGCCCGCATCCAGGCCAAGCGCCTCCTTGAGCGTGACCTGCGCGACGCCCTGGCCGCCGGCGCGTTCAACGTGCACTACCAGCCGATCTACGATCTCGCCGCCGAGCGGGTCTGCGGGTTCGAGGCCCTGGTGCGCTGGTTCCACCCAGTGCGCGGACCGGTCTCGCCGGCCGAGTTCATCCCGCTCGCTGAGGAGATCGGCCTGATCGTGCCGCTCGGCGAATGGGTGCTGCGCCGCGCCTGCGAGGAGGCGAGCCGCTGGCCGGCCGATCTGAAGATCGCGGTCAACGTCTCGGCGGTCCAGTTCACCTCCGCCAGCCTGGTGACCGCCGTGCGCGAGACCCTGCGCGCCACCGGCCTTCCCGGCCGGCGGCTCGAACTGGAGATCACCGAATCCGTGCTCGTGGGCAATCCGGGCGCGACCACGGCGATCCTGCACAGCCTCAAGGGGCTCGGGGTGCGGGTGTCGATGGACGATTTCGGCACCGGCTACTCGTCGCTCAGCTACCTGCGCAGCTTCCCCTTCGACAAGATCAAGATCGACCAGTCCTTCGTCCGCCATCTCGGCGAGCCCGACGGCACCGACTTCATCGTCCGTGCGGTGATCGGGCTCGGCGGCAGCCTCGGCATGACGGTGACGGCCGAGGGCGTCGAGACCGAGGCGCAATTGGCCCGGCTGCGCGCCGAGGGTTGCGACGAGGTGCAGGGCTACCTGTTCAGCCGCCCGGTGCCGGCCTCGGACGTCGCGGCCGTGCTCCAGCGCTGGAACGGCGCGGCGCAGGCGATCGCCTGACCCGATCCCCGCGAGTCCGAACGAAGGTCAGATTCGGGCGGCCGAAGACATCATTCGCTCCGCCCTGAGAATCCCCGGAACCATGCCGTGAGCTGCGCGGTTTCAACGCAGCTTACGGTTGTAGGAGTTCCGCGATGCTTAAAGGTGGATTGCTCTGGCTCATCGGCATCCCCCTGCCGATCATCCTGCTGATCTACTTCTTCACGCCCTGGCTGCACTGAGCCGGGACTGGCGGACCGGATCGTTCCGGTCCGCCGTCACGTTTACTCCGCCGCGTCGAGGCGGGGACGCTCGATCTCGGCGCGCTCGCGCTTGATCAGCTCGGCCGTGAGGAAGGCCACCTCCAGCGCCTGCTCGGCGTTGAGGCGCGGATCGCAGTAGGTGTGGTAGCGGTCCTGCAGGTCGTCGGCCGTCAGCGCCCGGGCGCCGCCCGTGCACTCGGTGACGTCCTTGCCGGTCATCTCCAGATGGATGCCGCCGGCGATGGTGCCCTCGGCGCGGTGGACGCCGAAGAAGCCCTCGATCTCCTGCATCACGCGCTCGAACGGCCGGGTCTTGTAGCGGCCGGCCGTGACGGTGTTGCCGTGCATCGGGTCGCAGACCCACACGACGCTGCGGCCCTCGCGCTTCACCGCCCGGACGAGCTTGGGCAGGTGCTCGGCCACCTTGTCCGCGCCGAAGCGGCAGATCAGCGACAGGCGCCCGGCCTCGTTCTCCGGATTGAGCTGATCGATCAGGCCGAGCAACCCGTCCGCCGTCATCGACGGCCCGCATTTCAGGCCGATCGGGTTCCGGATGCCGCGGGCATATTCCACATGCGCGTGGTCCGGCTGGCGGGTGCGGTCGCCGATCCAGAGCATGTGGCCCGAGGTGGCGTACCAGTCGCCGCTCGTCGAATCGACGCGGGTCAGCGCCTCCTCGTAGCCGAGGAGCAGGGCCTCGTGGCTGGTGAAGAAGTCGGTGGTGCGCACCTCCTGGTGCGTCTCGGGGTTGATCCCGATGGCGCGCATGAAGTGCAGCGCGTCCGACATCCGGCCGGCCACGTCCTGGTAGCGCGAGGATTGCGGGCTGTCCTTCACGAAGCCCAGCATCCAGCGATGCGCGTTCTCGAGATTGGCGTAGCCGCCGGTCGCGAAGGCGCGCAGCAGGTTCAGCGTCGCGGCCGACTGCCGGTAGGCCTCGAGCTGGCGGCGCGGATCGGGCACGCGCGCCTCCTCCGTGAAGCCGATCCCGTTGACGATGTCGCCGCGGTAGCTCGGCAGCGCGACCCCGTCGAGGGTCTCGGTCGGCGAGGAGCGCGGCTTGGCGAACTGGCCCGCGATGCGGCCGACCTTCACCACGGGCGAGCTGCCCGCGAAGGTGAGGACCAGCGCCATCTGCAGGAAGACGCGGAAGAAGTCGCGGATGTTGTCGGCGGAGTGCTCGTCGAAGCTCTCGGCGCAGTCGCCACCCTGGAGCAGGAAGGCCTCGCCGGCGGCGACGCGGGCGAGCGACGCCTTCAGCTTGCGCGCCTCACCGGCAAAAACCAGCGGAGGAAAGCTCGCGATCTGCGCTTCGACCGCCTGGAGGGCCGCAGCGTCCGGATAGGCCGGGACCTGCTGGATCGGCAGGTTGCGCCATGTCTTCGGTGTCCAACGCTCGGCCATCACGTAACTCCCGGCACCTCTCGGTGGCTCGTTCGCGCGCGGAATCGCGCGAAGCGGCGCTTATAGAGAGCTTTCCGGGCGCGCGCGAGTGCCGGCGGTCAGGGTCCGGCCTGCGATCGGCGCAGGCCGATTCTCATCCGATGTCCGCGTGATCCCGGCCGGCAAGGGGCGTTGGTGCCGGGGCGGCGCGCAGGCACGGCCTGTCCCGCGTCCGGGCAGATCGCATGGAGGCGGTCTCAGAGATCCCCGTCCTCGACCTCGATGCCGTGCTCGGCCAGGATCCAGAAGATCGCCTCCAGATCCTCCGCGGAGACGTCCCGCGGGGGCAGGGCTTCCTCAAGGTCCTCGTAGGTCAGGCAGCGGCTGCGCTGGGCCGCCGCCTTGGCCAGCAACGTGTCGATCGCCCGCCGGATGTCGGCCGGCAGCGCCTCCTGGCTCGGCAGGCGGTAGCTGAAGGCCGGCCGCAGGGCATCGGCCAGCATGCCGTCGATGATGGCTTGACGGCGCGCATGCGCGCCTTCGTCCCGCCCCGGCTGCCCCTTGCCTGATGCCCGCTTGCCCATGTGCCTGATATGGACCGGTGATGCGCCGCGTCGAGCCCTGTCGCCGCGGCTTAGCCGACCCCGACCGGCGCCTTGGTGACCGCGGGCACCCGCATGGTCACGAGTTCCTCCGACGCTGTCGGGTGGACCGCGATGGTCCGGTCGAAATCGGCCTTGGTCGCGCCCATCGTCACCGCGATGCCGACCGCCTGGATGATCTCGCCGGCATCGTGGCCGAAGACGTGGACGCCGACGACCTTGTCGCTGGCACAATCGACGATGACCTTCATCAGGGTGCGCTCGTCCCGGCCCGAGAGCGTCGCCTTCATCGGACGGAAGGCCGCCTTGTAGACGTCGATCTCGCCGTAGACCTGCCGGGCCACGTCCTCGTTGTGTCCGACGACGCCGATCTCGGGCGTCGAGAACACCGCCGTCGGGATCAGGCGGTGGTCGACGCAGGCCGGCCGGTTGCCGAACACCGTGTCGGCGAAGGCGTGACCCTCGCGGATGGCGACGGGGGTCAGGTTCGCCCGGTTGGTGACGTCGCCGACCGCGTAGATCGAGGGCACCGCCGTACGGGAATAGGCGTCGACCGGGATCGCGCCCGCGCCGTCGAGGGCGATCCCGACGCCTTCCAGACCGAGGCCGGCGACGTTCGGGCGCCGCCCGGTGGCCACCAGAACCTGATCGACCGCGAGGGTCGTGCCGTCGTCGAGATGCGCCCGGATGCCCGCCCCGGCCTGCTCCAGGCGCTGCACGGTGCGCCCGAGCCGCAGGTCCATGCGCTTGGCATAGGCCTCGCCCAGCGCATCGCGAATCTCGTCGTCGAAGCCGCGCAGCAGCCTGTCGCCCCGGTGCAGCAGGGTGGTCTTCGTGCCGAGGCCCGCGAAGACGCCGGCGAACTCCACTGCGATGTAGCCGCCGCCGACCACGAGGATGCGCTCGGGCTGCGTCTCCAGCTCGAACACCTCGTTCGAGGTGATGGCGAGATCCGCGCCGGGAATGAGCGGCTCCTTCACCGGCATCGCGCCCACCGCGACAAGGATGTAGCGGGCCCGCACCCGGCGGCCGGAGGCCACGAGGCGAACGGTGTGCGGATCCTCGATCACCGCGCGCTCGGGCACGATCTCGACGCCGGACCGGATCAGGTTGGCGTCATAGATGCCTTCGAGCCGCGTCACCTCGGCGTCGCGGCGCGCCTTCAGGACCGACCAGTCGAAGCGCGGCGCCTCGACATGCCAGCCGAAGCCCGCGGCGTCCTCGAATTCGTCCCTGAAGCGGCCGGCATAGACCATGAGCTTCTTCGGCACGCAGCCGCGGATCACGCAGGTGCCGCCGACCCGATACTCCTCGGCGAGCATGACCTTCGCGCCGTAGCCCGCCGAGATCCGCGCCGCGCGGACCCCGCCCGAGCCGCCGCCGATGACGAAGAGGTCGACGTCGAAGCCTTCGCTCATCCCTGTCCGCTCCGCTGCGCGCGAAGACCCGCCTCGCGCAGCCACGTGATGGCAGCCCCGAGCCCGGCCGTCCACCACGCCGCCCAGGCGTTGTGCTCGACGAAGGCGATGGCCGCCGCTGCGCCGACGAGGCCGAGCGCGGCGACCCGATCCGGCCGGTCCAGCCCCGCGACGGCACGCAGGGCGAGCAGCAGGCTCAGGGCGAGCAGGACGGCGCCGGGCAGGCCGAGCTCGCTCCAGACCTGCAGGAAGCTGTTATGGGGGTGGCCAACCGCGAGCATCGGGCGCAGCTCCGGCTCGATCCGCTCCGCCACCGGTGCCTCCGCGAAGCGCGGCGCCACGCCGAAACCGGCCCCGCGCCAGGGATCGGCCGCCACCGCCGCACCGAAGCTGCGCGCGATCGCGACCCGGGCGCGGGAGGAGGAATGCTCCAGCCGCGCGTGAGCCGCCTCGGGCATCAGGCGCAGGAGAAGATCGCCCTCGACCGGGGCCAGCGCGACGGCGAGGCCGAGGCCGAGACCCGTGAGGCCGATGGCGAACCGCCGCGGCAACAGCCAGGCGACGAGGGCCGTGGCGAGGCCCGCCGCGAGGCCGAGCATCGCCGCGCCGCTGATCGAGCGCAGGATGCCGGGCAGCGCGACGGCGAGAAGGGCGAGCGCCGCGAGCGGCCTCCCGGTCCGCCACAGCACCAGCGCCAGCGGCCCCATCACGAGGACCAGGGTCATCGCCGGCCGGTTGTAGACGAAGGCGATGGCGCGCTGGCCGAGCAGCCTCTGCAACGGCAGGTCGAAGGCGAGTCCCACGGCGATGAGAAGGCCGGAGGCCGCGATGGCGGCGAGGGCGAGCGGGCCGGCGAAATCCGGAATCCGCCCGGGCGCCAGCCGCGCGAGGAGATAGGCCGCGACCAGCGTCGGCCCGAATTCGCGGGCCGCGCGCGCGGTGACGTCCGGAAATGGGCTCCAGGCGCAGGAGACGAGGCACCAGAGCAGGAAGGCCAGGGCCGCGATGCCGGGCGGCGTCGCCAGGGGCGCGACGAGGAGCCGGGCGACGCCGCGCGGCGCCTCGGCGAACCGGCCGGCCAGGACGAGGAGCGCCGCGACGGCCACCAGGGCGGGGCTCGACCGATTGGCGAGCGTCATCACGAGGGGCATCAGCGCGAGCGCCGCCGCGCCCGCGCCGTAGAAGCCGGCCGCGGCGTTCACGGGCATCGGGCCCGCCGGAAACGGCTACTGCAACTGGTGGCCGCGCTTGCCCATCTCGGCGCGCACCCGCACCATCACGTATTCGGACACGTCCTGGGTCCAGGTCTGCATGGCCTGGACCATCTGGTCGAGCACGATGGGCTGGGTCTCGACGTAGCGCTTGCCCGGCGCCGAGCGGAAGAAGGCGGCGATCTCCTTCAGCTCCGGCTCGGTCAGCTTCTCGGCATAGATCCGGGCGGTGATGTTGAGCATGCGCTGCTTCTGCAGGTCCATCTCCGGCTCGAGGCTCTTCAGCACCTCATTGAGGTCCTTCTGCAACTCGGGCCGCGACACGGTCTGCTGGCGGATCTGGTCGGCGAAGGCCGGGATCACCGAGTCGAACGAGCGGGCGATGCCGGAGGAGAGGACGACCTCGCGGGCCAGGGCGACGTGCGCGGCGCTCGGGCCGGCAGGCGCCGCGGCCTGGGTCGCGGGCGCGGGCTTCTGGGCCTGCGCGGCGGCGATGCCGGGCGCGACGATGGCGAGCACCGCGGCGGCGGCGAGGAGGCGGCGGGTCATGGCGGGGTTCCCAAGGACGAGACGAGAGGAACTCGGCGAAGGCCTCAGCCGAGGGCGCCCAGGACGGGGACGTGCGCCGCGCCGTCCCGCGCCGCGGCGAGGATCGCGGCGGAGGCGATTCCCAGGAAGAGGCCGGGCTCGACCACGCCGGGCACCGCCCCGAGCGCGGCCGGGAGGGCTTCGGGATCCGGGATCCGGGCAAGATGGGCATCGACGATGCGGTGCCCGCCATCGGTGACGACCGGCGCGCCGTCCGCGCCCACGCGCAGGCGGATTCCGCCGGTGCAGCCGGCCTTCCCGATCGCGGCGGCGATCGCGAGTTGCGTCGCGGCGAGGCCGAAGGCGTTGACCTCGATCGGCAGCGGGAAGGCGCCCAGGGTCTCGACGCGCTTGGCCGCGTCGGCGATCACCACCATCCGCCGGCTGGCGCAGGCGACGATCTTCTCGCGCAACAGCGCCGCGCCGCCGCCCTTGATCAGGCGCAGGGCGTCGTCGACCTCGTCGGCCCCGTCGATGGTCAGGTCGAGCTGCGGCATCTCGTCGAGGGTGGCGAGGCGGATGCCCTCGCGCTCGGCCTGGACGCGGGTCGCCTCGGAGGTCGGGACGCCGACCACGTCGAGGCCGGCCCGGACGCGCTCGCCGAGCAGCGTCACGAAGGACGCGGCCGTCGAGCCGGTGCCGAGGCCGAGCCGCATGCCGGGCTTGACGAGATCGAGGGCGCGGGCGGCCGCGGCGCGGCGCAGGTCGGGCCCGCTCGTATCGGTTGCGCTCATGTCGGTCGCGTTCGCGGATGCCGGCCCGGTTCAGGCGGGCACGGGGTGAGGGAGCGGGAGGCCCGGCCCGGACGGGCCGCGTCCTCGGCGGATGCGGGCGCCCCTAGCATGGCGGCGGCGCGACAGGAACGCCGATCTTGACCAGCGGCCGCATGCTGTCATCCCGCCCTCAGGGGCGGCCGCCCTGCGACGGGGTCGCGCCCGCGCCCGCCCGGCCCTGGGCGGCCGCCGGCGGACCGTCGGCCGCGCCGTCGGCGGCGGGGTTGGCCTGCTGCGTGCAGACGACCTGCTCCTTCTTCACCAGCACGAAGCAGATGCTCATCTCGCCGGTCCGGTAATTGACGCGGAATACCCCAGCCTCACGGGTGTGGCGCGTGGCGACGAGGCCGTATTCGGACGGCGGCTGCGGGCCGGCGCCCTCGCCGGGGCCGAAGCAGACGGTGAGCCCGATGCCGCCGCCGCTCTCCTGCAACCCGTACTGGCAGGAGACGACCTCGCCGGTGACCTTGTCGACCCGATACATCCGGTTGAGGTCGGCCTGGGGCGCGGGCACGAACTCGAAGGAGGCGGCAGAGGCGGTGGTAGCCGCAAGGCCGAGGCAGAGCGAGACGAGGGCGGTGCGAAGGATCATGGGAGCGGTCCGGTTGAGACCGCTCCCCTCTTCAGGGCCATTCGGGCAAGTTGAGGGCGCAGGGCCGCTCCGTCAGGCGGAGAGGCGTCCGGCCGCGGCCTGCGCGCGAAGGTCCAGACTGTCCAGCAGCGCGTTCAGCGGCATCGGCGCGCCGATCAGGTAGCCCTGGACGTAGCGGCACCCGGACCGGCGCATCGTGACGAGCTGGTCGGCCGTCTCCACGCCCTCCGCAACGCCCTCGACGCCGAGATTCTTGCAGAGGTCGAGGATGGTGGAGACCACGCTGCGGCCGAGATCGGTGCCGATATCGGCCATGAAGCTGCGGTCGATCTTGATCCGGTCGAGGGGCAGGCGGTGGACGTAGCCGAGACTCGAATAGCCGGTACCGAAATCGTCGAGCGCGATCCTGATGCCCAGCGCCCGCAGCGCCCGGATCGCATCCCGCGCCCGGTCGAAGTCGCGCATCAGCGCGGTCTCGGTCAGTTCGAGGGTGATGCGGCGCGGATCGATCTCGCTCTGGCGCACCGCGACGATCAGGGCGATCACCGTCCCGGACGAGGTCAGGTCGTGCGAGGAGAGGTTGAACGAGAGTTCGATCTGCGGCGGCAGCCGGGCCGCATCCGCCAGAGCCTTGCGGAACAGCAGGAGCGTCAGCGTGTGGATCATGCCGCAGCGCTCGGCCACGGCGATGAAGCGGTCCGGCGGCACGCGGCCGAGGGTCGGGCTGGTCCAGCGGGCGAGCCCCTCCACCATGACGATCTCGTCGGTGAGGGTATCGAGGATCGGCTGGTAATGAACCTCCATCTCGGCCGCGAGGTCGGCGCCGCGCAGCGCCGATTCCACCGCGCGCTCGGCCCGGATCGCGTCCTCGTGCTCCTGCGAGAACAGAGTGGTGACGCCGCGCCGCCTCTGCTTCGAGTGGTAGAGGGCGTGGTCGGCCCGGTCGAACAGGGCCTCCGCCCGGCGGCCCGCATCGGGGAAGAGGGCGAGGCCACCGGAGCAGCCCACAACCACCTGGATCTCACCGAGCCGGATCGGCTCCTGCAGGGCCTGACAGATCCGGTCGGCGAGGGCCACCGCCTCCTCGGGGCTGCCGGGCGCCTCGAACAGCACGCCGAATTCGTCGCCCCCGAGCCGGGTGACGGTGACATTCGCATCCGCGAAAGCGGCGAAGCGCTGTCCGGACACGGTGAGGACGCGATCGCCGGTTGTATGGCCATAGGTGTCGTTGACCGGCTTGAATCGGTCGAGATCGAAGATCGCCAGGCCGAAGGGCGCACCGGTCCGGCGCGAGGACTCGATCAGCGCGTCGAGGCGCTGGAAGAAGTAGCGCCGGTTCGGCAGGCCGGTGAGGCTGTCGGTATGGGCGAGGCGGGCGTTCTCCTCCGCGAGGCGCGTCGCCCGGTCCTGCGATTCCATCAGCTCGATGAAGGTCCGGAAGTTGCTGAGAAGGATGCGCGCCATCACGACGATGACGAAGACCGTGTTGAGGGCGATGGCGAGGAAGACGGCGTTGCGCGCGAAGAGGCAGTGGGTCAGGAAGGCCCCCATCACCACGGCGCTGGCGAGGAAGGACGCAGCCGGCAGGTGGGTGAGGCCGAAGATGCAGCCGACCACGGTGATCGCCACGACGATGGCGGCGTGGCTCTGCTCGAGGGAGCTGCCATAGCTGCCGAGCGCCGTCGACCAGGAGACCAGCGCCACTGCGTACACCACCGTGAGGGCGATCGTCGTCCGCAGCGACCGCAGAGCCTGCGCCTTGCTCACGGCCTCGGGGCGCAGACGCCGCCAGTGGATGCAGCGCACTGTTGCCATGGCCAGGATGAGCGCCAGCGGCGCGAACGTGAGCCAAGCCGGAGCAAGCCCGGCATAGATATAGGCTAATGCACAAGCATTGATGGATACCAGGATGTGAAGCGACGGGATCTGCTTCTGCAACTCGCCAAGCTGATAGCGCGCGAGCCGGTCGTACGTCCGGCCTGAAACCAAACCGTGCAGCAAGTACCTGATTAAAATCGGCGGTTGCATCAGCCCAGCACCCCCATTCTCACGGTTTAATCTACCGAAAACCCGTTAATTCCTGATTGTAGGAAATCATGACTCGGACCTGAATTCCGCGGCGGGATCCGCTCCGGGGGACGCGGGACGGCGGCCGGCTGAGCTCGGGTTGCCCGGCGCCGCCGCTCCGGCTAGCGAAGGACGTCCCCGCGCCGAGAATGCCGATGTCCCTGCCCCCGATCGCCGTGTTCGACCTCGATGGAACGCTTGCCGAGACGGCCGGCGACCTGATCGGGACGCTGAACGTCCTCCTGACCCGCGAGGGCCTGGCCGAGCTGCCGGTCGCGGAGGCCCGGGACCTGATCGGGGCGGGCGCCAAGGCGCTGATCCGGCGCGGCTTCGACGCCGCGGGCGCGACGCTGAGCCCGAGCCGGCACGAGCAACTGTTCCTCGACTTCCTTGAGCATTACGGCGCGCATCTCTGCGAGAAGTCGCACCTCTATCCGGGCCTCGTCGAGGCGCTCGACCGCCTGGAGGCGGACGGGTTCCGCCTCGCCGTGTGCACGAACAAGATCGAGCCGCACGCGGTCGAATTGCTCGATCGGCTCGGCATCGGTCACCGCTTCGCCGCGATCTGCGGGCGCGAGACCTTCCCGTTCTTCAAGCCGGATCCACGGCACATCACCCACACGATCGAGCGGGCCGGCGGCGACCCGGCCCGGGCGGTGATGGTCGGCGATTCGCGGGCCGATATCGATGCGGCCAAGGCCGCTGGCATCCCGGTGGTCGGCGTCACCTTCGGCTACACCGACACGCCCGTGGGCGAGCTCGGCGCCGACCGGGTGATCGACCACTATTCCGAGCTTGTCGGCGCCGTCGAGGCGCTGCTCCTGCGCAAGGCCGCCTGACGGGCACGCGCGCCCGGCGCGCCGCCCGACCCCAGGGGAGTGCCGGCCGGCTCTGCCGGTCCGACTCCCGTCAAACGTGCCGGCCTCAGCTCGGCAGGCCGGACGGCGCGGGCTCCGTCCCGAGATAATCCTCCGGCGCCTTGACCGGCGCGCTGCGCAGGAGCGTGTAGAGGAAGGGGACGAAGAGCAGCGTCGAGGGCGTGCCGAAGGCGATGCCGCCCATCACGGCGCGGGCCAGCGCCGCATTCTGCTCGCCGCCCTCCCCCGTGCCCAGCGCCATCGGGATCAGGCCGAGGAACATCGCGCCCGCCGTCATCAGGACCGGCCGCAGCCGGGTCTCGCCGGCGAGCAGGGCAGCCTCGAGGGCCGAGCAGCCGGTCGCCTCCCGGTGCTCACGGGCGAAGGTGACGAGCAGGATCGAGTTGGCCGAGGCGATGCCCACCGACATGATCGCCCCGAACAGCGATGGGATCGAGAAGGTCGTGCCGGTCACGAACAGGCTGGCGACGATGCCGCAGAACGCGAGCGGGAGCGCGAGCAGCACCACGAAAGGATCGCCCCAGCTCTGGTAGTTCACCGCCATCAGCAGATAGACGGCGACCAGAGCCACCGAGAGGCCGATCCCGAGGCGGAAGAAGGCCGAGTCCATGTTCTCGATCTGGCCGCGGACGGTGATCTTGTCGGGCGCGGGCAGGGTCTTCTGCTCCTCCTCCACGATCCGGGTGATCTCCTTGGCGACCGAGCCGAGATCGGAATCCTGCACCGCCGCATAGATGTTGAAGGTCGGCGCGGTGTTCACATGGTTGATCACCGTCTGCACGCCCTGGCGGCGGAAATCGGCGACGCTGGAGAGCAGCGTCAGCACGCCGGGCCGGTCGCTGCCGCCCTGGACGAGGAGCGGCGTGTTGCGCAGCGCCGTCAGCGAGTCGTTGCGGTATTCCGGCGTCTGCACCCAGAGCTGGTAGGGGATGCCGGTCTTCGGGTCCGACCAGAAGTTCGGCGTCACCTGAAAGGAGCCGGCGAGCGAGACATTCATCGCCTGCGCGACCTGCTGCTGTGTCAGCCCAAGCTCCGAGGCGAGGCGGCGGTCGACATCCACGAAATATTGCGGCGTGCCGACGATCTGGTGGAGATGCACGTCGACGGCGCCGCGGACCTCCTTGAGGCGCTGTACGATCCGCTGTGCGGCGGCGAGATCCTTCTCGGTGTTCCGGCCCGAGACCTGGATGTCGATCTGCGCCAGCGTGCCGAAATTGAGAATCTGCGTGATGATGTCCGAGGGCTGCGTATAGACGATCAGATCGGGGAAGCGCTCTCGGAGCGTCTCGCGCAGGCGCTTGGTGTAGAGCGCCGTCGAGCCGTGGTTGTCCTTGAGGCTGATCAGCATCTGGCCATCGTTGTAGGCCACGAAGGAGCCGTCCGAGAACGCGAAGTTATAGTTGTTCGACGGCAGGCCGATATTGTCGAGGATCTGCTCGATCTCGTTCTCGGGGATGACCTCGCGCACGGTCGCCTGCACGGCGGCGAAGGTCTGCTCCGCCGTCTCGATGCGCATGCCGGGCCGCGTGCGCAGGTGCAGGGTGATCTGGCTGGAGGCGACCTGCGGGAAGTAGTCACGGCCGACGAAGGTGAAGAGCACCCCGGTTCCCGCGAAGATCAGGCCGACGAAGACGAGGGTCACGACGCGGCGGCGCAGGACCACGTGCAGCAGCCCGAGATAGGCGCGGTGGAAGCGCGCGAACCGCGCCTCGAAACCGTGCCGGAACGCGCCGGCGATACGGAAGGCCGGGCCGAAGACGAAGGCGAGCGCCCGGCCGATCCGGCTGCGGCGCGGCTCCTCGGCGCCCTCGCCGTGATGCATCGCGTATTCCCGCGCGACCAGAACGTCGATCAGCACCGGCACCAGGGTGCGGGACAGGACGTAGGAGGTCAGCATCGCGAACACGACCGCGAGCGCTTGCGGCGTGAACAGGTACTTCGGCGTGTCGGTGAGTGCGAAGACCGAGGTGAAGGCCGCGCAGATCGAGAGCGTCGAGATCAGCGTCGGCTTGGCGATGCTGGCCGCGCCCTCGACCACGGATTTGCGGAAGGGCTCTCCTTCCTCGAACAGGCGATAGGTATTCTCGATGGCGACCGTGGCGTCGTCCACCAGGATGCCGACGGCGAGGGCGAGGCCGCCGAGCGTCATCACGTTGATGGTCTCGCCGAGCGCGGCGAGCGCCGCGAGCGACGTCAGGATCGAGAGCGGGATCGAGATCAGAACGACGAGCGTCGAACGCCAGGAGCCGAGGAAGAGCAGGATGGTGAGGCCGGTGAGCCCGGCCGCGATCATCGCCTCGTGCAGCACGCCCTCGATCGCCGCGGAGACGAAGACCGACTGGTCGAACAACTCCTTGATCTGCAGCCCGTCGGGGGCTGCGGCGCGAATGTCGGGCAGCGCCTTCTTGACGTTGTTGACGACGTCGAGCGTCGAGGCGGTGCCGTTCTTGAACACCCGCATCAGCACCGACTGGACGCCGTCGGCGCGCACGATGTTGACCTGCGGCGGACCGCCGTCGCGCACCTGGGCCACATCGCGCACCAGGATCGGCTGGCCGGCCACCGTGCGGATCGGGATCTGGTTCAGCGCCTCGATCGCCTCTGGGGTGGCGTTGAGTTGGATCGGGTATTGCTGCTCGCCGATCTTGGCGAGCCCCGAGGGCACGGTGAGGTTCTGGGCCGAGACGGCATTGGTGACGTCGAGCGCGGTCAGCCCGAGCGCCTGCAGCGCATGCAGGTCGAGATCGACCATGATCTGGCGCGGCGTGCCGCCGAAAGGCGAGGGCAGCGTCGAGCCGGGCACCTGCGTGAGCCGCTGACGGATGCGGTACTGGGCGTAGTCGTTGACCTTGGTCAGGCTCTCCTTGGTCGAGGTGAGCGCCAGCTGGATCACCGGCACCGAGGAGGCGGAGAAGCGCAGCACGATCGGCGGCTGGATGCCGGGCGGCATCGCGGCGCGGATCGAATTCATCGCCGAGACCGTCTGCGAGATGGCGAGGTCGACGCTCACCTCGTCGTCAAAATAGATCTTCTGGACCGCCGTGCCCTGCAGCGTGGTCGATTCCATCCGGCGGATGTTGTTGACGTTGTTCGAGAGCGAGAACTCCGCGTAGGTGGTGACGCGCCGCTCCATCTCCGGCGTCGAGAGGCCGGTATAGGTCCAGACCACGACGACGACCGGGATATCGACCACCGGCAGCACGTCCTTCGGGGTGACGATCACCGCGGCGCCGCCCGCGAGCGTCATCAGTACGGCCAGAACATAGACCGTGATGCGGAACTTCAGCGCGTACTGAACGAGGCCCATGCCGTCTCCACCCTCCAGCCGAGGCGCTGCGGGATCGGTCGCACAACCGGCGGTGTAAATGTTTCGGGAGGATGTCGGAATGGCAGGCGCGCGGCCGTGTCGCGGCTTTTCACGGCTTCTCCGCGTCGACGCTCCCGCGTGTCGCCCATGACCGCGCCCTGAGGCCGGGGATACAATCGTCGCGAGCCGACTCGGGCGCAGGATGGTCGAACCGGCTGGTCAGAGCCTGCTTGAGCCGATCGAGCGGGTGTTGATCCGCCCTATCCCCTCCTCGACCTCATCCTGAGGCGCCGCAGCGCAGCGAACGGCTCGAAGGAGGCTTCCAGATATCCCTGCGATCCCTGGAGGCCTCCTTCGCGGCTCGACTGTCGCCTCGCACCTCAGGATGAGGTGGATGGGTGGGATGAGCCAAGTCTCTGCATGACGATTCGTCGATCCAGCCCAAACAGGCTCTCAGAGCGGCGTATCCGAGCTTGGGCGCCGCCTGCGTGGCTTGTCCGGCTTGGCGGCATCCTCGGCGACGCCCGGCCCGCAGATGGCGCGCAGGCTCGCCCAGTCGGCGTCGGGCAGGATCCGCATGCCCTCGGCCTCCGGCCCGGCCAGCGCGCGGATCGCCGCGGCGCGCTCACGGGTGAAGGGGTGGCTGCGCAGGAAGGCGAGGTCGTCATCCCCCTCGTCGCGGGCGATCCGCTCGAGGATCACTGCGAGTGCGGCACCGTTGCCGCCTGCCCGGCCCATCAGCGCCACGGCATAGGCATCGGCCGCGCGCTCGGCCGCGCGGCTGTAGCCCGCAGACAGGGCCGCTTGCCCCACCGCGACGATCACCGTCGACCCGGTCAGATCGCCGAGCACGAGGCTGAGCAGGAAGGAGGTGGCCGAGGCCTGGATCAGGGAGCGGGTCGGATCTCGCAGAGCGGCATGGCCGAGTTCGTGCGCGAGGACGCCCGCGAACTCGTCGGCGCTGCGGGCCTTGGCGATCAGGTCGGAGAGCACCACGATCCGGCCGCCCGGCAGGGTCAGCGCGTTGGCAAGCCCGTTCCGGCGCACCGAGACCGTGACGTCGCGCGGCAGGTCCGGCGCGGCGCCCGCGAGCCGCGCCACCAGCGCGTCGAGCACGGCACGCCCCGCCGGATCCGCGCAGAGCGGCGGGTCGCCGAGGAGGCGCACGACCTGATCCTCGACTGCCCGGCCGAGCCGCGTCTCGGCCGCGTCGGGCACCAGCGGCACGGCGAGGCGCGCCAGGACGGGCACGCCGAACACCGCGACCAGCAGCACCGAGAGCCCGGCCGCGATGGACCAGAGCACAAGGCGCAGCATCCCGCCCCGGCTCTCATGGCGGTGCAGGTCCGGGCAGCGGGCGGCGAGCGCCGCGGCCAGAGCCTCGTCCGAGAACTCGACCCGGGCCACCTCCCCGGCGGCGCCGACGCGCGTCAGCGGCGGCACGGTCTCGGCCGCGCGCAGGTCCAGCAGATTCCAATCACGGCGAAGGCCGGGACCCGAGACTGCGAGCCTGTCCGTCAAGGTGACCGTGACCGGGTGCGGCCGGGCGCTGACACCGTCGAAGTAGCGGCCCTGCGCCGTGAGGGCTTCCTCCATCAGAAGCCGATCTGGAGCGCGCCACCGACATCGAGCGCGTCGGCGAGACCTTCCTGGAGACCGCTGCCGGGGCCGTGCGCGGCGGCGAGGATGCGACCGAGCCCGGCCGCGTCGCTCACCGTTGTGGTATTGGCCACCGCCGCCCAGAGCCGCGCCTGGATCACCCGGACGTAGAGGACGGCGAAGATCAGCGCGCCGCCGAGATAGAGCGGCAGGATCAGGAGCGGCAGGAAGCCCGCCCCGCCATCCCCGCCGATCCGGCTCCGGACAGCCCATCCGACGATGGCGACGGCGAGACCGACGAGCGCGACGAATCCGATCACCGAAAGGGCATAGACGAGATAGGGCCAGTAGAACTGTCGGGCGCGCAGCGTCGAGACGAGGCGCACCTCGCCCAGCCGCGCTGCGTTCATGAAGGCGCGCGTCTCCCGCGCCCGGTAATAGGGGATCAGGAGCAGGGCGAGGGGCAGGCAGGTGGCGAGCGCCCCGATGAAGCCGAGAAGCAGCAGACCGATCGTCGTGCCGTCATAGGCCGGATTGATCACCGTGGCGCCCTTGCCGCCCTTCGATACGAAGAGGTCCGTCGGCGGCGCGAAATCGGAGGCCGCCAGGAAGGCGAGGCCGAGCGCCAGAGGCGGCAGCAGCGCGACGGCGTAGATCAGCAGCCAGGGCCCGAGAATGGTGCGGCCCCGCGCCGTCGAGCCCATCCGCTCGACGCCGATCAGGGTATGGCGGATACGGTAGCGCTCCAGGGCCGCCCGCATGAAGGGGAAGGCGAGGCCGAGGGTCAGCAGGGTGAGGAGCCACCACCCGGCGGCCCGCGCGGCGTAGGCGGTCCCCGAGCCGTCCTGGCCGAGGCGGATGCCGCGCCAGAGGGTCCGCATCGCCCGGTAGCGCCGCCCGCGATAGAGCGCGTATTGCCCGAGCAGGAACAGGACGAGGAAGGAGATCGGCGCCGAGAGCGGGGCGAGCGACGGGACCAGCAGCGAGAGGGCGAAGAGCCCGAGATAGACCGGCACCAGGATCGCCAGGGCGACCAGGAAGCCGAGGAACAGCTCCTTGCCGTTGCCGGTATACTCGGCCGGCGAACCGTCCACGAGCGTGCGGCTCCAGAAGAAGCGCCGCAGGTTGGTCATGTACCAGAAGCGGTAGATCCCGAAGGTGACGAGGGAGAGCAGGAAGCCCGTCACCGCGATGCCGGTCAGGCCGCCGAGGCGGGTATCGAAGGCGACGGCTGTGCCGCGGGGTCCCGGATCCCGGTGGCTCGCATCCATGGGATCCTCCGCGGGCACGCGGCCGCTCAGCTCAGAAGCGTGGTCTTGTCCACCTGCAGGGCCGCACCGATCTCGTCGAGGGCCTTGTGCTCGATCTCGCTGATGCCGCCGTAATCGGCGACGTCAGCGGCGATCAGGAACACATCCTGACGCTGCTCGATGGGGCGGTCGGCGATGGCCTGGGCGTGGCGCAGGTTTTCCAGCCGCCCGGCGCGGGTCTTGGCCCGGGCGATCGCCTCGTAGAGCTCCTGCTCGATACGCAGCGTGTCGTAGGATTTCTCAAGGATCGGGTTGGCCCGCATGCCGGTGATCGCCGATTCGATCTCTTCCTCGGCGATGTCGCCGTCCGCCACGATGACGTTGGCCGCGGCCGAGACGGCGGCCTGCAAGAAGACCGCGTCGCCGGCATAGGACATGATCGTCCGGCCGAACCGCAGGATAGCGTCCTGAAGAATGCTCATGCCGTTCTCCCCGCTCGAGGAATGGCAGGCATTGTCCCCATCAAGTCAAGCTCTTCGGCGCGGTTGCGCACGGCTGAGGACGCGGCGGCGGCCGGGTGCGGCGGCGGCGCGTCAGGTGATCGACTCCTGGCCCGGCCAATCGCGGCCGAGATGGGCGGCGACCCGCTCAGGCTCCTCGCCCACGACCTCCACCGCCGCCACCACCTGCTCCACCGGGACCATGAAACGGCGTGCCCAGTAGGCGCGCTCCCACGGCTCGGCCGTGTTCACGCGCTTCGGCTCGTGTGCCGTGCCATCCGCCTCATCCGCCATCCCGATCTCCGAAGCCGCCCCGCGGACACCACGACGCCCGCGCGTCGGACAAACGCGCGGGCGCCGGATTTTGGTCCCCGGAGCCGATCCCGGCGCCGGTCAGCAGCAGCGGAAGCCGCTGGTGTTGCCGACCCCGAACCGGGCGTTCTCCCGGTTACGGAAGAATTCCAGCTCGCTCATCGGCTGGCGGTCCGGATGGGTGCGGCGGACATGCTCGGCATAGGCCGCGTAGTCCCCCTGCCCCACCATCAGCTTGGCACCGTCGCAGACGCATTTCGAGAGCGTCTTCCAGCGCTCCATCAGGTTCGGCGACCGCTGCATCGCCTCACTCCGCCGGAACGGCGCGCGGATCGCTCTCCAGCGCCGTCCAGCCCGAGGCGCGCAGCGCCTTCAGGCAGGACAGGATGCCGAAGGCGCCGATCGCCAGGACGAGCCCGATGAACATCGCGGCCAGCACGGCGTCGATCCGGTCGTTGAAGATGATCTGCGCCATCTGGTCGGCGTTCTTGGCGGGGGCCAGCACCTTCCCCTCGGCGAGCGCCGTCGCGTAGCGGTCGGCATGGGCCAGGAAGCCGATGCGCGGGTCGGCCGAGAAAATCTTCTGCCAGCCCGCCGTCAGGGTGCAGATGCAGAGCCAGATGGTCGGGATGATGGTGACGAAGGCGTAGCGCTCGCGCTTCATCTTGAAGATCACCACCGTGCAGAGCGTCAGGGCCACCGCGGCCAGCATCTGGTTCGAGATGCCGAAGAGCGGCCACAGGGTGTTGATGCCGCCGAGCGGGTCGGTGACGCCCTGGTAGAGGAAGTAGCCCCAGGCGCCCACCGCGATGGCGGTGGCGACGATGCTCGGGCCCCAGGACGCGGTCTCCTTGAAGGCCGGCACCGCCAGGCCGATCAGGTCCTGCACCATGAAGCGGCAGGCGCGGGTGCCCGCATCCACCGCAGTGAGGATGAACAGGGCCTCGAACAGGATCGCGAAGTGGTACCAGAAGGCCATCATCGCCTTGCCGCCGATGGCGGAGGAGATGATGTGCGCCATGCCGACCGCGAGCGTCGGGGCGCCGCCGGCGCGCGAGATGATGGTGTGCTCGCCGACATCCTGCGCGGTCTGGGTGATCGTCTCCGGCGTGATCGCGAAGCCGAGCTTGGTCACGGCCGCGGCGGCGGTCTCCGGCGTGGTGCCCACGAGGGCCGCGGGCGAGTTCATGGTGAAGTACACGCCCGGATCGATCACGCAGGCCGAGACCAGCGCCATGATCGCCACGAAGGATTCCATCAGCATGCCGCCATAGCCGATGAAGCGGGCATCCATCTCGTTGGCGATCAGCTTCGGGGTCGTGCCCGACGAGATCAGCGCGTGGAAGCCCGAGACCGAGCCGCAGGCGATGGTGATGAACAGGAACGGGAAGAGCTGGCCGGACCAGACCGGGCCGGTTCCGTCCACGAACTTCGTCATCGCCGGCATCTGCATTTGCGGCGCGACCACGGCGATGCCGAGGGCGAGGCCCACGATGGTGCCGATCTTGAGGAAGGTCGAGAGGTAGTCGCGCGGGGCGAGCAGCAGCCAGACCGGCAGGATCGAGGCAACGAAGCCGTAGCCGATCAGCAGCCAGCAGAGCTGCGTCCCGGTGAAGGTGAAGGCCGGGCCCCAGACCGGGTGAGCGGCGACGCTGCCGCCGCCGACGATGGCGGCCATCAGCAGGAGGAAGCCGATGACCGAGACCTCGCCGATCTTACCCGGACGGATGTAGCGGGTGTAGATACCCATCAGCATCGCGATCGGGATCGTCATCATCACGGTGAAGGTGCCCCACGGGCTCTCGGCCAACGCCTTGACCACGATGAGGGCCAGCACCGCGAGCAGGATCACCATGATCAGGAAGGTGCCGAACAGGGCGATGATGCCGGGGATGGTGCCGAGCTCCGAGCGGATCAGCTCGCCGAGCGAGCGCCCGTCGCGCCGCATCGAGATGAACAGCACCATGAAATCCTGCACGGCGCCCGCGAGCACGACGCCCGCGAGGATCCAGAGCATGCCGGGCAGGTAGCCCATCTGTGCGGCGAGCACCGGGCCGACCAGCGGGCCTGCCCCCGCGATGGCCGCGAAATGGTGGCCGAACAGCACGGACTTGTTGGTGGGAACGTAGTCGAGCCCGTCGTTGTGGCGAACCGCGGGCGTCTCGCGCTTGGCGTCGAGGCGCATCACCTTGTCGGCGATGAACTTCGCGTAATAGCGATAGGCGATGAGGTAGACGCAGACTGCGGCGACCACGAGCCAGAGGGCGTTGACCACCTCCCCCCGCTCGACCGCCACGATGGAGAGTGCCGCGGCGCCGAGCGCCCCGACGAGGGCCCATGGCCCGTGCTTGCTGATCGCGCCCATCGGCGTCCCACTCCAGAGGTCCGGCTCTTCGACGGCCGGCAGAAGCCGCCCTTTTGGCGCAGGCGGTTGCATCTGAGAATAGGGGGTCGTCCTTTTTCGGAACACATCGCGACCGGCCTCAACAGCGGCCGAGTCCGTGGACCAGGGGCGTTTGACCGGGCCTGCTCCGAAATCTAGACCGCACAGCATGAGGGCCGGACCGGCCACGAGCGGCGGAGAGGACACGATGGCGAAGGTTGCGTTCCTGGGCCTCGGGGTGATGGGCGGCCCGATGGCCGGGCACCTCGCCAAGAAGGGTCACGCGGTCACGGTCTACAACCGCACGCCGGCCAAGGCGGAAGCCTGGGTGAAGGCCCATGGGGACGTCGCTGGCTGCGCCTCTGCGGCGACGCCCCGCGAGGCGGCGCGCGGCGCCGAGATCGTGTTCGCCTGCGTCGGCAACGACGCCGATCTGCGCAGCGTCGTGTTGGGCGCGGACGGCGCGCTCGCCGGCATGGAGCGCGGCGCGATCTTCGTCGACCACACCACCGCCTCGGCGGAGGTGGCCCGGGAACTGGCCGCAGCGGCGGCCGAGGCCGGGCTCGGCTTCGTGGACGCGCCGGTCTCCGGCGGTCAGGCCGGCGCTGAGAACGGCGTGCTCACCGTGATGTGCGGCGGCGAGCCGGAGACCTATGCCAAGGTCGAGCCGGTCATCATGGCCTATGCCCGCGCCTGCCGCCTGATGGGCCCGGCGGGCGCCGGCCAGCTCACCAAGATGGTCAATCAGATCTGTATCGCGGGCCTCGTCCAGGGCTTGTCCGAGGGCATCCACTTCGCCAAGCGCGCCGGGCTCGACGTGGAGGCCGTCTTGGAGGTGATCTCCAAGGGGGCCGCCGGCTCCTGGCAGATGGAGAATCGCGGCAAGACCATGAATGCTGGCAGCTTCGATTTCGGGTTCGCCGTGGACTGGATGCGCAAGGACCTCGCCATCCTGCTGGAGGAAGGCCGCCGCAACGGGGCCAAGCTCCCGGTGAGCGCGCTGGTCGATCAGTTCTACGCCGAGGTGCAGGCCATGGGCGGCGGCCGCTGGGATACGTCGAGCCTCGTGGCCCGGCTGGAGCGCTGACGTACCCCGAGGGCCCGCGCCGGTGAGGGCCGTCGCAGAGACCCGCGCCCTCGTCCCACGGCCGCATCAGGCTGAGGCGGCGCGGGCGATCCTGGCGGCGCGAGCCGCAGGACGTCCGGGCTTCCTCCTCGGCGACGCCACGGGCCTCGGCAAGACACTTTCGGTCTGGTCCGCGCTCGCGGCCATGCCGGAGCTGGAGGTGCTCGTTGTCTGCCCGAAGGGCGCGATGCCGCAATGGCGGCGCACCATCCGCGATGCCGGGCCCTCGGCCAAGGCGGTGACGCTCATCAACTACGAGCGGACCAAGTCACTGATGGCGTCGGAGACCGCCCCCGCGCGGCGCTCGGCGCGGGCGCGCAACAACGCGCTCGCCAAGCACGGCAGCCTGAAACGGACCTGGCCGCTGGTGGTGTTCGACGAGAGCCACCGCCTGCGCAACCCCTACGCGCAGCAGACCCAGGTCTGCCGCCATCTCGCCGAGGCCGCCGCCTTCACGGTCTATATGAGCGCGACCGCGGGTCAGGCCCCGCACGAACTCGGCTATCTCGGGCCCCTCCTCGGCGCGGCCGTCGGGCAGCCGACCGGGACGCTCGCCGAGTTCCGCGCCCTGATGCAGCGTCTCGGCATCGGCCGCGCCAAGGGCCGCTGGGTGAACTGGTCCTGGCAGGCCAATGCCCGCGACTGCGCCGTGATGGCCGACCTGCTCTATGCGGGTCCGGGCGCCATCGGCCTGCGGCGGCGCCCCAATGACATCGCCGGCTGGCCGGAGGTGCAGCGTGAACTCAGCCCCACCGCCTTGAAGCCGGAGGAGCGTCGGCTCTACGACGCGACCTGGCGGGAGTTCCGCCGGGAATGGGGACTGTCGGGTGGCAGCACTCGGCGCGCGGCCGGCTGGGCCGCGGACCTGCGTTTCCGGCAGAAGGCGAGCCTGCTGCGGGTCGCCGGCACCGCCGATCTTGCGGATCTGCTTCTGGAAGCCGGCGAGCAGGTCGCGCTCTCGGTGGCCTTCCTGGAGACCGGGGCCGCCCTGGCCGAGACCCTGCGCGGCCGCGGCTGGCGGGTCGGCTCGATCGACGGCACGCAAGCCGCCGAGATCAACGAGGCCGAGCGCGTGGCCTTCCAGACGGGGCAGCTCGACGCCATCGTCTTCACGGTGACGGAATCGATCTCGCTCCACCGCAACGAGATGCCGGGCGGCGCGCGGGACCGGGCCCTCATCGTCCACGACATGCGTCACAGCGCGATCCAGCTTGCCCAGATCGAAGGGCGCTGTCACCGCGACGGCGAGGCGGCCGTGATCCACTATGCCTTTGCCGAAGATACGGTGGAGGAGGCGATCACCCGCACCGTCCTGCGTCGCATGGCGGCCATGGACGCGATGGCCGGCGAGGACACGCGCCTGATCGACGCCGTCGCCGCCTGCCTCGACCAGGCGGCATGAGGCGCCTCACAGGGCAAGCGGTGCGTTGTCGATGACCTCCTTCATCACGAAGAAGGTACGTGTCTGCCGCACGCCCGGCAGCGCGATCAGCGTCTCGCTGTGGAGGCGGTTGAAATCGGCCATGTCGCGCACGCGGATCTTCAGGAAATAGTCGAAGTCGCCCGCGACGAGGTGGCAATCGAGCACCGCCGGCACCTTGCGCACAGCCGTCTCGAACGCGCCGAAGCTCTCCGGTGTCGAGCGGTCGAGCACCACGCCGACCATCACGAGGGAGCCGCGCTCGACCTTCTCCGGCGCGATCTCGGCGCGGACGCCACGGACATAGCCCTCCTCGAACAGGCGCTGCGTGCGGCGGTGGCAGGTCGCCGGGCTGGTATTCACGCGCTTGGCGATCTCGGCGTTGTTCATGCGTCCGTCCTGCTGGAGCAGGCGCAGGATCCTGAGGTCCATCCGGTCCAGGGCGTCCACGAAAGATCCTTTCGCTTCTGGCTGCATTTCCGGAAGGCTGTGGCCTAACCTACGACAGCCGAGCCGTTCCGCTCCCACTCGAGGGGGTCATTTCGGGAGCACCTTCCGCGAAGTGTCTGCTAGCGTCCAGGGGCTTTCGTTCCGCGAGGATCCCATGCTGTCGAAATTCGAGCGCTATCCCCTCACCTTCGGCCCGACCCCAATCGAGCCCCTGAAGCGGCTCAGCGCCCATCTCGGTGGCGATATCGAGCTCTACGCCAAGCGCGAGGACTGCAATTCCGGCCTCGCCTTCGGGGGCAACAAGCTGCGCAAGCTCGAATACATCGTGCCGGACGCAATCAAGAGCGGCGCCGACACTCTCGTCTCGATCGGCGGCGTGCAGTCGAACCACACCCGCATGGTGGCCGCGGTGGCCGCGAAGATCGGCATGAAGTGCCGGCTGATCCAGGAGGCGTGGGTGCCGCATGAGGACGCCGTCTACGATCGGGTCGGCAACATCCTGCTCTCGCGCCTGATGGGCGCCGAGGCGCAACTCGTCGATGATGGCTTCGACATCGGCATCCGCGACAGCTGGAAGCGGGCCATCGCCGAGGTCGAGGCGGAGGGCGGTAAGCCCTACGCGATCCCGGCTGGCGCCTCGGTGCACAAATATGGCGGCCTCGGCTATGTCGGCTTCGCCGAGGAGGTGCGGGCCCAGGAAGCCGAGATGGGCATCACGTTCGACTACGTGGTCGTCTGCACCGTCACCGGTTCGACCCATGCCGGCATGCTGGTCGGCTTCTCGGCCGATGGGCGCGCCCGCAACGTCATTGGCATCGACGCCTCCTGCACCCCGGCGCAGACCAAGGCGCAGGTGCTCGACATCGCCCAGAACACCGCCGCCCTAGTCGGTGCGGGCGACATCGTCGCCGACGACGTGGTGCTCATGGAAGATTACGCCTACCCGGTCTACGGCGTGCCCTCGAAGGAGACCGTTGAGGCGATCCGTCTCTCGGCCCGTCTCGAGGGCATGATCACGGACCCGGTCTACGAGGGCAAGTCGATGCAGGGCATGATCGACCTCGTGAAGACGGGCTTCTTCCCTAAGGGCTCGAAGGTGCTCTACGCCCATCTCGGCGGCGCGCCGGCCATCAACGGCTACAGCTACACCTTCCGCAACGGCTGATCCGTCGCGGCCGCGCGAGCGTCCTCCCTGATTCCGGAATCAGGGAAGACGCTCTCACTCATGGATGAAGACGCATTTTTCGATGCGAAAAATGCTCTGGGCGCCGCCGCGGTTCTCGCCTCAGACGATGGCGATGAGCAGAAGGCTCGCCGCGGCGGCGCCCGCCGCGGCAAGGCCCAGCATCGTGACGCTGCTGGCCTGGTCGATACTATCGACGCTCTGGCCGCGCCGATGTTCGGGCGCATCGGCCGCGGTGGGATGGCCGTCGGTGTAGATCTGGCTCACGGGCTCGCTCCCTGATGACTTGTTATCGGGAGCGAACGCGCGAGATCGGTCCGGTGTTTCAGAAATTCGCCTGGGTGACGAACTTCGTGACGAGATAGGCCTCCAGCGCCTCGGAGCCGCCCTCGCTGCCGTAGCCCGAGTCCTTCACGCCGCCGAAGGGCACCTCGGGCAAGGCGAGGCCGTGGTGGTTGATCGAAAGCATGCCGCTCTCGACCTGCTGCGCCACCCGCGTCGCCCGCTCGGCCGAGCGGGTATAGGCGTATGCGGCAAGGCCGTAGGGCAGACGGTTGGCCTCCTCCAGAGCCTCGTCCTCGCTCGAGAAGCGCTGGATCGCGGCGATCGGCCCGAACGGCTCCTCGTTCATGATGCGCGCCGTCAGCGGCACCTCCGTGAAGACGGTCGGCTCGAAGAAGTTGCCGCGATTGCCGATGCGCTTGCCGCCGGTCCTCAAGGTCGCGCCTTGCGCCGTGGCGTCGGCGACGAGCGCCTCCATCGCGTCGAGGCGGCGGCTGTGGATCAGCGGGCCCATCTTCGTGCTGGGATCGAGCCCGTCGCCGACCTTCACCGCCTTCGCGACCGCCGTGAAGCCATCGACGAAGCGATCGAAGACGGAATCGTGCACCAGAAAGCGGGTCGGCGCGACGCAGACCTGTCCGGCATTGCGGAACTTGGAGCCGCCGAGCACGCTCACCGCCTTCTCGACGTCGGCATCCTCGAACACAATCGCGGGTGCGTGGCCGCCGAGCTCCATCGTCACCCGCTTCATGTGGCGCCCGGCGAGCGCCGCGAGTTCCTTGCCGACTGGGGTGGAACCGGTGAACGAGATCTTGCGGATGACCGGGTGCGGGATGAGGTAGCCCGAGATCGCCGCCGGGTTGCCGTAGACGAGCGAGAGCACGTCGCCGGGCACACCCGCGTCGAGGAAGGCGCGGATCATCGCGGCGCAGGAGGCCGGCGTGTCCTCAGGTCCCTTCAGAATGACCGAGCAGCCGGTGCAGAGCGCTGCCGAGACCTTGCGCACGGCCTGGTTGATCGGGAAATTCCACGGCGTGAAGCAGGCGACCGGCCCGACCGGCTCCTTCACGGCGATCTGCAGGACGCCGTCGGCGCGGGCCGGGATTACGCGGCCATAGGCGCGCTTCCCCTCCTCCGCGAACCAGTCGATGATGTCGGCCGCCGCCAGGGCCTCGATCCGCGCCTCAGCGACCGGCTTGCCCTGCTCCAGCGTCATCACCCGGGCGATCCCGTCGGCGCGCTCGCGCAGCAGGTCGGCGGCCTTGCGCATCACCTTGGCACGCTCAAACGGCGCCACCTTGCGCCAAGCGGCGAAACCCCGGGCCGCGGCCTCCAGCGCCCGGTCGAGGTCGGCTTCGGTCGCGACGGCGCACTGGCCGATGGCCTCGCCGGTAGCCGGGTTCAGGACGGGAAGGGTCTGACGGTCGGATCCGGCGGTCCAGGCGCCGCCGATATGGAGGTCTGTATCGGGATACTCGGAAGACATCGGGGCAGCCGTCGCTCGTGCCCGGCCTCGCGGGCCGGCGCCCGCCATGTTTGTCACGTGCTGCGCCCTGACAAGGCGCCTGTCGGCATAGCTCCCACCCGGTGACGGCGAGGCTTGCCGGTCAGGCTGCGCAGAGGGCGGCCTCGGACGCCGGACGCTCGACGGTGACCCCGCCGCCGCGGCGCGCGCGCAGCGTTCCGCCCTTCGGCACCACGGTCCAGCCCTCGCGGCAGCCGTCGATCGGCTCCGAGACGACGACAAGGCCGGTCTCGTCCTGCCGGTAGTAGAGGCTCGGCGGGCGTCCGTCGCAGGCCCATCGATAGGCGGTGAGGTCCTCGCCGTCGGTGAGGAGGGCGGTGAAGCGCAGCGGCTCGGCGACGCCCGCCGTCCGCATCAGTCCGCGCACCTGCGCCATCGTCTCGGTCATGGCGCCGACCGGATCCTGTTTCAGGCCGTTCGCGAGGGCGAGGAGGAAGATCGCCTCGGAATCCGTGCTGCCGCGGCGGCCATCGTAATACTCGTCCGGGATCAGGGCCTCGAGCCGCCGCTTGATCCGGTGGTAGCCGCCGATCTGGCCGTTATGCATGAACAGGTGGCGGCCATGGGCGAAGGGATGGCAGTTCGCACGCGCCGTCGCTGTGCCGGTCGAGGCGCGCACATGGGCGAAGAAGGTCCGCGCCCGGACCTGGCCGCAGAGATTGGCGAGATTCTCGTCCGACCAAGCCGGAGAGATGTCCCGATAGATCCCGGGCTCGGGCCGCTCACCGTACCAGCCGATGCCGAAGCCGTCGCCATTGGTCTCGGTCTTCCCCTCATCCGCGTGAAGCGACTGGTGCACCAGCGAGTGCACGGGCGAGCAGACGAGATCGGAGAGGAAGACCGGCTCACCGCTATAGGCGAGAAAGCGGCACATGGCTGACGCACACCTCCTGTTCGGGGTCCGGGCATGAGCACCCCGATTGCGTCCTCGCCAAGGAGCGGAGAAGGCGCGACCGGGATCTCGGCGTGAGGGCGATCCGAAGCGGTGACGCAAGATGCGTTCCGCTCCTGTCATCGAACCGTAACTGTCCGGCCGGGTTGGTGAACGATGTCTTAACAGCCGGGAAACGCCAGGCCGGTGCGCGCGTTGGCGTTCCAGTGTTGCAGGTGCGTCCCGCGGCGGATTCTGCGGGCGAGGCTCGATGTCGCTCATGGAAGACCTAGCGTCACCCGCGGGACCGAATGGCTCCGGCAGTGCGCGGGGCGTTCGCGGGGTGCATCGGAGGCTCGGCACAGGCCGTCCGACTCTTGTTCGCGCGTTCCAGACGGCGCAGCATGATCGACTCGGGGGGAATCAGCGGTCCGGTAGAGGCTGCGAAGCCCGGGAATGCATCAGACCAGCATCCAGATGTGAAGGAGACCCCATGGGCTACGCCCTGCCCGACTGTCCCGTCGCACTCGTGGTCGAGGACGACGCAGCGGTCCGCGACCTTGCGTCCGCCGTCCTCGAGGAGACGGACTTGGACGTCATCGCATGCGAGAGCGCCGAAGCGGCGATCTCCGTGCTCGAACGGCCCGACGTGAACGTCGCGCTGCTCTTCGCCGACGTTCGCCTCCCCGGCGCGATGGACGGCCTCGCCCTCGCCAGCACCGTCGAACGCCGCTGGCCGGACGTGCGGGTCGTGGTGACGTCGGGCTACGATGCCCGCACCGACGATCGTCTGCCGCCCCAGGCCGTGTTCATGCAGAAGCCCTGGCGGGCGCTCGACGTTCTCGTCCAGGCCGAGCGCGCGACGCTCGCGGCCCGCGCAGCCGCCTGAGGCTGGATCGAGCGGGATCCCTGATCCCGCTCATTCCCCGTCCATCCACTTCACGATTTCATCTTGAGGTGGCGCGATGGGACGAGCCGGACCATCGATGGCGATCCGGCCCAATCAGACGCTCAGGCCGCCGCCAGCGCCATCGACAGGGACTCCTTCTTGATCAGCTCGCGGTAGAAGCCGTCGAGGTGGGTCAGCTTCTCGGGCGAGCCGTCCTGCACGATGCGGCCGCCCTCGAGCACCACGATCCGGTCGAAATCCTTGAGGGTCGAGAGCCGGTGCGCGATGGCGATCACCGTGCGGCCCTTCATCAGGTTGGCGAGCGCGTGGCGGATCGCCTCTTCGGATTCCGCGTCGAGGGCCGAGGTCGCCTCGTCGAGGAGCAGGATCGGCGAATCCTTCAGGATCGCCCGGGCGATGGCGATGCGCTGGCGCTGGCCGCCCGAGAGCTTCACGCCGCGATCGCCCACGATCGTGTCGAACCCTTCCGGCAGGGCGTTGATGAAATCCGTGCAATGCGCAGCCTCGGCCGCCTTCCAGACCTGCTCGTCGGTGGCGTCGGGGCGGCCGTAGCGGATGTTTTCGCGCAATGAGCGGTGGAACATCGACACGTCCTGCGGCACCACGGTGATCGCCTCGCGCAGGGAATCCTGCGTGATCAGGCCGATGCTCTGGTCGTTGATCAGGATCTGGCCGCTCTTCACGTCGTAGAAGCGCTGGATCAGCGAGAACAGGGTCGACTTGCCGCCGCCCGACTTGCCGACAAGGCCGACCTTCTGGCCAGGCTCGATGGCGAGGTCGAAATCGGTGAACACGCTGCGCCCGTCCGGATAGTCGAAGGCCACGTGCTGGAAGTCGATCTTCGCGCCCTGGCCGGTCAGCGCCTTCGCTTCCGGATGGTCGACGAGGTCGTGCGGCTGGAGCAGGGTGTGCAGGGCCTCCGAGAGGCGGGCGGTATGCTGGGTGGCATCCACCAGGGCGACCGCGAGATCGCGCGTCGCGGCGAGGATGCGGATGCCGAGCGTGCAGACGAGCACCACCTGACCGTTGGTGGCTTGGCCGACCTGCCACATCGAGATCGCCCAGTAGAGCAGGCCGAAGATCGCGAGCACGGTGAGCACCGCGTGCACGATGCGCAGCTTCTCGAGGTAGAGCAGCGAGGCCCGGCGGGCGCTCATCTCGGTGGCGACGGTGCCCTCGAAGCGGATGCCCTCGCGCTTGAACGCCGAGAAGGCGCGCACCAGCGGCATGTTGCCGACGAGGTCGACCATCTCGCCATCGACGCTCGCGGCCTTGGCCGCGAAGTCGTGGTGCAGCGGCTTGCCGGCCGAGGCCATCTTGAACATCAGCACCACGACCGAGGCGAAGACCCCGGCGAGCACGGCCGCCATCGTGATGTTGACAGTGGCGATGTAGACGAGCGAGCCCGCAGCCGCGACGCAGGGCGGCATCACGTTGAACACGAACATGTTCTCGACCGTGAAGATCGCGTTCGAGGTCGCGGTGATGCGTGAGGCCAGCGTGCCGGGCTGCCGGTCGGCGAAGAAGGTCGGCGAGTGCCCGGTCATGTGCTTGAACAGGTCGCGGCGGATATCCCCGGTCACGCCAACGAAGGTGAAGGCGCCCACGAGCGCCGCCACACGCCAGAGCATGTTGTCGGCCGCGATGAAGAAGATCAGGAGCGCGAGCGCGTTCCAGACGAGACCGGACCCCGGTCCCTTGCCGAGCGCGTCGACCACGCCCTTCAGGGCATAGTCGGTGCTCACCGAGAAGGCGACGGCGCCGAGGACCGAGACCAGGATCACGGCATGCGGCAGTGCACGCCGCTTGAGGTAGCGCCCGACGAAGGCGAAAGGCCTTTCGGCATATTGGCAGAGGTCTTCCATCGCGTTGACCATCTCGAATTCGAACGACGCTGACGGCGGCGGGGCGGACCGATACGGGCGGACAACGGTTCAGACCCGGGCCCGGTGGCGATACCGCCGGGCCCGGATCTGAACCGTCGCCGTGTCGCGCTCCCGGTCGCCGATCCGGCATCCGTCTCGGCAGAGAGCGCTCCAGGGCGGCAACGCGAGAGCGTCGCCATATGTTGCAGTGTCCCGCGCCGATCCGGTCACGCGCGCTAATCCTAATCCGTCCAATCTGAACGTCGCTTGACCGGCAAGCGATTTCGATGCCGCCTCAGCGCGGGTCGGGATCCCGGCGCGTCTCCGGCATCGCGAAGGCGACCAGCAGCGTGGCGGCGAGGCCGACCAACGCGAGGCCCAGGAAGGCGGGGTGGCTGCCGAGCCGATCCGCCATGATGCCGGCGAGCGAGGTGGAAAGCGCGGCGCCGATGCCCATGGCGGTGCCGACTGCACCGAGGGCCAGGTTGAACCGCCCGGTGCCGCGGGTCAGGTCGGAGACGATGAGCGGCACCATCACCCCGAGCACCGAGGCGGAGACCCCATCGAGGACCTGGATGGCGACCAGGAGATAGGGGTTGGTGGTGTAGGCGAGGAGCAGGCCACGCAGCGGCAGGGCGGCGAAGCCGACCAGCAGGACCGGCCAGCGCCCGAATCGCTCGGCCGCGCGCCCGACAGCGGGTGCGCAGACGGCAAGCACCGCCTGGGGAACCATGATGCAGGCCGCGACCAGAACGGTGGCGATCTCGCTCGCTCGCAGAGTCAGGGCGCTGCCGACCAGGGGCAGCATCGCCGCGTTGGCGAGGAAGAAGAGGGTCATGCAGCCGGCGAAGATGAGCAGCCCGCGGTTGCGCAAGAGCGCACGGAGGGCGCCAGCCTCAGCGGGTGCCGGAGTTGCCTCCTGCATGCGAACATTCGCATCGATCTCCTCGGCGCGGATGCGGGAGAGCGCGATCAGCGTCGGCACCACCAGGACTGCGGTAAGGTAGAACACGGCATCGTTCGTCAGATAGTAGCCGCAGGCGCCCATGCCGGCGGCCGCGAGCGCGTTGCCGAGCGCCTGAAAGCTCGCGTTTCGGCCGAGCCGCTCTCCCGCACGCGCATGGCCGACAAGGCCGATGCTGATCGCGGCGATGGCGGGCGTCAGCACGCAACTCGCCGCGGAGTGCACCGCCATGGCGAGCAGCACGATGAGGAAGCTCGGCCAGAGGGCCAGGGCGAGGGCGCTCGCCGAGATCCCGATTACCGCGACGCCCGCCGCGAAGCGCTTCGAGCGCACGGCATCCACGAACGCCCCGCCCGGCACCTGCCCGAGAAGGCTGACCAGACTGCCGACGGTGAGCGCGAATCCGATGTCGGATTGCGTCCACTTGGCCTGCGAGAAATAGACGGCAAGGAAGGGCCCGAAGCCCGTCTGCAGGTTGGCGACGAAGAAGGCGAAGGCGTCGAGGCCCCGGCGGCTGCCGCGCGAGACCTCGGCGCCGATGCCCGCGACCGGCTCGGGCATCGCCGGCGCCGCCTCGCGCGGTGCCTCGGGGGCGGCGTCCTTCAGGCGGCCCGGGCGCGCGCGGAGTTCATGGCGAGGCACTTCGCGCTCCCGGTGCGGGATGGCACGCCGGTCTTTCGGGCGAACCACCGTCATTTATCCGGGGCCTTCTCCGGCGGCTTCTCGACGGAGGGCGTTGGGACAGGCTGAGGTGCCGGCTGGGCGGCGCCCGGTGCCGAGGGCTGGACCGGGACCGATGGCTGTGCCGGGGCGGGCGGCTGAGCTTGAGGTTGAGCTTGGGCCTGCGGCGCGGCTGCCGGCTGCTCGCCCTCGACCGATGGGCTCGCCGGGCCCAGCACGACGATCGGCTCGCCGGCCTTGTATTCCGGAGAGACGCGGACCTGATTGCGGCTGAGCTGCAGCGAGAGGCGGCCGGGCTTTCCGTCGGTGGTGAAGCGCAGCGCCCGCCAATCCACCGCGATCTTGCGGGTGCCGACGCCGAGGAACCCGCCGAAATCGATGATCGCCGCGCGAGGGCGCCCGTCCTTGTCGATGATCACGTCGATGACACGGCCGAGTTCATCGCCGTTTGCGCTGCGTACGCCCTTGCCGAGCAGGCTTTCGTAATCCTGGGTGTCGAGGACGGTGGCCGGCGTTCCCTGCTGTGGCACGGGCTGGGCCACGGGCGGCACAGCCGGTTGGGCAGGCGCCCCCTGCGGAGCGGGTTGGGCCTGCCCGGCCGGCGGCACCGGCGCCGGGACATTGGGTGGAACGGCGGGCGTCGCGGACGGCGCGGTCTGTGTGGTGCCCGGCTGCGAGCTCCCCTCCCCGGTCTGTGGCGGTTCGGCCGAAGCGGACGCGGTCCACAGGGCGATCGTCGCAGTCGCGAGGATCCGGTCGAGTCTGAACACGGGGTGTCCTTGTCGTTGGGGCGTCACGGCTGGCGTCACAACCGCGCCTTCGGGAGCAGGTTCCGCCAGGGGGCAATGGGTCCTTGACGGCCGACCAAGGCGAAGTTGTGGATCCAGGCGCTGCGTGACGCGGCAAGTTCCGGGCCGCGGCAGGCTGGCCACAGGGTGTGCCTTGGTTTTCGCGCAATCTCAGGCGTAGAGAGGCACTGGAACGACGCGGGCCGCGCGAAAGCGGCCGCGAGAGCGCGAGGATCGACCCATGCCCCTGTCGCCCCTGACCCCGGCGCGCCTCGCGCTCGGCGCGCGACCGCGGCGCGCGCTGCTGCTCGCCGTTTGCCTCGCGGCACTCGGTGGCTGCCAATCGGTCGGCGGCGGCCTCGGCAAGATCCTCGGCGGCGGCGGCGGCGTGATGCCGGCTGGCGATGTCGGCCCCCCGCCTTCCCTGCGGGGCAGCGTTCCCACGCGGACCGCGCGCGCCGATGTCGACCCCGACGCGGCCCCGGCCGCCACGGCTCCGACCCGCTCCCTCGACCTGCCGAAGAACGTCCGCGGCGAGAGCCGTGCCCAGGCGACCGCCGAGCGCCGGATCCGCCGCGAGGAGATCGAGGGCGCCGAGAGCGGTCCCAGCGGATCCAGCGGCATGGCCCCCGCCCTGACGCCGAGCGGCGGCATGGGCGTCGGCGGCCGTTTCTGACGCCTTTTCCCGCCGCGGCGTGAGTGGCGCGGCGCGATGACGGAATGAGGAGCCGTGCCCGACCGCGATGCGGTCGGGCACGGCTTTTTCGTCAGATCGGGTAGCCGCCACCCCGGCCGGCATTGCCGGTGGACAGCCCTCTTGTGGCCCGACTCGGCCGGTTCCCCGACCCTTGCAAGCGCCGCGAGCCCTCCTGTAGGTTCCACTGCGTCGCCCGGCGGTTGCTCCTCCGCGGCGGCCAGACCGATTGCGTGGCGGGGCCGGGCTCGATCCGGCTGACAGCGTTCGTGCGGGCAGCCGGCCGGTACGGACGCCCTGATCGCGCGCCGACCCCGTGCCGACCAATCGGGCGGCCCGCAGGCGCGCAGGGTTGGGAGGGGGACGATGGAAGCAGGTCTGAGCTGGACGGACGAGCGTGTCGCGCTTCTTCGGCGCTTGTGGGAGGACGGCCAGAGCGCGAGCAAGATTGCCGCGCAGCTCGGCGGGGTCACCCGCAATGCCGTGATCGGCAAGGTGCATCGCCTCGGCCTCGCTGGCCGGGCGAAGACGGGCGAGGACGGTCAGGCGCCGGTCCGCGCCCAGCCGGCTCTGGAGATCGAAACCGCAATCGCCGTGGTGGAGGCCGAAGCGCCTGAGCCCGTGGCGATCGTCACACACCGCCCGGCGCCGGAATTTCCGATGCCGACGCCCGCGCAGGCGGCTCCCGCCGAAGCTGTATCCCTCGCGGTATCCCAGCGCGTCACGATCATGGACCTGCGTGAATCCATGTGCCGCTGGCCGCTCGGCGATCCGACGACGCCGGAATTCCGGTTCTGCGGGGCGCGCAGCATCACCGGCCTGCCCTATTGCACGCATCACGCCGAGATCGCCTACCAGCCCGCGGCCGAGCGCAAGCGTGACCGGCGCGTGGCGGGATTCCGCTGAACGGCGCCTCTCCGCGTCGCTGCCGAAGACGATCGGCGGCGCGCAGCCTCTGATCCTTGAGCAAAGCCCATCCGGCAGCGGGTGGGCTTTTGCATATGCGGGACGGTGTATGGCCCGTCTTCAGTGGGCGATCCGGCAAAAGATCGGCCACCAGAGACGTCAGCGGGGCTGAACGCGGCCATTCCGGCTCCTATCTAGACCAGGGTGCGGCGGGCTGCCGCGTGTCATCGGGGGCTCACAACCATGCAGGCAGGGACTTGGTCGCGGCGTTCGGGCGGAGACACCTCCCCGCTCGCGCGGTTCGCCTCGGCGCTCGTCGCGCTGGTGCTGGCGACCTGCCTCTCCGGCTGCGGCGCAATCAACCGCGTGCCAACTCTGGAGGAGCAGGCGAAATCCGCCTGGAGCGAAGTGCAGAACCAGTACCAGCGTCGGGCGGACCTGATTCCCAACCTCGTCGAGACCGTGAAGGGTTACGCCCAGCAGGAGAAGGACGTGCTGATCGGCGTCACGGAGGCACGGGCCAAGGCATCGAGCGTGAAGGTCGATGCCGGCACGGTGAGCGATCCGCAGAAGTTCAAGGAATATCAGGACGCGCAGAACCAGCTGAGCGGCGCCTTGGGTCGCCTGCTGGTGACGGTGGAGCGCTATCCCGACCTCAAGTCGAACCAGAACTTCCTCGCCCTGCAATCGCAGCTCGAGGGCACCGAGAACCGCATCGCCGTGGCGCGGCGGGACTATATCGGCGCGGTCCAGGCCTACAACACGGAGATCCGCACCATCCCCGGTCGCTGGATCGCGAGCTGGTTCTATCCGGAGTCAAAGCCGATGGAGACCTTCGCGGCGACCCGTGATGCCGACCGGCCGCCGAACGTGAAGTTCTAGAGCGCTCCTCAGCCGACTTGGGTGCCGGTTCGGTGCAGGAAAGCGCATCACGCCCTGGATCGCGGGCTGCCGTGCCGGCAGCGCCGTCCAGCATGATCGGACGCCGCGCCTTCGCCTGCGCGGCGGCCCTTCTCTGGCTGGTGGCCACGGCGCTCGCGGCGGACCTTCAGTTTCCGGCGCTGACCGGACGCGTGGTCGACGCGGCCAACCTCCTCACCCCGGACCAGCGCGCCGGGATCGAGGCCAAGCTGAAGGCGCACGAGGACAAGACCTCCGATCAGGTCGTGGTCGCGACGGTGCCGAGCCTGCAGGGCACCACGATCGAGGATTTCGGCAATCGGCTGTTCCGGGATTGGAAACTCGGCCAAGCCAAAACCAATAACGGCGTGCTGCTCCTCGTCGCGCCGGCCGAGCGCAAGGTACGGATCGAGGTCGGCTACGGGCTGGAGGGCGCGCTCACCGACGCTCTGTCCAAGGTGATCATCGCGAGCGCGATCACGCCACGTTTCAAGCAGGGCGACTTCGCTGGCGGAATCGGAGCCGGGATCGACGGCATCCTCGCCATCCTCTCCGGGGATGCGCAGGGATGGCAGCGCAAGCCGCAGGTCCGTGGCGACGAGGTCGATCCCGCCCAGGTCACCCTGTTCGTCGTGCTGTTCCTCGTGATCCTGTTCGTGATGTGGCGGATGAACCGTGCGGGCGGCGGACGCGGCGGCATCATCGTCCTGCCGGGGCCGGGATCCGGAGGCTGGAGCGGCGGCTATTCCGGCGGCTCGTCGGGCGGGTACGGTGGAGGCTTCTCCGGCGGGGGCGGATCGTCGGGGGGCGGAGGTGCGTCCGGTGACTGGTGATCCGCGAACCGAGCTCACGCCGGAGGCGCTGGAGCGCATCGCCGCCGCCGTGGCACGAGCCGAGGCCGGCACGGCGGGCGAGATCGTCGTAATGCTTTGCGCCCGCTCGGGGCTCTATCGTTCCGCCATACTGGTGGCTACCCTCGTCGCTGCTCTGCTCCTGCCATGGCCGCTCATCCTGCTCACGCATTGGAGCGCCGCGGCGATCGCCCTTGCCCAGGCCGGGCTCGCCACCCTGATCCTGGTGGCCGGGCTTCATGAGGGTGCCCGCCTCGCCCTGGTGCCGCGCGGCGCGCGGCGGACCCGGGTTCGGGCCGCCGCCCTTCGTGCCTTCCGAGCCCGCGGCCTCGACCGGACGCGCGGCCGGACAGGGCTGCTGCTCTACATCGCCCTTGCCGAGCACCACGCGGAGATCGTCGCCGATCGCGGGATCCTCGACCGGATCGCTCCGGAATCGTGGGAGTCGATCCTGTCCGATCTCGCTGGCGCGCTCGGGCGCGGCGAGGCGGAGGCAGGGCTCATCCAAGCCGTTGGCCGAATCGGCGAGCGCCTGATGACCGCGCTGCCGGCAGGTCCGGCCGATCCGGACGAGTTGCCGAACCGAGTGATCCTGACCGATTGATCCGGCATGAGCCGCGCATCCGCCGGGACGGCCGCGGATCCTGCCGGGACAAGAGGCTCGAAGCGGCCTATCCCGTTGCGGCCTGACGGAGTTCGAGACCCGATGACCGACCACGGACGCTACCCCTTCAGCCCCCTGCCCGGACGCCCGATCTATGATTGGCCGGGCGCCAAGCGCCTCGCGGTCTACGTCGCGCTGAACCTCGAGACCTTCGATTTCGGTTCGGGGCTCGGCGCGGAGCTGGCGCCGGGTGGCCCGCAGCCGGACGTGCTGAACTACGCCTGGCGCGATTGGGGCAACCGGGTCGGCGCCTGGCGCATCCGCGACATGCTCGATGCCTTGCAGATGCCGGCGAGCATTCTGGTCAACAGCCGGATCTACCGGGACTGTCCGGGCCTGATCGAGGCGTTCCGCGCCCGCGGCGACGAGATCGTCGGACATGGGCGCACCAATTCCGAGCGCCAGGGCATCCTCGACGAGGCAGAGGAACGAGCCTTGATCGCCGAGGCGACCGGGATCCTGACCCGCGAGGAGGGCAAAGCGCCGGCCGGCTGGCTCGGGCCCTGGATCTCGCAATCCCGTGTCACGCCCGATCTCCTGGCCGAGGCGGGCTACCGCTATCTCCTCGACTGGTGCCATGACGACCAGCCGATCTGGTTCGCCACCCGCAACGGCGGACGCATCCTGGCCGTGCCCTACCCGCAGGAGCTCAACGACATCCCGGCCATCGTCGCTCGCAAGGATACCGGGCGCCAATTCGCGGAGGCGATCGTCGACGCCTTCGACGAGATGCTGGAGCAGTCGAAATCCGCGCCTCTGGTGATGGGCATCGCCCTTCACCCCTACATCGTTGGCCAGCCGCAGCGCCTGCGTCCCCTCCGGCAGGCGCTCGCCCACATCGCCCGGCACCGGGACGGCATCTGGATCACCACGGCCGGCGCCATCGCCGAGCACGCGGCCGCGCAGGCGCCGGCGTGACCGGCCCCACTCAGCGCAGGCTGTAATCTTTCGGCCGCGCGCGGCGGGCGCTGCGCAGATAGGCGAGCACCGAATCCGGCCAGTTCACGCTGTTGCGCCCGTTCGCGTCGCGATACCAGCTCATGCAGCCGCCCCGCTGCCAGATGCTGCTATCGAGCCGCGCCTGCAGCCTGTCGAGGAACCGCGCCTGCGCCTCGGGACGGACCTCGATGGCCCGCGCGCCCACCTTAGTCAGGGCCGCGAGGCAGTCGAGCACATGCTGCACCTGAGCCTCGAGCATGAGCAGCATCGAGTTGTGCCCCAGTGCGGTGTTCGGTCCGAGCAGCAGGAAGAAGTTCGGGAAGCCAGCGACGCTGATGCCCTGATGCGCGCCCGCTCCGTCCGCCCAGGCCGCCGCCAGGCTGAGGCCGTCGCGCCCGACGATGGAGGCGCGCGGCAGGCTCGCCGCCACGTCGAAGCCGGTCGCGAAAATCAGCACGTCGAGAACGTGCTCCGTCCCGTCTTCCATCGCCACGCCGGACGGCGTGATCGCGCGGATCGAGCCAGTCTCCACCGTGACGTTCGCCCGCTGGAGCGCCGGGTAGTAATCGTCGGAGATCAATACGCGCTTGCAGCCGAGACGGTAGGTCGGCCGCAGCTTGGCGCGCAGGGCCCGGTCCGGCACCGACCGGAACAGGTGATGGCGGGCGAGCTTCTCCGCCAGGCCGGTCAGGGTCGAGACGCGGGTGAAGCCGGCAAGCGCCCGCACCTCGTTCCGCCAGAACAGGCGTGCCCGCTCCAGGCGGCGGGTGAGAGGCAGGCGCCGGAAGAGCGCCTGCCGCCAAGCCGCGACCGGCCGGTCGCCGCGCGGCACGATCCAGGGCGGGCTGCGCTGGAACAGGGTGAGTTGCCCGGCCAGCGGCGCGATCTGCGGAACGAACTGGATCGCGCTCGCGCCCGTGCCGATGACACCGATGCGCTTGGCCTGCAGATCGCAGCCATGGTCCCAGGTCGCCGAGTGGAACTGCGCGCCGGCGAAGCTCTCGCGGCCCGGGATCGGCGGGACGGCCGGATGGTGCAAGATGCCCATTCCCGAGGCAATGGCGCGGGCCTCGAGCGGTCCGCGGCTGGTCTCGACCCGCCACAACCCTGCGGCCTCATCCCAGGTGGCGCCGCGGAAGGCCGTCGAGAGACGCAGGAGCGGACCGAGCCTCTCCTGCGCGACCACATCGCGCATATAGGCCGCGATCTCCGGCTGGCGGGCGTAGGCGCGCGTCCAGTCGGCCTTGGGAGCGAAGGAGAGCGAGTAGAGATGAGAGGGGACGTCGCAGGCCGCGCCCGGATAAGTGTTCTCGCGCCAGGTGCCGCCGACCGCCTCGGCCTTCTCGATCACGAGGAGCGGGCCGACCCCGGCCGCGCGGGCGCGGATCGCCATGGCGATTCCCGAGAAACCCGCCCCGACGACGAGGAGGCCGAGCACCTCCCGCGGCAGGGTCGGCTCGCCGTTCATGCCCGGCCCGCGCCGGCGTGCCGCCTCATGAAGGCGGCGGCGGTGTCGAGGGAGCGGCGCGCCTCCGGCAGGCGGTGATCGGCGAATTGCCAGACGTGGTTGACCACCGGAAAGACCTCGGCGGTGGCGTCGACGCCGTGGGCCCGCGCCTTCTCCGCCATCCGGACGGAATCGTCGCGCAGGATCTCGCGCTCGCCGACATGAAACAGCAGCGGCGGCAGACCTGTCGGGTCCGCATAGATCGGCGAGGCCTCCGGATCGCGCGGGTCGTGCCCGGCGAGGTACATCGGCCCGAGATTGGCGAGCGATTGGGGGTTGAACATCGCGTCCCGCAGCGCGTTCGAGACCCGCGATCCGGTGGTGGCGGCGAGGTCCGTGACCGGCGAGAACAAGGCGGCGGCGCGCGGCATCGGCAGGCCTCGGTCGCGGGCGGCGAGCATCACGGCGAGCGCGAGGTTGCCGCCAGCTGAATCGCCCGCGATGCAGGCCGGACCGCCCTCCGCGAAGGCGCACCACGCCGCCAGAGCGTCGTCGCGGCCGGCGGGAAACGGGTTCTCGGGAGCAAGCCGGTAATCCGGCGCGAACACGGTGAAGCCGCGCGCGGCCAAGCCGCCCGTCACCGGACGATGGGTCTTCGGCGAGCAGGCGACGAAGCCTCCGCCATGGATGTAGAACAGGCGGAGGCTGTCCCCGGACCGGGGCCGCACCCACTCGCCCGCCACGCCGCCGAGGCTTCCGGACTCGTAGGTGGCGGCTGGTGGATCCGGGAAGGTGGCGCCGTCGAAGATCCGCCGCACCTGCGCGATGTCGTCCATCGCGCCGAGCCGCGCACGGACGTTCCGTCTGACCATCCAGGCTCCGATATAAGCGCGCAGGCTTGCCATGTTCAGTTCGCCGCTCGCGAAAGGCGCTGGATCAGCCGCCAGTAATCGACCGGCAGCAAGCGCTGGATCAGCGAGGCGTAGCGCGCATCCTTGCCGATCACCACCCGCGCTTCCCGCTGCTCCACGGCGTCGAGGACCTTGCGCGCCGTGAAATCCGGCGAGAGCTTCAGGAAGGACTGGAAATCGGCCCGCGCTTTCTCGAAGGCGAGGCGCGTCGCCTCCACCGTGGCGGCGTCACCCTCGGGCCGCGGGCCGCGCGCACTGCGCGCGATCGGCGTGTCGACGCCGCCCGGATGGACCACCGTCACGCCGAGGCCGGTTCCAGCATATTCGTGGCGCAGGGCTTCCGAGAAGCCGCGAACTGCGAACTTGCTCGCGGCATAGGCTGCCTGTCCCGGCGGCGCGATCAGCCCGAACAGGCTCGACATATTGACGATCTGGGCCAGGGGCTCCCGCGCCAGCATCGGCAGGAAGGCGTGCGTGACCCGCATCACGGCGCGCAGATTGATGTCGAGAAGCCAGTCCACGTCGTCGGGATGGACGTCGGCGAAGCGGCCGCCCAGCGCCACGCCGGCATTGTTGACCAGCAGGTTGAGCCGGCCAAATTCCGCCTCGACCGCCCGTGGGAGCGCACGGATCGCCTCGGCATCCGTAAGGTCGGCCACATGCTTCGAGACCGCGACGCCGTGTGGCTCGACGATCCCCTCCACCGCGTCGAGGCCGGCCGCGTCCCGATCGACCATCGCGACGGCGCAGCCGCGCGCCGTGAGCGCGATGACGAGCGCGGCGCCGATGCCGCTGGCCGCGCCGGTGACAAGCGCCACGGACCCGCGAAACCGAAAGTTCTGAGCCAAGGCCAACCCCCAGCGCCGTTCCCGAGCCACCTGCGGCGCCGGCGCGACAGCGACGCCGGGCACAATTGTCTAGAGCATCGTCGACGATCTCGGGATCACGGACGGTGCTCTGTCCGATCGCGTCTCCCGCCTTGTCTCTCGCGGAACCGGGAACCGGTTTCGCAAAAATACTCGAGAGCCGATCGATACCCTGCGCGCCTCTCCGCCGAACCGGCGGCGAGCGCTCCGAGGCCATTACCCCATCCCGGTGCCGACCGGTGTGCCCCCGGAGTCGCAGTCAGAGCCTCGCACGGCGCCCCCGACGCGGACTGGCCCGAAGCTTCCATCGGACCTCGAACCCCGACACGCCCGCGCGAGACCATGATCGACCGTCTGATCCACGCTCTCCTCAGCATCACGCTCCTCCTGGCGGTTGCGGTGCTGTTCTCCACGAACCGGCGGGCGATCCGCCCACGTGTGGTGCTCTCGGCGCTCGCGCTGCAGGTGGGACTCGGTGCCCTCGTGCTGTTCTGGGATCCGGGACGCGAAGGCCTGAGGGTGGCCGCCGATGCGGTGCAGACGGTCCTCGCCTACGGCGACCGCGGCACCGCCTTCCTGTTCGGCGGCCTCGTCGAGCCGAAGATGTTCGAGCTGTTCGGCGGCTCGGGTTTCATCCTGGCCCTCCGGGTGCTGCCGCAGATCCTCTACGTTTCGGCCCTGATCGGCGTGCTCTACCATCTCGGCGTCATGCAGGCCTTCGCGCGGGCCCTCGGCGCCGCCCTGCGCCGGCTGCTCGGCACATCGCCGATTGAATCCTTCTCGGCGGTGATCACCATCGCCATCGGGCAGAGCGAGATCGCGGTGGCCCTGCGCCCGTTCCTGCCGCTGCTGACCGGGTCCGAGCTCTTTGCCGTGATGACGAGTGGGGCGGCCTCCACCGCGGGCTCGATCCTGGCCGGCTACGCGGCCCTCGGCGTGCCGATGACCTACCTCCTCGCAGCCTCGGTGATGGCCATCCCCGGCGGGCTCCTCTACGCGAAGATCCTGATGCCCTCGACGGAGCCGACGCGCATTCTGACGACGCGCGTGACCTTCGGCGAGACCCGGGCGGCGAACCTCATCGAGGCCGCGGCCGACGGCACGCAGAAGGGCCTCGCGGTGGCCGTCGCGGTGGGTGCGATGCTGATCGCCTTCGTCGGCCTGATCGCCCTCGCCAACGGCCTTCTCGGCGGCCTCGGAGCCCTTCTTGGCTTCCCGCAGGTCTCGATCGAGGGCCTTCTCGGGCCGGCGCTGAGCCCGATCGCGTGGCTCCTCGGCGTACCCTGGGAGCAGGCGGCCCTGGTTGGCGGCGCGATCGGCCAGAAGATCGCCTTCAACGAGTTCCTGGCCTACGCCAACCTGTCACCGACCCTGAAAGCCGGCAGCCTCGACCCGCGCAGCACGGCCATCGTCTGCTTCGCACTCTGCGGCTTCGCGAACTTCGCCTCGATCGCGATCCAGCTCGCGAGCTTTTCGAGCCTCGTGCCGGAGCGGCGGGCGGAGGTCGCCCGCTACGGCCTGCGCGCGATCCTGGCCGGCACGCTCTCGAACCTCACGAGCGCGGCCATCGCCGGCCTGTTCATCGGCGCCTGAGCGGTCGTCAGGCCGCGGCGCGCGTCACCGCGTCGACGACCTCGTCCACCACCTCGGTGACGAGTCCGCGATCGTCACCCTCGGCCATCACGCGGATGACCGGCTCGGTGCCGGAGGGCCGGATCACGAGGCGGCCGGACTGGCCGAGCCGCTCGCGGGCCTGCTCGATGGCCGTCACCACACTGTCGTGGCGCAGCGGCTCGCCGGAGCGGTAGCGGACGTTCTTGAGGATCTGGGGCAGCGGCTCGAAGCAGTGGCAGACCTCGCTCACCGGCCGGTTCTGCCGCTGCACCACGCTGAGAAGCTGGAGCGCCGCCACCAACCCGTCGCCCGTGGTGGTGTAGTCCGACATGATGATGTGACCGGACTGCTCGCCGCCGAGATTGTAGCCGTGCTCGCGCATATGTTCGAGCACGTAGCGGTCGCCGACCGCGGTACGGGCGAGTCCGAGGCCGATCCCGCCGAGGAAGCGCTCCAGGCCGAGATTCGACATGATGGTGGCGACGATGCCGGGCTGGGCGAGGCGCTCGTCCTCCTTCCAAGACCGGGCGACCACCGCCATGAGCTGGTCGCCGTCGACCACATGGCCCTTCTCGTCCACGATCAGCACGCGGTCGGCATCGCCGTCGAGGGCGATGCCGATATCGGCGCGGCGCTCGCGCACCTTGGCGACCAGGGCGGCCGGCGCCGTCGAGCCGACATCGCGGTTGATGTTGAAGCCGTCAGGCTCCGTGCCGATGGCGATGACCTCGGCGCCGAGCTCCCACAGCGTCTCCGGAGCGACGCGGTAGGCGGCGCCGTTGGCGCAATCGACCACCACGCGCAGCCCGTCGAGGGTGACCGAACGGCCGAGCGTGCGCTTGGCGAACTCCACGTAGCGGGCATGCACGCTCTCGATGCGCTTGGCCCGGCCGAGATCCTGCGAGCCGGAGAGCCGCTTGTGCAGCTCGCCATCGATCAATGCCTCGATCTCGCGCTCGATCGTGTCGTTGAGCTTGAACCCGTCGGGACCGAACAGCTTGATGCCGTTATCCTCGTAGGGATTGTGCGAGGCGGAGATCATCACGCCGAGATCGGCGCGCATGGAGCGCGTCAGCATGGCCACCGCCGGCGTCGGCACCGGACCGAGCAGCAGCACGTCCATGCCGACCGAGGTGAAGCCGGCGACCAGAGCCGTCTCGATCATGTAGCCCGAGAGCCGGGTATCTTTGCCGATGACGACGCGGTGGCGATGCTCGCCGCGCTGAAAAACGAGGCCCGCCGCCTGGCCGACCTTGAGCGCCAGCTCCGGCGTGATGACGCCGTTCGCCCGGCCGCGGATGCCGTCGGTGCCGAAGTACTTTCTCACTGCCGTCGATCCCGGTTCTCTCGAGGCCCTTATACCGTAGCTGTCTGCCGGGCTGGTATCGAAGCGTGGCGAATCGATGGTACCGGCTTCAGATAGGCTTAACCTGTCAGGGGCGCGTGCTTCTGACGGAGCGCAAAAACGCGAAACGGCGGGGCATGCCCCGCCGTCGCGTCGCTGTCTGTCGTACGGCTCAGGCCTGCGGCTGCGGCTCCAGTCCGCCGTCATTCTCCTTCGGCCGGCCGCGGCCGGCGGTCGGGACGGAGGAGCCGCGGGCCGGGGTCGGCGGCACGTCGCCGCCGTCGCGGACCGGGGGCTGACCCTTGATGAGGTTGCGGATCTCCTCGCCGGTCAGGGTCTCGTATTCGAGGAGCCCCTGCGCCAGCGCCTCCAGGTCGTCCTTGTGCAGGCCGAGGATGCGGCGCGCCTCTTCCAGGCCGGCCTCGACGAGGCGGCGGACCTCGGCGTCGATCTTCTGGGCGGTCGCCTCCGAGACCGATTGCTGCCGGCCCATCGACATGCCGAGGAAGACCTCGTCGTTGTTGTCGCCGTAGGCCACGGTGCCGAGCTCCGGCGAGAAGCCCCAGCGGGTGACCATCATCTTGGCGAGCCGCGTCGCCTGCTCGATGTCCGACTGCGCGCCCGAGGTGACCTTCTCGGGGCCGAAGATCATCTCCTCGGCGATACGGCCGCCCATCATGATGGCGAGCCGCGAGGTCATCTGCTCGTAGCTCATCGAGAGCTTGTCACGCTCCGGCAGCTGCATGACCATGCCGAGCGCCCGGCCGCGCGGGATGATCGTCGCCTTGTGGACGGGATCGGTCGCCGGCACGTTGAGGGCGACGATGGCGTGGCCGCCTTCGTGGTAGGCGGTGAGCCGCTTCTCGTCCTCGGTCATCACCAGGGTGCGCCGCTCGGCGCCCATCATGACCTTGTCCTTGGCGTCCTCGAACTCGTGCATCGTGACGATGCGCTTGCCGCGACGGGCCGCCAGCAGAGCCGATTCGTTGACGAGGTTCATCAGGTCCGCGCCCGAGAAGCCGGGCGTGCCGCGGGCGATGGTCTTCAGGTCGACATCGGGAGCGAGCGGCACCTTGCGCACATGGACGCGCAGGATGCGCTCGCGGCCGGTCACGTCCGGGTTCGGCACCATGATCTGGCGGTCGAAGCGGCCGGGACGCAGAAGCGCCGGGTCGAGCACGTCGGGCCGGTTGGTGGCGGCGATGATGATGACGCCTTCGTTCGCCTCGAAGCCGTCCATCTCCACGAGGAGCTGGTTGAGGGTCTGCTCGCGCTCGTCATTGCCACCGCCGAGGCCGGCGCCACGGTGACGGCCGACGGCGTCGATCTCATCGATGAAGATGATGCAGGGCGCGTTCTTCTTGGCCTGCTCGAACATGTCGCGGACGCGGCTTGCGCCGACGCCGACGAACATCTCGACGAAGTCCGAACCGGAGATCGTGAAGAACGGCACGTTCGCCTCACCCGCGACGGCGCGGGCGATCAGGGTCTTGCCGGTGCCGGGCGGGCCGACGAGGAGTACGCCGCGCGGGATGCGGCCGCCGAGTCGCTGGAACTTCTGCGGGTCGCGCAGGAACTCGACGATCTCCTGCAGGTCCTCCTTGGCCTCCTCGACGCCGGCGACGTCCTCGAAGCTGACGCGGCCATGAGCCTCGTTCAGGAGCTTGGCCTTCGACTTGCCGAAGCCCATGGCACGGCCCGCGCCGGACTGCATCTGTCGCGACAGGAAAATCCAGGCACCGATGAAGACGAGAATCGGGAGCCAGCTCACAAGAAGCTGGATGAACCACGGCGTGTTGTCGGACGGCGGACGCGCGGTGATCTGGACGCCCTTGCCCTGGAGCTTGGAGACCAGGCTCGGGTCGTTCGGCGCGTAGCTGGTGAAGTTGCCGCCGCCCACATAGGTGCCGCTGACGTCCTGCCCGGAGATCACCACCGACTGGATCTTGCCGGCATCGGCATCATTCAGAAGCTGGCTGTAGGCGATCTCGCTGCCGCCGCCGCGATGACCCGGATTCTGGAACAGGGTCACGAGGGCGAGCACGAGCAGGAAGATGACGACCCACAAGGCAAAATTGCGAAAATTCGGGTTCATCTACCGATCCTTGAGGCGTGCCGCCCCCCTCGGCCGGCTCCGCCGGTCGATCCTGCACGCCCGCCCAATGTAGGCAGTGGCCTATCCCTTGCCAAGTAACTCGGTCGGCCCTGCGGCGCGGCGCGGGGGCGCCGGAGCGAGGCGGATCGTGCCGTCGCCTCCGACGGCGACCAGAAAGCCGCGGAAGGTGCGTCTCAGGGGCATCCCGGCGGCAAGCGCTGGCCGGATCTCGCCGAGGAGCCGCTCCAGCCGCTCCAGCCGCCCCTCCGCGGCGCCGGCCCGCGCGAGCGCGAGGTCGAGCACCCGCAGGGCAATCGCCTCGGGGAGATGGGCCAGGGCTCGGCCGTCGAGGCAACGCGATTCTTTCGATGCGAGACGCGCGAGAGCATCCTCCGCAATCACACGCAGAGCGTCGTCGTCCCGGGCCGCACGCTCGGCGAACCGGGCGAGACGCGCGGCCGTGAGCCCCTCCCGTTCGAGGAGCGGGCGCAACTGGCGGAGCCGGGTGCGGGCGAAGCGCTCGTCGGCGTTCGACGGATCGCGCTGGTAAGCGATGGCCTTCGCCTCGCACCACGCGACCAGGTCGGCCTTGGCGAAGGCGAGGAGCGGCCGGGCGAGGACGAGGCCGGGGGTCAGGCTGCGTTCGCGTCGCATCCCGGCGAGCCCCGCCGGGCCGCTGCCGCGGGCAAGCCGCATCAGCACCGTCTCGGCCTGATCATCCAGGGTATGCCCGGTCAGGAGAAAGGCCGCGCCCGTCTGCGCGGCATGGGCGGCCAGAAGACGGTAGCGCGCGGCACGCGCCGCCGCCTGGAGCCCGGCGCGCGGATAGGGGCCTGTCCAGACGAGGATCCGGTGGGAGAGGCCGAGGACGTTCGCCTGCCGCGCCACCGCCTCGGCCTCCGTCCGCGCCTCCGGGCGCAGGCCGTGATCGACGGTGGCGACGGTCAGCGATGCCGGGCCACGCGACGCGGCGGCGGCCAGCATCAACGCGGTCGAATCGGGGCCGCCCGACACGGCGAGCAGGCAACCGGCTCGCAGATAGGGGGCAAGCGCGGCGTTCAGGCGTTCGTCGAGGGAGTCGCCGCTCAAGCGGCGCAGCGGGCGCGCTTCTGCTCCCGCGCCACGCCCTGACGGACGTTCGAGCCGGCACTCGGGAACTTACGCTCGAGCTCGGCCAGAGTCGCGCAGGCCTGCTCGCGGGCGCCCAGCGCGTTGAGCGAGACGCCGAGCTTCAGCATGGCCTCGGGGGCCTGGGCCGAGCGGGCATAGTCGGTCGAGACCTTCAGGAACTGCTCTGCTGCCTCGCGGTTGCGGTTGCGCTGCAGGTAGCTCTCGCCCAGCCAGAAGGTGGCGGCGGGCACGCGCCCGTCGCGCGGATGGGACTGGATGAACTGGCGCAGATCCATCTCGGCCTGCTCGTAGCGGCGGGCCTGGATATGGCCCATCGCCGTCTCGAAGTCCGAGACGGCGTCGCCCGTGGCCGTGGCGGCGACACTGCCGCTCGGCCGGTCCGGCAGGGCGCCGGTGGTTCCGACGCGGGATGGCGGCCGCAGATCGACAGGCTCGTCGTAGCCGGGCGTGCCGGCCTCCGCGTCGTCGGACGGCTCGATCGCCCCGCGCGGCAGCGGCCGCGGCTGGGCGGACGGCGCCGCGGCGAGCGGCATGGAGGGCGTCGTGGAGCCGAACTGCTGCGGCGCTCCGGGTTGGCCGGGGCTCTGCTCCGGATCGAAGGCGTCGCCGCGCTTATGAGGTTTGGCCGCCGGGCTGCCCGAACCGGGATTGGCGCCATCGACCTTGCCGGGACTGGTGGGCGCCGGCTTGGCGCCACCGCCCTTGCCCTCCTGCAGGCGGTACTCGACGTCCTCCTGGAACTTGCGCAGCTGCTCCTTGAGCTGACGGTTCTCGTACTGGAGCGTCTCGATCTGGCCAGCCATCATCCGCGACTGGTTCTCCAGGCGATTGAGGCGCACCACGAATTCCGCCGCGTCCTGGGCGCCGGCGGGCAAGCAGGCCGTGAGGACGAGGCAAGTCGAGAGCAGGGTTGCGCGGAGCATGGCTGTCGGCACGTCGAAGCGGACGGGGCACTCTCTCGCGCCGGTCGGAAGCCGCTTCGGCGGAGAATGCCCCCGGGGTCGGCGGCGCTCCTGCGCCGCGGCGGCCCCGGGTAGCAGATGCGCGGCGCCGCGGCAAAAATGCGGCGCCGACGCAGGTCAGATGTCGCGTGTCAGGACCCGGCCCCCCGGTCGAGCACGGTGACGGCACGGCGGTTCTGCGACCAGCAGGAGATGTCGTTGCAGACCGCCACCGGACGCTCCTTGCCGTAGGAGACCGTGCGCATGCGGCCGGAGGCGATGCCGCGGGACGCGAGATAGTCGTTCACGGCCTGGGCACGGCGAGCGCCGAGAGAGAAATTGTACTCGCGGGTGCCGCGCTCGTCGGCATGGCCCTCGATGAGGAAGGTGTAGCGCGGGTAGCGCTGCAGCCAGGCGGCCTGCTTGTCGAGGGTGGCGGTCGCGGTCGGAGTCAGATCGGTCGAGTCCGACTCGAAGAAGACGCGATCACCGATGTTGACGACGAAGTCCTGGGCGCTGCCCGGCGTGCCGGCGCCGCCGACACCGCCCGCGAGGCCGGAGGCGTCCGCGAGATCCGAATCCTTCGAGCAGGCGGCAAGGCTCAGGGCTGCGCAGAGCGCGAGGCCAACCGAGACGGCGCGCAGACGCGGGGGATGGCTCATGGTTCTCAAGCTCCTTGAGGCGGATCGCGGGCCATCCGCCGGATGCGGGGGGGCGGCCGTTCCGATGCCGCTTCACTCTACGGCCGTCATAGGATGGCCGAGTTAAGCGAAGGTTCCGTCAACCTTGACAGGCGCTTTCGAGCAGGCTCCCGCACGCAGTGCCGTGCGCCCGCGCACCTCCTCCAAGGCGTCCGTGCCGGAGATCCGGCTGCCTGTTCTCGCGCGCGGAATACGGCGCGGCAGCGGCAGCCTGTTGCGGGACGATCATGTGGTGCCCGCGCGTTGCGGCAGTGCAACAGGAATTCGGCGAACCGGATCCGCATAGCGCGATCGGTTGCGTAAGAGCGAGTTAACGGGGCCTCAACCATCTTGGCGGCGATCTAGTCCGAACGGCACACCGGATCGGCCCATGCGTCCCGTACAGAACGTCCTCGTGGTCGAAGACAGCTACATCCTGCTCGACATTGTCGCGCAGCTCTGCGCCTCGCAAGGCGTCCGGGTCATCGAGGCGTCGAGCGGCGAGGCGGCCCTGACCGTCCTGCGCGGCCGAGGCCAGGAGATCGACTGGCTGTTCACCGACATCCATCTGCCGGGACTCATCGACGGCTGGACCGTGGCCGAGGCCTTCCGCGCCCTGCATCCGGATCGTCCGGTGGTCTACACCTCGTCGGGCACCGGCCGGAATTCGCGGGCCGTGCCGGGCAGCCTCTACCTGCGCAAGCCCTTCCAGATCCGCGAGGTCAACGCGCTGGTGCGCATGATGATCGAGGGCATCTCCGATACGGACCTGCGGGCGGCGAGCTGAGACCGCGCGTCACCGCGTCTTCGCTGCCAGGAAAACCTCGGTGATCCAGGGCGCCTCGACCCAGGTGTCGACGCGCGGACAAGCCAGCGCCTCCGGCTTCAGCGTGTCGTAGATCGCGAAGCTCTTCGCCAGGAAGCCGCGCAGATCGTACAGCTGCGGGAAGGCCTCGCCCTGGGGTTTGGTCTTGAACAGGTACGAACCAGTGAGCCCGAACAGGTCGGCGATCGCCGGGTAGACCGGCCAAACCACGTCGCGGACCAGTTCGTCGCCGAGATAATCCTCCATCTCGACAGGCTCCGGGTTGAAGCCGCTCTCCACCAGAAGACGTCGGGCGATATCGCCGATCACGAAGGCCTTCGGGTGGTTGACCACGTGCATGAAGGCGCCGCGGCGGCTCCAGCGGGCAACCTCACGCTCCAGGCCGAAATTCATCGAGGCCGCGTTCGCGATGAGTTCCCGCACCGCCGGATCCCAGTGGTCGAGATAGCCGAGACGCTGGAACACGTCCTCGCGGAACAGGCTCGCCGTCTGCGCCACGTCGAGGCCGAGGCGGTAGGCGCAGAGCGCGATGGCCGAATGGTACTGGCCGAGCGGCGACGGAGCGAGCTTCTGGTCGGCGAGGCTCTGCGTGCGCCCGGCATAGACCATGTCCGGGTGGAAGGCCGAGAACACGATCGTCGGGAACTGCTTCAGCCGGCCCTCGCGCGCGTGCAGGGTGCCGATGTCGCCGCCCGGCAGCAGGCCGCCGGGGAAGGCTTGTGAGAAGACGTGGTCGAATCCCGCGACGGTGCGGACAAGCCCCTCGATGTCGCCGTGGTCGCGCTTCAGCGTGCCCATCGAGAAGTAGGTGACGCGCGCGTCCGGCGCGAGGAGGCGCAAGGCCTGCGCCACGCCGCGGGCCTGGCAATTGCCGAGCACGGCCACGCTCGGGCCCGTGCGGGGCGCCTCGGCGGCCCGCGCCCGCCACGGTGTTGCCCAGGAAGGTGCCGACAAGGTGAACGCGCTGCGGGCGCGTCGGGGCAGGTCGTGCAGGGCCAAGGTGCGCGCCGGGTCTCGCGAAAGCCGGAGGGTCGGGGTATCGCGACCGTCCGGACGTGTCGAACTCTGAGGATCGGGAATGGGTGCAAATCCGTATACGGGTCTACCGGCCGAGCGATTCTGGCGCAAGGTCGTGACCAACGTGCCGCCCTTCGCCGTCAACCCGCATCCGAAGGAGACCTTCGCCATCGGCCGCGGCGACCGGGTCGCAACGGGCGGCTCCTGCTTCGCCCAGCGCGTCGCCGAGGCCCTGCGCGAGGCCGGCTTCAACTACTACCTGACCGAATCGGCACCGGGGAACATGAGCGCCGCCGAGGCGCATGAGCGCCAGTTCGGCACCTTCTCAGCCCGCTACGGCAACCTCTACTACACGCGCCAGTTCGTGCAGCTCTTCGACAGGGCCTATGGCCGCTACGAGCCCGAGCTGAAGGCCTGGCTGCGCGAGGACGGACGCTACGTCGATCCGTTCCGGCCGACCGTCGAACCCGCGGGCTTCGCCAGCGAGGCCGAGGTGGTGGCCGCCCGCGACGCGCACCTCGCCGCCGTGCGCCACCTCTTCGAGACGCTTGACGTGTTCGTGCTGACTCTGGGGCTGACCGAGGGCTGGCGCTGGCGCGGTGACGGGGCAGCCCTGCCGCTCGCCCCGGGCGTGGCCGGCGGCACCTTCGATCCGGACCTCTACGAGTGCGTGAACGCGGGCGCCGCGGAGGTGCTCGGCGACCTCAAGGGCTTCCTGGAGCGGCTCTGGAGCGTGAACTCGAAGGCCCGGGTGATCTTCACCGTCTCGCCGGTGCCGATGATCGCGACCTACATGGACCGGCACGTCATGGAGTCGAACAGCTACTCCAAGTCGGTGCTGCGCGTGGCCGCGGGCGAGGTCTGCGCATCGGGTGATCCGCGGGCCGTGTACTTCCCCGCCTACGACATCGTCACCAGCAACGTGAATGCGGGCCGCTACTACAACGAGGACCAGCGCACCATCAACGACGCGGGCGTGCGGCACGTGATGCGCCTGTTCCTCTCGACCTTCGCCAAGGACCGCGCGACGCCTGCTCCGGCCTCGGCGGCAGCGGACATCACGGCGGAGTACGAGGGCTCCGCCGGCGTGATCTGCGACGAGGAGCAGATCGAGCGCAGCGTGGCGTGAGGCTGCGTCCCCCTCCCCCGTCGCGGGGGAGGGAGATGGCGCCCGCTCAGAGCGGGATGTTGTCGTGCTTCTTCCAGGGCTGCTCCATCTCCTTGGTGCGCAGCATGCTGAGCGCCCGGGCGATGCGCTTGCGCGTGGAGTGGGGCATGATCACCTCATCGATATAGCCGCGCTCGGCCGCGACGAAGGGCGAGAGGAAGCGGTCCTCGTACTCCTTGGTGCGCTCGGCGATCTTGGCCTCGTCACCGATCTCCGCGCGGAAGATGATCTCGACCGCGCCCTTGGCGCCCATCACCGCGATCTGCGCGGTGGGCCAGGCGTAGTTCACGTCGGCGCCGACATGCTTCGAGGCCATCACGTCGTAGGCGCCGCCGAAAGCCTTCCGGGTGATCACCGTGACCAGCGGTACCGTCGCCTGACTGTAGGCGAAGAGCAGCTTGGCGCCGTGCTTGATCAGGCCACCGTATTCCTGCGCCGTACCCGGCAGGAAGCCCGGCACGTCCACGAAGGTGACGATCGGGATCGAGAAGGCGTCGCAGTAGCGCACGAAGCGGGCCGCCTTCCGCGAGGCATCCGAATCGAGCACGCCCGCCAGAACAAGGGGCTGGTTCGCCACGAATCCGACGGTGCGGCCCTCGATGCGGCCGAAGCCCGTGATGATGTTGCGGGCATAGGCGCCCTGGATCTCGAAGAAGTCGCCTTCATCGACCACGCGGCGGATCAGTTCGCCCATGTCGTAGGGCTTGTTCGGGTTGTCCGGGATCAGCGTGTCGAGGGCGGTGTCGAGGCGGAGCGGATCATCAAAGCTCTCGATCTGCGGCACGCCGTCGATGTTGTTGGCGGGCAGGAAGTCGAGCAGGCGGCGGATCTGCAGGATCGCCTCGACGTCGTTCTCGAAGGCACCGTCGGCGATCGAGGACTTGGTGGTGTGGATCTTGGCGCCGCCGAGCTCCTCGGCCGTAACGACCTCGTTCGTCACCGTCTTCACCACGTCCGGGCCGGTCACGAACATGTAGCTCGTGTCGCGCACCATGAAGATGAAGTCGGTCATCGCCGGCGAGTAGACGTCGCCGCCCGCGCAGGGGCCCATGATCACCGAGATCTGCGGGATGACGCCGGACGCCATGACGTTGCGGCGGAAGACCTCGCCGTAGCCGCCGAGCGCGGCCACGCCCTCTTGGATGCGCGCGCCGCCGGCATCGAAGATGCCGATGATCGGAGCGCGCATCTTCAGCGCCATGTCCTGCACCTTCACGATCTTGGCGGCATGCGTCTCGGAGAGCGAGCCGCCGAAGACCGTGAAGTCCTTCGAGAACAGGAACACCGTGCGGCCGTTCACCGTGCCCCAGCCGGTGATCACGCCGTCGCCGGGGATCTTCTGGTTCTCCATGCCGAAATCGGTGGAGCGGTGCTGCACGAACATGTCGAACTCTTCGAACGACCCGTGGTCGAGCAGGAGTTCGATGCGCTCGCGCGCCGTCAGCTTGCCGCGCTTGTGCTGGGCTTCCACCCGCTTCTCGCCGCCTCCGAGCCGCGCTTGTGAGCGCCGCTGCTCGAGCTTCTCGAGAATGTCCTTCATGGGGTGGGCCTCGGGGCTGGATTGGCGTTGGCGTCCCGGCCGGCAGCCGCTCTCTACGGCGAGCTTGACGGTCGAACTATGCGGGCCCCTTAGCACGAAGGTTTCGTCGGCGAAAACGGGCCTTCAGGCCAAGATCCTCAGGCGAGGGCCGCCACCGTGGCCGCCGCCTCGAATTCGGCCCGGCGCTTGGCGAGGCGCTCCTCGGCTTCCGCGTCGTGGCCCCAGGCCTCGGCCTGGTAGGTCTCGTCCACATGCGCCGCCGCCCAAGCCTCGGCGGGATCGAGGCGCCCGCGCAGGACGGCGAGCGCGAGGATCAGCGAGCCCGTGAGCGTCGTCATGGTGTGGAGCGCGGCGAGCCCGAACGGGCTCTCGACGGCCTCGATCGCCCGGCGCAGGGCCGCCACCGATTCCGCGGGCTGGGCCACGTGCATCACGCCCTCGCTGAGGATCGGCCGGACGCCGAGCGCCTCACGCGCCCAGTCGAGCACGGGGTCCCAGGCCGCGGCCTGGGCCGAGACGAGGCGATCGGGTCCCTCGGCCCGGTAGGCGAGCAGGTCGGTGCCGGCATAGGCCGCGAGATCCTCGACCACGGCCTCCCGGCGCGGCGCGACGCCATCGAGCGTCGTGTTGACGAGGCGGGTGACCGGCATCGTCGCGGGATCGATCTCCGCGCCTTGTGCTTCCCACTCGGCCGCCAGGATCGCCGCGAGATCGGCGCTCGGCACCTGGAGGGGACTGCGGGCCGGTGTGTTGGCCGGACGGCCGTCGAGAGTCAGCCGATAGCCGCCCTCCCCCGCCGCGAAGCCGGCCTCCTTGTAGAACCGCTTCGGCAGGGCCGGCTTGGTCTGGTTGCGCACCGCCTTCAGCGGGTCGAGGGGCGCCTCCGAGCCGTCACCGGTCCGGTCCTTCATGCTGTCGTCGCTCATGAGGGCCAGATAGGCCATCGTCCACCCTGGCGCGAGGGCCGCCGATCGTCTGTTCGCCGATGTTCGCACCTCAATCGGACTTGCCGAAAAGAGCACCGAGGCCGGCAGCGTCGTCCACCACCGTGACCGCACCTGCGGCGTAGAGGGCGCCGGCCTCGTGGTAGCCCCAGCCCACACCGACCGCTGCGGCACCGGCACTCACCGCCATCGCCATGTCGTAGGTGGTATCGCCCACCATCACCGTCGATTCGGGTCCGAGCCCCGCCTCGGCCATCGCCATCTGCAGCATGGCCGGATCGGGCTTCGAGGGCGCATCGTCGGCGGTCTGCGTGGTGACGAACCAGCCGTCCCAGCCGTGGGCGCGGATGAGGTGGTCCACGCCGCGGCGGGACTTGCCGGTGGCGATGCCGAGCTGCACGTCCGCGCGGGCATGGAGCCGCGCGATGAGCTCGGCCATGCCGGGAAAGAGCGGCTCCTCGTAGGTCGGATCGAGGCGCAAAGCCTGGAAGGCGCGCTTGTAGCTCTCGGCCAGTTCCATGATGGGCCCATCATCGCCCACGAGGCGGCGAAAGGCCTGCGGCAACGAGAGGCCGACGACGGAGAGCGCCTCGGTGCGGCCCGGCGCCGGGATGCCGTGCTCGGCGAAGGCCGTCCCCTGCGCCGCGACGATGAGGTGCTGGCTGTCGACGAGGGTGCCGTCGACGTCGAACACGACGAGCTTCACGGCTGGGCGCGGGCGGGCCGCCTCACGGCCGCGCTCCCTGTGCAGGCTGCTGGGTCGGCGCCGGAGGCGCCGCCTGCACCGCCGGGGGCTGACGTGGGCGCTCGTAACCGAGGCGGCAGCGGATCAGGAAGCGGCGCCGGCGCCCACCGCTGAGGCCGCGCTGGTGAGAGGCGCGGTTGCAGGCTGCGTAGGAGCGCCGGCGCCGCTCGGCGCGGGTCCCGGCTGGACCGGCGCGGCCGACCGAGGCGGAAGGCGCCGCCGGCGGCTGGGCCGCTG